>NZ_JAKJSK010000024.1:0-52215 GCF_050336935.1 Photobacterium satsumensis
GACCGGAGTGGACGAACCTCTGGTGTTCGGGTTGTGTCGCCAGACGCATTGCCCGGTAGCTAAGTTCGGAATCGATAACCGCTGAAAGCATCTAAGCGGGAAGCGAGCCTCGAGATGAGTCATCCCTGAACCTATAAGGTTCCTAAAGGGTTGTTGAAGACTACGACGTAGATAGGCAGGGTGTGTAAGCGCTGTGAGGCGTTGAGCTAACCTGTACTAATTGCCCGTGAGGCTTAACCATACAACACCCAAGGGGTTTTAGCGGACTCCATGAGCACTTGAATGAGTGTTGAGAGCTTGATAGTAAGAGCTAGTCAGATTTTCCCAGATTGCTATTTGCTGCCCGAGGGCGGTGAATAAACAGAATTTGCTTGGCGACCATAGCATTATGGACCCACCTGATCCCATGCCGAACTCAGTAGTGAAACGTAATAGCGCCGATGGTAGTGTGGGGTCTCCCCATGTGAGAGTAGGACATCGCCAGGCTTCCAATTTAGATATGCGTATTGAACGACGTGTATCGGATAGACATGAACATGTTTATCACCGTGTGGAGCGGTAGTTCAGTTGGTTAGAATACCGGCCTGTCACGCCGGGGGTCGCGGGTTCGAGTCCCGTCCGCTCCGCCACTTTATTTAGAAGGGTTCGCCCTTTGGTCGAATGAGTCCCGCTTGAACGCAAGCCCGACCGTTCCGCCACTTATTCAGACAGAGTTAAGTCTTTAAAATAACTACAGGGGTATAGCTCCAATTGGCAGAGCAGCGGATTCCAAATCCGCGTGTTGGGAGTTCGAATCTCTCTACCCCTGCCACCTTCGAAAGCCTCGACAGAAATGTCGGGGCTTTTTTACGTCTGTTGCTTATTCAAAAAAACACCCTCAGTTGAGGGCGTGTTGTTTATCAGTAATTGTTGCAGCTAACCGCTTCGGGGCGGCAGAACATATCGTCATGATCACTGCTGCATTGATTGACGACCTTGGTGATCGCCTTGCCACGGCTTGACGAACGGCCCTTGTATTGTTGGCCGAAGATGTTCAGTTGACACTGGTACATACGATCATGGCGACTGTAATCTTGTTCCCGGTCAAGTTCTCTTTCTAGGCTATCTACGCGTTGGGTCAGTAAACGTATTTGATATTCTAGCTCTCTGATGCGCTGGTCAGTGTTGCCGCTTGCTGCATTAACTTGTGAAGTAGCGATGAGGCTAAGCGCTAAAATAGGGAGTAATTTTTTGAGCATACTATTGCTACCTTTACTTAATTGAACGATGTTTTATTTGTGTGTATGGTAGCAAAATGTTTCTCGTATTGAAATGTGAAACAGCTTGAACGGATGGGGGATGGGAAGAGTCTGACTTGAAATTGACAAAAATAGCTGCGAAAAAGATGTGTTAGATGGTATCTTGTGGCTTTTTCTAGTTGAGAAAAATTGGAGTCACCATGCCACACCTGCGTTTTCGAGCTGTTGAATTTGATCATGTGAAGGCATTGTCGACCAAGTTGGTTGATGTTTTGGAGCCGTTAATGGCTTGTCCTCGCGAGGATTTTACCCTCGAGCATGTTTCAACCACCTTTATTTTTGATGGTGAGGTGTCTGATGCCTACCCGTTTGTGGAAGTGTTGTGGTTTGATCGGGGCCAAGAGGTGCAGGATCAAGTCGCACAGCTGATCACCGAGGCCGTCCGCGCTGAATTTGAAGAACCAGATCAGGGTATTGCTGTGATTTTCACTGCGCTGACGCCGTCGGCATACTATGACAATGGTAGCCATTACTGATACTCAAAGCGGCCAATAGGCCGCTTTCCTTATTATGGTTATCTGTTTTGTATATAGCGGGTTGGTGTATGGCTGATCAGCCTGTAGCTGCTTAGTAATTGTTGTTGTTGGTTAGGTAAGTTTGATGTCGCGTTATACCAAGGTTGTAGCAGGATTGGGGGTTGTCGCAGGAGCGTTGGGGATCAGTTCGGGTGCACTGAATTGGTCGTTTGATGTATCAGAAGTACCTGAAGTCAGTGCCAATGTGTTGGCACCACAGTTCTCGTTCAATTGTATTAAAAGCGATGTCGCACTGCCGCTGGATCAAGACGGTAATTTTTCGGTATCGGTCTGGAATATCTACAAACAACAGAAAGAAAACTGGCGCAGCGAGCTGGAAAGGTTCAGCCAAAATAGCGGGTTGGTATTGCTCCAAGAAGCGAGCTTGACTACCGAGCTGAAAGATTATCTGGACGATACCCAGTGGAAAGTCAGAATGGCCAATGCCTTCAAATTTCTTAACACGCCTGCTGGGGTGATGAATCTGTCTTCGGTCAATGCCAAGACAACCTGTGCCTACCTGGCGATGGAGCCTTGGTTGCGTTTGCCAAAATCTGCTCTGCTATCCGAGTTCAACCTGTCAAACGGTCAGACGCTGGCGGTAGTCAACTTGCATGGGGTGAACTTTGCTCTGGGGCTGGAAGAGTACAAAGAGCAGTTCCGCACCTTGAAGCGAGTATTGGATAAACATATTGGCCCGGTGATTTTAGCCGGCGATTTCAATACCTGGCGTCAGGCGAGATTGGATGTGGTGGATGATTTTGCCCGCAGCCTTGGCTTGAAAGATGCGGTATTGCGTCGTGATCGACGGGTGAAGGTGTTTGGGAAGCCACTCGATCATGTCTATTACCGAGGGTTAGACTTGGTAAGCGCGGAGGCACCGACAACCGATGCCTCCGATCATAATCCGATCATTGCCAACTTTAGGCTGCAATAATCATTACTGGCCAGACGATCAGGGTCATCAGCCAAGGTAAGGCAGCGACGATGATACATTTGGCTCTGTCATAGTCTGTCCAAGCAGCGACGGCGGCATAGCTCAAGGCGATATACCAGGGTGCCAGCAGTGGTGCCGTGGTCGCAAAGGCAGACCAAGGATGATTCAACGGTAGCTTCAGGAAGCCATTGAGGCTGTTTAGATCAGCCGCATTAGGTAAGAAGTTACTGGTGTTGAATACTGCATTCAGATAGCTGGCGAAGTCACCGATAACCGCTGGCAGCATGATAAAGCACGCCGCAGCAAGCCACTTGCCGAAACTATGCTTGTATTTACTACTCTTGGTTGCCAGGTTAAGCCAGAGTGCCAAGACAAAAATAGCGGCTGTTCGGCCAAAGAAATCACTGAACACCTCACCGGCTAACAAGACTTCCTTGGTTAGCCAAGCCTCTTGCACTTGCTGTTCCACATTGGGCAGTTGCATCATCAGCGTTTGCTGCAACCAGTTCATATCGACATGATTGAAATACCCGCCCCAAAAGAAGAACGGGCCGATAATGATCAACAAGTAGGCCAAGAACGCCCACTTTGGGCGTTCGTGAACAGCTGCAAAGCAGTCTATCGGTGAGCGGAAAGTATCGAGAACCGCAATAAACGGATTTTTGGAAGGCGTCATACACTTACCTTGGTAACATCAACATAAAGTTTTAATTGCTGACCCGGCTTGAGATACTTCTGGCTATTGAGCTGGTTCCACTTTACCACATCGGCGACTTTCACCTTGTAGCGTTGGGCAATGGTACTCAGATTGTCGCCAGAGCGCACCTTGTAGTGTACCGTGCGGATCACACCACCCGTTTCACTTGATTTCCATAGGGTCAGCTTCTGGCCAACACGAAGGGGAGCACTTTTGCTGATCCCGTTCCACTTGGTGATTTCGTCAATTGAGACTTTTTGCTTGCGGGCAATGGTCCATAAACTATCGCCGGACTGGACAGTATATGTGGTGCGGTAACCGCTGCCATGGCTTTGCTGGGTGTTGTTGGCCATACGGGCCGCAACCGTCTCACCATCTTGCATTGCAACCGGGATCAGAATATGGCGACCGACACGGATATTGGTACCGCTCATGTTGTTGGCACGCTGGATCTGCTTGGTCGTTGTTTTATGCTTACGGGCAAGCACACTCAGGGTATCACCCGGCTTAACCTCGTAGCGGATCACTTTCATGCCACGGCGGCCATTTTCGGCAAAGGCGTTGTTGAACTTGTCGACTTTACTGATCGGCAGCAGCAGGTGGCTCGGGCCTTCAGGTGCGGTTGCCCAGCGGTTGTAACCCGGGTTGAGGCGCTGAAGTTCGTCAAGAGAGACATTGGCAAATTTGGCGGCCATCGCCAAATCCATCTGGGTCTTTGGTTTAACAAGTTTTACTGCCGGCTTATTGTCGATAGCCGGAATACTGATGCCGTATTTGTCACGGTTTTGGATCACATCAGACACCGCGAGTAGTTTAGGCACGTAGTCGCTGGTTTCGCGAGGTAGGTTCAAGGACCAGAAATCAGTCGGTTTACCGGCTGCTTTGTTGTTGCGAATAGCCCGGAATACTCGGCCTTCACCAGTGTTGTAGGCAGCAAGGGCGTGGAGCCAGTTGCCATCAAATTTACGGTTGAGGTACTCAAGCAAGTCCAGCGCTGCGCGGGTGGATTCCACCACGTCACGGCGACCGTCATACCACCAGTTTTGTTCTAGGCCGAAACTGCGGCCTGTTGGTGCTGTGATCTGCCAAAGACCTGCTGCACGGCCGTGTGAATAGGCAAATTGGTCGAAAGAACTTTCAACGACCGGTAGTAAAGCAAGCTCAAGCGGCAGATCGCGCTTTTCGATCTCCTCGGTGATCATATAGAGGAAAGGTTCGGCTCGCTGGGCGACGGTATTGAGATGGCTTGGGTGACGGAGATACCAGTCACGGTAATGAATGACACGTTGGTCATTGGGGATATCCGCCCTCAGCTGCATGCTGATGCGTTGCCACACATCCTGCTGTTCCTGAGGGGTTGGAATTTTCTTGGGAACAACCACCTGCGGCTCAGGTGTTGGTGTTTTAGTCGTTGCTGTCGGAGCAACTTGGGCCGCAGGGTCATTATTTGTTGTGTTTGTTTTTTCTTCTTCTACTGTATTTGTCGTATTCGTAATTTGGCAACCAGCCAGAAGTAGCGCACTCGCCAAAAAAAATCGGGTTTTCATGTGTCCAGCCTATAGCCAAAATAGTTGGAGATAATACTTGTCCAACCACCTTAGTTACAAGTGACACAGGTCAAAATTCGTCTTTCCAACGGCGCAGTGCCGCAAACGTTTCTACATCGCTATCGTTAACTGCTTTATTTGCAACTGATTTTTTAATGCTCGGCTGGTCACAACGTAGGAAAGGATTGATCAATTTTTCTTGTTTCAAAGTGCTAGGAATGGTGCTTATCCCTTGTGCTCTCATCCGGCCGACCTCTTCGCGGTAACGTTGAAGGTGTGGGTTATCTTGTTCGGCTACAAGAGCAAAGGCCAGATTGCTGCTGGTGTATTCATGGGCACAGTAGACTTCGGTTTCATCGGGTAGGGCGCTGAGCTTTTGCAGCGAAGCGTACATTTGCCCAGCGGTGCCTTCGAATAAACGGCCGCAACCGGCAGAAAACAGGGTGTCGCCGCAAAATAGCTTGCCATCACCGACGTAGGCAACATGGCCTGCAGTATGGCCCGGTACGCCAAGGACCATGAATCGCTCACCAAAAATTTCAACTTGATCGCCGTCATCGACCGATTGCGAGACACCTGGGATAGGTTCGGCAGAAGGGGCGACAATATGGATATTCGGGTAGCGGCGCTTGAGTTCGCTGATCCCGCCGATATGGTCATTGTGATGGTGGGTGATCAGGATGGCGTCTAGTTCAAGCTCTTCCTTTTCGAGGAATTTCAGGACAGGGGTGGCATCACCGGGATCCACCACGACACAATGGTTATCCGGACTGTGAATCAGCCAGATGTAATTGTCATTGAATGCAGGTATGCTTTTAATGGTCAGCATCTTTGTTTCTCCGGCTTTTTTTGCTATTGAGCATCGACTTAGTTTGGAATTGCTATGAAGCCAGCCCGCATATTAAAACATATCGAACCACCACACACCTGGTCACAAGTCGTCAACGGTGAATGGGCAGCAGAGCTACTGCAGGCCCGGCTTGATGAGTGGTGGCCCAAACTATTTGGCTACCATATGCTGAAGCTGGGTGGGCTAAGCTGCGAATTGGCCAGTGGCCATTGTAACATCCAGCATCAGATTTGCATTGATAAGTTCAACCCTCTGCATAACGTGGTTGCTGATCCCTTTGCCTTGCCGTTTGTCGAGAAAGCGTTTGATGCCTGCGTTATTACCCATCAGTTGGACTTCTGCAGTGATCCCCATCGGCTGCTGCGTGAGGTTGACCGGGTGATTGTCGATGATGGTTATATTCTTATTAGTGGGAACAACCCGGTGAGTGCCTTAGGGTTACGGGGACTGTTGCCGTGGAACCGCAAGCGCTTTCCGTGGAAAGGCCGTATGTTCATGCCAATGCGGGTGAAAGACTGGTTAGGAGTGCTTAACTACGAGGTCGTGTTTCACGAAAACTTTGCGATACTGCCTGCAACGCGCCACCAAGCTTGCTCGGCCTGGGTCGAGGGAATGGTGTCGGACAGCTTATCGTCAGTTGGCAGCATGTACTTGATTGTGGCGAGAAAGCGAACCGTCCCGCTCAAGCCGATCAAGCCGACCTGGAAGCTCAGGCGACAGCTGGCACCGTTGGGAGTGAACTGCCGCACCAAAGCTTCCCGTAAGCAAAAATGCTAGGGAGCTAGCATTAGCTGGCTTGATAGCCGGTATCTTCTTGGGTTGGTGATTCTGCCGCGGCACGCGCCAACTCATCGCAGCGTTCGTTTTCAGGGTGGCCGGCATGGCCTTTTACCCAATGCCAGCTGACTTGGTGGCGCTGGGTTTCGTTATCCAGGCGTTGCCATAAGTCCGCGTTCTTAACCGGTTTTTTGTCGGCGGTTTTCCAGCCGCGTTTTTTCCAGTTATGGATCCACTGAGTGATCCCTTGGCGGACATATTGGCTATCGGTGGTGAGGTCGACCTGGCAGGGTTCTTTCAGGCTCGCCAAACCGACAATCGCGGCCAGAAGCTCCATGCGGTTGTTGGTTGTCATGAAAAAGCCGTCGTTGAGTTCTTTTTCATGCTGTTTATAGCGCAACACGGTACCATAACCACCCGGCCCCGGGTTGCCGAGACAAGAACCGTCCGTGAAAATTTCTACCTGCTTCGTCATATTTGGTAGTATTCGTCTTAGTTAAAACTTGAGTCTGACACAATCGTATCTATGAAAGCCACAAATGAACGCATAATCGTATTCGATACTGAAACAACTGGTATGAATATGACCGGCCCTCACTATGAAGGGCATTGCATTGTCGAGATCGGTGCTGTGGAAATTATTAACCGTAAATTAACGGGCAATACTTTCCATGTGTATATCAAGCCGGATCGCGAAATCGATGCCGAGGCGGTTGATGTCCACGGTATTACCGATGAATTCTTGGTTGATAAGCCGACTTACGGTGAAATCCACCAGGAGTTCATGGATTTCATCCGTGGGGCCGAACTGGTCGCTCACAACGCGCCCTTCGATATCGGCTTCATGGATTATGAATTCAGGAAGCTAGCTCTTTCGATGAAAACGGAAGAGATCTGCAAGGTGACCGATACCCTTGAGATGGCCAAGCGGCTATTCCCGGGTAAACGTAACAACCTTGATGTACTTTGTTCCCGTTACGGTATCGATAACTCGCACCGTACGCTCCACGGGGCATTGCTCGATGCCGAGATCCTGGCCGATGTCTATCTGATGATGACCGGTGGCCAGACGTCCTTGGCCCTGAGCAGCGGCAGTGAAGAGAGTGATGCTGGTGCAGAAAATGCAATACGTCGGTTAGCTTCTGGGCGAAAAGCGCTAAAGGTTATCCGGGCTTCTGCCGATGAAATACAAGCGCATGAAGCGCGTTTGGATATTATCGACAAGAAGGGCGACGTGATGTGGCGTCAGTAAGGGTATGATGAAGCGATTATGGTTGCTAATGCTAGTTTGGCCGCAGCTGTTGTTATGGCCACTATTATCATGGGCTGACGACAGCACGGTAATGTCATGGCTGGATAATCGCTTCCGGGTCGACCCGACGGTGCAGCAAGTCTCTTTTATGGTCAAGCGCGATCAGAAAAGTAATTCGGTGGTCTTGGTTCGCCCTGACGGCCACAAATATTATGCCTGGCGCCATCCTGAGAATGTCTCTTGGTACGAAGAGTCGGGGATGGATATTATCTCCATCGAAAACCCGGTGCCCGGTCCGTGGCAGGCGGTGGGCAAGGTGAGTCCCAAAAATAAAATCACCGTTCTGTCTGATTTGAAACTGGATGTCGACAATTTGCCTGCCAGACTCTACCAGTCAGAAACCATCAAATTTACCGCTCGCTTGACCCAAGCTGGCCAGCCGCTGGCTTTACGTGATTTTCTTGATCGCGTTAACCTGTCTGTGGTGTTCTACGAATATATTGAAAACCCCGATGAACTGCCGAAAGAAGCGTTGCCGATGCCTATCCCGATGGGGACTTTCGCCGATGATGGGAATGGGTTTGATGAGGTTGCCGGTGATGGGGAGTTTACCGTTGCCCTGCCTATAGAGCTCCAGCCCGGTAAGTACACGGTTAAGATTAGCTCTGGCAATGGTATTTTCCTGCGGACGGTTGAACAAGAAGTGCTGGTCTACCCACCCCCCATCAATGCGAGTTTTATTCAAGGCCGAGGCCAAACGGAAGACCATCAAGTGGTCGTTACCGGTGAGGAAGGCGCATTGAAAACAGGCTCATTGGCTGCGCATATCGAGCAAGTGAGCTTTGAAGGGGAAACCACTATCAGCCAACAGGCTGCCCTACCGGATGAAGAAACCTTGACGGTGTGGCTACCAAACGGCGAGCTACCCGGGCGTTACACCTGGTCCGGCTGGATTTATGCCACCGATAATTTCAGCAATCGCGAGCTTATTTTCCAAATCCCTGAAAGCCATTTTGCCATTCAGGCTGAGCTACAGCTTGACCGGAATCTTGCGACTTTTCGCGAGCAGCAAGAAGCCAAGGAGCGGCAGGTTGAATTCGCGAAGCTAGAAGCAGAGCGACAAGTTGCCCGCGCAAAGGCCATGAAAATTATTGCACTGGCCAATGTACTGGTGATTGTGCTGGTGGTTGTGGCGGCGGTGCTATGGCGTAAGCGTAAAGTGAAGAAGGCGATGGAAAGTGCCGAGATCAGTGTCCCGGCGAGCTAATTCCGGGAGAGCGATAGCTTGATTGTGACTATCCTGGTTGGACATCAGAGGGTGTAAATGAGTAGACAAGCAGTCGCCAGATAGAAAAAGGGAAGCCGGATAGGCTTCCCTTTGTCGTTTTTGCGCAGTGGTAAGTTTAAGCGGCTATTTCCTTTGGAGTCGGCTGGTAGGGCTTGGCCGCCAGCTCTTGCGAGTCGAAGTCATCGACATTGATGGTGCGTAGTCGACCTTCTTCTGCCCGGCACAGTAGTTCGGCTTCTTCAGGGTTAATGACATTCAGCTCAAGCCCTTTCTCTGCGACTTTGTCTAGCTGCATGAACGGCATTCGCTTACCTGCTGCTTTACAGACACGATCGTAGACTGGCTCGGCTGCAAGGATATCGTTCAGCGTTTCTTCAATCATACCGACAGCATTGTTTGGCGTCGCCTCTAGGTATTGGTTTCGGCCAATACGGTTACGGGTTTCGCTTGGCGTCTGGATGATCCTAGCGACTTTGTGATCCAGCTTATCCGATGGGCGTACGCGACCCAACCCTAGTGGGAACACCATGGTGCGCAGTACAGCCGCGATAGGGCGGTTCGGGAAGTTGCGCAAAAACTCGTCTAATGCTTCTTGAGTCTGGTAGAGTGCATCTTGCAGACCCCAGTGAACCAAGGGTAGATCTTCAGCCTTGGCCCCCTCGTCCGTATAGCGTTTGAGGGTCGCAGAGGCAAGATAGAGCTGACTCAGTACATCACCCAATCGGGCTGACAGGCGCTCTTTACGCTTGAGTGACCCACCCAGTACAGCCATTGATATGTCAGCAAGTAATGCCAAGTTGGCACTGTAGCGGTTCAGTTGCTGGTAGTAACGGGCGGTTGGATCTTTTCTCGGAGCAGAAGAGCCACGGCCATCGGTGAGGCCGAACCAGAATGAACGCACCATATTGCTGATCACAAAGCCCACATGGCCGAACAATGATTGATCAAATTCACGTAGGGCTTTGTCTGTATCTTCGTCGTAGGCCGCATTGATTTCGTTTAGGACATATGGGTGGCAGCGGATCGCCCCCTGACCAAAGATGATCATCGAGCGGGTCAGGATATTGGCACCTTCCACGGTTACCGCTATTGGTGCCCCTTGGTAGCCTCGGGCCAAGAAGTTGCTTGGACCCATACAGATCCCTTTACCACCGACAATGTCCATCGCGTCGATAACACTACGCTGGCCACGGTGGGTACAGTGATATTTCACAATCGCTGAAATGACCGAGGGTTTCTCGCCGAGATCAATACCGGTCACTGTAAGGTTACTGGCCGCATCCATCACATAGGCATTCCCCGTAATACGGGCCAATGGCTCCTCGATCCCTTCCATCTTGCCGATAGGCAGTTTGAACTGGCGGCGGATACGAGCATAAGCACCGGTGGCCATCGCCGCAGATTTCAGCCCGCCTGTTGAGTTGGATGGCAAGGTGATCCCACGGCCGACCGATAGGCACTCAACCAGCATACGCCAACCTTGCCCTGCCATTTCCTGACCGCCAATAATAAATTCGATAGGGACGAAGACTTTGTCACCCAAAGTCGGACCATTTTGGAACGGGACATTGAGTGGGAAATGACGGCGGCCGATGTCGACACCATCAATATCGGTTGGGATAAGGGCGCAGGTAATCCCCAGCTCTTCCTCATCACCCAATAGGTGGTCCGGGTCAAATAGCTTGAAAGCCAAGCCAAGTACGGTGGCAATCGGTGCCAAGGTGATATAGCGCTTGTTCCAGGTCAGCTCCATGCCGAGTACTTCTTCTCCCTGCCAATAGCCTTTCTTGACGATTCCGAAGTCCGGGATCGATCCGGCATCGGAACCCGCTTCTGGACTCGTCAGGGCAAAACAAGGGATCTCCTTGCCTTCGGCAAGACGGGGCAGGTAATGGTCTTTCTGATCTTCGGTGCCATAATGCTGCAGTAGCTCACCGGGACCGAGTGAATTCGGCACCCCGACAGTCGAGGAGAGCACGGCAGACACACCGGTTAGTTTTTGTAGGACCAGAGACTGGGCGTAAGCGGAAAATTCAAGACCACCATATTTCTTCTTGATTATCATGGCAAAGAACTTGTGTTCTTTAAGGTATTGCCACACTTCCGGTGGTAGGTCGGCCAGTTCGTGGGTGACTTGGAAGTCGTTGACCATGCGGCAGACTTCATTGACTGGGCCGTCGAGGAACGCTTTCTCTTCGGGACTCAGACGCGGGGCCGGAATATCGTGCAGCTTATTCCAGTCGGGTGCACCACGGAACAAGTCGGCTTCCCACCAGACGGTACCGGCGTCAATGGCTTCTTTTTCCGTCCGTGACATTTCTGGCATGACTTTCTTGAACGCTTCCAGTGCGCGGCGGCTCACTAGCGAGCGGCGCAGAGACGTTATATTTAGCGGTAAAGCGATGATCAAAAAAGCTAACCAGCTGAACTGGCCAGTAATATTGAGTAGGGTGCCCGCAGCCAGTGCAGCAGCAATGGCGAGGGTGAAGGTGCGCAGGTTTGCCCGGTGGTAAGCGAGCACACCGGTTATACCAACCAGCCCCAGTAGGTACACAAGTGTAACCATGTTCAATCTCCTTATTTGGGCGTTGTTTTATTATATTTTAGGTACAATTTATGCAAGGTAAGAGGTCTAACCACTTGTGCTAAGTGTAATGTGGTTTTTAATGAAATGTAAAATAAATTTCCATTGTGATAGAGCGCGGTTACGTAAAGATGTCTTGTCACTTGTTGTAAAATAAGGGATTGATCGAGATCAGCTGGATGGAAAAAAGTGCTTGCGTTAAATTATCATACAATTAAGATCGCGTGATATAGTTCACGTATTGCTAGGAATGTGGCATTGAGGCCACCTTTTCGTGAATTTTCATGGAGTGATAAAGGTCGCGCAAAATGGCCTTTCCAATTGTTGCCTTTCCCGAACTCCGACTGACAGTTGCCCGCCGGATCCCACTCTCGGGATGACAGCTACTTACAATTCTTCTATTTATCTTCACCAAACGGTAACAATCGTGTTTGGCTTTTGTCGTTTCCGTTTGGTTTGCAAGGGGTTTACCGTGTTGTTATTTGATGCGTTCAGACAAGCGTGGCGCGAAGGCTTTTCTCTTTCAACGTTACGCGCTGATATTGTCTCCGGCGTTACCGTGGGTGTTGTTGCTATTCCGTTGGGGATGGCATTGGCGATTGCTGTTGGGGTCCCGCCACAGCATGGTCTTTATACCGTTATTGTTGCCGGTTTACTGGCGGCGTTGTTGGGAGGCTCCCGTTTTAATATCACAGGCCCGACCGCGGCTTTTGTGGTGATCCTTTTGCCTATCACCCAGCAATATGGGCTATCCGGCTTGATGCTGGCGACCATGATGTCCGGGGTGATCTTGCTGCTGATGGGAGTGCTGCGCCTGGGTCAGCTGGTGGCCTATGTACCGTATCCGGTCACTACTGGCTTTACCGCGGGGATAGGCTTGACGATTGCCTTCTTGCAGCTCAAAGACCTACTCGGCCTCAGCGTCGCAACCAATCCTATTCACTTTCCCGATAAGGTGGTGGCGTACGCCAGTGCAATGCCGACCTTAAATATGGCTGATGCCTTGGTAGGAGTCGTTACTATCGCGGTGTTTATTCTATGGGCCAAGCTGAAAACCAAAGTGCCTGCCCATGTGGTGGCCTTATTGACCGGCACGCTGGTGGCGTTGTTTGTTAACCACAGCAGCGGTGCCCATGTTGGCTTGCTGGGGGAGAAATTCCATTATCAAATTGGTAACTTGATCGGGCAGGGGATCCCTCAGGTACTGCCGCAGTTCATTTTGCCATGGCAGGATAGCCATTTCTCCTGGGCACTGGTCATCGAGCTATTGCCTGCGGCATTTACTATTGCCATGCTGGGGTGCATTGAGTCATTGCTGTGCGCCGTCGTCGCCGATGGTATGACCGGCACCAAGCATAATCCCAACGCCGAGTTAGTCGGTCAAGGTCTGGCGAATATAGTGGTTCCGTTCTTCGGCGGGATCCCGGCGACGGCCGCCATTGCCCGTACGGCGACCAATATCAGGGCCGGTGCTTTTTCTCCATTGTCGGCGATTGTCCATGCCTTATTTGTGTTGGCAGCGATGATAGTCTTGGCACCGATGCTTTCCTATGTGCCGATGAGTGCGCTGGCAGGGCTGCTTATTATGGTGGCGTGGAATATGTCCGAGGCTCCCCACTTTGTACATACCTTGAAAGTGGCTCCAAGGCGGGATGTCGCGGTGTTGTTGACCTGCTTTACCCTAACCGTTGTATTCGACATGGTGGTGGCTGTAGTGGTCGGCCTGCTGCTGGCTGGTGTGCTGTTCATCCAGCGTATTGCCTCACTGACGACGGTCGACAAAGTGACGGGCGGACATCCGCATCAGAACTTTGGTGATGATGTCATCGTGTATGATATCAATGGCCCGCTGTTCTTTGCCGCCAGTGAAAAAGCCCTGTCGGTAATTGATTACACCGCACCGGATACTCAGGCGGTGGTATTAGATTTTAGCGATGTGACGACGGTCGATATTACCGCTATCCATGCGCTGGAAAATGCCATCGACCGGATCCGTGACTACCCGGTTTACCTGCTAGGCGTTGCCACCCATATTGAGAGGAAGCTGGCAACGGCAGGTCTTTTCGCGGTGGATAATGTTGCCTGCTATGCCAGTGCAGAGTCATTACGTGAGCATTTGGCAATAAAGACTCACAATGTTCAGCCGAAGGAGTCGACACTTCCAAGCGTTTCTTTGTACACTGCTAGTTGATAATAATTTTTGATAAGTCAGAGAAGGTCCTATGTATCAAGACAACATCCGCGCCGAGTTGACGGAAGCGGCAGAAGTCCTCAATCGCTTCTTAAATGATGATAAGAATATTGCTGATATTGAAGCTGCTGCCAAACTTCTGGCCGAGTCGTTTAAGCAAGGCGGCAAGGTGTTGTCTTGTGGTAATGGTGGCTCTCACTGTGATGCGATGCATTTTGCCGAAGAGCTGACGGGCCGTTACCGTGAAAACCGTCCGGGTTACCCGGGGATTGCGATTTCCGATCCGAGCCACCTGTCTTGCGTCAGCAATGACTTCGGTTATGAGTCGGTGTTTTCCCGCTACCTTGAAGCGGTCGGCGCAAAAGGTGATGTGCTGTTCGGCCTATCGACATCAGGCAATTCCGGTAATATCTTGAAGGCTATCGAGGCTGCCAAGACGAAGGGGATGAAAGTGATTGCCCTGACCGGTAAAGATGGCGGCAAGATGGCGGGTCTTGCGGATGTGGAAATTCGCGTACCGCATTTTGGTTATGCTGATCGTATCCAGGAAGTACATATCAAGATTATCCATATTTTGATAATGTTAATTGAAAAAGAAATGGCGAAATAACCCAGCGATTTTTGCTGGAACAAAGAGGAAGGGCATAAAGGACTATGTGTGAATTACTTGGCATGAGCGCCAATGTGCCGACAGATATATGCTTTAGTTTTACCGGCCTGATGCAGCGTGGGGGCAATACCGGCCCGCATACAGATGGCTGGGGGATCACTTTTTACGAGGGCAAGGGGTTTAGGACTTTTAAGGATCCGAATCCGAGCTGCCATTCGCGTATTGCTGAGCTGGTACAGGAGTACCCGATCAAGAGCTGTGCGGTGATCAGTCATATTCGACAGGCCAACCGCGGAGGCGTTAGCCTTGAAAACACTCATCCGTTTACCCGCGAGCTGTGGGGGCAGTACTGGACGTTTGCCCATAACGGACAGTTGACCGGATATGAAAAGCTGGATACCGGCCGGTTCAAGGCGGTGGGCGATACTGACAGTGAAATAGCCTTTTGCTGGTTGCTCAAACAACTTGATGATCAGTTCCCTGATACGCCTGATGATTTGGAAGCGGTGTACCGAGTACTGGCGGAAAGCTGTGATACATTACGTCAGCTTGGTGTTTACAATATGCTGCTGAGCAACGGTGAGTATGTACTTACCTATTGTACCAACAACCTGCATTGGATCACCCGCCGTGCCCCCTTTGGCAAGGCGTCGTTGATTGATGAGGATGTCACGATTGATTTTCAGCAGGAAACGACCCCCAATGATGTGGTCACCGTGATTGCAACTCAGCCTCTGACCAATGATGAAAATTGGCATAAAATGGAGGTCGGGGAATTCAATGTTTTCCATTTCGGTGAGCAGGTATTCAATCGAACGTTGTAACACCACTCGGAAGAAATAAAAAAACGCGACCTCAGGTCGCGTTTTTTGTTTTGGCTAATGCCTTTATGCTTGACGGTTTACTCGTCAGTCGCATATCCGGTTACTGGCAATGTGCCTCCGTCAAAAACGGCTTGGCCGGCGGTCATTGCTACGCGGCCTTGCAGGCACCAGCTGGCTACCATCGGGTAGATACGGTGTTCTTGCTCCTGGACTCGAGCCAATACTTCATCGGCACTATCGCCGGCAAAAATCGGCACCTTGGCCTGGAGGATCACCGGGCCACCATCAAGCTCTTCGGTAACGAAATGGACACTGGTGCCATGCTCGCTATCACCGGCATCAATGGCCCGCTGGTGGGTATTGAGCCCGGTATATTTAGGCAGCAGGGACGGGTGGACATTGATCATCCGGCCTTGGTAACGGCCAACGAATTCACCACTGAGGATCCGCATAAAGCCGGCCAGTACCACCAGATCTGGCTGGTAGCGATCAATACGCTCAGCCATGGCCTGATCAAACGCCGCACGGTCGGCAAAGTCCGCTGCAGATAAGTGCAGGGCATCAATACCGGCTTGGCGGGCGCGCTCTAATCCGTAAGCATCTGCCTTATTGGACAGCACCGCACTGATACGGGCATCCTTGATGATGCCTGACTCGCAGGCATCAATCATCGCTTGAAGATTAGAGCCGTTGCCTGAGATGAGAACAACGATATTCTTCATGGCTTACAGGATCTCCACCTGCTCTTCACCGTCGTTTGCGTTGGCAATCTGGCCCAGTAGCCAAGCATTTTCGCCTTCGGCATTGAGGATGCTGATCGCTTGCTCTGCTTGTGCTTTTGGCAGGGCAATCACCAAGCCAACACCACAGTTGAAGGTGCGGTACATCTCGTAGGTGTCAACGTTACCGGCTTCTTGTAGCCAGTTAAATACAGCAGGCCATTGCCAGCTGTTACCGTCAACAACCGCTTTCGTGCCCTGTGGCAGAACGCGCGGGATGTTTTCCCAGAAGCCGCCGCCAGTGATGTGGGAAATAGCGTGAACATCACAGCTTTCCATCATCTTCAGGGTTGATTTCACGTAGATTTTGGTTGGCTCTAGCAGGTGCTCAGAAAGGGCTTTACCTTCGAGTTCCAGATCAAGGTCTGCATTTGAAACCTCAAGGATTTTACGGATCAGCGAGAAGCCGTTTGAGTGCGGGCCGCTAGAGGCAACAGCAATCAGGGCATCGCCTTCAGCCACTTTGCTACCGTCAATGATGTCGGCTTTTTCAACTACCCCGACACAGAAACCAGCAACGTCGTAGTCTTCACCGTGGTACATACCTGGCATTTCTGCTGTTTCACCACCGATAAGCGCACAGCCTGACTGGATACAGCCCTCACCGATACCGGCAACAACATCGGCCGCTGTGTCTACATCCAGCTTGCCCGTTGCATAGTAGTCAAGGAAGAACAGTGGCTCGCCACCCTGTACGATCAAATCGTTGACACACATGGCAACCAGATCGATACCGATAGTGTCATGTTTTTTCAGATCCATCGCCAGGCGCAGTTTTGTACCTACACCGTCGGTACCAGAGACCAGTACTGGCTCTTTGTATTTGGTCGGCAGGCTGCATAAAGCGCCGAAACCGCCAATACCGCCCATCACCTCTGGACGGTGGGTGCGTTTTACCACCCCTTTAATACGATCAACTAATGCATTACCTGCATCGATATCAACACCAGCATCTTTGTAGCTAAGAGAAGAGTTATTGCCGCTCACAAGAGTTTCCTCAACGTATTAAAGTAAAAAAGCGGGGGTATGATAACAGCAGTCAGGGCGGAAAGGGAAACGTTTGCGTCAATATTTGTCACTGAGTGTTTCCTGAGCAAATAGCAGCTATACCCCTACCAGAGCGTAAATGGTCTAGTGTATAATAGTGCGATTTTTTTGAAATTAATTTGCCCAGGAGTCAAAGATGAAAGTCGTTGAGGTTAAACACCCACTAGTAAAACATAAGATTGGTCTTATGCGCGAAGGTGACATCAGCACTAAGCGATTCCGTGAGCTAGCGACGGAAGTAGGCAGCTTGCTGACGTATGAAGCGACTTCAGACTTCGAAACAGAAAAAGTTACCATTGACGGTTGGAATGGTCCAGTTGAAGTTGACCAGATCAAGGGTAAAAAAGTAACAGTTGTGCCAATCCTTCGTGCCGGCCTTGGCATGATGGATGGTGTGCTTGAGCACATGCCAAGTGCACGTATCAGCGTTGTGGGTATCTACCGTGACGAAGAAACGCTTGAGCCGGTTCCTTACTTCAATAAACTGGCATCAAACATCGACGAGCGTATTGCGCTAGTTGTTGACCCGATGCTGGCAACTGGTGGCTCGATGATTGCTACCCTTGACCTGCTGAAAGAGCAAGGCTGTAAGCAGTTCAAGGTATTGGTACTGGTTGCTGCGCCTGAAGGTATTGCGGCACTTGAAAAAGCCCACCCAGATGTAGAGCTTTACACGGCGGCAATCGATGAGAAGCTGAACGACAAAGGCTACATCGTACCGGGTCTAGGCGATGCAGGTGACAAGATCTTCGGTACTAAATAAGCACTGTACTGTATTTCTAGAAAGTAAGTAGAAAGCAAAAAGCCGGATATTTATCCGGCTTTTTTTATGGGCCTAATTCAATAGACTATTTGTTGGATGTCTCTTCCATCTGGGCATTATCGACCACATGGCTCTCGCCCAAGTCATCAGGCAAGATCAGATTCAGCAAGATAGCCACGATACCACACAGGCTGACACCCTGTAGGCTGAATTCACCGATTCCGAAAGCCATCCCACCGATACCAAAGACCAATGTTACCGCCACGATCACCAAGTTGCGTGCTTTGTGCAGGTCAACCTGGTTTTTGATCAGGGTGTTGAGGCCGACAGTGGCAATGGAGCCGAATAGCAGGATCATGATGCCGCCCATGACCGGAACCGGAATAGTTTGCAGCATGGCGCCGAGCTTACCGACAAAGGCCAGGACCAGAGCGGTGACGGCAGCGTAGGTCATGATCACCGGGTTGAATGCTTTGGTTAGCATAACGGCACCGGTGACTTCAGAGTAAGTGGTATTTGGTGGCGCGCCGAACATAGAGGCAGCTATCGTCGCGACCCCGTCACCCGCCATGGTGCGGTGCAAGCCCGGTTTTTTCAGGTAGTCTTTACCTGTTACGTTTGAAATCGCCAGCATATCGCCGACATGCTCAACCGCCGGGGCAATGGCCACTGGGATCATGAACAACACCGCATTGATATTGAACTCTGGGAAGGTGAAGTTAGGAAGTGCTAACCAAGCTGCCTGTTGAACCGGGGTGAAGTCAACAACGCCAAAGCCAAGGCTGACCAGATAGCCTGTAACGATACCCGCCATAATAGGAATAAGCTTGAAAAAGCCCTTGGCAAACACGCTGAAGGCAATGGTAACCAACAGCGAGATAGCTGAAATCCACAGCGCAGCATCGCCATTAACCAGTTGTACTGCACCGTCACCGGTTTTACCCAGTGCCATATTCACTGCTGCCGGTGCCAAGCCAAGGCCGATAACCATGATCACCGGGCCTACAACCACTGGTGGTAGCAGCTTATGGATAATCGCAACACCACGTACCTTGATAATCGCTCCCATACAGACGTAGATCACGCCGGCCATCATCAGGCCACCCATGGTCGCAGGGATCCCCCAAGTTTGTACGCCATACATAATAGGAGCAATAAAAGCAAAAGAGGAGGCGAGAAAGATAGGGACGGAGCGTTTGGTGATGACTTGGAAGAGGAGAGTACCGATACCGGCACCGAAGAGGGCAACGTTAGGATCCAGTCCGGTAAGAAGCGGTACCAGAACCAATGCGCCAAATGCGACGAAAAGCATTTGAGCACCCTGTAATATCTGCATCATGGTTGAATTCCACCCTAGCTGTAAAAAAAATCGCGGAATGTTAGCACAGGGGCAACCGTTTACCTAAGGGTAATCGGTAAAATAGAGCAAAAAGGGATCTCAGCATAATTTTGTGATGTATAAGATGAAAATTTGCAGAACATTGACGCTGAATATTGTCTACTGGCAAAGACTTATAAAAAGTTGCGAACAGAAAAATACAATTGAATGAATTTTTTGTGTGGGAAGCAGTTGCCCCGCGAGATGTGTTCAATTTATGATCGGGTATTAACTTTAGTGATAACGAGTACTTTATGTTGCGTATTGCATTACTTTTCTTGGCACTATTGGCCCTGCCGCTGAAGGCGGCCACGGTGACCAACCTTTATCAGGCACAGGTTGCCCTGCCTGATACGGATCGCCAATCCGAGCAAGCAGCCAGGAAGCAGGCGCTGGAACAGGTACTGATCAAAGTATCGGGGCAAAGCAACATCGTTGAAAACGAAATCGTTGCCAAGGCGCTGGGAAGCAGTAACCAATATGTCAGCCAGTTCAGCTATGCCAACCGTGATGGTCAGCGTACTCTATTACTGACTTTTGACCGAAGCCGCATTCGTACCTTGTTGACCCAGGCCAACTCAACGTTCTGGAGCGAACAGCGACCGAGTGTATTGGTATGGCTGGTGGAAGATGCTAACCGCAGTCGAAATATTATTTGGGATCAGTCCAGTAATGCCCTAGCCGGCCGCATCAAGGATGAGGGTGACCGCCGTGGCGTACCTGTGCTGATACCGATTGGTGACTTTGAAGATGTAACGGCCATCAGCACGCCGGATATCTGGGGTGGTTTTGTCCAGCCTATCGCGACAGCCAGTCAGCGTTACCAGCCTCAAGCAGTATTGGTGGTGCGTGCCCGCCAGCAGGACAATGAGCAGGTTACCCTGAACTGGCAGCTTTATTCAGGTAATGTCGAACAGCTAGGCCGTAACCAGGTTGCGCCATCTGAAGGCCGCAATAGCGGCGAGACGGTGACATCGGTTGCTCAGATGGTAGATAGCGTGGCAGATATTCTCGCTGCCAAATATGCCGTGCCGCTTGGCGGTGACGCCAGCGGTCAGTTGGCAGTGGTGGTTGAGAATATCCAGTCGTCGAAAGATTTCTTTACCCTTGAACGTATGCTCACCAATCTGACATCGGTTGCTGCGGTTAATGCTTACCGTATTCAAGGTGACCAAGTTGAGTTTACGGTGCAGTTGCTCACTACCGAAGATGTATTCCAGCGTGAGCTGAGCCAAGATAGCCGCTTGTCAGCCGTGACCACGCCGGTGGCAGAGCAATATGAGCCGGCCCCTCAGCCCCAAGGCATGATCCGAGCAACGGATGTGTCAGCTTCTGGTGAGTCTTCAAGCCAAGCAGAACCTGTGGCTGGTGAAGTATCGGATGTTGATGTTTCAGACACTGAACAGCTTAGCAATGACACTCCGGTTGAAGCCAAGCCAGCCAAGCAGGCTGCTGTGTTCAGCTGGTCTAATACAACATCAGTAGCATTGTAAGTGGTTACTTACAAGCACTGATAAGGCAATAAAAAAACGGTGGCTTAGGCCACCGTTTTTGTTTGTATCCATATTAGGTCTGCACGCCTTAGTCGCTATTGACCTTCATGCTGGGCTTTTTCTTCTTTCTCGACCTGAGAGAGCTTTTTCAGCTTTAGTCCCAACTCCCTGCCACGGTGGCGGGTAAACAAGATGTTGGCCATGAAGGCACTGGTTGTCAGAGCCAGTTCAATCAATGCCAGCCAGCGCTCTCCATCGTCGATCCACAGGATGGTCAGGGCGTGGAGAAAATAAAACATCAGGATGAAGTTGGCCCAAGCGTGGGTATAAGGCTTGCCGGCCAAAATTCCTTTGAGCGGAAGCAGCAGTGGCGTAACCCAGACCGCAGCCATTGCCATGTGGTTAATATGCGGGTGCGGCGATAGGTTCGTTTGCCACAGCACAACCCAGGCCAAAAGGCCGAGGTTGGCCGATACGGCGAAGTAGCGAAGTAAGCGCGTTTTTTTCTGCATGACGGTCATGGCTCTATCCTTGTAATTTGCAGGCAACCTCAGCCAGCCGTTTGCCGCAGGCTTGTGCCAGTTCACACTCTTCACCGCTCAACTGACGAGATTGCTCGTGGTTGAGGTGGGAAGGCCCATAGGGGGTCCCTCCGGTGCCGGTGGTATGTAATGCCGGCTCAGAGAAGGGCAGGCCGACAATGAGCATACCGTGGTGCAGCAGCGGCAGCATCATCGATTGCAACGTGGTCTCCTGACCGCCGTGCATGGATGAAGAGGTGGTGAAGACGCAGGCCGGTTTACCAATCAGGCTACCGCTCAGCCATTCGGCACTGGTCGAGTCGATAAAGTGCTTGAGCGGCGCGGCCATGTTGCCAAACCGTACCGGGCTGCCGAGTGCCAGTCCAGCGCATTGTTGGATATCTGATTTGGTAACCAACGGGTCTCCCGAGGTTTCGGGTTGTAGCTGGCCATCTGCACCGAGCTCAGCGACAGTACGCAATACCGCTTCGCAGCCAGCAACCTGCTCGATACCCCGGGCAATCTGCCGAGCGAGCTGGCGTGTTGAGCCGTGTCGGCTGTAATACAGAACGAGGATGCTATGCATGGGCAGGTAACCAGATCACAGGATGTCGAGGACTTGCTCTGGTGGGCGGCCCATTGCAGCAAGCTCGCCATTGACGACAATTGGGCGCTCGATCAGCTTCGGGTTGGCTGCCATCGCGTCGATCAGTTGCTGCTCGGTAACATCAACGCCACCCAGCTCTAGCTCTTTGTATAGCGCTTCTTTGGTACGCATCATGTCACGAGCAGAAGTATAGCCAAGCTGGTTGAGCAGGGTTTGGAGCTGTTCGGCAGAAGGGGTGTCATCAAGGTATTTGACAACGGTTGGGCTGATCCCTTTTTCTTCCAGCAGCGCGAGGGTCTGGCGGCTTTTCGAGCAACGAGGGTTGTGGTAGATAGTGACAGACATGTTACTTCCTTTTTAAAGATAACCGGTGTGGTGTCCACGCCGGTTACTTATTGTTTTGATAATGTTGCCCTATTGTAGAACACCTGTCATCAAGAAGGAATGCTATAACACCGGTTCTTTGTTAGCCCGATCAGAGGTTGGCAACGCGTTGTCTGGCAAGGCGAAGTTGATCAATGCGGGCATCATAGCGAGCTTGATCCAGCGAGTTGACCTCGACGATTTGGCTTGCTTGGATATACATCTGGATCGCTTTTTCCCATGCGCCGCGCAAGGCCATCAATTCTGCTCTGGCCGCCAGTTCAGCATCTCGGCGGCCATTGGCAGCCTGCGCCTGAGCCAGCAAGTGCCAGCCGTTCGGATCATCCGGATTGTCATAGGTGTAGCGGGTCAGAATAGGGATACTTTCGCTGTTACGATTCGCTTCCTGCAGCGCATTGGCCAGATTCAGACGCAATACCTTGTTGTTCGGATTGGCTTTTTGTGCACTCTCAAGACGCGCAATAGCGCGGTCGTATTGCTTTTGGTGCAGGTCGAGATCCGTCGCCGAGTCAATGTAGAAGCGGTTGTTGGGCTCTTTGGCCAGCAGTGGATCAAGCAAGGCATGGGCTTTATCGTATTGCTCTGAATCGATGTACACCAATGCCTTGCCGTAATTGAGGGCATCTGTCATCGTGCCATTGCTTCTTTTCATCTGGCGCTCGAACCAATCCAGCGCCGCGTTGCTCTCGATACCGGCATAGCGGGCAACAATACGTGCGCGGGCTAGCTGGTAGCGCTGTGATGTCTGCACATTGCGAGCCGGAAACTGATTGGCCCGACTGCGGCTGTCGGTGATCCGCGATTCTGGCAAGGGGTGAGTGAGCAGCATCGGCGGCGGCGTGCTGACATAGCGGTATTGATCGGCGAGGCGGCCGAAGAAGCGCGGCATCGCTTGTACATCGAAGCCAGATTTTGACAAGGTGGCGATCCCGATGCGATCGGCTTCTTTTTCGTTGCTACGGGTATAGTTGATCTGGCCCTGGGCCGAAGCGGCGGTGGTGGCATGAATCGCAGCGATCCCGGCTTCCGGTGAGGCTATCGCCAGCATCATCGAGCCGATAAGGGCGGCGAGTGTAGCAGGCGATTTCCTGGCTTGATCTTCCATGCTCCGTGCCAGATGGCGTTGGGTAACGTGGGCGATTTCGTGGGCAACGACCGAGGCCAGCTCACTTTCGGTTTTGGCATGGAGAAACAGCCCAGAATGGATGGCAACATGGCCGCCGAAGAAGGCGAAGGCGTTGATATCCCGGTTTTGGATCATGAAGAAGCTGAACGGGGTACGGACGTCGTTGGCATTGGCAACCAGCCGGTGGCCGAGATCATTGATATATTCAGACAGCAGCGGATCGCTGATCACAGGCATGCTGGCCCTGATCATCCGCATGTAGGCGTCACCGTACTCCATTTCCTTTTCAATGCTGAGTGTCGACGCTGCCGCCGTCCCGATATCGGGGAGGCTACTTAAGTCATTGGCCGGAGCTGCAATGCTAGTGCCGAGTAACGCACTGATGAGAAGATAGGCTGGTGCCTTAGCAAATCGAAACATAGTAATAATTAATACCGCCTTCTGTTGCGTATTCCTGCATTCGCACTACTACGAGGCTAAATCTGTCCTGAATAATGCTGTATTTCACCAAGGTCTGACAGCGAAACCTTTGACAGGTTTCTTTTTTGTCACTCTAATAACCTTTACAATAACCTGATGGATGATAATTGTCAGTATACCGGAATGGAACCTGCATTGCTTAATTTGACGACGGAACGCTGCCCAATGGCTCTGCTTATTGCCAAAAGGGCGGTGCATGCGCTGGATGTTGGCGACAAGCTTGAAATTCATATCACTGACACTGGGGCAAGGCAGGATATCCCCCGCTACCTCTCAAACCATGGCTTTTTTATTGATGTACGGTTGGACAACCAACAGGTACTTGAAATTATTGTGACCAAAAGGCAGTAAACATTTTATGCTGGACATGCTGAATCGCTGGTATAAGCGACGCTTTTCCGACCCCCATGCCGTGAGCTTGGTAGCTATTCTACTGGGTGGCTTCCTGACCATTTATTTCTTCGGTAACCTGATCGCGCCATTGCTGGTAGCCATTGTCCTCGCATACCTACTTGAGTGGCCAGTGATGCAGCTGACCCGGCTGGGGCTGCCTAGAACGCTGGCAGTGATGGGGGTATTACTTATTTTTGCTGGCTTGATGGTCATGGCGGTCTTTGGCTTGGTTCCGACCATTTGGCATCAGGTAGGCAATTTGATTGCCGATGTGCCTAATATGTTCAATGGCCTGCAGGAGTATGTCTCTAGTTTGCCTGAGCGCTACCCGGACTTTGTTCAGCCACACCAAGTGTCCACCTTCATGATCACCCTACGTGAGAAAGTGCTGGGCATGGGTGAGAGTGTAGTGAAAGGGTCATTGGCCTCGCTGGTGAGCTTAGCCACCCTGGCCGTCTACCTGATCCTGGTTCCTCTATTGGTGTTCTTCCTGCTTAAAGACAAGGAAGAGATGCTGGAGATGCTCAGTGGTCTGCTACCGAAGAACCGCCGCCTGACCAGCAAGGTGGGGGCGGAAATGAACCAGCAGATCTCCAACTATATTCGCGGCAAGGTTACCGAAATCTTCATTGTCGGTATTGTCAGTTATGTCACTTTTGCGGTGATGGATCTGCGTTACGCAGTGTTGCTAGGGGTTGTGGTCGGCTTCTCGGTATTGATCCCGTATATCGGGGCAGCGGCGGTGACTCTACCGGTGGCGATGGTCGGTTTGTTCCAGTGGGGGATCAGCCCGGAATTTTGGTGGCTGCTAGTTGCCTACGGCATTATCCAGGCACTAGACGGCAACGTATTGGTGCCGATCTTGTTCTCGGAAGCGGTTAACCTTCACCCGGTGGCGATTATCGTGTCGGTGCTGGTGTTTGGTGGTATGTGGGGATTTTGGGGCGTCTTTTTTGCCATCCCGTTGGCGACGCTGGTCAAAGCGGTATGGAATGCCTTTCCTTCAACGGAGCTGCCGCAAGAAGAGCACCTCGAAGAGTGACAGAGTAAAATGGGTTACTAGATTCAATATAGAAAAGGCCGCGATTGCGGCCTTTTTGTTAGCTATTCTCGTTCAGGTAGGCAAGCACTACCTCATGGTGATCCTTGGTCTTGAACTTATTGAAGACATGTTCAATTTCACCATTTTCATCAATCAGGAAGCTGATACGGTGCAAGCCGTCGTAAATTTTGCCCATGAACTTTTTCTCGCCCCAGACACCGAATTGATCAGCCACCGCATGGTCTTCGTCTGATAAAAGGGTGAAGTTCAGGTTGTCACGCTCGATAAATTTCGGCAGGCGCTTGACCGCATCGATACTGATACCCAGTACTTCAACGTTAAGGGCATCAAGCTCCGCTTTGCTGTCACGCAGGCCACATGCCTGAACAGTACAGCCAGGAGTCATGGCTTTCGGGTAGAAGTAGGCGAGGACTTTCTTGCCTTTGAAGTCAGCCAGGCTGACCGGCTCGTCATTTTGGTTTTGTAGTGTGAAGGCTGGCGCAGGCGTACCGGCGGTCAAAGTCTTCATAGTGGATTCCTTATTGATTATGGCCGACAAAAGTCACGTTGCCGCTGACCACCAGATCTTGGCAAAGTGCTTCAAATTCTTCTTGTAAGCTCATTAGGTTACAGCCTTCAGGCAAATTTGTCCCGATTTGCAGCTGAAATCTATTCGGCGATCCGGTTTGTGTACTTTCTTGGGTGTGGGCGCTGAGCGAGGCTATATCGATCGTGCGCGAGGCAAAGAAGCCGGTAAATTGCTCAATCAGACCTGGGCTGTCATTGGCTTCAATGTGGAAGTCCGCGGTATAGGTAAAATGGCGGTATTCATGCTTGGTTGTGCGCTTCATAACCGTTAGCAGGTCATGCTCGCTGGCCTTTAACGGTAAGGTCGATTCAACCCGGGAGATGGCATTGGCCGAGCCCGAAAGTAGCATGATAAGGGTGAATTCTTGGCCAAACAGGGCCAGGCGGCTATCAACAATGTTGCAGTCGCATTGGGTAATAAGCCGGGTGACGTCATCAGAAATTCCCGGTCGGTCGGTGCCAACCGCGGTAACGACGAGGTAATGTTCCATATTTATCCATCACATTTTGAATACCTTCTGCATGTTAGCACAGACCTATGGCCCGCCAAGGAATATCTCCTGCAGATGCCAAAGATGGGGAAACGCCTGTTTGGTCGTGGTGTTGTTTTGCATCTGGTAGATGCGAAAAAGTAGATGTAAAAGTGAGCTGTTGGCAGAGAGTTAGCCTTCACTGATTTACATACTTCTGTCTTGAGTTTACTGTAACTGAAACGTAGTATGGTTTTTCTTGGCCGCTTGATTATTCGCTTAACCAGCATAAATTCATGACGAAGCCAGGGATATATTTATTCAGGGGAGATGGACATGTTTTCAGGAAGCATGGTAGCGCTAATAACACCGCTTGATGAAGCCGGTGAAGTCGATTACGCCAGTTTGGCGTCACTTGTAGAATACCACATTGCCGCAGGCACCGATGCGATTGTTGCGGTTGGTACCACCGGCGAGTCAGCCACACTGACCGTTGATGAGCATGTGAAGGTGGTATTGAAGACCTTGGAATATGCACAGGGCCGTATTCCGGTCATTGCAGGTACCGGGGCCAATGCGACTCATGAAGCCATCACCTTTAGTAAACTCTTTTCTGGTACCGGTGTTGCGGGTTGTTTGACGGTTACGCCGTACTATAACAAGCCAACGCAGGAAGGCCTGTACCAGCATTTCAAAGCGATTGCCGAGGCGACAGAGCTGCCTCAGATCCTATACAATGTACCAGGGCGTACTGCTGTTGACCTGTTGCCGGAGACGGTGGCTCGACTGGCGAAGCTAGATAATATCGTTGGTATTAAGGATGCGACAGCAGATCTTTCTCGTGTAAAGAAAACCCGGGAACTTTGTGGCGATGATTTTATCCAACTAAGCGGTGATGATGCCACGGGGTTGGATTTTGTTGCCGAGGGTGGTCACGGTGTGATTTCTGTAACAGCCAATATTGCGGCCGCGGATATGGCGCAAATGTTCAAGTTGGCCCTCTCTGGCCAAATTGAAGCGGCGACTGAGATTAATCAACGCTTGATGCCTCTTCATAAGCAATTGTTTGTTGAATCTAACCCTATCCCGGTAAAATGGGCGGCACATCAGCTTGGCCTCGTCTCGTATGGCACTCTTCGCCTACCATTGACTGAGCTGAGCGAATCTGCCCAACCAGTAGTAGCCGAAGCACTCAAGGATGCGAACGTACTGCTGTAATTTGCTAGAGCGTAGGAGCGCAGAAGCGTAATGAATTATAAGTATAAGCTGGTGGCGGCTGCCGTTGCAGTTGTTACACTGGCTGGCTGCTCTGATGGCGCGGAGCGCCGCCGTCAGGCTAACCAGGATTTTAACTACCTCAATACCCAACCGCTTGAGAGCTGGACGTTGCCTAGCGATGCCCAGTCTTCGCAGGTTAGCGACTATGTGATTCCAGCGGGGGATTATCAGGGAGCCATTGGCTCTGGGGTAGATATCCGTCCGCCACAGCAAGTGCTGGCCTTGATCCCGGGTGCGCGAGTGCTGCGAGATGATGACGGTGTGACCTTGGTGATGGTCAAACAGGAAGATCTTTCTGACGTTTGGTCGGTAACCCAAAAGCTGATCGCCGAGCAGAATATCGGGTTGAGAAGCCAGACTGCCAATGTCATCGAAACCGACTGGCTGAGCTGGAACAACGAAGATGAAGATGCCGAGCTCGGTAGTCGCTACCGTATCGAGAAATCTGCTGATGCTGGACGTTACAGCTACCGAATCATGCTGGTTGACTGGCGTGAAGGCGGTGTTGAGCAAACCGTAAGCGTTGAGAACAAAGAGCGCTACAGTATCCTGATGACCAACTTGGTGACGTCTCGTTACGACGAACAAGAGCGTGAGCAAGCGCGCTTGCGTGCTCAGGAGCTGGTGAAGCAGATCCCGATTTCAATGGGACAGGATCGCAGCGGTCTACCGGTGATCATTGCTCGTGCGCCATACAATGTGTTCTGGGAGCGTCTGCCTGAACTCTTGGGGCAACTGGGCTTCACCGTAGAAGGCCGTAACCGCTCACAAGGTGTGGTTGAGGTACAGTTCAAGTCTCCAGATGATGAGTTCTGGGCAGATCTAGGTACCCAGCCGATTGAGCTGGATAACCGTGCTTATAACCTACAGCTAGGTGATTTGGGTAACCGTACGTCGATCAATATTACGGATACTGACGGCAAACCGGTCACTGAGCAAGCGTTGAATAGTTTAGCCCCAGTTATGGCTGCCGCTATCGAGCGTGCAAATAACGGCTAAAATACTTGATATCGCCAATAAAAAACGCAGCTGGTTGCCCAGCTGCGTTTTTTTATGTCCTGAATAAGCCTGCTTCTTATTACCCAGAGCCTGGTAGGGCAGGCGTTGGGTACGATAAGGGCTTATTTGACTTCTTCGCCTTTAGCCTGCATATCGGCATGGTAAGAAGAGCGAACAAACGGGCCACAAGCCGCATGGGTAAAGCCAAGCTCAAGGGCAATTTCTTTCAGCTCATCGAACTCAGAAGGTGGCACATAGCGCTCAACCGGTAGGTGGTGGCGGCTTGGTGCCAGGTACTGGCCTAATGTCAGCATGGTCACACCATGCGCTCGCAGGTCCTTCAGTACTTGGACGATTTCTTCTTTGGTTTCACCCAGACCCATCATCACGCCAGATTTGGTTGGCACTTCTGGGTGCATTTCCTTGAACTTCTTCAGCAGATCCAACGACCACTGGTAGTTGGCGCCCGGTCGTGCCTTACGGTACAGACGCGGCGCGGTTTCCAGGTTGTGGTTGAAGACATCTGGCGGACTGTCACGCAGGATATCCAGTGCACGATCCATGCGGCCACGGAAATCAGGGACTAGCGTCTCGATCTTGATCTCTGGGCTTAGGGCACGGATTTCGCGAGTACAATCGGCAAAATGCTGGGCACCGCCATCACGTAGGTCATCACGGTCTACTGAGGTGACAACCACGTAGCGTAGCTTCATGTCTGCGATGGTCTTGGCCAGGTGCTGTGGTTCTTCAGCGTTTGGCGGCAACGGGCGGCCATGGGCAACGTCACAGAACGGGCAGCGACGGGTACAAATGGCGCCTAGGATCATAAAGGTCGCCGTGCCGTGGTTGAAACACTCGGCCAGGTTCGGGCAGGAGGCTTCTTCACAGACTGAGTGCAGCTTGTTTTTACGCATCGCAGATTTGATATCTTGGATACGCTTGCTGTCTGACGGAAGTTTGATCTTCATCCATTCAGGCTTACGCAGCACTTCTTTCGGCGCTTCCTCTACCTCTACATTACGAGTAGGGATGAGGGCCATTTTGTCGGCATCACGGTATTTGACACCTTTTTCAATTTTGATTGGTTTACTCATGAATTGCTTTCCGTTTTCCACTCAATGCTCTGGTAATCGAGCAGGTTGACCAACTCTTCTACGAGTACAGGCTGAATTTCCGCTAGTTCAGAAGGCCCATTCAATAACGCGGTTTGCGTCATTTCCATCCCGGCATAACCGCATGGGTTGATGCGTAGGAAAGGTGCCAGATCCATATTGATATTGAGTGCCAGACCGTGAAAAGAGCAACCACGTCTGATCCGTAATCCGAGTGAACATATCTTCTGACCGGAGACATAGACACCTGGCGCATCAGGGCGGGCATTGGACTCAATCCCGAAATGGGAAAGGGTCTTGATGATGGTATTTTCGATATGCGTGACAAGATCGCGCACACCCATTTTTTTTCGACGTAAGTCGATGAGGATATAGGCAACAAGCTGGCCGGGTCCATGAAAGGTGACCTGACCACCGCGGTCGCTTTGCACCACAGGGATATCCCCTGTGTTGAGCAGGTGCTCGGCTTTGCCTGCCTGGCCTTGGGTAAACACGGGATTGTGCTCAACCAACCAAACTTCGTCCGTGGTTTCCGGGCCACGTTCGTCGGTGAACTGATGCATGGACTGCCAGATAGGTTGATAATCTTGGCGGCCGAGGTTGCGAATTATAATCTTATCTTGCAATGTCACACCCTTTTAGTCGTTTGACGAAGCCGGAAAAACTGACACCCCCGCATGGGGGCTCAATACCAATGGGTATTATAAAACTTGGCGGCTGAATTTACAGCCGCCAATTTTGTAGGGGAATAGGGTAGTGCTTACAACACAACGCGGACAATGTCGATGTCACCCAGCTCTTTGTACAGGGTTTCTACCTGTTCAATCGAGGTGGCTGTGATAGAAACAGACACGGCACTGTAGGTCCCTTTGCCACTTGGCTTGACGTTCGGGGTGTAGTCGCCCGGTGCGTGACGCTGGATCACCTCAACAACCAGATCCGGGAGTTCAGGTTTGTTGTAACCCATCACCTTGTAAGTGAACTTACAAGGGAACTCTAGAAGATCTTTTAGTTTTGGCTGCTCTTGCTGCTGCATGCTGAACTCCGAGTATTTTGCATTCATATTGCGATGTTAGCCGAGCATATTAATGGGTATGTGGCTTTTTCACAAGCCATCTGGTGTCTTGGGGATCGTCAGGAAAGAAAAGAGGCAACCCTAGGTTGCCTCTTTTCTTTATTTATCGGTAAGTTATACCAAGCTTAGCTCAACCAGCCTTTGAACAGTAGCATGATGTAATCAATCAGGCGGCTGAACATGCTGCCTTCATTGATGTCATCCAACGCCAGCAGTGGGTATTCGGCAATATCTTCGTCACCGACACGGTAATACAGTTTACCAACCACATCGCCTTTCTGGATTGGGGCTTTCAGCTCTTTTTCCAGTACGAAACTGGCGGTGAGATCTTTGGTTTGACCGCGTGGCAGAGTCACGAAGGTATCTTCGCTCACGCCCAGTGACACTTCAGCTTTATCACCCATCCATACTTTTTCAGTTACAAATGTCTCGTTCGCTTTATGCGGAGACACTGTTTCGAAGAAGCGGAAGCCATAGTTCAGCAGTTTTTTGCTCTCTGCCTTGCGGGCATTAGGGTTGCTGGTGCCCATAACAACGGCAACCAGACGCATTTGACCTTCGGTAGCCGTACTCACCAAGCTGTAACCTGCATTGTTGGTATGGCCCGTTTTCAGGCCGTCAACGTTGAGGCTCTTGTCCCACAACAGGCTGTTACGGTTGTACTGAGTGATACCGTTATAAGTGAACGATTTTTCTTTGTAGATAGCAAACTCATCGGGTACATCGCGGATAAGACCCTGAGCAAGCAGTGCCATGTCATACGGCGTGGTGTAGAGATCTGGGTTATCCAGGCCGTGAACATTGGCAAAATGGGTCGAGTCCATGCCTAGGGTCTTGGCCCAGGCATTCATCAGATCGACGAAAGAGTCTTCCGAACCCGCCACATGTTCAGCCATTGCCACACAGGCGTCGTTACCCGACTGGATGATGATGCCACGGTTAAGGTCAGAAACTTTTACTTCGCTACCGACTTCGATGAACATTTTAGAAGAACCCGGGAAGTTCTTGGCCCAGGCATTCTTGCTGATCACCACGGTGTCATCCATGGTGATATTGCCACGGTTAACTTCCTGACCGATGACATAACTGGTCATCATTTTGGTCAAGCTGGCTGGTGGGATTTGATCGTATTCTTTATTGCCAGCCAGGATCTTGCCTGAATGATAGTCCATAAGGACATAGCCCTTGGCAGCAATCTGAGGGGCTTCAGGTACTACAGCTGGGGCAGCCGCTGCTGATGCTGAAGCCAGCAAGGTTGCTGAAATAGCAACAGAGCGAAAAAGTGCAGCAGATTTTTTCATGTGGTTGTAACTTAATTTGTCGAATGTAAAAAACTTCACACACTATATCAGATTGTCAATATGAGACCAGTCTTGGACTCGGATATGTTGTGCGGCAAGGCGACTCTTGGCGAATTTTGACATTATACCAAGCTGAATAATCGTCTGGACGATGAAACAGCTTGGTATAACCAGAGTCAAAAAAATACCAGAGCAGTGGTTCGCTCTGGTATTTATTTATGACTGCGAGTTAGGACTTTGGTTCCAACTCACGTTTAGATGTGATGATAAAGGCTTGCGGATACTGCCCGGCTTTGGCTTTATCACGCTGGCTGGTCGCTTCGTCGCGGTCGATGTAAGGTCCGAGACGCAGGCGGTAAATCTCAGCAGAGTCCGCCTTTTTCAAATCAACCGAGGTGTCGAAATCTTGCTCCAGCTGCTTGGCGATTTGCTCAGCCTTATCTGCATCGGTGACCGCCGCCAGCTGGACGAAGTACAGGTTGGGGTTGGCACTTTGCCATTCGTTCGGGTTGTCGGGTTTCTCGACTCGGATCAATTCGATTTTGACCGGCGCGGTGCCATGCTTGATAACATCCAGCCGTGCCGCCGCGGCCATGCTGAGGTCGATAATGCGCCCATCGTGGAAAGGGCCACGATCATTAACCCGAACAATAGCGCTCTTGCCGTTGTTAGTATTGGTCACTTTGACATAGCTCGGTAGCGGCAGTGTTTTATGTGCTGCCGTCATCGAGTACATATCGTAGATTTCACCGTTGGAGGTTTTGTGACCGTGAAATTTCTGACCGTACCATGATGCATTGCCTTCTTCGACAAACGGCTGCTCACCCTGCACAATTTGGTAGTGCTTGCCGCGTAGGGTGTAGTCCTTGTTACCAGCTAGGCTCTGGGGCTCATAGCGTGGTTGGGCATCTTCAATATGATCCAGTGTCGGTGACGATTCTGGTGCGACATCGTCGGCCAGATCGTAGCGCTCGGTGCTGGGTGCCGAGCTACATCCCGCAAGGATAAGAACAAGGAATAAGGGGGATATGCGCATTTAGGTCGCCTTGGACAACATTTTTCTGTGAGTATGGATAGACATCAGGATCCCGAAGCCAGCCATCAAGGTGACCATGGAGGTGCCGCCGTAACTGACCAGCGGCAGGGGAACCCCTACGACCGGCAGCAATCCGCTGACCATCCCGATGTTGACGAAAATATAGACAAAAAAGCTTAATACGATACTACCGGCCATCATCCGGCCGAATGCGGTCTGGGCCCGGCTGGCGAGCAATAAACCTCGACCGATAATAAACAGATAAATAGCCAATAGGCAAAGGACACCTATCAGCCCCCATTCCTCGGCGATCACCGCGAAGATGAAGTCGGTGTGTCGCTCGGGTAGAAATTCAAGCTGGGACTGGGTGCCTTGCAGCCATCCCTTGCCCGAAAGGCCGCCGGAGCCGATAGCGATTTTCGACTGGATGATATGGTAACCGGCGCCCAGTGGATCGGATTCAGGGTTGAATAGGGTCAATACTCGGGTGCGTTGGTAATCCCGCATCAGGAATATCCACAGCACTGGGATGAAGGCCCCAACCAGAACACCAGCAGCCCCGATGATTTTCCAGCTCATACCGGAAAGGAACAATACAAATACCCCAGACGCAGCGATCAGGATAGATGTGCCCAAGTCGGGCTGCTTGGCAATCAAGATGGTCGGTACAAACACCATTACCAGAGCGATAACAATGTTCTTCAGGCTCGGTGGCAGTGGGTTGTTACCGATAAAGCGAGCCACCATCAGCGGCACTGCCAGTTTAATCAGCTCCGAGGGCTGGAAGCGGACAAAACCCAGGTTCAGCCAGCGCTGGGCACCTTTGGATGACTCACCGAAAAACAGCACCCCAAGTAGCAGGATCAATCCGACGCCGAATAAATAGGGGGCCCAGGTTTCATAGTGGCGAGGAGAGATCTGGGCCAGGATGAACATGATCCCCAATGACAAGACCATACGCATCGCTTGGCGTTCCATCATGGCCACGTCCTGCCCGCTGGCACTGTACATGACCATCAGGGCAAAGCCCATCAGGGCAAGGATCCCCATCAAAAGCGGGAAGTCCAGATGTAGGCGGTCACTCAAGCTCCGCTTGTTGCCTGTGGCGGCCATGATACTCATTGCGATACCTCGGCTATTTTCTTGTCGACTAGCTCTACCAGTGGATCGGGCTTTTCCGGTTTGAGCAACATGTGGTCGAAGATCCTGCGGGCGACCGGGCCACCGTTGGAAGAACCGCCACCGGCGTTTTCCAGTACCATGGAAACGACCACTTCTGGTTTTTCAAACGGGGCAAATGCGGTGAACAGAGCATGGTCACGTAAGTGCTCTTCTAGCTCTTCGGCGTTGTATTCCTGATCTTCGGCCAGGCCAAAGACCTGAGCCGAGCCAGACTTACCACCAGCTTTGTATTCAGAGCCGTAGAATGCCCGTCGTGCCGTACCGCGAACGCCGTGAAGTACTCGGAACATGCCTTCTTTGGCCACTTGCCAGTTTTTCGGGTCGACATTATCAATTGGTGGGAAGTCCTCGTACTTAGCCGGCTTTTCCACGTCATCATCAATGATGTCTTTGAGCAGGTGCGGAGCTTGTACCCGACCGTCATTGACCAGCACCGTGGTGGCTTTGGCTATCTGCAACGGTGTCGCGGTCCAGTATCCCTGACCGATCCCGACCGGGATGGTATCCCCTTGATACCAAGGCTGGCGGAAACGGGCCTGCTTCCATTCACGGGTCGGCATATTGGCCTTGCTTTCTTCATGGATATCGATACCGGTGTATTCACCGAAACCGAAGCGGCTCATCCAGTCGGACAGGCGGTCAATGCCCATGTCGTAGGCCACTTGGTAGAAGAAGGTATCGACTGACTCTTCTATCGCCTTGTAGATATTGACCTTGCCGTGTCCCCAACGCAACCAGTCGCGGAATGGGCGGCTGTTGGAGTTCGGGATCCGCCAGTAGCCCGGATCGTTTCGGGTGGTACGGGTGGTGATCACCCCTTCGCTCAGGGCGGCTACCGCGATCATCGGCTTAATGGTTGAGGCCGGCGGGTAGATCCCGAGCGTAACCCGGTTGACCAGCGGACGGTTTTTATCATTCAGCAGAGCGCGGTACTGGGGACCGGAAATGCCGTGGACGAACAGGTTGGGGTCGTAGCTTGGACTTGAGACCATTGCCAACACTGACGAGTCACGCGGATCCATGACAATGACTGAGCCACGTTTAAACTTGATCTGCTCTTCACCGGTGTCTGGGTCGAGTTTGCGCTCAGTCAGTAGCTCTTTGACATAGAGCTGGAGCTCAATGTCGATATTCAGTTTTATGTCGTTGCCGGGGATCGGCGGGACATATTTCAGGGTACGGATGATCCGCCCACGGCTGTTGACCTCGACTTCCTGGTAGCCGGAGGTACCGTGCAGCATATCTTCGTAATAACGTTCAACACCCAGCTTGCCGATATCTCGGGTCGCTTTGTAGTTGTTGATTTTCTCGTCGCGCTCAAGACGCTGGAGATCTCGGTCGTTAATTTTCGCGACATAGCCCAAGACATGGGTCAGGGCTTCACCGTAAGGGTAATGCCGTTTCAGGTAGGCTTTGACTTCTACACCTGGGAAACGGTGCTGGTTAACCGAAAACAGCGCGACCTGCTCTTCGGTGAGCTGGTTGAGGATAGGCACTGATTTGAAGCGTCGCGTGCGGCGGCGCTCGCGCTCGAAGCGCTCAATCTGCTCGTCGGTGACACCCATCAAGTCTTTGAGGCGATCGAAGGTATCCTGCCTGTCTGGCACTTTTTCCGAAGTGATCTCCAGTGAGTAAACCGGGCGGTTCTCGGCAAGGAGGATCCCGTTACGGTCATAGATCAGGCCGCGGTTAGGGGCGACAGGCACGATCTTGATCCGGTTGTCGTTCGAGCGTGTCTGGTAGTCTTCGTGCTCTTGAATCTGGATGTGATACAGGTTAGTGAGCAGAATACCGACCAGCACGACGATGCCGATAAATGAGACAAGAGCCCGGCGAAAGAATAACGCCGACTCAGCCCGGTGGTCGCGGATCTGCGTTCGCTTTTGTCTCATTGCCCATTATTCCCTATGGTACGGGTGGTTCGCAGTGATGCTCCACGCGCGGTACAGGCTTTCGGCCATGACAATACGCACCAACGGGTGCGGTAATGTCAGGGGTGACAGTGACCAGCTTTGATCGGCTGCCGCCTTGCAAGCCGGTGCCAAGCCTTCCGGACCGCCGATCAGGATAGACACATCTCGACCATCCAGTTTCCAGCTTTCCATTTGATCGGCCAATTGCTCGGTATCCCAGCGCTTGCCCGGGATATCCAAGGTGACAATACGGTTGCCTTTTGGCACCGCGGCCAGCATTGCCTCGCCTTCCTTTTGCAGGATGCGAGCGATATCGGCATTTTTACCGCGCTTGCCGGCCGTGATTTCAACCAGTTCGAGCGGCATGTCTTTCGGGAAACGGCGGCTATATTCTTTATAGCCTTCCTCGACCCATTTCGGCATCTTGGTGCCGACAGCAATTAGTTGAAGCTTCATTGTCGGTTAGCCCCAAAGCTTCTCCAGTTGGTAAAGATTGCGGGCATCTTCCTGCATGATGTGCAGCATGACATTGCCCATATCAACGATTACCCACTCACCGTCTTCTTCGCCGCTGATCCCAAATGGCGGGTAATCAATTAGCTTCGATTCCTTGTTAACGTGATCGGCAATCGAGGCGACGTGGCGGTTTGAGGTACCCGTGCACAGCACCATGAAATCAGTGATGCTGGATTTACCGCGAACATCAAGGGTAACGATGTCCTGTGCTTTGATGTCATCTACTTTATCAACAATAAAATCGTGTAGTTCTTGAACCTGCAAAAGGGGATCCTCTTTTGTATGTTTGGTGTCATTACTGTAGACCCAGATAGTGCTGGGTCCCAATGTAGCGGCGCAGTATACCATGCTCAAGCTTGTCCATGACAAGTTGGCAGTAACTTTACATAGCCTGCGCCTAACTTGTGCCTGATGGCTAAAACTTACCCGGTAAAGCGGTCGTTACGCCGCACATTTCGGCACACAGGGCCGATAGGGCATCCCACGGCTGGTAGTCAAAATCGGTTTTTACCCGTAGTTCCAGCTCAGCGAGCTGCCGGAGCAGCCTGATGATAGTGGGTAGCGGCAAGCGGTGTAGTGCGCCGATGTAGACTTCCCGCCGGCTTTGCCAGATCCGGAAGTTCTCGAAGATGTTGTTGAGCGAGGTACCCTTGCTGCCCATTTCCTGCATTTTATACAGTTGGGTCAACTCGCGCTGTAAGGTACGTAACAAGATCACCGCTTCAACGCCTTCGCCCTGCAACTGGCGCAATACTCGCTGGCTGCGTTTGGCTTGACCTGCCAGCACGGCGTCAAGCAGTTGGAACGGGGTGTAGTGGTTATGGCGGCTCAGGGCTTCTTCAAGGCGGACGATGGTTAAATCGCCATCAGGGTAGAGCAATACCAGCTTTTGTAGGCTCTGGGCCAAGGCGAGCAAGTTGCCCTCATGCCATTGGGCCAGTAGTTGTACCGACTCATGATCCGGTTTCAGCCCGAGTTGCTGGCAGCGTCCCTGAATAAACCGCGGCAGATGGCGGGCATCGGGAGTATTGCAGGGAATATACAGCCCTTGTGCGTCAAGTGCCTTGAACCACTTGGTACTTTCCTGCTTTTTGTTGAGACGGGGTCCCTGGATCAGGAGCAAGATGTCTTCGTGCAGGACGTCAATGACTTCCTGCAATGACTTGACCTGCTGGGCGTTTAGGCCATTTTCTGGCAGCTCCAGTTCAATGATCTGGCGGGCTGAAAACAGGCTCATGGCCTGGCAGCAATCGAGCACCGTATTCCAGTCCAATTGGGCGTCGACCGTAAAGCTATGGCGTTCATCAAAACCAGCCTGCTGGGCTGCCTGCTTGATGTGGCCACTTGATTCGAGCTTGAGTAGCGGTTCATTACCGCATAACAGGTAGGCTTGGCGCAGCCCTTTGCCTAACTGCTGCGCCAGTTGTTCCGGGAAAATCCTCATTGCGCCGTTTCAACCTGCTCAACTTGCCTATCTTGCATACTTGCCTGGTTGGCATTATCGCTCGCAGGCACGCTCTCGGCTTTTACGTCCAAGCCAAGCGCTGTGGTGACTTGCTCACCATTGCTGTCGGCATTTGCGCTTTGCTCCAGCAGGGCTTGCAGCTCTTCTTCTTCCATCTGGTTGAAGACAGCTGTCAGACGGGCTAGCTGGCGCATGATCTGTTTGGCGGCCTGTTCGCGCATTTCTTGCTCGATCATGTCACGCTCGACAGATTTAGCCAGTGCCGTTAGCGGGTTATCAAGGAAAGTACGGTTGACACGGGTCGTAAACGTCTGGCTGCCTTTTTCGGGTACAACGATACGGTAGCTTACGGTGTAGGTCAGCTCGTATTCGGCGGCACGGGCATTTTGGTATAGCGATAGGGTACGTTCACCGGTCGATTCGCTGATCAAATGCAGGTTCGGTACTTTGCTTGACGGCGCAACGGGCTCGATACCGTGTAATTGGAATTGTGATTTTACCTGACGGTGCAGTTGGCCATATTGGTCAAAACTGGTCAGGGAAAGCTTGGCAATGTCGTCGGGCAACATATAGTTACCACGGAGATGAAAACCGCAAGATGCAGTCGCCAGCGCCATGAGGACAACAAAGAAGGTTCGGATAATGCTTTTGGAAAAGATGAAAGCTCTCACCGAGTCTGCTCCATGAAAAAAAGTGAAAACTGACCGGCTGACGCGGATGGTTCTAGTTGGGGTGTGTGAGCCGGATTAAACTGTGGCTCCAAATTGGAGCCACAGGTTAGGCACTAGGAAATTGCTTTAGTTCGATGCGAAATTAGTTCGCAACGATGTTCAGCAGTTTGCCTGGTACATAAATCACTTTACGAATGGTTTTTTCGTTTGTGAATTTGGTCACGCCTTCATCGGCCATTGCCAAGGCTTCGACTTGCTCTTTGGTTGAGTCTGCCGCAACTGTTAGTTTAGCGCGAAGTTTACCGTTCACCTGTACGATGATCAGCTTTTCGTCTTCAACCATGGCTTTGTCGTCAGCGACTGGCCACTGTGCGTCATCGATGTTGCTCTCGCCCAGCGTTTCCCACATTTCGAAACAGATATGCGGTGTCATTGGGTATAGCATACGAACGATAGCTTTCAGGGCTTCGTCAAGCAGGGCACGGTCTTGTGCTGATTCTTGAGAGGCTTTAGCCAGTTTGTTCATCAACTCCATGATAGCGGCAATCGCGGTGTTGAACGTTTGGCGGCGGCCAATATCGTCACCCACTTTAGCGATAGTTTTGTGCACATCACGGCGCAGTGCTTTCTGATCAGAAGACAATGCAGCCACATCGACAGCTTCCGCTGCACCATTGCTTGCATGCTCGTTAACCAGTTTCCAAACACGTTTCAGGAAGCGGTTGGCACCTTCAACACCAGACTCTTGCCACTCAAGCGTCATGTCTGCCGGTGAGGCAAACATCATGAATAGACGTACGGTATCTGCACCGTATTTGTCTACCATCTCTTGTGGGTCAATACCGTTGTTCTTCGACTTAGACATTTTGATCATGCCTGAGTGAGTCACATCACGGCCTTTGTCATCAATCGCTTTTTCGATACGACCTTTGTTGTCACGCTCGATTTCTACATCCGTTGGCGCAATCCACTCTTTAGTGCCTTTGTCGTTAGTGTGGTAGAAAGCATCGGCCAGTACCATACCTTGACATAGAAGCTGCTTGAACGGCTCGTCAGAGGTTACGTAACCTGCGTCACGTAGCAATTTGTGGAAGAAGCGAGAGTACAGAAGGTGCATACAAGCGTGCTCGATACCACCGATGTACTGATCGACGGGTAGCCAGTAGTTCGCCTTTTCTGGGTCTAGAATGTCGTCAGCCTGTGGTGAACAGTAGCGTGCGTAATACCAAGACGATTCCATGAAAGTATCGAAGGTATCTGTTTCACGCAGTGCTGGCTCGCCGTTGAAAGTGGTTTTAGCCCACTCTTTGTCGGCTTTGATTGGACTGGTTACACCGTCCATAACCACATCTTCCGGCAAGATCACTGGTAGCTGATCGGCTGGAACCGGGTGAACTTCGCCATCTTCAGTGGTTACCATTGGGATTGGCGCACCCCAGTAACGCTGGCGAGAGACACCCCAGTCACGTAGACGGAAGTTTACGGTCTTCTTGCCTTTACCTTCCGCTTCAAGTTTCGCTGCAATTGCATCGAATGCCGCTTGGAAGTCAAGGCCGTCGAATTCACCCGAATCAAACAGGACACCTTTTTCAGTGTATGCCGCTTCTGATACGTCTAGCTCGCTGCCGTCTTCTGGCTTGATCACTGGAATGATGTCTAGATCGTACTTGGTCGCGAATTCGTAGTCACGTTGGTCGTGAGCTGGAACCGCCATTACCGCACCTGTGCCGTAATCCATCAGTACGAAGTTAGCAACGAATACAGGTACTTCACGGCTGTTAAGCGGGTGGATAGCGGTTAGGCCCGTATCCATGCCTTTCTTTTCCATGGTTGCCAGCTCAGCTTCAGCAACTTTGGTGTTACGGCACTCTTCAACAAAAGCAGCAAGCTCAGGGTTATTCTGAGAGGCTTTTTCTGCAAGAGGGTGACCTGCAGCGATACCCACGTAAGAGACGCCCATCAGCGTATCTGGACGCGTTGTGTAGACTTCTAGTGGCGCTTCTTCACCGTTAACAGCGAAAGATAGCTCAACACCTTCAGAGCGGCCGATCCAGTTACGCTGCATGGTTTTCACCATTTCAGGCCAACCTTCAAGGTTGTCTAGATCGTCAAGAAGTTCTTGTGCGTATTCAGTGATCTTGATGAACCACTGAGGAATTTTCTTTTGTTCAACCGGGGTATCACAACGCCAGCAGCAACCGTCTTCAACCTGTTCGTTAGCCAGTACGGTCTGGTCGTTCGGGCACCAGTTAACTGAAGAGGTCTTCTTGTAAACCAAGCCTTTTTCGTAAAGCTTAGTGAAGAACTCCTGTTCCCAGCGGTAGTATTCTGGGGTACAGGTTGCAAACTCACGGTCCCAGTCGTAGCCGAAGCCCAGCAGTTTAAGCTGGTTCTTCATGTATTCGATGTTCTCGTATGTCCAAGGCGCTGGTGCAGTCTTGTTTTTAACCGCGGCATTTTCAGCGGGTAGACCGAATGCATCCCAACCGATTGGTTGCATTACATTCTTGCCTTGTAGGCGCTGGTAACGAGAGATCACATCACCGATGGTGTAGTTACGCACGTGACCCATGTGCAGTCGACCACTTGGGTACGGGAACATGGAGAGACAGTAGAATTTTTCTTTATTAGGGTCTTCACTTACAACAAAGGTCTTTTTGTTGTCCCAATGTTCTTGAACTTTCTGTTCAATGTCCTGTGGACGATATTGTTCTTGCATCGATGACATCCGGGATTTTGTGAGTTGAGTACAAACACATTCAATATAATCGACATAGAATAACTAAAGGTAAAGGTGTCAACAATAGCTGAAACCACTTCGGGGACGAATTGTTGGCCTATAATGGTGCCAATTACGCAGAAGGCAGGCGGATGCCGGTGAATTAGCGGATAGGAGGTGACCTATGGCAACAAAGAAAACGGATTATGAGGCGCTACTCGAGCAAGTCACGGAAACCCTCAAGCACAGTCCTGATGAGCTAAAACACTGGGCAGAAGTGACGGAAAAGTACCGTCAAGCGGCCAGTGACATGACCAAAGACGAGCTGGCATTAATTTCTGCATACCTCAAACGGGATGTGCAGGAGTTCGGCCAGAATGCTGACGAGAGCCCGGCGCCGTTCAGCGACAGCCCATTTTACCGGGTAGTGAAAGAAACGATTTGGGAAGGACTTGCCGAAGCGACGGACAAAACCCAGATCGAATGGCACGAAGTAATGGATGACCTCAAGCACCAGGGAGTCTATGAAGCGGGTGAGATTGTTGGCCTCGGTCATCTGGTCTGTGAAAAGTGCGGCCACGACGAGGTCATCACCCATGTTAAAGAAATCTCACCTTGCCTCAAATGCGGCCATAACCGCTTTACCCGCAAGCCGCTGTCACCCTAGGCTCCGATTGACTAATCGGAGATAAACAAAAACGGGCCCTTGGGGCCCGTTATTGCTAGCAATACAATGCGGCTTACTCGATAGGCTCTATCGTCTCGACCACCACTGTGGTTGGTGCGGGCTCTGGAAGCTGCGTAGGTATGGCTGTCGACGGCTGAGCACTATTCTGGAGCGGTGTGACACTGAATTTCTGGCCGGCAATGGCTGCTTCCACCATCATCCCGCCTTTGGCGGCAGTGAATACTGCCACCCCGTTGGTGTAGTCAGCGTCGACAAATTTATCACCGGCGCTGGCACGAAAACCTGATGTTCCCGCATTGGCTTGGGCACCCTCGGTCAAGGCCACAGCAGAGGCCGATGCATCAAGCTCGAAGTTACCGTCCATGAAGCGCTCATAGGCGCGTTTGTCCTGGAAGAAAATAATTTCGCTGTAGGATTGGCCACCGAACTGCAGGCCGAAAGAGACTTGGTACAGCTTGGCATGGCCGGTGATCTCACTATCTTTGAAGACCGTACCGCTGCCATAAGCACCGCCAACCCAGAATCCGCCTTTACCAACAGAAGGAAAAACCGCATAGCCATACGCGGTATGGAAAAAGGGCTGGGTTTGTGAGGCGGCTTGGAACTGGGTAAGAGTGGCTTGGGTCTCGAGATCTTCTTTTGCTACCGAACCGGTTGCCACGCAGAGCATAGCGATGCTGCATAGCATGGCAAAGAGTTTGTTGATCGATTTCATTGGCGTTTCCCCAAATAGACGTTGTGCTGTTGTTATTCCAAGCTTTTGATAGGTACAGGCACTACGCGTGCTGTGGCACACTCCAATACACACCACTTGGTTATCTGTCCAATATATTAACAAGGTGAATGAAAAGGCGAAGGGGTTACCTTCGCCTTTCGGGGGGATTGTCAGCGTTGATTCAGCGTAATGCTGGCGAGCCGGTTAGTCGTGGTAGTTCACTTGCGGTTGCTCGTCACGAAACCGACCGGCCTGACGGCGGATCAGGATCCACGATAAGGCGACAGACCACAGGATGTAGATATACAGTGGCCAGCTACCAAGCGTGGTGTACGGTGTCATACCTATGGTCGGCACCACTTCTGCTCTGAGGACACCTGTTTCGAACTGCGGGATCTGCTCAATGATCTTACCCTTGTGATCGACAATACCGGTCAGGCCGCTGTTGGTTGCGCGCAGCAGGGGCTTACCAAGTTCAAGCGAGCGCATCTGGGCAATTTCCATATGCTGGAATGGGCCGATGGATTTACCGAACCAGGTATCGTTAGACAGGGTCAGCAAGAATTCGGTATCGATATTGACGTTGCGACGCACCTGCTCGCTGAACGCGACTTCGTAGCACAGTGCTGGTGCCAGCGAGTAGCCATTGGCCTCGAGGTTCGGTTGGATGTAATCCCCCCGGCTGAACGAAGACATCGGCAGGTTGAAGAACGGTGCAATTGGACGCAGGATATCGCCGAACGGCACGAATTCACCAAACGGTAGCAAGTGGTGCTTGCTATAGCGCTCTGCTTGGTCGTACTGGTACGGGCCGACTGCATTGACGCCAAGTGTGAGGATGTTGTTGTAAAACTCCCCTTGCTCATTTTGGTCCAGCACCCCGGTGATCACGGTACTGTTGTTATTGCGTGCTGCCGCATCGAGATTCTGCAGGAAGGTGGTGACCTGAGTTTCTAATGCTGGGATCGCCGCTTCCGGCCAGATGATCAAATCTGCGTCCCAGTTTTCTCGGGTCAGATCGGTGAACTTCATCAGGGTCGGCCAGCGCTGGCTTGGCAGCCATTTGATTTCCTGCGGTACGTTACCCTGGATCATCGCGACATCGACGGTATTGTCGGTGTCCGGTTTGACCCATTGCTTTTGGCCGGCAAACAGGCTTAGAGCCAAAATGAAGACTGGTACCAGTAGCGGGCGCCAGTTACGGTAGTAAGTGGCTGCCACGAGGGCACCGCCAGTGAGCAGCAGTGCCAAGGTGATCCCTTCTACCCCCAAGATAGGAGCAAGGCCGGCATATGGGCTATCAATTTGTCCGTAGCCCAACCAGAGCCATGGGAAGCCGGTCATCAGCCAGCCGCGGATCCAGTCTAGCAACAGCCAGAGTACCGGGCCGCTCAGCATCAGCTGGTGGAACGGGCGGCCACGGTTGAATTTGTTGAACAGGGCGCCGAATACGGCGGGGTAAAGGGCAAGGTAGCCAATCAGCAGTGCCATTAATGCCCAGCCAGCTAACCATGGCATTCCGCCAAAATTAGCGATACTGACATGAACCCAGCTGATCCCGGTACCAAACAGACCCAAGCCCCACAACAAACCGATCAGCGCGGAGCGCTTGACGGATTGATTCTGCAGTAAGTACAGAAAAATAAAGAGGGAAAGTGGAGCAAGGTACCAGTGATGGTAGGGAGCGAAGGATAAGGTGGCTAAGGCACCTGCTGGGACAGCCAGCAATGGCTGCCCCAACTTCTTAAGGGTATTTTTCGTCATTCGTTATGATGTTGTCGTCGGTTGAGGTGCTTCGTGAGGCACGGTCACTTGCAACTGAATAACCCGGCGGTTGTCGGCTGACGTTACCTTGAATGAGTAGCCCGCCAATTCAACGATCTCCCCTCGGGTAGGCAGGTGACCAAAGCTGGTCATCACCAAGCCGCCGACGGTATCGACTTCTTCATCGCTGAATTGGGTATGGAACATTTCATTGAACTCTTCAATGGTTGTCAGCGCTTTCACCGCATATGTGTGTTTGCTTAACTGACGAATATCCTGCTCTTCCTCGTCGTCGAACTCGTCCTCGATTTCGCCAACGATTTGTTCAAGGATATCTTCAATGGTGATAACACCGGATACCCCACCAAACTCATCGACCACAATAGCCATGTGGTAACGTTCTTCACGGAACTCCTTGAGCAGGCGGTCAACCCGCTTGCTTTCCGGCACAACGACCGCAGGTCGCAGTACTTTTTCCATATCGAACGGTTCGCTGTTAGGCTGCAGGTAACGTAAAAGATCTTTAGCCAGAAGGATCCCTTCGACGTGGTCTTTGTCGTCACTGATCACCGGGTAGCGTGAGTGCTGGGCATCAACAATTAAATTAATTAGATCCTCTACCTTCTGAGAACGCTCGATAGTGACCATCTGAGAGCGCGGGATCATGATGTCACGGACACGCATCTCGGAAATTTCCATGACCCCTTCGAGCATGTCGCGGGTGTCGTGGTCGATCAAATCGTTTTCTTCTGAATCACGGAAAACCTCTACAAGCTCTTCGCGGTTCTGTGGCTCGCCTTGGAACAGCTGGCCAATTCGTTCAAAGAAGGACTTTCTACTCGGACCTTCAGAATTTTGTGAGTTATCTTCGTTCATTGTTTGTAAGAATTACTTCTCTCAGTTAAGTGGCTGTGCCACGGGAATATACGGCACCTCAATGTGCCGTATTAGTTTGACAACAATAACATGAAAAGTTTACTGCTTTTCTTCGGCATACGGATCGACATAGCCCATCTGCTGCATGATGTCCGTTTCCAAGCTTTCCATCTCTTCTGCTTCGTCGTCCTCTATATGGTCATAACCTAGCAGATGAAGACTGCCGTGTACAACCATGTGTGCCCAATGGGCATTTAGAGGTTTATCCTGCATCTTAGCTTCTTTTTCGACGACCTGTCGGCAAATGATCAAGTCGCCCAGCAGTTCCAGCTCCACACCCGGTGGTGCCTCGAACGGGAAAGACAGGACATTGGTCGGTTTGTCTTTGCCACGGTAATCATGGTTAAGACTATGGCTCTCTTCCTCGTCGACCAAGCGGATAGTGACTTCGGCATCGGCTTGGAAGGGAGTGATAGCAGCATCCAGCCATTGCTGGAATTGCGCTTCGCTAGGCATACCGTCGGTGTTTTCAGTGGCTACCTGGAGATCGAGATAAATCGCCATTAGTTTGTTTTTTCCGTTTCTACTGCTGGGGTGGCAACCGGTGCGGCAGCGGCAGCTTGCATGGCGGCTTGCTCATCACGTCGGCGCAGCTCGGTGAGCTTGCGTTGTTTTTGATCCGCGCTTTCCCATACCTCGTAGGCCTGGACAATTCGAGCAACCACAGGGTGGCGAACGACATCGTCGGCCTGGAAGAAGTTGAAGCTGATCTCATCGACATCGGACAGTACTTCAATCGCATGGCGCAGGCCGGAACGGGCACCGCGAGGCAAGTCGATTTGGGTCACGTCGCCGGTGATCACCGCACGGGAGTTGAAACCGATACGGGTCAGGAACATCTTCATCTGCTCGACGGTCGTGTTCTGGCTTTCATCAAGAATAATAAAAGCGTCATTGAGAGTACGGCCACGCATGTAGGCGAGCGGCGCAACTTCAATCACGTTGCGTTCAATCAGCTTCTCAACACGCTCGAAACCCAGCATTTCAAACAGGGCATCGTAGAGCGGGCGTAGGTATGGGTCGACCTTCTGGCTCAAATCACCGGGTAGGAATCCCAGTTTCTCACCGGCTTCAACCGCAGGGCGGGTCAGAAGAATACGACGGATTTCCTGACGCTCCAGCGCATCAACCGCAGCAGCGACAGCCAGATATGTCTTACCGGTACCTGCCGGGCCAATGCCGAAGGTAATGTCATGGCGGACCATGTTGGCAATGTACTGGGCCTGGTTAGGTGTGCGTGGCTTGATCACCCCTTTCTTGGTTTTGATCACCACTTCCTTGCCATAAGGAATGCTTGATTCGGTAGACTGCTCTAGGACACCGGACTCTTTGATAGCCAAGTGAACTTGATCAGGTTCGATGTCAGGAATGGTGTTGCGAACCGGGGCGGTATCGACATACAGGTTTTTGATGATATCGGCGGCGGATTCGGCTGTGTGGGGCTGTCCGACCACACTGAAACTGCTGCTGCGGTGGTTTATTTCTACACCCAAACGGCGTTCAAGTTGTTTGATGTTATCGTCGAAAGGGCCACAAAGGCTGGAAAGGCGCTGGTTATTGGCGGGTTCCAGATTGAATTCAATAGTAATAACTTTGCTCAAGATTTGCCTCTCAATAGGGCCACCCGTGCGGGTGGCCTAGGGTTCAGGGCGCGTCCTACTAGTGTTCAGACGGGCGTCTTACTATGGAGTATATACGCCAACACCCAATTCATCTTCTTTGCGTGTTTTTTCCATCACTTCGGCTGGAGACATGGCCACGCGTAGGTCCATTTCTGCTTCGGTGCGAACTAACTCACCACGTAGCGAGTTGGTGAAGACGTCAGTGATTTTCACGTCAACGAACTGGCCGATTAGCTCTGGCGAACCTTCAAAGTTCACCACGCGGTTGTTCTCGGTACGGCCGCGCAACTCCATCACGTTCTTCTTCGATGGGCCTTCAATCAAGATACGCTGCTCGGTACCTAGCATCTGGCGAGAATAGCGCATAGCTTGAGTATTGATCTGTTGCTGCAGTTCATACAAGCGTTCTTTCTTCACTTCTTCAGGCAGATCACATGGGTAATCGGCTGCCGGTGTACCTGGACGGGCAGAGAAGATAAAGCTGAAGCTGATATCGAAGTCGACATCGCGGATCAGTTTCATCGTATCCTGGAAGTCTTGATCAGACTCGCCCGGGAAACCAACGATAAAGTCAGAGCTGATCGTGATATCCGGACGCGCTTTACGTAGCTTGCGGATCTTCGACTTGTACTCGATCGCGGTGTGTGGGCGCTTCATGTTCGTCAAGATACGGTCCGAACCACTTTGTACCGGTAGGTGTAGGAAGCTCACCACTTCAGGGGTGTCTTGGTACACTTCGACAATGTCATCAGTGAACTCGATCGGGTGGCTGGTGGTGTAGCGAATACGGTCGATGCCGTCGATAGCCGCCACCAGACGCAATAGCTCCGCGAAAGTCGCGATATCACCATCGTGGGTTGCACCACGGAAAGCATTTACGTTCTGGCCAAGCAGGTTGACCTCACGTACGCCTTGTTCTGCCAGCTGGGCGATCTCGAATAGTACGTCATCCAGCGGGCGACTTACTTCTTCACCACGGGTATAAGGAACCACACAGTAGGTGCAGTACTTCGAGCAGCCTTCCATAATCGAAACGAACGCCGTCGGGCCTTCAGCACGAGGTTCTGGTAGGCGGTCGAATTTCTCGATTTCCGGGAAGGAAATATCCATGACTGGCGCATGGTCGCTCTGCGATTGCTTGATCATCTCAGGCAGGCGGTGCAAGGTCTGTGGGCCGAAAATGACATCGACATATGGTGCACGCTTGCGGATTGAATCGCCTTCTTGGGTTGCTACACAACCCCCCACGCCGATCACTAGCTCAGGTTTTTTGTCTTTTAGGGTTTTCCAGCGACCAAGCTGGTGGAACACTTTTTCCTGGGCTTTTTCACGGATGGAGCAGGTGTTAAGCAGCAGAACGTCTGCTTCTTCTGGTTCTTCCGTTATCTCGAAGCCATTGGCTGCATTAAGAAGATCGGCCATTTTTGATGAATCGTATTCGTTCATCTGGCAACCCCAGGTTTTGATAAGCAGTTTCTTAGCCATGTCTAACTCTTCACTCGTAGTGTTTATTCATTGCATTTCACATTGCTTCATTCCGCTTCGGCGGTCAAAACAAGGCCGCCTGCGGTAGCAAGCCGCGTATTGTACTGCTTTAAAGCGTGCCTGACTAGATCATCACCACCCCGAATATTTTGTGGTTTTTCATTCTGTCGCTACCGGTTTGAGTTTATTGAGGGTTTGGGGGCCCAATTGACGCATTTGTTGATGGATCCATTGACTGCGTTGCTGAATATAGGGTGTCATGGGGGCTGGTTGCATTCGGTAAGGGTTGGGTAATACCGCTGCCAGTTGGGCGGCTTGCTGGGCGTTGAGCCGACTGGCGGGAATACCGAAAAAGGTCTGGCTGGCCGCCTCCACCCCGAACAGGCCTGGGCCGAATTCTACGATGTTCAGGTAGACTTCCAAGATCCGTGATTTGTCCCAGAGAACTTCCATCCACAGGGTAAAGTAGAGCTCGACCCCTTTGCGCAGGAATGTACGGGATGGAAACAGGAACAGGTTTTTGGCCGTTTGCTGGGTGATGGTACTGCCTCCCCGGCTGGGACCCTCGCTACCCGTTTGTTTGAGGATCGCCAGGATAGCGTTGATGTCAATGCCGCTATGATCGGGGAAGTGCTGATCTTCAGAGGCAATCACTGCGAGCTGGACATTGGTTGATATCGCAGCCATCGGTACCCATAAATGCGCTGAGCGTGGTGGATAGCCTTGTGGGGGAAACCATTCACGGTGAAGTTGCCAACCCCACACTGGCGGGTTGATATACTTCCCAGCCAATACCAGCAAGATAGGCAGAACAAGGGCTAGCAACAACAGCCTGAGTAGCCAACTTTTGATAAATCCGATCATCACCCTCATCTCTGTGCGGCAGTTAGCGTTTATTAATCACTGATGCGTTAGTGAATTTTGATAGAATAATGGCAGCAACGCGCCACTGGGCGCTGTACTCTTTTCTTGAGCATAACAAATGGGAACCGATATGGAACAGTTTGATGTGGTTGTGGCTGGCGGCGGTATGGTCGGAGCGGCAACAGCAATAGGGTTGGCCCAGCAGGGGCTATCTGTTGCAGTGTTGGAAGGGGTAACCCCAGCCCCGTTTGCATCCTCGCAGCCAATGGATCTGCGGGTGTCGGCTATTTCCCCACATTCTGTTTCATTGCTGGAACGGTTGGGGGCGTGGGAAGCGGTGACGGCCATGCGCCTCTGTCCGTATAAACGATTGGAAACCTGGGAGCACCCAGAGTGCCGTACCCGTTTCAATGCTGAGCATATGCACCTTAACCGCCTTGGCTATATTGTCGAAAACCGGGTTATCCAACTGGCGCTGTGGCAGCAGTTCGAACTCTATCCGAACCTGACGGTGAAGTGCCCAGCCCGTATGGTTTCAGCAGTCGAAACCGACAGTGGTTATGAGATTGCACTCGAGGATGGCAACTCACTGCGTGCTACTTTGCTGGTGGGGGCCGACGGTGCTCAGTCGCGTGTTCGCCAACAGGCGGGAATTGGGATCACCGCTTGGGACTACCGCCAGCATTGCATGCTGATCAATGTCGAAACGGCCTCGCCGCAGCAGGATATTACCTGGCAGATGTTTACGCCTCACGGCCCGCGTTCATTTCTGCCGTTGCCGGGCCATCAGGGCTCATTGGTATGGTACGACAGCCCGGCGAAGATCCAGCAGCTGTCGGCGATGACTCCAGCTCAGCTGGAAGCGCAGATCATTACCCATTTCCCACCAGAGCTGGGTGAAATCAAAGTCCTTAACCATGGCCGCTTCTCGCTCACCCGTCGTCATGCCCAGCAATACTATAAGTCAGGCGTGGTGCTGTTAGGCGATGCAGCTCATACTATTAATCCGTTGGCGGGGCAGGGGGTCAACCTTGGCTTCAAGGATGTTGATGTCTTACTGCATGAAATCGAGAAAGCGGGTCAAGATTGGTCTAACGTTCGGGTACTCAAAGCTTATGAGCGCCGCCGCCGGCCGGATAACCTGCTGATGCAAAGTGGCATGGACTTTTTCTATACCACTTTCAGTAACAACTTACTGCCGGTGAAGTTGTTACGCAATGCGGGGTTGAAGCTGGCCGAACAGGCTGGGCCGATTAAGCAGAAAGTATTGAAATATGCGATGGGAATGTAGCTGCCCGGAACGGGGGAGTAGGCATAAGCGCTGAAAAAGAAAAAAGCCGAATGTTTGTAAAAACATTCGGCTTAACAACCAGAGAGATACGATCATTGAGTTGGTTGTAAAATTTGTTGCCTAACTTTCTGGATAATAATGTATTTTATTAACCATATGCCAGACATAAGAAAACCCACCAAAAGGTGGGTTTCTAAAGATGGTGCGGAAGGAGAGACTTGAACTCTCACACCTTGCGGCGCCAGAACCTAAATCTGGTGCGTCTACCAATTTCGCCACTTCCGCGTACTTACCGTCTATATCCATTTTAGCAACGAATAACGAAAGACGTTAAGCAAAAGATGGCAGGTCTACCTGGATTCGAACCAGGGAATGGCGGCATCAAAAGCCGCTGCCTTACCGCTTGGCGATAGACCTGCAGTTGCTCTTTACAGAGACTTGAGTCCAGAGAGAATGGTGCGGAAGGAGAGACTTGAACTCTCACACCTTGCGGCGCCAGAACCTAAATCTGGTGCGTCTACCAATTTCGCCACTTCCGCATTTTTGTGCTGTTGCCAGCTGCTTCTCTGGTTTTCTCAATTAAGCCGGAGCTCAATCGAAGAATGATGGTGCGGAAGGAGAGACTTGAACTCTCACACCTTGCGGCGCCAGAACCTAAATCTGGTGCGTCTACCAATTTCGCCACTTCCGCATACTTACCGAATGTTCCGAAGAAACTCGTTAAGTTTAATAATGGCAGGTCTACCTGGATTCGAACCAGGGAATGGCGGCATCAAAAGCCGCTGCCTTACCGCTTGGCGATAGACCTGCAGATGCTCTTTGCAGAGACTTGAATCCAGAGAGAATGGTGCGGAAGGAGAGACTTGAACTCTCACACCTTGCGGCGCCAGAACCTAAATCTGGTGCGTCTACCAATTTCGCCACTTCCGCATTTTGTGCTGTTGCCAGCTGCTTCTCTGGTTTTCTCAATTAAGCCGGAGCTTAATCAAAGAATGATGGTGCGGAAGGAGAGACTTGAACTCTCACACCTTGCGGCGCCAGAACCTAAATCTGGTGCGTCTACCAATTTCGCCACTTCCGCATACTTACCGAATGTTCCGAAGAAACTCGTTAAGTTTAATAATGGCAGGTCTACCTGGATT
>NZ_JAKJSK010000025.1:0-34623 GCF_050336935.1 Photobacterium satsumensis
ACACACTACTTTCACTTCAGAAATCTATGTTCTTTCTAAAGATGAAGGCGGTCGTCACACTCCTTTCTTCAAAGGTTACCGTCCACAGTTCTACTTCCGTACAACTGACGTAACAGGTACTATCGAGCTACCTGAAGGCGTAGAAATGGTAATGCCTGGTGATAACATCTCTATGACTGTTACTCTAATCGCACCTATCGCGATGGACGAAGGTCTACGTTTTGCTATCCGTGAAGGTGGCCGTACAGTTGGTGCTGGTGTTGTTGCAACTATCGTTGCTTAATAACGCTTAGTACAAACTTTGTACTGAAAAAGGGAGCTTCGGCTCCCTTTTTTGTTTTCTATTTCCCGCCAACAACCACAGTCAACTGTCTAACTTTGCTGACCGACTTGTCGTTATATTTCATAAAAGCATAAACGTCGCATTCCTATCCGTAATTGTTCTAAGAGAAGCTGTATTCGCGACTGGTAATGCAAACCATTCTTGTTTATATTCTACGCATTGTGTTGAGATGATGGTAAGACGATGTACGTTTGCTTGTGCCACGGTATTTCCGATAAAAAAATCATGAAGCTGGCTGAACAACATGGGATCAGCGATATTCGCGGGATCCGTCAAGTGACTCCCCTCGGCTCGCAGTGTGGTAAATGTATCCGTCAAGCGAAAGAAATACTCGAGCAGGTCACGATCATCCAGTACAAAAAAGCCAGCTAGTTGCGGCTTATCACATCGTGTCTTTTGACACTCTTCTAATCGGTTCTATGCTTATGTGAACTGAAAGAGGAGTGTTTTGTAATGAAAGCTGATCCGAAAATCATCCAACACCTCAACAAAGTCCTAGGCAACGAACTGGTCGCCATTAATCAGTATTTCCTCCATGCCCGTATGTACAAAGACTGGGGCTTGAAGCACCTTGCCGACAAGGAATACCACGAGTCAATCGATGAGATGAACCATGCGGATCATTTAATTGAACGTATCCTGTTCTTGGAAGGGCTTCCCAACCTGCAAGATCTCGGTAAGCTCAATATCGGTGAAGATACCCAAGAAATGCTCGAGTCCGATTTGGCGTTGGAGATGGCTGCGATCCCTGATCTGCGAGATGCCATTGCTTATGCCGAAGAGGTCAGGGATTATGTATCGCGTGATTTGTTCCAAGATATCCTCGAAGATGAAGAAGAGCATGTCGATTGGCTCGAAACCCAGCTTGGCCTTATCGAAAAAATGGGCATTGCCAATTACAACCAGGCCCAGATTGTCGACGACGATTAGGGTAGGGGAGTGATGGCGCTTGGCTATCGGCCATAGGCAAGTGGCATAACACGAAACAACGGTTTCAATTATTATATTTTGGTGGGGGTGCCTATGATAATGCATCGCCCATCGCCCATCGCCCATCGCCCATCGCCCATCGCCCATCGCCCATCGCCCCCAACAACATCTTAGCCCCACCTTTGTTTAATTTTCCGACAGGGGTTGCGTTCGAAACTGTGATCTGTATAATGCCCTCCACTGCCTGAGGATATAGTTCTCGTAAGTGCGGTTGTGAACCAATAAGCGTTGAGGAAGAAGCTGCAGAGCAGTTTGTAAATGTATACTCTGACTTATGTTCGCAGTCATTAAATTGACTGACAATGTATCCGATAGGGATACTACGTTCACATAAATCAATCGGCATTCTCTCGTCTACACGAGGTTGAGTGGCGATATTGTTTGTGTAATTTTTATTATTGGAGCTCTGTCTCATGCAGAACCAACGTATTCGTATCCGCCTTAAGGCGTTCGATCACCGCTTGATCGATCAGTCGACTGCGGAAATCGTTGAAACAGCTAAGCGTACTGGCGCGCAGGTTAAGGGTCCAATCCCACTACCTACTCGCAAAGAGCGCTTCACTGTTCTTGTTTCTCCTCACGTTAATAAGGACGCACGTGACCAGTACGAAATCCGTACTCACAAGCGCCTTATCGACATCGTTGAGCCAACAGACAAAACTGTTGACGCTCTTATGCGTCTAGATCTAGCTGCTGGCGTTGATGTCCAGATCAGCCTAGGTTAAGAGGAGATAAGAGAATGATTGGTCTAATCGGTCGTAAAGTGGGCATGACCCGCGTATTTACCGAAGATGGCGTTTCTATCCCAGTAACTGTGGTTGAAGTTGAAGCTAACCGCGTTTCTCAGGTTAAATCTGTTGAAACTGACGGCTACAACGCAATCCAGGTAACTACTGGTTCAAAGAAAGCTAACCGTGTTTCTAAGCCAGAAGCTGGCCACTTTGCGAAAGCAGGTGTTGAAGCAGGTCGCGGTCTTTGGGAATTCCGTCTAGAGAACAACGAAGAGTTCGCTGTTGGCGCTGAGCTAACTGTTGAGCTGTTCAACGAAATTAAAAAAGTAGACGTTACTGGTACATCTAAGGGTAAAGGTTTCCAAGGTGCTGTTAAGCGCTGGAACTTCCGCACTCAAGATATGACTCACGGTAACTCCTTGTCTCACCGCGCTCCGGGTTCAATTGGCCAATGTCAAACTCCAGGTCGCGTATTTAAAGGCAAGAAAATGGCTGGTCACATGGGTGCTGAGCGTGTAACGACTCAAAACCTAGAGATCGTACGTGTTGACGCTGAGCGTAACCTGCTTCTTATTAAAGGTGCAGTACCAGGCTCAACAGGTGGCAACGTGATCGTCAAACCAGCTGTTAAAGCGTAACGTCGAGGAGTTAGTAATGGAATTGGTAGTCAAAGGCGCTGATGCGCTAACTGTCTCCGAAACTACTTTTGGGCGTGACTTCAATGAAGCGCTTGTACACCAAGTAGTTGTTGCTTTTGCAGCAGGTGCTCGTCAAGGTACACGTGCTCAGAAGACTCGTTCTGACGTTTCTGGTGGTGGTGCTAAACCATGGCGCCAGAAAGGTACAGGCCGCGCTCGTGCAGGTACAATCCGTAGTCCGCTATGGCGTACCGGTGGTGTAACTTTCGCTGCTCGTCCACAGGACCACAGCCAGAAAGTTAACAAGAAAATGTACCGTGGTGCTATGAAGAGCATTCTTTCTGAGCTAGTTCGTCAAGAGCGTCTAATCGTTGTTGATGAGTTCTCTGTAGAAGCACCTAAAACTAAAGCGCTAGTAGCTAAGCTTTCTGAGCTTGAGCTAACTGATGCGCTGATCGTAACTGGCGAACTAGATGAGAATCTATTCCTAGCTGCACGTAACCTATACAAAGTAGACGTACGTGACGCGAAGGCAATCGACCCAGTTAGCTTGATCGCTTTCGATAAAGTTGTGATGACTGCAGCAGCAGTTAAAGCAGTTGAGGAGATGCTAGCATGATCACTGAAGAGCGTATTTTAAAAGTTCTACGTGCTCCGCACATCTCTGAAAAAGCAACTATGGCTGCTGAAAACGGTAACACTATCGTATTCAAAGTAGCTAAAGATGCGACAAAGAAAGAGATCAAAGCAGCAGTTGAAAAACTGTTCGAGGTTGAAGTTAAGTCTGTAAATACTCTTATCACTAAGGGTAAGACCAAGCGTCAAGGTATGCGTCAAGGCCGTCGTTCAGACGTTAAGAAAGCCTACGTTATCCTGAAAGAAGGTCAAGACATCGACTTCGCTGGCAGTGCAGAGTAAGGCTAGGAGCAAAGAAGAATGGCTATTGTAAAATGTAAGCCGACTTCCCCAGGTCGTCGCCACGTAGTTAAAGTGGTTAACTCTGACCTGCATAAGGGTAAGCCGTACGCACCACTACTAGAGAAAAAATCTAAGTCAGGTGGTCGTAACAACAACGGTCGTATTACAGTACGTCACATCGGTGGTGGTAACAAAAATGCTTACCGTATCATCGATTTCAAACGTACTAAAGACGGTATCCCAGCGAAAGTTGAGCGTCTAGAATACGATCCAAACCGTAGCGCAAACATTGCTCTAGTTCTGTACGCAGACGGTGAGCGCCGCTACATTATCGCACCTAAAGGTATTCAGGCTGGTGACACTATCCAGTCTGGCGCAGATGCTGCTATCAAAGTTGGTAACACACTACCAATGCGCAACATCCCAGTAGGTTCAACAGTACACTGTGTTGAACTTAAGCCTGGTAAAGGTGCTCAGCTGGCTCGTTCAGCTGGTGCATACGCTCAGATCATTGCACGTGCAGGCACTTATGTGACTCTACGTCTACGTTCTGGTGAAATGCGTAAAGTTCTTGCTGAAGGTCGTGCGACTCTAGGTGAAGTTGGTAATGCAGAACACATGCTACGTGAGCTAGGTAAAGCTGGTGCTTCACGCTGGCGCGGTGTTCGTCCAACTGTACGTGGTGTTGTAATGAACCCAGTTGACCACCCACACGGTGGTGGTGAAGGCCGTACATCTGGTGGCCGTCACCCTGTTACACCTTGGGGTGTTCCAACTAAGGGTTACAAGACTCGTAAGAACAAGCGTACCGACAAGTACATCGTACGTCGTCGTAACAAGTAATTTTAAAGAGGATACGCCATGCCACGTTCTCTCAAGAAAGGTCCATTTATTGACCTACACTTGCTGAAGAAGGTAGAGAAAGCGTTGGAAAGCGGTGACAAGAAGCCTGTAAAGACTTGGTCCCGTCGCTCAATGATCATCCCTCAGATGATCGGTTTGACCATCGCTGTCCATAATGGTCGTCAGCACGTTCCTGTTTTCGTTTCTGAAGAAATGATCGGTCACAAGCTAGGCGAATTTGCACCAACACGCACTTACCGCGGCCACGCTGCGGATAAGAAAGCTAAGAAGCGCTAAGGAGTAAGTAATGGAAGCTATCGCTAAACATCGCTTTGCTCGCATTTCGCCGCAGAAAGCTCGTTTGGTTGCAGATCAACTGCGCGGTAAGCCAGTTGCTCAAGCTCTAGAAATTCTTCAGTTCAGCAACAAAAAAGCTGCTGATCTAATCAAGAAAGTTCTAGAGTCAGCTATCGCTAACGCAGAACACAACGAAGGCGCAGATATTGATGATCTATCAGTAGCTAAAATCTTCGTTGACGAAGGTCCTACCATGAAGCGTATTATGCCTCGTGCTAAAGGCCGTGCCGATCGCATCTTGAAGCGTTCTAGCCACATCACTGTTGTTGTAGCAGACCGCTAAGAGACTAGGAGAGAAAGCAATGGGTCAAAAAGTACATCCTAATGGTATTCGTCTTGGCATCGTTAAGCCATGGAATACCACTTGGTTTGCTAACAGCCAAGAGTTCGCTGACAACCTAGACGGCGACTTCAAGGTACGTCAGTTCCTTACTAAGGAACTAGCAAAAGCGTCTCTTTCACGTATCGTTATCGAGCGTCCTGCTAAGAGCATCCGTGTGACTATTCACACTGCTCGTCCAGGCGTTGTTATCGGTAAGAAAGGCGAAGACGTAGAGAAACTACGTGCACGCGTTTCTAAGATCGCTGGTGTTCCAGCACAGATCAACATCGCGGAAGTACGTAAGCCTGAGCTAGACGGCAAACTAGTAGCAGACAGCATCTCGTCTCAGCTAGAGCGTCGCGTTATGTTCCGTCGCGCTATGAAGCGCGCAGTTCAGAACGCTATGCGCCTTGGCGCTAAAGGTATCAAAGTAGAAGTAAGCGGTCGTCTAGGCGGCGCTGAAATCGCACGTTCAGAGTGGTACCGTGAAGGTCGTGTACCTCTACACACTCTTCGTGCTGACATTGATTACGCAACTTCTTCGGCTCACACCCAGTACGGTGTAATTGGCGTTAAAGTTTGGATCTTCAAAGGTGAAGTTCTAGGCGGCATGCCAGTAGAAGAGCCAAAGGCTGACAAGCCTAAGAAGCAGCGCAAAGGCCGTAAATAAGGAGTTTATAGATGCTGCAACCTAAACGCACTAAATTCCGCAAGACCTTTAAAGGTCGTAACCGCGGTCTAGCGAACGGCACTGACGTAAGCTTCGGTACATTTGGTCTTAAAGCAGTCGGCCGTGGCCGTATCACTGCTCGCCAGATCGAAGCAGCGCGTCGTGCGATGACTCGTCACATCAAACGTCAGGGTCAAATCTGGATTCGTATCTTCCCAGACAAACCAATTACATCTAAGCCTCTTGAAGTTCGTCAAGGTAAAGGTAAAGGTAACGTTGAGTACTGGGTAGCACAAATCCAACCTGGTAAAGTTCTGTATGAGATGGATGGTGTTTCTGAAGAGCTAGCACGTGAAGCATTTAAACTTGCTGCACGTAAGCTACCTATCAAAACAACATTCGTAACTAAGGCGGTGATGTGATGAACGCACAAGATCTGCGCGCTAAAAGCGTTGAAGAGCTGAATGCTGAGCTTGTGAACCTACTGCGCGAGCAGTTCAACCTGCGCATGCAGGCTGCAACTGGTCAACTGCAGCAGACTCACACTCTGAAATCAGTACGTCGCGATATCGCACGTGTTAAAACCGTTCTGACTGAGAAGGCTGGCGCATAATGAGCGATCAAATTCGTACTCAGCTTGGTCGTGTTGTTAGCAACAAAGGCGATAAGTCTATTGTTGTTGCAATCGAGCGTAAAGTGAAGCACCCGATCTACGGTAAGTACATCACTCGCACGACTAAACTTCACGCACATGACGAAAACAACGAGTGTAGCCAAGGCGACACAGTTGAAGTTCGTGAGTGCCGTCCATTGTCAAAGACTAAGTCTTGGACACTGGTACGCGTAGTTGAAAAAGCTCGCGTCTAAGCGAACTTAACTACGATTTAACATAACGGCCCCGAAAAATTTTGGGGCCGTTCATTTTTTGTCTACCCATCGTCCGAAAATGGTGTTATTATTCGCCGCCTTTGAAGAAAAGGCAAAACGGCTCGTGATGGGTCAAGATGTTTAAAATTAGCGGAGCACTAACATGATCCAAATGCAAAGTATGCTTGACGCAGCCGATAACTCCGGCGCTCGTAGCGTAATGTGTATTAAGGTTCTGGGTGGTTCACACCGTCGCTATGCACATATCGGTGATGTCATCAAGGTTACTGTTAAGGAAGCAATTCCTCGCGGTAAAGTTAAGAAAGGTGACGTTCTGAAAGCGGTGGTTGTGCGCACTCGTAAAGGCGTACGTCGTCCAGACGGCTCTGTCATTCGCTTTGACCGTAATGCTTGCGTATTGTTGAACGACAACACTGAGCAACCTATCGGTACTCGTATTTTCGGCCCTGTGACTCGTGAGCTTCGTGGCGATAAGTTCATGAAGATCGTTTCACTTGCGCCTGAAGTATTGTAAGGAGTAACGCAAATGGCAGCTAAAATCCGTCGTAACGACGAAGTTATCGTTCTTACTGGTAAAGATAAAGGTAAGAAAGGTAAAGTATCCAAGGTTCTAGCAACCGGTAAAGTAATCGTTGAAGGTATCAACCTTGTTAAGAAGCACCAGAAGCCGGTACCGGCAATGGGCGTACAAGGTGGCATCGTTGAACAAGAAGCAGCAATTGACGCTTCTAACGTTGCAATCGTTAACGGTGAAGGTAACGCGGACCGTGTAGGCTTCCGATTCGAAGACGGCAAAAAAGTTCGTTTCTTCAAATCGACTGGCGAAACTATCAAGTAATTTTTGGAGTAGTACAATGGCGAAACTGCATGATTACTACAAAGAGACTCTAGTTAAAGAACTTGCTGAAAAGTTCGAATACCAGAGTATCATGCAAGTCCCAAGGATCGAAAAGATCACACTTAACATGGGTGTGGGCGATGCGATCAACGACAAGAAGCTTCTAGAGAATGCTGCTGCTGACATGACTGCTATTGCAGGTCAGAAGCCGCTTATCACTGTAGCTCGTAAGTCTGTTGCTGGCTTTAAGATCCGTGAGGGCTACCCTATTGGCTGTAAAGTAACTCTACGTGGCGAACGCATGTGGGATTTCTTTGAACGTCTAATTTCTATTGCTGTACCTCGTATTCGTGATTTCCGTGGTCTAAACCCGAAATCATTCGATGGTCGTGGTAACTACAGCATGGGCGTTCGTGAGCAGATCATCTTCCCAGAAATCGATTACGATAAAGTAGATCGTGTACGTGGTCTTGATATCACTATCACAACTTCTGCTAAATCTGATGAAGAAGCTCATGCTCTACTGTCTGCTTTTAACTTCCCATTCCGTAAGTAAAAGTAAGGGTTACTAATGGCTAAAGAATCAATGAAGGCACGCGAAGCTAAACGTGCCAAGCTAGCAGTAAAGTTCGCTGAAAAGCGTGCGGCACTTAAAGCTCTAATTAGCGACGTGAATGCGTCTGAAGAAGATCGCTGGAATGCAGTGCTTAAACTTCAGTCACTACCACGTGATTCTGCGAAGTCTCGTCAGCGTAACCGCTGTAACCAGACTGGACGTCCACACGGCTACCTACGTAAGTTTGGTCTTAGCCGTATCAAGGTTCGTGAAGCTTGCATGAAAGGCGAGATTCCGGGTCTGCGTAAGGCTAGCTGGTAATCCCAGTTATCCAATTTAGAATCACGGAGTATTGACTTATGAGCATGCAAGATCCGATCTCGGATATGCTGACCCGTCTTCGTAACGGTCAGGCAGCGAAAAAAGTTGCTGTTAAAATGCCATCTTCAAAAATGAAAGTTGCTATCGCAGCTCTTCTTAAAGAAGAAGGTTTTGTGGCTGACTACACTGTAATCGGTGAAGTTAAGCCTGAGCTAGAAGTTACTCTTAAGTACTTCGAAGCTAACCCAGTTATCGAGCAAATCCAACGTGTATCACGTCCTGGTCTGCGCATCTACAAGAAAAAAGATGCTCTTCCATCAGTGATGGGTGGCCTTGGTATTGCTGTTGTATCCACTTCCAAGGGTCTTATGACCGACCGCGCTGCACGCAAAGCGGGTCTTGGCGGTGAGATTATCTGCTACGTAGCATAATAGGAGTAGGACATGTCTCGTGTTGCAAAAGCACCAGTAGTTATTCCTGCCGGCGTAGAAGTTAAACTCAACGGTCAGGAAATCACTGTTAAAGGTGGTAAAGGCGAACTAGTTCGCGTTATCAACGAAGCAGTTGTATTGTCCCAGGAAGAGAACACCATCACTTTCGGTCCTCGTGAAGGATTCGATAAGGCTTGGGCACAGGCAGGTACTGCACGTGCACTAGTTAACAACATGGTTGTTGGTGTTACTGAAGGCTATACCAAGAAGCTTACTTTGAAGGGTGTAGGTTACCGTGCTGCCATTAAAGGCAACTCTGTAGCACTAACTCTAGGCTTCTCTCACCCAGTTGAGCACGAATTGCCAGCAGGTATCAAAGCTGAGTGTCCATCACAAACTGAAATCGTACTAACTGGTACTGATAAGCAGGTTGTTGGTCAAGTAGCGGCTGATATTCGCGCTTACCGTAGCCCTGAGCCTTACAAAGGCAAAGGTGTTCGTTACGCCGATGAAATCGTGCGTACTAAAGAAGCTAAGAAGAAGTAAGGTAACACTATGGATAAGAAAGCATCTCGTATCCGTCGTGCGACCCGAGCACGTCGTAAGATTGCTGAACTGGGCGCAACTCGCCTAGTTGTACACCGTACTCCACGTCACGTGTACGCTCAGGTAATCGCACCAAATGGCTCTGAGGTAATCGCTGCCGCTTCTACCGTAGAAAAGGCGATTCGCGAGCAGGTTAAGAGTACTGGTAACAAAGACGCTGCTGCAGCTGTAGGTAAAGCTATTGCTGAGCGCGCGATTGAAAAAGGCATCTCTAACGTTGCATTCGATCGTTCTGGTTTCCAATACCACGGCCGTGTAGCTGCTCTAGCAGAAGCTGCTCGTGAAGCTGGTCTGAAATTCTAAGGTAGGCGGAAGATGGCTAACGAAAAAACACAATCAGATTTGAATGAAAAGCTGATCGCTGTTAACCGTGTATCTAAGACGGTTAAAGGCGGACGCATTTTCAGCTTTACTGCACTAACAGTAGTTGGTGACGGTAACGGTCGCATCGGTTTTGGTTACGGTAAGGCACGTGAAGTTCCTGCTGCAATCCAGAAAGCGATGGAAAAAGCACGTCGTAACATGGTTACTGTTGCACTAAACGACGGTACTCTACACCACGCTGTTAAAGGTCGCCACACTGGTTCTAAAGTGTACATGCAGCCTGCATCAGAAGGTACTGGTATCATCGCCGGTGGTGCAATGCGTGCCGTGCTAGAAGTTGCGGGTATCCGTAACGTACTAGCTAAAGCATACGGTTCTACTAACCCAATCAACGTTGTTCGCGCAACAATTGATGGTCTAAGTGGAATGAACTCTCCAGAAATGATCGCTGCTAAGCGTGGTCTTTCTGTTAAAGAAATTCTGGAGTAATCGACATGGCTAAAACTATTAAAGTAACCCAAACAAAGAGCTCTATCGGTCGTTTGCCGAAGCATAAAGCATCTTTGCGTGGCCTAGGCCTTCGTCGCATCAACCACACTGTAGAACTTGAAGATACTCCGTGCGTACGCGGTATGATCAACAAAGTTTTCTACATGGTTAAAGTTGAGGAGTAATCAGTATGCGTTTGAATACTCTATCTCCGGCTGCTGGTTCTAAGCCTTCTGCGAAGCGCGTAGGCCGTGGTATCGGTTCAGGTCTGGGTAAAACTTGTGGCCGTGGTCACAAAGGTCAGAAATCACGTTCAGGTGGTTCTGTACGTCCAGGCTTCGAAGGCGGTCAAATGCCTTTGAAACAGCGTCTACCAAAATTCGGTTTTACTTCTCGCAAGAGCCTTGTAACAGCTGAAGTTCGTCTAGGTGAGCTAGCGAAAGTTGAAGGTGACGTAGTAAGTCTTGAAACTCTTAAGGCTGCGAACGTAATCACTAAGAACATTGAGTTCGTGAAAGTTGTACTTTCTGGTGAGATCGCTCGCACTGTAACAGTTAAAGGTCTACGCGTTACTAAAGGCGCTAAAGCTGCTATCGAAGCTGCAGGCGGTAAAATCGAGGAATAATTAACTCGAGGATGAGGTACAGATGGCTAAACAACCAGGACAAGATTTTCGTAGCGCCCAAGGTGGCCTAGCAGAGCTTAAGACACGCCTATTATTCGTTTTAGGTGCTATCTTAATTTTCCGAGCAGGCTCTTTTGTGCCTATTCCTGGTATTGACGCTGCTGTACTTGCCGATCTGTTCGAACAGCAAAAGGGTACCGTCATTGAACTGTTTAACATGTTCTCTGGCGGTGCACTTGAGCGTGCTTCCATCTTAGCACTGGGTATCATGCCGTATATTTCGGCATCGATCATTGTCCAGTTGCTGACGGTTGTTCACCCGGCTTTAGCCGAGTTGAAGAAGGAAGGGGAGTCTGGTCGTCGTAAGATTAGCCAGTACACCCGTTACGGCACGCTTGTTTTGGCAACCTTCCAAGCAATTGGTATTGCAACGGGGTTACCAAGTATGATTCCGGGTCTGGTTATTAACCCAGGTCTTGGATTCTACTTTGTTGCGGTCGTCAGTTTGGTTACCGGTACCATGTTCTTGATGTGGTTGGGTGAACAGATTACGGAGCGTGGCATAGGTAACGGTATATCTGTGATTATTTTCACTGGTATCGTTGCAGGTTTGCCGCCAGCTATTGGACAGACAGTGGAGCAAGCGCGTCAAGGTGAATTGCACGTACTTCTTCTACTATTGATTGCAGTGATTTCTTTCGCTGTTATTTACTTTGTAGTGTTCATGGAACGTGGTCAGCGTCGTATCGTCGTTAACTACGCCAAGCGTCAGCAAGGCCGTCGTGTTTTTGCTGCACAGAGCACTCACCTGCCGTTGAAAATCAACATGGCAGGGGTAATTCCAGCGATTTTTGCATCAAGCATTATTCTGTTCCCGGGTACACTGGCTCAGTGGTTCGGTCAGAATGAAAACCTAGGTTGGCTAAGTGATATCTCACTGGCGCTAAGCCCAGGTCAGCCACTTTATGTGATGCTTTATGCTGCTGCGATTATTTTCTTCTGTTTCTTCTATACCGCGTTGGTGTTTAACCCTCGCGAGACAGCTGACAACTTGAAGAAGTCTGGTGCGTTCGTACCTGGTATTCGCCCGGGAGAGCAGACCGCGAAATATATAGATAAAGTGATGACACGCCTGACATTGGCTGGCGCGTTATATATCACGTTTATCTGTCTGATCCCCGAGTTTATGATGATTGCATGGAACGTCCGCTTCTATTTTGGCGGTACTTCACTACTGATTGTAGTTGTGGTTATCATGGACTTCATGGCTCAAGTTCAGACACATCTGATGTCTCAACAATATGAGTCTGTTTTGAAAAAGGCTAATCTTAAGGGCTCAGGCCGTTAAGATCCTAATTACGGAGTTTAGCAATGAAAGTTCGTGCTTCCGTTAAGAAAATCTGCCGTAACTGTAAAGTTATCAAGCGCAACGGTGTTGTGCGTGTAATTTGCAGTGAGCCAAAGCATAAACAGCGCCAAGGCTAATTAGCAGAAATATTTCTTGCAAATTGAAGGTAGGTTGGCTAAATTAGCCAACCAATCTTTTGTGTGTGCAAAAGAATTGTTCCACCGCTGCGTATCCTAGACGGGCTTTGCAGCGGTTATTCTTGAAAAGTACTAGGAGTGAATAGTGGCCCGTATTGCAGGCATTAACATTCCTGATCAAAAACATTCTGTAATCGCTCTAACAGCGATCTACGGCATTGGTAAAACTCGCTCTCAAGCTATCCTAGCTGAAGTGGGTATTGCTGAAGATGTTAAGATCAGTGAACTAACTGAAGAGCAGATCGATCTACTGCGTGATGGTGTAGCTAAGTACACTGTAGAAGGTGATCTACGTCGTGAAGTTTCCATGAACATCAAGCGTCTAATGGACCTTGGCTGTTACCGTGGTCTTCGTCATCGTCGCAGTCTACCACTACGTGGACAGCGTACTAAAACCAACGCTCGTACCCGTAAGGGTCCGCGCAAGCCGATCAAAAAATAATCGGGAAAGGTAGAGTACAATGGCTAAACAACCAACTCGCGCGCGTAAGCGCGTACGCAAGCAAGTAGCAGATGGCGTTGCGCACATCCATGCTTCTTTCAATAACACAATCGTAACCATTACTGACCGTCAGGGTAACGCTCTATCTTGGGCTACTGCAGGTGGTTCAGGTTTCCGCGGTTCTCGTAAATCTACTCCGTTCGCTGCACAGGTTGCTGCTGAGCGTTGTGGTGAAATGGCCAAAGAATATGGCGTTAAGAACCTAGAAGTTATGGTTAAGGGCCCAGGTCCTGGTCGTGAGTCAACTATCCGCGCTCTAAACGCAGCGGGTTTCCGTATCACAAACATTGTTGATGCGACTCCGATCCCTCATAACGGTTGTCGTCCACCTAAGAAACGTCGCGTATAACGTTTCGTTTTTAGGAAAACTGGAGAAAGAACATGGCAAGATATTTGGGTCCTAAGCTGAAGCTTAGCCGTCGCGAAGGCACAGACTTATTCCTTAAGTCTGGTGTGCGCGCGATTGATACCAAGTGTAAAATCGACAATGCACCTGGTGTGCATGGTGCTCGTCGCGGTCGTCTATCAGACTACGGCGTACAGCTTCGCGAGAAACAAAAAGTTCGTCGTACTTACGGCGTACTTGAAAAGCAATTCCGTAACTACTACAAAGAAGCAGCTCGCATTAAGGGCAACACAGGTGAAAACCTGCTTCAGCTTCTTGAAGGTCGTCTAGATAACGTAGTTTACCGCATGGGTTTCGGTGCAACACGCGCTGAATCACGTCAGCTGGTAAGCCACAAAGCGATCCTAGTTAACGGTCAAGTCGTAAACGTTCCTTCTTTCAAGGTAGCGGCAAACGACGTTGTTAGCATTCGTGAGAAAGCTAAGAACCAAGCACGCATCAAAGCAGCTCTAGAAGTTGCTACTCAGCGTGAACTACCGACTTGGGTCGAAGTAGACAGCAGCAAGCTAGAAGGTACTTTCAAGCGCCTTCCAGAACGTTCTGATTTGTCTGCCGACATCAACGAACACCTGATCGTCGAGCTTTACTCTAAGTAAGGCTATAGTTAAGAGAGGACACAATGCAGGGTTCTGTAACAGAATTTCTTAAGCCACGTCTTGTTGATATTGAACAAGTTAACACGACGCATGCAAAAGTAACTCTTGAGCCGCTTGAGCGTGGTTTCGGCCACACTCTTGGTAACGCTCTACGTCGCATTCTTCTATCTTCAATGCCGGGTTGTGCCGTAACTGAAGTAGAAATCGACGGTGTGTTACACGAGTACAGCACCAAAGAAGGAGTACAGGAAGACATTCTTGAGATCCTTCTAAACCTTAAAGGCCTAGCCGTTAAGGTTGAGGGTAAAGACGAAGTTATCCTTACTCTGAATAAATCTGGTGCAGGCCCTGTTGTTGCAGGTGACATCACCCACGACGGTGATGTTGAGATTGCGAACCCAGAGCACGTAATCTGCCACCTAACTGATGACCATGCTGATATCAGCATGCGCATCAAGGTAGAGCGTGGTCGTGGCTATGTACCAGCGTCTGCTCGTATTCACACTGAAGAAGATGAGCGTCCAATTGGTCGTCTGCTAGTTGATGCAACTTTCAGCCCAGTTGACCGTATCGCATACGCCGTTGAGGCAGCACGTGTAGAACAACGTACTGACCTTGATAAGCTTGTTATCGATATGGAGACAAACGGTACACTTGATCCTGAGGAAGCTATCCGTCGTGCAGCTACTATTCTAGCTGAGCAACTGGATGCATTCGTAGATCTTCGTGATGTACGTGTTCCTGAAGAGAAAGAAGAGAAGCCGGAGTTCGATCCGATCCTACTGCGTCCTGTAGACGATCTTGAACTAACTGTTCGCTCTGCTAACTGTCTAAAAGCAGAAGCGATCCACTACATCGGTGATCTCGTTCAGCGTACTGAGGTAGAGCTTCTTAAGACTCCAAACCTTGGTAAGAAGTCTTTGACAGAAATCAAAGACGTGCTGGCATCACGTGGTCTGTCTCTAGGCATGCGCCTAGAAAACTGGCCGCCAGCATCAATTGCTGAAGATTAATAGTTACTGATATCTAGTTAGAAGGATTAGGTCATGCGCCATCGTAAGAGTGGTCGTCAACTCAACCGCAACAGCAGCCATCGCAAAGCGATGTTCAGCAACATGGCTGGCTCTCTGGTACGTCACGAACTTATCAAGACTACCGTGCCTAAGGCAAAAGAGCTGCGTCGCGTAATTGAGCCATTGATTACCCTAGCTAAGACCGACAGTGTTGCTAACCGTCGTCTTGCATTCGCACGTACTCGTGATAACGAAGTTGTTGCGAAACTATTTAACGAACTGGGCCCACGTTTTGCTCAGCGTCCAGGCGGTTACACTCGCATTATGAAATGCGGTTTCCGTGCTGGCGATAAAGCCCCTATGGCTTATATCGAGCTAGTAGATCGTCCTGAAGCTCAGGAAGAAGCTGCTGCTGAATAAGCAAAAGCGCGTTAAATAAGAAGAGGCCGAGTCTTAGACTCGGCTTTTTTTTTGCATAGATTTTCTTGTTATCAAAATTAACAAGGAAGCGAATGTATGATTTACCTGTTTGTCGACAGCTCCGGTTTTGGTGGCATTGAGAGTCATATCCAGCAGCTAGCTATGTTGCTTCAATCGCAGCAGACCGGCGTTGAGGTGGTTTTTCTCCAGCAGTACCCCTCGCATCCGCAGTATGCCCAACTCAAGCTGCAGCGCATTCCTTTCCGTTTTCTCTCAGATTCATCCGTTATTGGCTTTTTTCGTCATTTAAAGCCCGGTGATGTTGTTCATGCTCATGGCTACAAAGCTTCCATTCTTGCGCGTATATCTTCGCTATTCGCCTCTTTCCACCTAGTGACGACCTTCCATGCCGGGGAATCGGTATCGGGCAAGCTCGCCTATTATGAGTGGCTTAACCGCTATACTGCTTGCCTTTCCTATAACCTGGCCGTTAGTGAAAAAATCAGAAAAGCCCAGCCATTTCGTTGCGAATTGCTGCGCAATTTTGTTCGTTGCAAAAAGGAGCTGATAAGGCGAGATCGTCATGCGACTTTGCAAGTAGGCTTTGTCGGGCGACTCAGCCATGAAAAAGCGATTGATCGTTTTGTTTCACTCAGTCGGCAATTACCGGACAGTGAATGCCATGTTTTCGGTGATGGTGAACAAGCTCATCTCCTTGATGGTGTGGCGTTGACTTGGCACGGCGCTGTTCCCTCGATGACGCCTTATTGGCAACAGCTAGACGTGCTGCTCATTCCCTCGCGGGCTGAAGGCATGCCGATGGCCGCACTAGAAGCCATGGCACATGGTGTGGTGGTGTTATCAACAGATGTTGGTGAGATGCCGTCATTACTCGATGAAGGGTGTTTAACTGCAGAAAGTAACTGGTCGTTTCTCAGTCAGAAGGTCATTGAGCTAGATATTGCAGGTGATGAGCGGTGGTTGCAGTTATCGCGGCGCCAGCAACAAAGGGTTAGAGATGACTTCAGCGGTGAGGCATGTTGGCAGCAGCTGGCCCAGATCTACCGCTTAGCCTAATGGCCTTTCATTGTGGTAGCTCAGGGTCACTAAAGTACGGTCATCTTCATGGTTGTCAGGATTGCGCTGCCATAGATATTGATGCCGTTCATCGATTGGCATTTTCGTCATGTCTTTGCGCTCCTGCTCGGGTAACACTGATTCCAATAGACCATCACTATAACCATGTAGGCTGTTACCGGGGCTCATTGTTAGCTGGCAGGCTTCCAGCTGCAGTGTGTCAAATAGCCCTAATAACCCTACTGCCTCGTCGATATGCTGGCAGGATGTATCACATAGAATGGGTTTTGGCATCCCTGCATTATAGAGGACAACGGTATTTTCCATACTGAGGTGAATAATCAGCAAGCATACCAAGTTGTTGGACTGGGCTTGGTAGAGGTGTTGGTTGAGCCGTTGGCACAATTGCGTGGGTGACTGGTTTGGATTGAGCAGTAGCCCTTGGATCAAACCGAAACAGTTCCCGCCGTTGGCTTTTGCGACGATGCCATGCCCCATAAGGTCGCCAAGGATCACCAGGTCCGACCCATCAGCAAGCGTCTGGTGAATGAAAAAGTCACCGCTGATCTCCGGCTTCCTGCTTAGCTGGATGTCGAAATTACCCAAGGTTATTGAGGTTGTTGTTTGGTGCTCACCCTTAAGTGGAGTCATATGCTCGAGCCGTTGCAACAAGTTGTCTTCAAACGCATCGAGCAAGTGGTTATGCCGCTTGAGCACCCGATCCAATACCTGCAGTAGATGCCGTTTTTCGATGGGTTTGGCCAGGAAGTCATCTATCCCCGATTGGGTAACAGCCGACATGGTGTCCGATGCGGTATCGCCAGAGAGAAAGACAAAGGGAAGCAGGCGGTGGTGGCGTAGGTGACCAACCTGCCGGCGAAACTCCAATCCGTTGATATTCGGCATCCATAGGTCGGTGAGGATCAAATCGCAGTGGTTGGTCTGCAACCATTTTAATGCATCATCTGCTTGGCTGAAAATGGACAGTTGGTAGTTTTGATCAAGGTAGCTTGTCAGCATTGCGAGCTGGCTGCGGCTATCATCGACGATAACAAGGTGTTTTCTGTCGGATTGTAGGGGGAGAGAAAACTCAATCTTGTTGTGATCAGGGTGGATGTGATAACTAAAGTCGGGAAATGTCGCCTTGATGATGGCAAGCCCCATTCCGGACTCACAAGGTAAGTCAGGTAATACCGCATCGGATAAATGCTGGGATTGGGCTGGCCACGGTGAGCCATTATCGGTAATGGCGAATCGGTATTTCCCCGCGACCTTGCCATAGCTGATGGTACACCGAGTTGCGGGCTTCTGTTGGTGATCAAGTAAGTTGGCGCAGTATTCACTGCAGACTAACTTGATACTTTGCATCACGTCGGGACTTAGCTGCAGCGCATCGGCTCTGTCATCCAATATCCGACGGATATGGGCAAGGCTTTCGTAGCTAAGATCAAATTGGCGCTGGAACAAAACCTGATTCATGTCGTCTCATCCTTGGTGTGTGTTATTGGTATTTTCCTTGTAATAGCGGGCTACTGTGCAGGTAGTCGATCAGTTTACGTTTGAGGCGCTCTGGAATCCATCGTGCCTTTCCGTTCAATACCCGGATGATCTCTTCGGCCAATGATGGGTTGGATTGATCATTGATCAATGTGCCAAGCAAGGAGATACCGTTTTGCTCAAGCTTGCTGACACAGGTCAGTAGTTCACTTTCGGTCGTCTGGGCGGCAGCAAGACAGAGGATGGTCGCATCGCTGGCATGACTGAGCGCATTGATCGGCAGGTTCCGCCAATTGGTATTGGTCATGGTACCGACATCGCAAAGGATATAGTGGTAATCCTGCTTCCAACGCTCTAGCGCTTTCAGGAAGGTACTCGGTTGGCGCAGCTCCAAGATAGTCCTTTCTTCACTGGGACGTGGCAGTAAGGCGAGCTGCTCAGTCAGCTGGATTATTGCATCAGCTTCCCCTTCGCCATTGCTGCTCCAAGCTCTCGAAGGATAGCCTTGCCCGGAACCCGCAAGATCCAGATCCACCAACAAGACCTTGTGATCTTCGGCGCAGCGGCGGGCTAACCAGTTGCAGTGGGTTGAAGTCCCACAGCGGCTTGATGCGCCTGCCAAGGTGAGTACCCGGGCATTGCGTTGATGGATCTGGTGAAAGAGTTGATCATATTCTCCACTGAGCCAAGGTTTCATAATGCTGCTCCTAGGGCTATCAAGGTAAAGATCCCCAGTACATCCCTCAGGCCCTGGCGCCATTGTTCACCCACCGAGTCATTGAGGTTGGGCACATAAACGGTATCGCCGGGACGCAATAGTGGGAGGGGGTAGCTTGCCGGGTCGATGACATAGTCGCGCAGGTTGAATGTTTGGGCTTTGTCACCGCAACATGATGTATTTACAATCATGATCCTCTCGATATAGGCGCTGTCAGAAGGGCCCCCGGCTTCGGCCAACAAATCGAGGATATTCATTTGGCTGTTGAAGGGGTAGCGGCCAGGTTTGTTGACTGAGCCCATTAGCCGGACGACTTGCTCTGCCGGTTTATCGAGCCAGTTACCTTCCAGTTTCGGTACATAGATGACATCGCCGGGAACGATTTTGGGCAGCAAGGTTTCGTCACCCGTATCAAAATACAGTGACAAATTGAGTCGGGTGACTCGGGCTGTATTGTCATTACGGTGGCTGATGCGGATCTGGCGCAGATCAGCGTCGCCATTGGGGCCGTCGGCCGCAGAAAGGATGTCAAGGAAACCGAGTTCGCGATTGAAGGCATAGCGCCCCGGCGCACCAACCTGACCGAAGACATAAATCGAATCATCGGCGGATTGGCGGATCCAGCTTGATTTGTTGTCGGTCGGATCATGCGGTAGCTCATCGACGACTATGGTGTCGCCGGCGACCAATCGGGGCAAGGCCGTAAAACTGCCGCCTTCGTTGATGAAGTTATCAAGGTCAAAATACACGACGTTATCTTGAGACTGGCGGTTCTCTTTGATGATACGGATATTGGTGATATTGGCTTGCTGCAGTGGGCCGCCAGCCAGTGCCAGTACGTCAAGGAAAGTCATGCTGACGTTCCAGTTGAAGCGACCTGGCGACTTTACCGCCCCCATAACTTTGATGGCCTCAGTATCGGCAACCGTATCGACCTGCGGTAAGAAAATGACATCACCGGCAACCACTTTGGGTAATAGCGCCTCATTCCCGGTTTTGAAGTAGCGGGCGAGGTTGAACCGGGTCACCTTGGTAGTTTTTCCGTTACGGTGGGTTATAAGCACATCTTGAATATCGGCTTCACCGGTCGGTCCATCGGCGGCGGAGAGAATATCAAGGAAGCCTTGCTCCTTGTTGAAGGCATAGCGGCCAGGAGCACCGACTTGGCCGAAAATATAGATGGAGTCCTGTGCTGATTGGCGCAGCCAACTGGCTTTGTTGTCGGTCGGATCGTGAGGCAGTTCATCAAAAATAATGGTATCGCCAGCCTGCAGTTGTGGCAGTTGGCTTTGGGGTTTGCCTTGTTTGGTGAAGAGCTCAAAGTCGAAGGTGGTAACCCTTTGTTCATCGGCTTTGGCACTTTCGCGCACAATGCGGATATTCGACAGGTTGGTTTGCTGCTTCGGGCCGCCGGCGTGCGCCAGTAGATCCATGAAGCTCATGGTGTCATTCCACTCGAAGCGCCCTGGGTTATTGACTGCACCAATAATTTTGATGGCGCGATCGTTGGTGACTTTGAGCCAGGACTTTTCGTTGAAATCGATTTTTTCCGGAATGAAAATAACATCGCCTGGCACCATGTCAGGTAAGGGGTACAAAGCGGGTGCTTGGGTATATTTGACAAGGTTGATTGTCATTGATGCCTTGGTATTACTGAGCAGTTTTATTTGTGTGGTATCGGCAAAACGGGTTGGACCGCCTGCATTGGCCAGCACATCGATGAAGCCGGTTCCCGGCGAACTCTCGTAAGCCCCAGGGGCTTTGACCTCACCCATCACATAGACAGTCCGTGAGGTGGTATTGATATCTTCGACTTCTATCGGGGCAAAGATGGTGGTGCCGGGCTTTACCGGCGGTAAATCTTTCGTGATGCCTGTATCTAGATAGGCTTTGAGATCAAAAAGGTAGGGGGTGTTATCGGTGATCACTCGGATTTTTGTCACATCAGCATAGCGGGTGACACCCTCCGCACGCATCAAGGCATCGACGACCGTCATACCCGGTTTGAAGCTGAATGTACCGGGGTTACGTAACTCACCGAAGATGGTGATCCCTTGCTCTTCATCGGCATCTCCCCCCTTTGTTAGCGAGGCGGCGTCAAAATCGACCTCGACGTTACCGAGCAAGGGTGAAGTCGGGACAAAGATGGTATCACCACCTTGTAAAGCGGGAAGCTTGGTTGGGTCTCCAGCGTCAAGGTAGGCTTTGTAATTGAACCGTTGGGAGCTGTCATTTCTGATCAGCTTGAATTGATCCAGTTGGGCGCCGGGGCGGGCACCGCCTGCTGCGGAAATCGCCATTTGGACATTGGCTCCGGGCTTGAGCGAGATCATGCCCGGGTCCTCGACATAACCTAGGACTCGTACCCGCAAGACTTGCTCAAGAATACTGAGTTTGAATTCGTCGAGGTTGCGATAAACCGTTTTGAGCCGTTCGCGCAATTGCTTTTCGGCCTGCGGTAGGCTCAATCCGGCAATTGGCACCAGGCCGATTTCCGGCAGCCTGATTTGGCCTTGATCGTCGATAGTGAAAGGTTCATCGAAATCATTTTCTCCCGGCAGTTGGAGAAAAACCCGATCTCCAGGGGTCAGGTTAGCTCCCCAGGCTGGCGAAATAATGATCAGGAAAAGGAGTAGCAGCAACCTGATCATAGCGAGCCCGGGCTAAGCTGCTCTTTGACTGCATGCCAGTCACTGAGTGAATAAACCCTATGTGGTGATCGGGTATGGTGATCGACCAGTACTCTGGCATCTACTTTGCGGTTGCTTAGACGCTGTGTTCTTGACCTAGGGTCTTCAATAGATTCTATTTCACCGGCACTGAAAATTGAAATCTGATGGGAGTCTACCCCTTGCTCAATAAGATAGCGGCGGACCGTATCGGCTCGTCGCATGCCAAGCTGGTAATTGCTCTGTGTTGTGCCAATGGTGTCGGTATGTCCGGTCAATTGAAGTTGCCAATGATCTTGGCGTTTTAGAATCGATGCGGCGCGACGCAATGCATTTTGATAATCAGGCAGCAGTTTGGCGCGGTTAAAGGCGAACTGGTTATCAATCCGCATTAATAGTAGGAATTGATCCCGCAACTGTATCTCGGAATAGCGAGTATCTAGGCATTCGGTATGGTGCTCTAGCCAGTCCATCTGGCGTTGGATCTTGGCGAACTGGGTTTGATAGGCAAGCAAGGTGATATCTGCATCATCAGTGAATCCGGCCTTGGCTTCTTGGTTAGCCTTATCATGGATATTGGCAAGCTGCTGATACTGTCCCGGCAGGCACAGCTTGGCCCCGCGGGTTGCCAGCAGTTGGAGTTCGAAACTGTGATGCTCAAGCTCATGCCACTGATCAACATCCGGCGCTGCATAAGGCGTATCTCCGGTGGTAGGCCAGGTGGTACAGCCACTGGCCAGTAGCATCATTAGCAGGCTTGATAGTCTTCCCATATCAACATAACTCCGCTGAGGTGATCAAAGGGATCACCTTGTCGATCCTTAACATTTTCATCAGCTGGCGTGGTTGGCCATTCACATTGAGCAGGCGTAATGTTTTTCCTCTGCTTTTTAAGCGTTTGTATAAGAAAACAATGGCACCTATTCCACAGGAGTCAATAAATTGTACCTCTGTCATGTCGATGATCAGCTCATCGTTATCGGTTTGACTGAGGGTTTCTAACTCTGGCTCCATCTGTCGGGCTAGGTGGGCATCAAATTCATTCTGCAGTGTCAGACCGATATTGGCGCTATTTAATGCTTGATTCATAACTGGCCTTTTGATTGTTGATGTACTTCCTTAATCAATACAAGTGCTGTGCCAATTATTGCCCGCGTTTGCTCACCATGATGTAAATGGTTTTGAAAATAATGAACAGATCCATTTTGATCCATTGCAACGGTGAGCTAAGTGCCAAGGCATAGGCATGATCCCAGGCTATCTTGTTTTTGACGTCTTCCAGGCTGCTGTCATAGCCCTGGCTGACTTGAGCCAGACCGGTGAGTCCTGGTTTCAAGCCGGCTGTTCGCTCGAGATAAAATGGCAATGCATTTTGCAATGTGCCACAAAACTCCGGCCGTTCTGGTCTTGGGCCGATTAAGGCCATATCGCCTTTGATGACATTGATAAACTGGGGAAGCTCATCCAACCGAGTGACGCGGAGAAAATGGCCAATGCGGGTTATGCGAGGGTCATTCTGCTGGGCCCAGGTGGCACCTGACTTTGACTCCGCGTTGTGGGACATAGAGCGAAACTTGATGACATCAAACAGTTCCACTTGCTCTTCGCTGATCCTACCCACCCGCATTTGGCGATAGAACACCGGTCCTGGGGAGTCGAGCTTGATCAATAAAGCAATCAACGGCCATAACGGCAGGGTTAAAATCATGCCGGTTGTGGCCAGCAAGATATCACTGGTGCGCTTGAGCAGTTGGGTGGACTGTGCTTGATAGCCCGATAGTGGAGGGAGATGGCGCCAGCCACTGCGAAAGTGGCCCATGAAATAACGGAGCATTCCGACCAATGATGCAGCATAGCCGCTGACAAAATAGTGCAGCTTGTCGGTCAGCTTGTTGTGCAGGCCGAAGAGTGGCAGGGCGGCTGCTATATACCCGGCTGTTTGCAAGGCTGTCAGTGTTTGGGCCAGGAGGGAACCTTGGATTGCCATGCCTAAAGACAATAGGAAATAGCCGATCAAGATAAACGGCATCAGTGTCCGTAGCGCTTTACCTGAGGTAAATAGCCAGCGCGTGCCATGATGGGCGTGGCGGAACACGAAGCGGCAGCGGATCAACTGTTGCAGGTTGCCGGCCCCAATACGTTGGCGGCGCTGGTAGGTATCTTGAGCGGTGGAAGGGGAGAGTTCGACACTGTTGATATAGTTGTTGAACTGCACCTGATAGCCCTGCTTGATCACCAGCATGGTCTGGATGAAATCGTCATTGATGGTATCTTCCGGCAAAGTGGAAAACAGCGGGGCCCGAACAATATAGAATGCCCCGTTGCCTCCCATCACGCTGCCGAGCTTCGATTCGGTTTGGCGAATTGAATTCTGCCACTGCCAGTATTGCTGCTCGCCGTCGGTGGCTTCGGCCAGCAGGTAGTTACAGGTCAGTGCCCCGATTTCGGGGTCGCTAAAGCTCTCAGCCGCCTGGGTAAGGGCATCAATGGAGAGCAACGCCGAGACATCTGACATTGCGATTAAGTCGACCTTGCCTTTGACTAAGTTGAGCAGTTGATTGATACGAACTACTTTCCCCTTGTTGTCAGTCTCAACGATACACTCCAGCTGAACACCTGCCTGAGAGTACTTTTCCTGCCAGGCCTGAATCCGATCAGCAGTATTGTCACTGCAGCCATCACAGCATATCCAGACCGACAACTTCTCTGGCGGGTAATCCTGCATCAGCAGGTTGGCGAGTTTATCTTCGATAAACTCGTCCTCATTGTGGGCAGGGATGAGAATCGCGATCGAGGGTAAGCCTGCCGGTTCGCAGGAGGGCGGCTCGTCTATACCGGCCTCTTCTTCTGCGGTGGTTGGCGTTTTTCGGCTCAACCAGATCATCAACCCGGTATAAATGACATGGTGATAAATAATCACGATGGTTAGTGCGATCAATACAATCCAGCTAATGCTCATAGTTATCTTCCCTTATTGGTTAGCGAGCGATTCGTAGGAGGCTGCCATTTCCCGCACATCGGCCAAACGACGAATATATTGTGTGGTTTGCTGGCAATCATGGATTGGCATGCTGAGCTTGTCTTTCAAGGTTTGAGCAAGCAGTGTGGGTTGCTCAGCAGGGATCAGGTGGCCACTGTGAGGACAAATCAAGTCTGGGATACCGCCAACTTCGGTGGCAATAACCGGTTTTCCGCAGGACTGAGCTTCAAGCAATGCCAGTGGGAGCCCTTCTTGACGCGAAGGCATGCAGAAAAGATCAATGGCATGGTAGAAGCTCAGCATGTTGTCACAACGGCCTAGCCAGTGAACACGACCGGTAAGCCCCAGTTGTTGCGACAGGTGCTGTAATTGCTTTCGTTCAGGGCCTTGGCCGGCAATAACGACCTGGTAAACCTCGGGTAATACCGCAAGTGCCTCAAGTAAGGTATCGATCCCTTTCTCACGCACCAAGCGACCGGCACAGCCAATGATCAACTTGTTGGTGGGGAGCTGAAGATGGTGTCTTGCCTGGGTAGCTTGCCCCGGCGCATAGTACTGGGTGTCGATCCCGTTGATAATAACGTGATCGGCAATGATCCCTTGTGTTTTAAGGTGATCGGCAACGCGGGGGGCGTCTGCAACAAGCTGGATGTTGCTGCCAGCTAACAGACTACGGGTGAGCAGGCGCTGTTTGGGATCGTCAAGATGCCAGCTGTCGTGCTCGGTTTGGATGTGGGTGAGCCCTTTTAGCCCTAGGCTGGCTGCGCGGCTGTAGAGTAACGGACCCAAGTGGTGGGAGTGGATCACCTTGGCTTGCAGTGTGCGAATAAGCCGCCGTAATTTGAAAACGGTTTTTACATCGCGACCATGGGGCTTATCGAGGAAATACAAGCTCTCGGTGAGCGGTGCCAATTCCGGCCATTGTTCGATAGCCTGCTCTTTACTGCCTTCCAGCGCGACGACATACACCTGATTGTCAGGAGAAGCGAATCGCACCAGATTGAGTACCAGCCGTTCAATACCGCCGGGACTCAAGTGCTGGACAACCTGAAGAGTAGTGGTAGTCATGACGTCTCCTCGGAAAAGTGGGGAATGCGAATGAGTACTGGTGCTTTGGCCAAGCGGATAATCTGCCGGCTTTGGTATAGCCGGGTATCTAGTAGCTGTACGGCGCAGACCAGTGACAGTCCAAGCCCGAGGCCGACAAAGATACCCAAAGTGAAATTGAGCCACCATGGCCAATTCAATGGGTGGCTCGGCACGCTGGGGCGGGCAATGATTTTGAGCTTGTCGGGCTCTTCGAACCGTCCTAGTTGGCCGGTTACCTTGGCCATCTCGTATCGCTCTAGCAGTTGGTTGTATATTTTGGCCTTAACGTCATAGTTGCGTTGCAATACGGTCAGCTCTTTCTCCAGTTGGGCAAACTCGGCCCGTTTATCTTGCAAGCGTGTAGCCTGGGACTCCAATAGCCTTAGCTCTCCTTCCAGTGACTGAATTTGGCTTTCTGCCTGTTGCAACTGCTCGAACTGGCTAATCAATATAGGCTGGTTGGGGTTATCGAGTTGCTGGGTATTGCTGGCGATGCGCTGCCACAGCTGGCCAACTTCCTGGGCATTGAGTGACTGCTGCTGATCAACAAGGCGGGCGCGCTCTTGTTTCAGGCGATTCAGCTGGCGAAGTATGGCTTTTACTGAAGAGTGGCGGTCGGTGTAGCTGGCTCTGAGAATCGCCAGCTCAGCTTCGGCTTTGACTATTTCGGCTTCGAGCATACCGACAACCGGGTTGGTACTGGCGAGACGGTTATAGAAGTTATCCCGTTTGGCTTGGGCGTTGAGTAGATCGAGTCTGGTTTCCTGGATCAGGGTATTTATCTGGGCGTCATTTTGGATCCGACTTCCTTGTAACTGGGGTAAGTTGCCGGCATTGTCTGATTTAAATGTTGCCAAGGCAGTTTCGGCATTTTCCAAATCGATTAATGTCGATTCTAGCTGTTGTTGTAAGAAGAGCTCGGAGCCGTCTATCGAAGCGCGACCGGGGGCACGGAGTTTATCGAGGAACAGCTCGGAGAGTTTGTTGAGGATTTCTGGCATCTCTTTAGGGGTGTGCCAGTTCAGGCCCAGCTGAACCAAGTCATTACCGATCAAGTTGACGCTGAGGTTGCTGTTGAGCTGGCTGACCACGGCGCTGATCTGGTTTAGGCTATGAGTCGGTGCCAACTTAAGTTCGATAGCAACCTGTTCGAGGACAAATTGGCTATGGAGCAATACCCGCAGTGCTTTGATCCGTTTTTGCAGATTCATCGAAATAGACAAATCCTCCAAGAACGGGTTTAGCATTGCAGCCTCCTGAACCAGAATCGTGGTTTGGGCATAGTAGCGCTTGGCCTTTATAGACCCACCTGCGGTCATGAGTAACGGCATGATAAGCATGGGTAGCAATAGCAGGTAGCGATGATTCCACAAGGCCTGCAATAGCGGATATAGCTTGGCAAAGAGTTGGGCTCTCATGGGGACTGCCTTTGCAATATCAGGGTATCGGCGGTCTGATTGGGGGCGTATTCCAGGTGCAAGGGGATGTTCTGGCTATTTGACAGTTTGCTGACGGCCTGAATGCGCTTTTGACCTTGCAGCAGCGCCTCAAACGGATTGCTCAAATCTGCCGGTGCCACTTTAGCGACAAGCTGGTGGTAGGGGGTGTCGGCTAAAAAATCACTGATCTTGCGTTGTTGCTCCGCTGTCAGTGAAGTTTGCTCCGGGCTGAAAAAAAGCGTTAAGGTGATCTGCTTGGGTTGTGACGCACAGCCAAATATCAACAGGCAACCAATAACAATGAGTATCCTTTTCATTTTTCCCCCGGTCTTTGTTTATTTGCTGCTTCATTTATTGGTAGCAAAAAAAGTGCCCGAAGTTAGGGAAATTGTAATCCGACGTCTGAAATATTTGGCATGGTGCGTTAAGGCTTAGTGAGATAAGCGTTGCTCAATAACCTCAATGGCTTGTGCGGCACGGCATTCCCAGCTCTCATTGGCAACAATCTGATAGGCGCGTTTCGAATGGCTCTGTCTTTGATAAGGTGTCCATTGGCTGTATTGGTCGATCGCATTTAGCCACTCTGTTTCGCTGGTGGCCGTGGTAATGACAGAGCGGTAGGGTGTGGTTGCCGGGAAGGCGCTGCTGATCACCGGGCAGCCAGCAGCCAAATATTCACGCAGTTTTAGTGGGTTACAGGCCCGGATCTGCTCATTATCAATAAAGGGCAGGATCGCCATGGTCCAGTGTTGTAGATAGCGGGCTAGCTGCTGGTGGGGTTTGGCTGGGAGCAGGGTGATATTTTCTTGTTGGCGTAGCATGGCAGTGTCGCAATCTTGGCGACCGATGAAGTAGAAATGGATATTGGGCCGAGCCTTAGCGAGCTTGATGATCAGAGTTTGATCAAGCCAGTTATTCAGGCTGCCATAAAATCCAATGCAGGGGCTAGATGGGTCTATGTCCTCCGGACAGTGGGTGGGTTTCGCAAATTGCGATAAATGAACGCCGTGCGGTAGCAGAACGGTTTTGCGAACGGGAAACTTCGCGAGCAGGGCGGGGCTGCAGGCAAAAATGATATCAGCCCGAGCAATAAGCCGCTGTTCGGCTGTGGCGGCAAGTTGATGATCCACCCCAGCCAGTGCGGTAAAGTCATCCCCGCAATAATAAACCACCAAATCGCTGTCACAGATATCAAGGTAATCGACGGCACTTGGTAGCGCGGCCCATACTATACGGCGGTATGTTTTTTCTGACAGTTGCCTTTTCAGTAGATGGCTGTTGAGTGCTTTAAGTATTGGGTGCTGTGCCATTGGCCATACCAAAGGTTTGATGATTGTGGTGGGTTCGTCTAATAGCCCATTTTGTTCTGGGGCTGTATTGTTGCTTCTGGAATCGGCACTTCGTGTTGTCACTTTTTCCCACATCCGCCGTAGATCCCGGTGGTTCAACGTGGGTTGGCGCAAGCCGATGGAGTTGATCCAGTGAACATCATATTGCTGTCCGATAGCTTGCAATAGATGCTGGCTACTGGACGGGTGGCGCCCCCAGTCTTCACCAAACACAAGAAATTCCATGCTAATACTCCAGTTGCTTGATGACTTTCGCTGGATTACCGCCAGCCAGTACGCCGGGAGGTATATCTCGGGTTACGACACTACCTGCGGCGACCACGCTACCTTCACCGACAGTGACCCCAGCCATTACCATCACACCGGTGCCAAGCCAGACATTGCGACATAGGTGAATATCACCGACTTGTTGCTCGGTATCCGGTTTGCCTTGGGCTCGGGCTATGGGGTCTAACGGATGGCCGGGAAACCCAGCGAGAAACACTTTGCTCGCTAGCCTGACATTGTCGTCGATGCGGATAGTAGACCCAACCGCAAGGATGTTTTGCCAGCCGATATCGACATTGTTACCCACGGTAAGCCGGGGTGTTTGGTCTCCCCACGTCCGTCCGCAGTACGTTGCGATACCAGACAGCCGACATTGTTCTCCGAGGTGGATTTCTAAGGGGCCGAGGATCTGCGGCATGCCACAGTCGAGGTGCAGGTGACGGGGCCGGTTGGCAAGGCGGGAGATAAACATCGGGGTGAAATAGCCCTTTTGCAAAATGCAATGAAGGCTTTGTTTGATGGCTAAATGCAGGTGGTACAAGCCGCGGTGCAAAAGTGGAATACAAGGTACATAGCTGCCACGCAGCTGCCGGACTGCGCTCTTGAGCATGGAAAAATGATTGGGTGCCAGATGGGCCTTAACGAGTGCACGCATAATTTGCCTCCTGATTTAAGGTAAGCCTGTCTAAGGCCAGTAGTAGCCCGATTAAAATATACAGGGGCCAAGTGGTGCCTTGGGTGAGGAAGGTGCCACTGACACAAAATGATAAGGTGCCGAGCCACAGCCCCTGGGCCAGTGGTTTCATCTCATGATGTTCAAGTCGCTTGAGAAGCTGGTAACTGACACGCAGGGCACCAATAACCATTAGCAGGAATAGTACCAACCCGACGAAGCCGGTTTCAGAAAGGACTTGGAGCCAAGTACTGTGCACTGCGTGATTCTTGCCGTCCCAGTGCGGCGAATAAAAATAGTAGTTGTAGTAGAAGTTGTTGAGGCCGACACCGGTGAATGGGTTGCTGACAGCCATATTAAAGGCGGCTTGCCAGGCGTAAATCCGTCCCATCGCTGATTCATCAATCCCCGATTCAGCCGCTCCGCCTGAGCTCCGGTCACTGATCCCGGCCAATGCGACCAGCGCCAATAACCCGATCCCACTGATGATGGTGGGTAACACAATAGAGCGACTTCTCATTAGGGTCATGGCAAAGACCACGCAGGCAATACCCAGTAACCCGCCCCGGCTTTGGGTTGCGAGTACACTCATTATCATGATAATCAGCACAATCATGGACAAAACCCGTTGCCATTTCGGGCCGTGGAAACTGTAGGCCATGGCAAAGGAAACTGGAAATTGCAGTACCAATGCCAAGTCATTGGGGTCCCCGAGCATCGAGCCGATATCCCGGCCAATGGTGACCCGAGTTCCCTCGACAAGACCAATGCCATTGGCTTTGTTGAACAGAGCCAATCCACCGATCAACAAGCCACTGAGCAAAAGGAGGTAAGGAATGATTTTCAGCTGTGGTAGGCGTTGTGGCAGCCAGCTGATAGCGAACACCATGATAACGATTTTGATAAAGTTGCCGTTGAAGCTGGCAAAAGCTTCGCCACGGTTGCTCGCGCAAAGGCAGGAGACCAACACCCAAGCGCTAAATAGCAAGAATAACGTTTGTAACCGGTGCCAATTGATTGTCTCCCTCTGCAACCATAGCTGCCACCCAAGTCCGGCTAGGCTCGCTAAGGCCAAGAGTTGGGGGATCTTCAGCGGCATGAGCAGAGGAAAGGCTTCATGGATCCTGAAGTAGGAAAAAATAATAAACCCGACACAAATGAGGAATGCCTGGTTAATGACAAAAGGTAAAGCAAAAAGCAGGCTTACCAGTAATACCAAGTTGCCCTGAGACATCCAGAAAAAGAAAATCAGTCCGCTGCTGGTAAGGGCGAGAAGCCACTGGTTCTGCTTATTCATAGTGCTTAGCCTGCCCCTAATGAATTATTAAGCTTCTTTTGGCGATTCTGAGCGAGCTTTCTTTGCCCCCAGGGCCAGCAAATTTGGCCAATTAACAGCAGTATGCATAAAACTTCGGAGGCTGGGGACGTTTGATAATGAGCCGCCAGCAACAAAATGATCAGGCTATAGCTGGCTGCTAGCCGGCAGAGGGGATAGGGCAAGGGCAGATAATACTGACTGCAGTAATAAAATAAGCCCAGGCGTAGAAGTTGTAGCCCTATACCTGCGCCTATAAATACGTAGAGGCCATATTGTGGAAGGATGAAGAATAAGATTCCCAATGCGCAGCAGGCACTGAATACACCGATCAGCACCACGCTTTTGCCGTCTTTCTGGTGGTAGCAACCGATGTTGAGCAAGGTGCTGGCATGCTTGAGCATCATCAAGATACCGAGCAGTGGTAGCATTTCTGCACTGGCGTGAAAATCCTCAGGAAGCCACCACAGTAAAAATCGCGAACCGACCGTAATGATCCCTGCCGTCACCAAGCAGCTCAATTGGCATCCTATTATGCTGATCTCCGCGGCTTGCTGGCGATCTTCTGCCGTATCGATTAAGCCAAAGCGTTTGGGAAACCACCATAGGCCAAAAGGTTCGAGTAACAAACTCGCAGCAATAGCCCATTGTATTGCGACAGCGTACGGCGCCAGTAAGCTCAGCCCTAGCATATCTGCGATGGCCCAGCGTTCAGCGCCGATGACAACAAAGCTCAGTATTCCAGATAGGGTAATCGCCCGGCCATATCGAAAAAAAAGCCGGATATGGCCTAGCTTTGGGGCAGGGAAATGCTTGGCTAAGACGATAACCTGTACTATCTGGGCGACGAGCCCGGCAGCCATTATCCCCTCAACGCCATATTGGGGGGTTAACAGCACTACGCCTAAGCCTTGAATAAGAGCGAACACGATTTGTGCAGCGACAAAAAGTTTGGCTTGATTGCGGATCCGTAGAATCGCCAAAGGGACGCAGCATAGGGTGTTGAGAAACAGGGTTGTGAGCAGGCAATGCAAGGCAAATAAAGGTGGTTCGCCGGGTAGGAGTTGCTGTAACCAAGGTACCGACAGTTGGGCGATAATCGTTAGCCCTCCTGCAATAGCGAGAAGCAGCCCCAGTGCACCGCGAAAAATGGTGTGTTGATTTTGCTGTTCATGGGCGAAGCGGTAGATCGCATCACTGATCCCAAAGGACATGATCAATGTCAGTAAACTGCCCAAGGCGACGAGTACATCCAGCCGGCCAAATTGTTCGGGCCCCAACCATTGGGTCACAAAAGGCTGCAGGATTAAGGCAATAAGCTTGCTGCTGATCAAGCCAATAGCGTATACCGCCATGGTCAGGGCTGGGGTCATAATGCATCCACCTGTGCTGACAACCTTTTGGCTTGGGAAAGGGCGGTAAATTGCGCCATGACTTGGTTGAAGGCTTTTTTCCTGAGCTTGGCGATGTTGTCGACAGGCTCAAGCCGATGCGCAGCCATCGTTTGTGCCAAGGCTGTATGATCATCCATGGGGACCTGGTGGCCATATTGGTTTTCAAGGATTTCATTGCAACCAGCCAGATCGGTAGTGATGACGGGGAGCCCTAATGCCATCGCCTCTTTGATAACCAGTGGGCCGGTGTCTTTGTCGCCGTTGGGAGCGATAGTAAAAGGAGCGACCAAGGCTTTATAGTCATTGGCATGTTGCCGATACCACGCAGCTTCTTTGCGGCCTAAAAAGTGAATTTGGGAAGCGACGCCCTGCTGGTGGGCCTGTTGTTGTAATTGAGCCAGTAACGGGCCATCACCGACAATATCTAAGGTCGCGTCGGGCGGAAGTTGACTAAACGCTTCAATCAGTGTGCCCAGCCCCTTCTTCTCAACTAATCGTCCGATAAACAGAAAGTCTTTTTTAGGGCTCCAATCTGCTGTTAGAGGGGGGTACAGGGCTGAATCAACCCCGCAAGGTATATGCAAAACTGGACGTTCAGTTGCAGCTTGCAGTTCAATTTGCATTTCTTTGGTGACTGCACAGACGAAATCGGCCGCTTGCAGTTTGCTGGTAATGTCTTGCGGTGTGGCATAAATGTCTGCGCCATGACCAACGAAAGAGACGGGAATATTGAGTAGCTTGGCTGCCACGATTGCCGTTGCGGTACTGTGCCAGGCAAAGTGGGCGTGAAGGTGCTCGCAATTGTCCCTTTTGGCTAAGTGAGCCAGCTGTAATCCTTGGCGTAGTAGTGAAAGGTAGGTAAATCCGCGCTGCTGCCTGATAAATTCATGGCAACGGAAGCTATTCCAGATCTCTTTAATTGGGTATTTGGGAGCAGATGAAAGATACCGACAGTGCTGCTTAAGCTCCTCATCTGCCGGTTGGAAATGCTGGCCGGGGCTGAAGGCGTAAGGCTGAACTGCATGACCCAGTGCTTTCATCGCTCTGATCTCTACACCAACAAAGGTTTCAGATAGCGTCGGGAATACGGGGATCACATAACCAATCTTTTTCATTACTCCATCCTCATGGTTTCCGGTCAAACACACTTTGCGCCATGCTGTACTTTGTCTGAGGGGGCTCTAATGAGTTACCCGCTTCCCTTACTTATCCAATATTGATGCCAACACGTATTGGCGTATGGATTGCATTGGGTTAATGACGGAGACAATCAGAAGGTGGATGTGATGAGCTCAAAAACAGAAGTGAGTGTGGTGATACCCAACTACAATTGCCTGCCAACCTTGCCAAGAGCAATAGAGAGCATTCGGATGCAAGGTGTACCGGTTGAGATTATCGTCGTTGATGATGGCTCGAATGATGGCTCGAAGGAGTGGTTAGCACAGCAGGCTGACATCAAGCTGCTCATTACCGAGCGGCTAGGGGCATCACACGCAAGAAACCATGGGATTGAGCATTGTTCTAACGATCTTATTGCCTTTCTTGATGCTGATGATTACTGGTTGGAAAACAAATTGTCCCAGCAGTTATCACTGCACCACCATTGTCCTGAGCTGGTATGCAGCTTTACAGATTACATGCATATGACTGAGGCGGGGCAACCTATTATTGGATGCTTTGATTATTGGCCGCTTTTTCGCAAACAACTCAGTCCCGGACCGGTATCTGTTTTTCCTTTTTTCACACCATTGCTCTTTGCCGAAAATGTGGTGGGTACCAGTACCGTGATGGTGAAGAAACAGATCTTGTTCGACGTGGGGGGATTTGATGTTAGTTTGAAGTCAGCCTCTGATTGGGACTTGTGGCTAAAAGTGGCTGAGAGAGGATCGGTAGGGGTTCTTAATGTGAATTTATGCCACTACATTTCGGATAGAGCGGATGCGATCAGTCGGGATCATAGTAAACGCCTCAATGCGATGAAGCAGATACTGAACAAGCACCGTTCCAAAGTCAGTAAACACCCAACAGCTATATTGGCGGGCTATTTACGTTGGGTGACGGGAAAAGCCGAATACAATCGATTGAGAAAAGCCTATCATTTCTCAGCTTGCCAAGAATTAGTGGTACTTTGTCTCCAGCCTAGCAAGCAAAGAGTGAAAGCGGCTGGTAGGGATATTTTGAATGTGTTGTCGTTAAAATGAGCCAGTCATTATAGAGTGGCTTGTTTTTTGCGCTGTCGGTGTTTTTTTCTTTTTTTATACTTGCCAATCATTATTCTCTCTCTATAATGCCGCATCACCGACACGGAGAGCGGCGCTGAAAAGCCCACTACCGAGCGGTAAGGGAATAAGCCAAGAAAATAAACTTAAAAAGTGTTTGACACGAAAGTTTGTTTGGATAGAATGGCTGCCCTGTTCAACGAGAGTTTGCTTCGCTAAGAAGTTGATAATAAGTTGAATATTTTGTTCTTTAACAATTTGACCATGCAATCTGTGTGGGCACTCGTGAAATGATAGTCAACAAAAGAATTATCAATGAAACTGAGTGACCAATACAATTTAAGTTTACTGCTTCGGTAGTGAAAGTAAGTTGGCACAGTCAATTCAATCATTACTTCGGTAATGGTTTAACAGTATTTCATTGAGCCAAAACTTTAATTGAAGAGTTTGATCATGGCTCAGATTGAACGCTGGCGGCAGGCCTAACACATGCAAGTCGAGCGGCAGCGACAACATTGAACCTTCGGGGGATTTGTTGGGCGGCGAGCGGCGGACGGGTGAGTAA
>NZ_JAKJSK010000008.1:0-532945 GCF_050336935.1 Photobacterium satsumensis
TTTTCCTGTTGCACTTCCTGTTGCAAAAACTCGATCACGGGTACGAATTCCCGTTTCCATACGTCTTCATCCAATGCCCCTAGGTAGCGGTAGCGGATCATGCCATGGCTGTCGATCAAATAACTCTCCGGCGTCCCATACACGCCCAAATCTAATGCTAACGATCCTTTGGGATCATACAGCACAGCTTGATAAGGGTTGCCGCTCTGGGCCAGCTCACGCATTGCCGACTGACGGTTATCACGATAGTTAAGCCCGACAATCGACATCTCGCTTTGTTGCGCCAACTGCATCAGGAACCCATGCTCGCTTTTACAGATCGCACACCAAGAGGCCCAACCTTATGCCAGCGTACGACGACGCCTAGCCCCATAAACAGGAATAAGATAAAGCTCATCGGAACAAACATCGAGTCGAAATACGGCGCGCCAACAGAAATATTGCCCAGCCCCAGCGCTTGGAAGACTAAGTGATACCTTGAGAGGCCATAAATAGTTCCACTCTATAACCGTAGAGACAGTAAACTTAGCCAGCGATTATTAATAATACACACTGACAAATCTATAAATATAAACTTTGTCAGAAAATCGTAAAGGCTAACTTCAATTATCTTTACCGAGATAGGTGCAACCAGAAATATTAACCGATACTAATTAAAGATATAAGATCAATAACCCGACAAAAATGTCAGATATATGGAGAGTAAAAATGCGTGAATTAAACATGAATGAAATTCAACAAGTAAATGGTGGCAATGCCTTAGAGGGCTTTAACTGGGGAGCTGCAATTGGCACTGTTGGTGGAGCCGTTTGGACAGGCTCATCTATAGGAGCAACACGAGGTGGTATTATTGGGGGGGCAATAGGATTTTCAGCTGGTTTAGGTTATGAGGTTGGTTCATTAATGTACCAATATGCTTTTGGTCGATAGAATATTAGATTTAGTAAGCATTTAATGTATACCCATTGTAACTAACAAAATATCTGGATTACTATATAAAAGTAATCCAGACATCAATTAGATAGGTTTTTTAATGACTAGTGAAAAACACGCAATAACCTTAGCTAAAGCAATGACTGTTCTAAGTTTTCTATTGAGCTTTTATTTTTCAACTCAAAATTTAAGATTATCTTTAATATTATTATCCGGAAGTTTTTTCTTTGTTTTTTTACTGAAAAACTCAAAGCTACTACTGAGTAAAAGTATAAAAGAAATAGATAACCTATTACCAAACCTTCAAGGAATGACATACTTTTACGGCTCGTTTGTTATAGTTCTTTTAAATATTACTTTCTTGTAGTTATTCTAAATAAGCATTTTATCTACCGAGTTAAGCTAGTAAAAAACTTAATAAGGTAAACAAAGCCAAACATTTGAACACGTATCAATTCTTGGCAAGATAACGAACTTTTTTCGAACAAATTAGACCCGTTTGACGGCCATGACTAAATATAACCATTTACTCCCTTTTTGGGAGTTCATGATGGTCTTCAATACCTTTCTCTGTTCTTTTAAAGATTCCCCCCCACGTTAGCCATATTGGTAACATGCTTCAAATTTATCGCTCTCGCTGCTGGCGCCGAATTGTTACCCAAATGATTGAGCCAAATAAACCAAGCAATAAGAAGGGGCCTCCCCACAACAGGTAGGTTTGCGGGTTTAAACGTGGTTTGTACAACACGAAATCGCCAAATCGGGATGTCATGTATTCAATCACATCTTCGTCACTGTCACCGTCATTAACCATTTGATAGACCTTGAGTCGCAAGTCTTTCGCCACCGGAGAGTTAGACTCAATCAGGTTCTGGTTCTGGCACTGAGGACAACGCAAGCGACGCGACAGTTCGATAGCCCGCCGCTGCTCGGCTGAAGAGCGAAACTGGAAGGTCTCGACTGACTCAACTAGATCCGTATCAGCAGCTACAAAAATTTGATCTGTTTGTGCKACTGCCGATACGCTCACGACCAATAAACACATGCTGATAGCCACCAACAATGACTTCATTCGGCTAATCACTTCCTTACCCATTCGTTCTYTTTTCCTGTTGCACTTCCTGTTGCAAAAACTCGATCACGGGTACGAATTCCCGTTTCCATACGTCTTCATCCAATGCCCCTAGGTAGCGGTAGCGGATCATGCCATAGCTGTCGATCAAATAACTCTCCGGCGTCCCATACACGCCCAAATCTAATGCTAACGATCCTTTGGGATCATACAACACAGCTTGATAAGGGTTGCCGCTCTGGGCCAGCTCACGCATTGCCGACTGACGGTTATCACGATAGTTAAGCCCAACAATCGACATCTCGCCTTGTTGCGCCAACTGCATCAGGAACCCGTGCTCGCTTTTACAGATCGCACACCAAGAGGCCCAAACGTTCAATAGCTGCAATTTCCCGGTAAATAATGTTTCATCTGCCGCAACGGAGGAGCCAAACTGCTGCAAGCTAAACGCTGGCATTGGCTTTTCTTCAAGCTGGGGGGCATGCCCTTCTTGACTGAACTTCATTGCCAAACTGATGATCACTAGCATCACCACCACGACAACCAAAGGAAGATAACGGCTAGCTACTTTCATTGCATGTACACCTTGATTTATTACCTACCAGCACTTCCAAATCACTATTTCCAAGCCAGTACTTTCAAATCACTACTTCCAAACCATGATCATTTCAATCTTTTTGGGCTGCTGCAGCTTGTGCGATACCCGCTTGCCAGCAAGGCTAAGCACCGCCATTGCCCCACCAATCATCATTAAGATACTACCCAGCCATAGCCAGCGAACATAGGGCTTATATTGGATCCGCACCGCATAGTCAGTACGGTTGAGCTTTTCGCCCAGCGTAATATAGATATCACCATGCCAGAACCAAGCGATACCCGGTTCACTCATGTTCATGGTACGTACGGTGTAGTGGCGACGCTCAGGGCGGATGGTCGCAATCAACGCATCCTCTTTGGTCACAATGATATTCGCTTGCTCTGCCGTATAGTTCGGCCCCACCAGCAACTCTGTCTGTTGATAGGTGAAATGGTATTCATCAAGAGTGACGCTGTCTCCAGGCCCCATTTTACTGCTAATTTCCTGATCATAGAAGCTGACCAAGGTCGCACCTATGATTGTCGCAGCAACTCCAGTATGGGCAACGACCATAGCCGCCTGCTTCCACACAACCCCTTTCATTCCTTTCGCACGTCTAGCACGGATTCTGATGTACATGGCTTGCACTGCGGTTGATGTAATCCAAATCGCAGTCATGAAGGCCAAACACACCGTGATGTTCACCCCTCGTTCAAACATCACTGATAAAGCGACTCCCAAAACAATGGATACCGACATCGGAGCCAATGAGCGGGTGATCACATCGTCTAGCCCAACCTTATGCCAACGTACGACGACGCCTAGCCCCATAAACAGGAATAAGATAAAGCTCATCGGAACAAACATCGAGTTGAAATACGGCGCGCCGACCGAAATATTGCCTAGCCCCAACGCTTGGAAGACTAAGGGATAAAATGTACCCAGCAGCACGGTTAGCATCGCGACTGCAAACAAGCTGTTCCCCACCATAAACATGGCTTCTTTGGTAAAGAAGCCAAATTTAGCAGCAACAAAGTAGCGACCAGATCGAATGGCAAACAGTGACAAGGCAACAATAAGGATCAATGCCAACATGGCCAGTAAGGTCACACCACGAGTCGGGTCAACAGCAAAGGCATGCACAGACGTAAGTACCCCGGAGCGAACAATAAAGGTGCCGAGTAAGCTCAGAGAAAAAGTAGAAATGGCAAGCAAAAGACTCCAGCCCGACAATGCCTTGCGGTATTCCGTGATCATCAAAGAGTGGACCAACGCTGTACCAGTCAGCCATGGCATCAAGGATGCGTTTTCTACCGGATCCCAGAACCACCAGCCTCCCCAACCTAGCTCGTAGTATGCCCACCAAGAGCCCAACGCAATGCCGCCGGTAAGAAAGACCCAAGCAGCCAACGTCCATGGCCGGCTCCACTTCGCCCATTCACCTCTGCCGTGATCGCCAGTTAACGCCGCAATGGCAAAAGCAAAACTGACCGCAAAACCGACATAACCCAAGTAAAGCATTGGCGGGTGGAAGATCAATCCGACATCTTGCAGCATCGGATTCAAATCACGCCCTTCAAGCGGCGTCGGGAACAACCGCTCAAACGGATTTGATGTGAGCAATACAAATAAACTAAAGAGGAGGATCAGGCCAGATAGCGTAATGAGTACCCGGGCGATAAAGGCCTCATCCAGTTTCCGACATGCCCTGGCAACACAGGCTGTCCACAACGTCAGAGAAAATAACCAAAACAGGAATGACCCTTCATGGCCCCCCCAGACGGCAGCAATCTTGAAAAAAATCGGCAGCTGGGTGTTGGAGTGATGAGCAACATAGGCGATTGAAAAATCATCAAGCGCGAAACTTACACCCAATAAGGCAATTGATAGACCAATAAAACCAAAGGCGCCATAACTTAATGGCCAAGCGTAGCGAGTAAGGTATGAATCCTTTTTGACTAATCCTACTGCAGGGATGGTGGCACCAAGCAAGGCAAACACCATACCGAGGATTAACGAAAAATGTCCAACTTCAGGGAGCATCTATATTCCTTGTTACTAAATCGCCACAGCGCTAACTGTGGCGATTCTATTCTTTGTTACATCAACCTATAAGGTTGTCATTTGCCCAGCATACAGCACAAACGTACGTAACATCAGTACACCGATCAAACTTAGTGTGGTCACCAGCATAATAAAGGCTTTGTTGTGCTTAACTCCCGCAGGGCTAACTGCATTAAGTCCTAACGGCACCAACATGCCCATGCCGATCACTCCGTACCAGAACCAACTGGCCCAGAAACCGCCACCTATCGCCGACAGTGCTGCGACCTGACTTTGCCCCCCGCCGAAATACAAACCGGAGAAGAAAGCAAAGATAACGAACAGCTCGAACATCACCACGGGACGCTCAAACTTGTGTACCCAGCTGACACTGGCACTCTTCGCCGACTCTTTGAAGAATACCACGCCAAACAGCAAACAAGCTGCGGCACCGGAGGACAAGCTCGAGAACAGGAACAAGATAGGCAATGCTGGATTATTCAGCATCGGGTAGGTCTGCAGCGCCGATAACAGGAAGCCGGTGTAGGCTGCCAGTACCAATGCCAAGAAGCCCAAGAACAGCTCAATACTGTTTTCGAAGCGGTCCAATACCTTCATGACTTTGCCAACAATAGGCAATCTATCACCCAGCAGTGACAGCAACTCGTTCTTGTAGATGATGGCAATCCAAGCGAACAATACAACCATATAGACTTGGAATAGCACCACACCCATCGACATCACTGACGTCGGGTTATAGAAGATCATGATTTTCCAGAACGACCATGGCTTGGTCAGGTGGAAAACCAGGATCAACAAACCAACAATGATCCCAAATGGTGCCAGGATCGCGGTTGCCTTGATGATACCGTTGCTAGCTGGGTAGCCTTCGATCACCTTACGCTTTAGGTAAATAGCAATCATCACGGCACCAGCTGACATCCCTGCTAGGAACAGGTAGACCGCAATGATCCAGTCCCAGACCAGCGAGTCAAAATAAAAGGCATCTGCAAATGTCGTACTCATCCTTTTATCTCCCCTTTTCCATGTGGCACCTTGTACATCTTAGGCTGGGTGCCGAGCTCGACTTTTTGTCGGTAAACCGGCTTCTGTGTAATGAGCTGGCTGATCTCACTGTTAGGATCATTCAGATCACCAAATGTCAGTGCCTTGGTCGGACACGACTCCACACAGGCTGGCTGCTTGCCTTCCTTGAGGTTGGTTTCGCGGCAGAAGTCACACTTGTCTGCAGACTTGGTTTCCGGGTGGAAGAAGCGAACCTGATACGGGCAAGCCGCTAGGCAGTAGCCACAGCCAACACACTTGAAGTTGTTGACCGCGACAATACCTGTTTCTTCATCCTTAAAGGCCGCGCCAGTCGGACAGACATGGACACATGGGGCGTTATCACAATGCTGACAAGAGATACGGGTAAATTGATAGTCAACATCTGGATATTCGCCCTGCGGCTCACTGCGGACAATCTCCAGTCGTGAAACCCCTTCAGGGACATTATTTACTTCACGGCAGGCATCAGTACATGCGGTACAACCGATACACAGTGTTTCGTCATGGACCATCCCATAACGCTTTACACCATCTTCCATGGTTGCAGCCAACGTCTTACGACCGCCAACTAAATTAGAGGCTCCCACCCCTGTAGTGAAGATGACTGCCCCGGCGCCGGCCAGGAAGTTACGTCTTGAACACGTCATAATCTCTCCCCTACTCTTTAGCTTTTATCTGATCAGAGTGGCAATCGACACAAAGCTTGATTTTTGGCTTTCTCTCGATACCTTTCATTGGATCAGACGTTGGGTGGATGTTATGGCAAGAAGCACATGAGAGATCGAGCGCATGAACATCGTGTGTCCAGTTCACTTCACGCAGATTCTCCGGCTCATGACAATTCACACAGGTTTCATTTTGCTGCGTGATCCAAGCGACATCAGCCGCCGGTTTTTCACTGCCGGCAACAGATTGCGCCGGTGCAAATTTCGTTACCTCTGATGCGCCGTTGCGGTGATCGTTACCCACATTACTGTGGCAATCTACACAAGTTACATCACGATTTGTGTGCGGGTTAATAGCGGCGCTGTGCGCACCTTTGAGAACGTCTTTTTCATCCTTATGGCACTGGGTACATGCGTAATCCCTGTCCCGGTTGAATTCGACGACATGTCTGCCGGACTCCGAAGTAGTCACAGAAGAGCTGGCTGCTGTGGCTTCTGTATTCTGGGAGTCTGCGGCAACATTGATTGAGAAACCCCAAATACACATAGCGACAAACAATGTCAGCATGCTATTCAGGGCTACTTTATGATTGCCCATTTTTCACCTTTTCATCTTCCACAATTACTTTTAATTAAAATCAAAAAGTAACCGGTGCTGATATTACAAATTAGGCACAATAGTGCCCCTTTGATTTCCGCAATTAATAATCCATTGCATTTGAAATCAATTCTTATTTGCATCAACTTAAGCCACAACGCTCAACAAACGTATTAAACTATATTTCAAGATGTGAAAATATGCGACAAATAACAAATACACCAAAAGTAGCATTGAATATGATTTTTTCCTGATTTAGATCAATCCTTAAAAACACGCTAACGTGTTGTTTTACAATAACATTATGAGAAATTCACAGCGCTACTCTAAAGGGTTATGTAAATACCCCTTTAGGGTTATATCGGTAAATTGTTAATCTACCTCGCGTTATTCACTTTTCGCTTTTGATCCAAAGCAAAAAACAAATCGCTTTTATCTCGTTATCTCCCCTTTCTGATATCCTTATTTAGAACTCTGATTCTGTTTGCATCGTAAAGCCGCTTTCACAACGCTTGGCTCTATTTACAACAAGAATTATGGAGTGCACATCGTGAGTAATAAATGGACGAGAAATACTGCCGCTGTTGCAGCATTACTGTCTGCAATATTTCTTTCTGGCAATGCGTTAGCAAACGAAGAACAACCTGCTGAAAAAGAAAGAATTGAAGCACGCAACGAAGCTTTTTCCGCTGCGCATGCAGACCAGTACAAAACTTGGGAAGCAACTAAGGAAAGCGAAGAGATCGAAGATGCCCTTGAAGGCGACCCTAATATGGTCATCCTTTGGGCTGGCTATGGCTTTGCCAAAGATTACAACAAAGCCCGAGGCCACTTCTATGCGGTAGCGGACGTTCGCCAAACCCTACGTACCGGCGGCCCACAAGACGAAAACTCTGGCCCAATGCCAATGGCCTGTTGGAGCTGTAAGAGCCCTGACGTTGCCCGTGTCATTGACGAGCGTGGCGAAGATGGCTATTTCGAAGGTAAATGGGCCCGTCTAGGCTCAGAAATCAACAATGCTATCGGCTGTGCCGACTGCCACAATACCAATAGCGAAGACTTCAAGCAGGGTAAACCAGCCCTGGCCTTGTCACGTCCATATGCCGCCCGTGCGATGGAAGCCATTGACAAGAAGTTTGAAGATGGCTCTCGCCTTGACCAGCAGGCACAAGTTTGTGGCCAGTGTCACGTTGAATACTATTTCCAAAAACACAACAAGAATGCAGTGAAATTCCCATGGGATAAAGGCACTGGCGTTGATGAAATGGAAGTGTACTTTGATGAAATCGGCTTTAGCGACTGGACCCACGGCCTGTCTAAAGCACCGATGATCAAAGCGCAGCACCCAGAGTACGAAACATGGCGTGACGGCATCCACGGCAAGAACAATGTCACTTGTATCGACTGTCACATGCCGAAGGTACAGAACGAAGACGGCGTCGTCTTTACTGATCACAAGATCGGCAACCCATTTGACCGCTTCGAAGATACCTGTGCCAACTGTCATACCCAAGACAAAGAAACACTACAAGGCATCGTTTCTACCCGTAAAGCGCAAGTGCTAGAAATGAAACTGCGCGCCGAGAAGCAGATTGTCGCTGCGCACTTTGAAGCCAAAGCAGCATGGGATGCAGGGGCTACCGAAGAGGAAATGAAGCCAATCCTTACTGATATCCGCCACGCACAATGGCGCTGGGACTACGCGATTGCCTCTCACGGTGTTCACATGCACGCACCAGAAGTTGCCCTACGCGTTCTAGGTACTGCATTGGATAAAGCCGGTGATGCCCGTACCAAAGTGGTTCGCCTACTGGCCACCAAAGGCATTACGGAAGAAATTCAAATTCCTGACATTTCAACCAAGCTGAAAGCCCAGCAAGCGCTAGGCATGGATATGGATGGAATGAACCAAGAGAAAGAAGAGTTTCTGAAAACCGTCGTACCAGAGTGGGACAAGAAAGCAGAAGCCCGTGAAGCGAGCTACGACCAATAAGATTTAAAGGTCTTAATTAAATGAACAACGCCCCGACATGTCGGGGCGTTTTTTTATTTGTGAGAGGAGCAGATCGCTTTATCAAAATGCTCAATCAGAAAATCCAAGAACAAACGAATCCGTTTAGGTTGATATTGCCGACTCATATAAATCACATTCAAATCCGCTCCAACAGCGGATGTGGACGCATTGAAGTTCTTCATATAGCCATTTAAAATCGTGACTAGCCGCTGCTGTTTGATATCTTGTTGTACGTCCAGAACCGATTTCAGGGCAATACCAGCCCCATCCAATGCCCATTGACGTATAACCTCCCCATCATCCGAAAACCGCTTTGGCACAACGGTGATGACGTTGTGTTGCTCGCTGTCTTGGAAGTGCCACGTTTTCAATTCCTCATTGCTACGCACCATCGCTAGGCAATCGTGCGCCGCTAAGTCCTGCGGTGTGATTGGCGTTCCCTTTTTAGCCAAATAATCCGGGGAGGCGCACAATACCCGGCGGCTAGAAGCAAGTTTTCGAGAGATCAGATTACTATCTGCAAGCTCACCGTAGCGGATCACTACATCCAATCCAGACTCAGCCAGATTCGACAAGTTATCGTTCAAGTAAAGATAAGGGGTTACATCAGGATACTGCTCGGCAAACGCCGATAGAATGGGCGAAATATACTGCTTCCCGATATCCCGCGGTGCAGAGATTTTTAACGTACCACGTACTTCTTTAGTACCGGTTTGCAGCAAGTTCTCCGTTTCCTTCACGCTGTCTAAGATCTCTAAACACGCTTGATGATACATCACACCAGAATCGGTCAACGAGATATGGCGTGTACTGCGATTGAGCAGCTTTACCCCATACCGATCTTCAAGCGCTTGCAGCCTTGCCGTTACCGTGGCTGGCGACAAGCCCAACTCTCTTCCTGCCGCCGCAAGGCCCTGGTTTTTTACGATGCTGACAAACAGTGTCATATCCGAAAACTTGTCCACTATCACTCCTTAATGCGAGATTGTTCACCTCAGCCGAATAATCAATTTGAATTTTACCCAATTATCAAATTTATTCGAACCAATATACTGACTCCATCGAAACAATACTGGAGACAGACATCATGAAATCAGACAAAACCGTCTATGTGGTTATCGGTGGAACATCTGGAATTGGCGCAGAGCTTGCCAAGCAACTTCAAAATGAGAGCACCACTGTTCACGTGGCAAGCCGAAAGACAGGTCTAGACATTAGTGATGAGCAGTCGGTTTACCACTATTTTGAATCGATTGGTGCATTTGATCACCTCATCATCACCGCAGGCTCTTACGCACCATCAGGCAAAGTAGTTGATGTCGATATTTCCCAAGCCAAAACCGCATTCGACACCAAGTTCTGGGGATCAATCAATGCGACCAAGCAAGCAGCACGCTATATCAAACAAGGCGGTACCATTACCCTCACTTCAGGCATGCTGTCACGCAAAGTGGTCACCAGTACCTATGTCAAAACGGCGGTCAACGCAGCTATCGAAGCTGTAACGAAAGTGCTTGCCAAAGAGCTAGCCCCCATTCGTATCAACGCGGTAAGCCCAGGTTTAACCAAAACCGAAGCGTATCAAAGCATGAGTGTAGAAGACCAAAATGCCATGTATCAACGCACGCAACGTGCCCTACCCGTTGGAAAAGTCGGCCAAGCCAGTGACATCGCCGATGCGTATAGATTACTGATTAATAATACCTACATGACAGGAACAATCATCGATGTTGATGGCGGTGCCCTCCTCGGCTAACGGGCCCTCAGCAAGACTGATTCGTGTGCCAATGTGCATCTCTCCACGTTGGCGCATCAAACATTTAACGAAAAAAGAGCTCCCTCATGAAAACAGAAAAAATGCCGCTGCAGGTATGGATTTTGACGCTTGCAGCCTTTGCGATTGGCACTGCTGAATTTGTTATCGCCGGTATTCTGCCACAAGTTGCAAATTCCCTTTTGATTACCGAAGGCCAAGCAGGTTACCTGATCAGCGCCTATGCACTCGCAATCGTTGTTGGCGGGCCGTTGCTCACCATTTATCTTGCACGATTTAACAAGAAAGCTGTACTGGCCGGCCTGATGGTGCTGTTCATCGCTGGTAATGTGCTGTCTGCATTTGCCCCGACCTACTTTGTGCTGATGGTAAGCCGCGTTATTACCGGCTTAGTTCAAGGACCGTTCTACGGTATCGGTGCCGTGGTTGCGACCAACTTAGTATCTGAAAAAATGGCCGGTCGTGCGGTGGGCCAAATGTTCGCAGGCCTCACTCTGGCCAACATGTTAGGTGTACCCGGAGGGACTTGGATTGGCTTGCAATTTGGTTGGCACGCCACCTTCTTAACCGTTGCCGCCTTTGGCCTGATCCCTTATGCGGCAATCGTCATCCCTGTGATTGGCTTACTGTTCATTGCACAAGCCAATCGCCGCGAAAGCGCCCAGCCTGCGCTTGCACCAACCCTCAACCACTAATTTCAAATTATTCATCAAGCAGAGTATTAGGATACATCATGAAACTCTATATCTATGAACATTGCCCTTTCAGTGCCCGAGTTCGCTACGTTGCAGGTATGCTCAGCATTCCATTGGATATCGTCAACATCGACTACGACGATGATAAAACCACCACCGACATCATTGGCAGTAAGCAAGTGCCTGTGTTGGTCAAAGATAATGGCGAAGCTGTGGCCGAAAGTCTTGATATCATCAAATACTTCCAAGAGATAGCAAGCTCAACAGAGTCGCACCTTCCATCACAAACCGTTCTTAAATGGCAACAGAGTGCTTTTCTTCTGCTACAAAAAGTGGGCTACCCTCGCTGGTCCGGTATGGGACTCGCTGAATTCAACACAGAATCGGCAAGAAAAGCATGGCGAGCTAAAAAGGAAACCGATGAACTGGACTTTGACGCACTACTCAAAAATACCCCGGCTATCGCCAAAGACGTGGAATTGCTTATCCAGCAAGTCAGTAAAGTGCTCAATCTAGCGTCTTATCAGCATGTAAGCCTTGTTGATGAAGCCATTGTTTTCTCGATTCTCCGTGGCTTCTTTAGTGAGCCTGACATTGAGTGGGGGCCGGCGGTAAAAAACTGGATGGAGTCCGTCAGCAAGAAAACCAACGTGGCATTACTGAAGTAAGGAAAACACATGAGCAAGCTATTCGAACAAACCCGACTAAAAGACCTGACACTTCAAAACCGCTTGGTAATGGCGCCGATGACACGCGCCCGTAGCAGTCAACCGGGGAATATTCCCAACCAGATGATGGCGAACTACTACCAGCAGCGGGCAAGCGCTGGGTTGATCATCTCAGAAGCGACACAAATTTCCGATGATTCACAAGGTTACTCGTTCACACCGGGCGTCTACACCAACGAACAGATTGAGGGTTGGAAGCTTGTTACCCAAGCCGTTAAACGGCAAGGTGCCGCAATATATTGTCAGCTTTGGCATGTGGGTCGCGTCTCCCACCCTACCTTTCAACAAGGTGAATTGCCCATTGCGCCATCGGCATTAGCGCCAGTGGAAACGCAAGTCTGGATTGCCGATGAGCAAGGTAACGGTGCCATGGTTGATTGCATTCAGCCACGCGCCATGACCCAAGCCGATATCGATAGAGTGGTCCAAGATTTTGCCAACGCGGCGAAAAGCGCCATTAAATCGGGCTTTAATGGTGTTGAAATTCATGGTGGTAATGGATATCTCATCGACCAATTTCTCCGTACCAACTCGAATCACCGCACCGACAATTACGGCGGTACCCGTGAGAACCGAACCCGATTCTTACTAGAGGTTGTTGATGCTGTCATTAACGCAATAGGCGCGGATAAAGTCGGCGTTAGACTGGCACCGTTTATTACTTTCAAAGATATGAACTGCCCCGATATTGTCCCGACCATCCTTGAAGTATCGAAACAACTTCAAGCGCGAGATATTGCCTATCTGCATTTATCCGAAGCCGATTGGGATGATGCCCCCGTGATCCCTGAAAGTTTCCGTATTGAATTACGCGAATACTTCACCAACACCATTATTGTCGCGGGTAGTTACACCCAAGAACGCGCTGACGAGATACTAGATAAAGGCTACGCTGACCTCATAGCCTTTGGCCGGCCATTTGTGTCAAACCCAGACTTGGTCGCACGTTTGAAGAATAGACATCAACTCACGGCACTCGATGGGGCTACTTTATTTGGTGGCAATGAGCAGGGTTACACCGATTATTTACCCATTTACAAAAACGAGGACCAGTAAGATGTAAAAGTCTTAAGTGGATGAACAACGCCCCGACATGTCGGGGCGTTTTTTTACGCTTTTTTAACGCGAAGGCAAGAGCAGTGTTTGCTAGAGTATCTCCATGTTACTCATTTTTACTTTTTCTTTATGAAACCATCTTGGCACCAGAACCGATACTTTGTGTCATTCGCAGTTTTTTCCACTGCAATGCTAGTATCTTGGGGGATTGATACGCAGTTAGGCTTTACCATCGCAATTTTGCTGATACTACAGCTATCGATTGTGATAATTGCGCTCCAATGCCATTCGCGTATAGCCTTCTCTTTTGCTGTGATTGAAGCGTTGAGCTTCAACTTCCTGTTTACGACGCCCCGCTATTCTCTCCAGATGCTCCATCTGGATGATATTATCAACCTTATTGTCTTCATTCTTGTTGCTTTCACAACCAGCCAATTGGCCGAGCGCTACCGCCGTCAACAAGATGAACTAAAGCAAACCCAGCTACGCAACCAGATCTTACTGTCTGTATCTCATGATCTACGCACTCCCCTTGCTGGCATTATTGGCAATCTAACGACGCTGAAGGAGTATCTATCTCTGTTGAGCGAGGCTGAGAAATCTGAACTACTCGATAGCGCAACAACAGAAAGCCACCGCTTACACCAGTATATTGAGAACCTTCTTCATGCGACTAAGTTACAGCATGGTTCAATGATGGTCCGGAAAAAACACGAATCGCTCATCCCTATCATCAATAACGCCATTGCTCGTTGCCCTCAGACTTCAGGGCACGCGAGTGTCGAGCTAAATAGCGAAGCTATTTTTGTCTCTGTAAGTAGTTCGCTCGTTGAGCAAGCCGTATTTAATATATTAGATAACGCTTTACGCTTCTCACCTAAAGAGAAACCCGTAAAAGTCGCTGTATACCAGCAAAGAGATACTGTCGTGATCGATATTTCAAACAAGGGAAAATCACTCATGCCGGGAGAAGCTGAACGTATGTTTGATCTTTTCTATACCGGAGAAAAGACAAAAACAACAGACTCAGGTTCAGGCCTTGGACTTGCCGTAGCCAAAGGGATTATCAATGCCCATAACGGCACCATTGCGTCTATTGCGGTACCGGAAGGTTGTATGGTGCGCATCTGCTTACCCAACCCGAAAAAGGATATTAACTATGAGTTATAAAATTCTTGTGGTAGACGATGAACCACAAATACATACCTTTATACGTATCTCGCTAGCCGCCGAAGGATTTCAATACCTAGGGGCAGACTCCCTTAATACGGCCAAACAGCAAATTGATGTTCATTCTCCACATGTCATTGTCTTAGATCTAGGTTTGCCTGACGGTGATGGCATAAACCTACTCAAAACGGTACGCCAATCAAGCAAGACCCCGGTGTTGATATTAACAGCCCGTGATCAAGAAGAAGAAAAAATTCGCCTATTAGAAGCTGGCGCTAACGATTATTTGAGTAAGCCTTTTGGTATTAAAGAGCTAATCGTGCGCATTAAGGTCTTGGTCCGTGATTTAGTCGATGACAGTATTCAGCCTGACACACAATGCTTTGGGAAAATCAGGTTACAAAAGAGTACCAACCAAGTTTGGCTTGGGGCGCAAGAAGTCATGCTCACCAAAAAAGAGTTCGCATTCATGGAAAAGCTTCTTAGCCAACCAGGACGACTCGTCAAACAAACGGACTTGCTCGAACAGATTTGGGGGAAAAGCCATATTGAGGATACTCATTATTTGCGCATCCTCGTGAGTCAGTTACGAAAAAAACTCAATGATAATGCCGATGAGCAGCAGGTGATAAAAACGGAGCTGGGCCTGGGGTACCGATTAGTCTCAGCCGATATAAATAAGGAACCATAACTGACCAGCTCTAAGAAGAGCGGGTTATTACACCCACCTTAATCGGGAGCGCTGAAAATACACATTGTTCAGATACTTCTGCTCCCTCGTTTTTGCAAAAATAAGGCGACGAAATGTCTCATTTTACCGTGATTGGCTTAGGGCGATTCGGCCTTGCCGCTAGTCTTGAGTTGATCCACCTTGGTCATACTGTAACAGGGGTAGATAAAGACCCAAAACTTGTCGAAAAATATGTTGAAGACCTGACCCAAGCGATAATTGGCGATTCAACCGACGAAAGTGTGCTCAAAGAATTAGATTTAACCAACAGTGAAGCCGTTGTCGTCGCTATCGGTGAAGACATGCAGTCCAGTCTTCTGTGTACTTTGGCGCTAAAAAACTTAGGGGTAAAAAATATCTGGGTGAAGGCCAGTTCAAAGGCCCATCATACCATTGTGTCAAAACTTGGCGTGCAGCGTATTATTCATCCTGAAGAAGAAATGGGCATGAGAGTAGCGCAGGCTCTCAACTACCCAATGGTCAACAATTATATTTCCATTGGACATGACCTCTATGTGGTCGAAATTCATATCAAGGAAACCTTACATAATACCCCCCTCTCCCGGGTTTTGGGGAATACAAAAGGTAACGTGAAAGCCATATTAGTCAAGCGCGGGCAAGGTATCTTAACGGACATCACAGACAGTTTTATCTTACAAGCCAGTGATATCATTTTACTTTGCGGTACCCGGGCTGAGCTAAAGTATTTAGCGGCAAGGTTGGTGTAGGATGGTGTTGTGGCACCCCTCCCTTTCACCGCTTGAACGTAAACCCAATGCGGGGAAAAAGTGGCTCGCAGCGCCACCGCTGATTTTAAGTGGTAGCTTTCTATTATTGATTCTATTTGGCACTGCACTACTCAAACTGCCAATAGCGACTCATGAGCCTATCAGTTGGATTCACAGCCTGTTCACCGCCACCTCAGCCGTCACTGTAACAGGGTTGAGCGTCGTTGATACAGGAACACAATTCACTCTGTTTGGCCAAACTGTTATCGCGCTGCTAATCCAATGTGGCGGGCTAGGTTTGATGACCTTTGCGATTGTTACGCTCATCGCACTTGGCGGTAAGATTGGCTTTCTAGAGCGAACTGTCGCCAAAGAAGCGTTCAACCAAACAGACTCTTCAACACTCGTGTCGACGGCAAAATCAGTACTTATGTTTGCACTGGTTGTAGAAACCGTCGGAATGAGCATATTGGCGACTTACTGGAGTTCAGAACTGGGTTGGCAAACTAGTCTATTTCACGGTTTCTTTTACACTATTAGTGCATTCAATAACGCTGGATTCGCATTAAGCGCCGACAGTTTGATGCCGTACGTCGATGATCCCGTCGTCAACCTAACGATTACAGGACTATTTATTATTGGCGGGCTCGGTTTCTCTGTTTGGATGGATTTAAAACGGCACCGTCGTTGGACGAAGTTAACCACCTACAGCCGAATGATGATTGTCGGTACCGTCATCATTAATACTGTTGCACTCATTGCCATTTATTTCATTGAATATGACAACCCAAATACGTTAGCACCATTGAGCGAAACAGGAAAATGGCTCGCGTCTTGGTTTCAGGCTGTCACACCGAGAACAGCAGGTTTTAATACTCTGCCGATAGATCAGCTCGAAGATGCGACCACGGTGATTGTGCTTGCCCTGATGTTTATTGGCGGAGGATCCCTAAGCACCGCAAGTGGCATAAAAGTGGTCACATTTATGGTGCTGATATTATCAACTTATGGCTACTTGAGACGCGATGCACAGGTTTACGTCTTCAAACGTGAAATTGCCAGAGAAACCATTAGTAAGGCCGTTGCACTCACTATGTTCTCCCTCGGAGTAACGTGGCTCGCCATTTTTATTTTATTACTGAGTGAAAATGGCCAAATGCTCGACGTGATATTTGAAGTGGTATCAGCACTTGGAACCGTCGGCCTTTCTCGTGGGTTAACAACGAGTCTTTCAAGCTCAGGCGAGGTTATTATCATTATTCTGATGTACATAGGACGATTGGGACCACTGACCCTAGCCTATTTCTTAGCAAGCCCAAGAAGCCTAAAATTGCGCTATGCAGAAACAAAGCTAGCTGTAGGCTGAGTAAAGCTATTTTCATGGTTGCCAGTACCCTAATGCTGGCAACCCATCTAAACACCGATTATCAATACACATCCAAGTCCTGAGCCATAACATACTTGCCTTGGTAGTATTGGCTGAATTCGGTATCAACCGATGATTCGCTGGCACCAAAGTAGAGGACATGATTTAGGACCATCAGTTGCGGCTTGATAATATCACCAATTTTTGCCAACTCCTTGGTCGATGTGTGCGCCGCTTGGTGGTACTTCTGCCAGTCAGGTGTACGCTTGGCGAGTCCTTCCATGCTATAGACTTCATGGATAAGAATATCGGCTCCACGGTAATTCTCGATCACCTTCTCGTCATAAGTGGTATCTCCTGACACCACAACCACTCGATCTGGGGTGGTAAAGCGGTAGCCCAGCGCATAGCCATCAGGCCAGTCACCATGACGCGCATTGAAGGCTTCTACCGTGACATTTTCATCTTTATAAATCACCCCTGGCTCTCGGACAATATTGGTATTCACCTTATAGCCATTCGGATTGGCAGGCTGTGCCCCATTCATTCTATGAGAGATATCTTTCTCAAACGCCTTAATGGTATTGTTGACCAAGAAATTAGTATTCGGCGGGCCATATAGATTGAGCGGCTCTTTTCGTCCAAGTACCCAGGGCGTCAAGATAATATCGGCAATCCCCATTGTATGATCAGAGTCTAAATGGGTAAGAAAAGCGGTTTTAATAAACGTCGGGCGCAGTGTATTTCCGGGAAAACCTTCAAAGCCTTTCTGTCTTGCCGCATCAATTTGACGCGCCACGCCGGGCCCAAAATCAACCAAATAGACTTCCCCATTCACGACTATCGCCACCGACTGGCCAGAGTGCTTCGCGTCATTAAATGGTGTCCCCGTACCTAGCATCACAACCTGCGTTGTCTTGGACGGTGAAATAGCCTGTACTGCCGCACTCCAACACAAACTGAGTGTCATCAGCAATATGCTTAGTCGAGTAAAAATTGATTGTCGCATTTTATTAAACACCTTTTAGTTAACATATTAAACAAATTATTAACAAGTCGATTATAGGATGTCCAATATCACTCACTTCATGATAAATAGGGCTTATCACCCATTTCTATTGATTTGGTACTTTTACTTTTTAGATACTGAGAGCAGCGTCAAATAAATAAGGGGGATAATAGGTGCTACTTGAACTATTCTAACTTCATCTTACGCACAGGATTTTGTGATTAATTTTACAGGTTAAAAAGTAATTTGAATTAACATTCGGCCAAGCAGAACCGAATATCAACTGATATATTTACTGATTGCGAAATATCACGTCAAAGTATCAACTTTTCATTTTTTCCCTCATTCACTCACGAAATACTTTGCACCCGCTCAAACATTCAGCCATCCGTGCTGGGCATGTCGCTTTTTTTTGCTTCCTCTATGCTACCCTCAGAAATGGTTAGCAATACCAAAGAAGACTTGATGATCACCCCAAATATAGAACACCTGCATTACTTCACGACTGTCGTCGAGACGGGCTCCTTTACTGCTGCCGGGCGTAAGCTGAGCCGCGATCGAAGCTCTATCGGCCAAGCCATCGCCAACCTAGAAATAGACCTTGGGATACAGCTATTTCATCGCAATGGCCGGCTCATTTCGTTGACTGACGAAGGAGAAAGCCTATACGTCCGAGCCAGAACCCTGGTGCAGAATTACCAGTCTTTTTGCCAACTCAGCCAAAATGTTGCCAACCACATTGAATCTTCACTCGTTATCGGGGTGGATTTTCTAACTACCCTCGAAGAAATAAGCCACATCGATCAAACCTTATCCACTCGGTTTCCGGGACTAGCCGTACATTGGCAGAACCACCCAACCAACAATCTCGATTTGTTACTGGAAAAAGGGACTATCGATATCGCTTTGCGCCTTTATCAAAACCGTGACCTACCTGAAGAATTCCACCCTCAGCACATCGATAATGTCACGATGTGTTGTGTGATGAACAGTGACGTCTCAGCACAATTACCCGCGACACGAGGGTACTCAGAGTTACGTAAACTGCCTATGGTCAGCTACCCTGACCTCGATATTGTTATGCGTACTGACAGGTTTGAATTGGTTCAACAGACCTTTTCCCCACAATCGGCCTTAGAGATCATTCGCCACAAGCCATCATGGGGTGTAGTCCCCCGCAAAATGCTCAATAATGAATATAGCGGCTACCAAGCATTTAATATTGATACCGACGATCCTCTTTGTGTACGTAGAATCACGCTATGGCACCACAATGAAAGCTTTGGCAAAGCGAAACAATGGTTGATTTCAGAACTGACCACCCTATTGTCAGAATTAAGTTAGTCACTCTTTTACCGAGTTTAACCGTAACATTACCTCTATACGGGGGAGCTCCCCCCGCTAACAAGCATGTAGTGATTCATTGAAATCTCCCACCTTTAATATAATTACCCACGAAAACACTCTCTGTTTATCCACGTGGAACAATTATGTCTATAAAAACAACAATTAAACTCTCCGCTTTAGCTATTGCCTTGGTATCAGGATTGGCGGCTTGTTCAAGTAACAGTAGCTCAGGATCATCAACTCTCTTTGCCCAAGCTAGCGGCTCCCCCATCACTGTTTATTCCGCGAAAGACATCATCACTATGTCCGATGCTATCGAGCAGGCAAATGCTGTCGCTGTTCAAAACGGTAAAATCATTGCTGTCGGGGAAGAGAATGATATTTTGGCAAAGTACCAAAATACAAACGGCTTTACTCACAATACCGACTACGCTGAAAATATCCTGACCCCAGGTTTGATTGAGCCGCATGCACATGCTTGGCTATTCGCAGCGGTGTCCAATGCACATTTCATCACACCCGCTGACTGGAGCCTACCATGGGGCGACGTTAAGGGTGTGGTGGGTCAAGAAGCCTACCTTGCCCGCCTAAAAGAGCTTGAAGCATCACTGCCTGAAGGCGAGCCACTGGTCACTTGGGGCTGGCATCGTTACTTCCACGGTGAGCTAGACCGTTCGATGCTAGACGAAATCAGCACCGATCGTCCTATCGTGGTGTGGCAGCGCTCTGTCCATGAGCTGTTCTTTAACACCGCGGCTCTAGACATGTTCGATGTAAAAGCTGAAGACTGGGAAGGTGACGAAAACCACTTCAACTACATGGACTACGAGAAAGGCCACGCGTATGAAACCGGCTTATACGTTGCCGTACCTATGCTTTTCCAACTGGTTGCAACACCAGAGAAATTCGCCGAGGGCATTGAGCGTGTCAAAGAGTATTTCCAGGCCGGCGGTGTAACAACGGTTGTAGATCCGGGAATAATGCTGCCAGCTGACATGACTGCGGCTATGGTCAATATCATTGACTCAGGTGTACCTACGATGGATTACTTTATGATCCCAGCGGGCAACACGGTTTATGACCATAGCGGTAAAGATGCAGATGTCGCGTTTGACATCGTCAAACAGACGGTTAAAAACCCTACGACCAACGGCGAATATGCCCGCTGGTTGCCAAACCAAGTTAAGCTGTTCTCCGATGGTGCGGCATACGCCCAGCTGATGATGATGAAAGACGGCTACACTGACGGTCACGAAGGGGCATGGATCCAGTACCCAGAAGATCTGGAAAACAGCATGCGCCCATACTGGAACAACGACTACACAGTGACAGTACACTCAAACGGTGACTACGGCTTAGAAGTTGCCGTAAATATCATGGAAAAGCTGAATGAAGAGAAGGCACGTGACGATCACCGCACCAGCTTCCACCACCTTGCTTACACCGATCCGGCAGATATCCAGCGAGCAACAGACTTGGGAGCCAACTTCTCGGTTAACCCATTTTATCTACACGTACTGGGTGAGCAATACAGCTTACATGGGATCGGTCCTGAACGGGCGCAATACACTTCCCGCGGACGCTCTTTCCTCGATGCAGGAGCAACGCTATCTTTCCACTCTGATGCCCCAATGGCACCAGGCCGCCCGCTGGCACTGGCATGGACAGCCGTAAATCGCACAGGACTCAGTGGTAAAACGCTCGGTGAGTCCGAGAAAATGACGATGAAAGAGTCTATGCGCGCCATCACCATTGATGCCGCTTACGCAGCTCGTCTGGAAGATCAGGTCGGCAGTATCGACCTCGGGAAACACGCAAACTTCGCCATCCTGGCTGAGCACCCATACGAAGTGGAAGCAAATAATCCAGATGCGATTAAAGATATTGAAGTTGTAGCAACCGTATTCAACGGTAATGCTCTGAACGTAGAAAAAGCCTCTGAAGGCCTTGTTATGAACCAAAGCAACATCAATAAAATGATGCTGATCTCACGCTACGACGGTGCACACGGCACCGGCGACAGTTGTGAAGCCTCTAAGATCTACCAAGATATTCTTAACGGAATATAAACCAAGCTTGTTGAAATAAAAAACCAACAGTCTTTCTGTTGGTTTTTTTATGGCAATATCCGGCGTAATTAAAACAAGAATTGCGACTAAATAAAATTCTTTGCCCGATTAATCGCATTAATGACTTCGACCCTGTCAATATCAGTGCGTTCGGTATCAAGGATCTGCTGCCAAGTATCAATCGCTTTTTGATAACGGGCATTGAGGAAGTAGTCTGAAGCCAATAGCATCAGCGCTGAAATATTGTTTTCATCCAACTCTAAAGCACGATCCAACCAAGCCTTACTCTGTACGGTGAAATACTGTTTTTCTTGGTAATAACTGGCCGTTGCCATTGCCGAGTAGATATTGGATTGGGGCTCAGGAGCTAGCCGTAATGCGTAAAGAAATGCGGTACCGGCGTTCTCAAACTCAGTACTGTACATATAAGCATTACCCAGCGCATACCACAGTTCGCCATTTTGCGTATCTTCTCTGAGTTTGTCTTGGATCTCTTCGATACGTTTCTGATTCAACTCTGAAGCACTCATCAGCATTTCTTCAGGCAATGCCTCTGGGACCGCTGGCCGCTTGACGGCATTTTTAGGTTCATGCCCTAAGAAGGTATAGCTGGTCACTGAGATCACAGAAAGCACACCAATAATCATCAAAGAAACCGGCGTGACTTTACGGTTGTATCGAAACGAATGACCAATAATCAATGCGGATGCCATGGCTAACAACAACAGGAAGAACAATCCTTGGTCGCTGAAACCTTGAGAGAAAAAGCCTTGGTCACTGAGCATTCCAATAAATCCATATAACGTAATTGAAATACCAGTTTACCAGAGCCAAGCAACCGTGCCTGAAAAGAATGCAGGATATTTAGCCTAGATCAAACCAAAAAAAAGCAGCGTCACTGCGCTGCCTTTTCTATCACATTTGGTGAGTGAGGTAGTCTATCCCCTTGAGCTTACAGCTCAAAACCACCAAACGCGTCATTTTCTACCTGACGCTCAACGAAAGCAACCAAGTCATCGTGGCCACCGATATATTGGCCATCCAAAATGATTTGCGGAACAGTGCGTACAACATTACCCGTTTGCTGCTCGATGAAATCAACCATCATGGTTTTGGCAAGATCAGTGCCCAATACCAATGTGGCGTATTCGGTGCCACGCTCATCCAAGATCGCTTTGGCTTTTACACAAAACGGGCAGTTCGGCTGGGTGATCACAAGGTTCTGGTAGCTCGCAAGCTGCTCCATCGTCATATCAGACATGTTACTTTCTCATTCGGGTGTTTGTAATTAGGTAGGTAAGATATCGGATTGCTTATACTGCTGACAAGCCCAGACCACCGGTTATGCGAAGATCTGTCATTATCCGCTGGCAATTTGCACAGGGATCCGACGCCGTCCAAATGCTTTCTCGATAGGCTTGAACCGCCCGGCTAACTGGTAGCCACAATAATGGCACTGTCCCTGGCTGGTCAGGTGACAGTCTCCCAATTGATACCAGTTACGGGAAAGGACATTTTTGCCACAGCCCGGACAATACGTACTGTCTCCAGTTTCATCGAAAATATTCCCCACATAGGCATAATGCAGTCCATTGGCCACGGCGATTTCCCGTGCTCTCTTCACCGTTTCTGGTGGTGTAGGCGCTTTATCCAGCATTTTAAAATCCGGATGGAACGCACTGAAATGGATGGGGATATCAGGGCCTAGGTTGTCGTACACCCAACGGGTCAAGGCATCGATTTCTTGCGGGCTGTCATTTTCATCAGGGATCAACAAGGTCGTAATTTCAAGCCACACATCAGTTTCATGCCGCAGGTATAACAAGGTATCGAGCACAGGTGCAAGATGACCACTGCAAATCTTGTGATAGAACCGTTCGGTAAACGCTTTCAAGTCAATGTTGGCCGCGTCCATATGGCGGTAAAAATCAACCCGTGGTTTATCACAGATATAGCCGGCACTCACCGCCACGCTGTGGATACCTAACTCACGGCATGCCTGCGCGGCGTCCACTGCATACTCCATGAAGATCACCGGATCGTTATAGGTAAAGGCAATACTGTCACAGCCATAACGCTGCGCGGCCAAAGCTAATTGTTCTGGCATCGCCGATGAACCCAAGGTATCTATCTGGCGGGATTTACTGATATTCCAGTTTTGGCAGAACTTACAACCTAGGTTGCACCCTGCAGTACCGAAAGACAGGACTGAGCTGCCCGGGTAAAAATGATTAAGCGGCTTTTTCTCGATTGGATCGATACAAAACCCACTGGAACGGCCATAACTGGTCAGGACTATTTCACCCTCGTGGGCCTGCCTGACAAAACAAGCACCACGCTTCCCCTCTCTCAACCGGCACTGCCGTGGACAAAGATCACACACCACCCTACCGTCATCAAGCCGATGCCAGTATTTTGTGAGATAAAATTCAGGAGGTTGGCGCATGATAATCACCCAAGTGAGTATTTGTTCCTATACTTAAGATTAGTCCAGATTTTAAGACTTTATATCGGTAGGTATGTTATGAATACGCGTCCACCAGCAGTTGCTGGACGGTTCTATTCTCATTCAGCAGAGTATTTGAAAAGCCAAATGGATGAATGGCTTAAGTCATCCCAACTCAGCACCCCTATTCGGGCCTTGATTGTTCCGCATGCTGGGTATGTATTTTCAGGCAATGTCGCCGCTGATGCCTACCGTTACCTTATTCCTGAAGCTGAACGTATTCGCCGAGTGATCCTTATTGGCCCCAGTCACCGCTACTATTTCCAAGGCTGCGCCATCCCTGCTGTGGATCATTTCGAAACGCCATTAGGTAAAATAAAAATTGACACACAATTTGTTGAAAAGCTGAAGGAAATAGATGATATTGAAGTATCGGATCAGGTTCATGCCCTTGAGCACAGCCTCGAAGTGCAATTACCTTTCCTGCAGTCATGTTTACATGACTTCACCCTGTTACCGCTTTTAACCAGTAATGTACATCCGGCTCATGTCGCCAAGCTAATTGATTCCCTCTGGCAAGGTGACGACTGTCTGCTTGTTGTCAGTAGTGATCTAAGCCACTTCCACTCCTATTCGGAAGCACAGCGCATAGACCACCAAACCTGCACAATGATCGATAACTACGAGCCTGCGCTCGTTCCGGAACAAGCCTGTGGTTCGACAGGCATTAATACATTGCTTTTGTTAGCCAAACAAAGGGGATACACACTTATACGTAAAACATTAATAAACTCAGGCGACACCGACGCCGGAGATAAGGAGAGAGTCGTAGGATATGTCAGCTATCTCGTTTCAGAACCTCAATAAAGGTGAGTTAACCCAGCTTTTAGATGTGGCTCGCGATGCTATTCGTGGCCACTTTTCGGATACTATTCCCCAACCTCCCCGTTTAGATTTATACAGCAAGAAGCTACTCCAACCCGGCGCTTGCTTTGTTACCCTTACTGTTGATGGCGAGCTTCAGGGCTGCCTAGGTACCACCGTGGCGCATTCACCGCTGGTGATGGAAGTCCACAACAAAGCCAGAGCGAGTGCTTACCAAGACCGCCGCTTTATGCCGCTGGTCGAAGAACAACTTGATAGCTTGGTCGTGGAAGTGTCTGTGCTTACCCAACCGAAAGATCTCTCCGTCGACTCTGAGCAAGCGCTTATTAACTACCTAAAAAATAAAAAAGTCGGCGTGATCCTATCAGACCAACATCTGCAAGCCTTGTTCTTGCCACAAGTATGGGAAAAGCTACCTAAGCCTGAAGATTTTATTCGCCAGCTTAAGTTAAAGGCAGGTTGGAACAGTGTTTACTGGTCACCATCCATGAAGGTACAGGTCTTCAACGTCAACAGCATCAGTGGCAAGTATCACTACTAGGCTATTAGCTACTTTAACATCAGGCTAAAATACAAACGCCCCTATCAAAAGGGGCGTTGTTGTTAGAAACGTTTTCTCTGCGGTTAGGTTTTACTTCGTAATCAAACCATAAGGTTTGCCGGTAAAAATTTCCGGCTGCTTCTGGATCGTTGGCACGGCATTCGCCCCTTGCCAATCGAGCAGCATAATCGCCAACACATTACGGTGTTCGCCATCAAGCAAATCGGTACTGCCATTTACCGCAGGCACAATACCTGCTTGTCGGTTCAAAGACCGCTGGATGGCCTTTCGGGCCTTAACGACGACAGGATCAGTCTCCAACCCGGCCAATAGGAAGTTAATACCGACCTCGGCAATCACGTCTTCTTTCGAGCGTGCAATGATGGTATCGATGTTGTCGCGGTAGTAATCATAGATCCATTGATAGTCAGACTCTTTTACCGGATGCTGGTAATACTCGGTCGCCGCAAAAATGATATGGGTTAAGCCATAGACCTTATTCATAAATTGCTGATCAGTCAGCTTGCTATCTTGGCTATCGGGATAAGTCTCTTTAAAGGCTGCGGTAAACTCGTCAACCACATCCTGCTCCCCTAACTGACGCAGCCAATACACCTGATTGGCCAGCTGTGCCGCCCACGCTCGGATCATTTCAGGATCGGTCGCGTACGCTTTGAAATCATAGCGACGGATCACTTCTCTGAGCTTTCCATCTTCACGGTGCTTCAACCCATATTCGTTGGCACGGGCCATTGAACCCAGTAGATCAACGCCTAGGTAGTAATATTCTGGTTTGTCTTTGGTCGCTTCATAGCGCAAGTCACTTCTGACATCTTCTTTGCGGTCATAGCGCGCAAGTCGCTCTGCGGAATAAGCGTCAATTTGCTCGGGGGTATACACTTCTGTCGCGAAGAAATTCAGCCGGCTGGCAACCCGTGCCATATCAGACCAAATTGCAGCTTGATATTTAGGGTCTTGCGTCTGGCGATACATCCGCAAGCCATAGTGGCCCATCTTAAAAGCAGGGAGGGTAAAAAGCTGGCTTTCATAAGTTTGGCGAATACGCTCGGCATCTTGCTGGAAGCTCGCTTGCTCGCGACTAGAAATAACATTGGCATCGCCAGCACTGAGGGTTAATTTTTGCTCTGCGGCTGATTGAACATCAGCCCAAAGCAGAGGTGAGGAGACCATCGCCCCTGCGACCAGCGAAGAAACAACTGCCCTGTGTAACCGACTGCTAACCCAACCCATTGAAGACTCCCTGCTCATTGCGGTAAACATTTAGCCAGAACGCTAGCAAAGCATTGAATCCATTACGTCAGGAAACTGTAAATTTATGCTTTCATCTGTGATCGCCATAACAATAGCAAAAAAGAACGTGCTTCAATAAGCCCCTGAACCCTACCGCTTGAAGTTACCTGCGCATCGCATTAGCACATTATCTGCCGAAAGGTTAAATTGATGCGAGGCGCTGTTGGCCGCTTCGTTTTCGGCACCGTATGTTGCCAGAATCTCTGTAGCTCGCCCGCCATCACCAGCAGCGAGCCATTGGTAAGCAGGTACTCTTTCTTCTCTTTACTTTGCCTATGCCTTAATACAAAACGCCGTGTCGCCCCTAAGCTGATCGAGGCAATAACCGGCTCTTCACCCAGTTCCGGTTCGTTGTCCTGATGCCACCCCATATAATCGTCACCATTGCGGTACTGATTGACCAGCACAGAGTTGAAGCTGCCCCCCAAAAGAGCAGACAACTGCTGGCGAATGGCCTGCAACGTTGGCGTCCAAGGGTCAGGCTGCATGGTTAAGCCTGAGTAGGTATACTCCGCCTCACCGCACCAGGCTTGCAACCGCGGTTGCAGTATTTCCCTGCCGAACATTCTGATTTTCTGCTGCTGCCAATTCAACTCACTGTCAAGCTGGCGGTAGCACTGAGCAGCCAAACTGGAATCCAGAAAGTTCGGTTGCCAATACACCCTGCCTTGGGGCAAGGTTTGCCAATAACCATTGTGGGAATAATGCAAACTATTAACGCTCATCGATCGGTAGCCAATCTTGATGTTCAGGACCTATATAGTCAGCGCTCGGCCGAATGATCCGGTTATGATCCCGTTGCTCAAACACGTGCGCAGCCCAACCGGTCACCCTGCTCATCACAAAAATCGGAGTAAATAGCTTGGTGGGTATCCCCATAAAATGGTACGCGGAAGCGTGGAAGAAATCGGCATTACAGAACAGGTTCTTCTCCCGCTTCATCACTGCTTCCACCCTGACTGAAATATCATAAAGAACTGGATCACTGGCACCTTTAGCCAATTTTTCCGCCCAAACCTTAATCAAGGCATTACGGGGATCAGACTCCCGGTAGATAGCGTGGCCAAAACCCATGATCTTGTCTTTGTTTGCCAGCATCGTCAAAATACCCGCCTCCGCTTCATCCGAGCTTTGCCATTGTTCAATCATGTCCATGGCAGCCTCATTGGCACCGCCATGCAAAGGCCCCCTCAGGGTACCGATAGCAGCACACACACATGAGTAGATATCAGATAACGTCGAGGCACAAACTCGCCCAGCAAAGGTCGAGGCATTAAACTCATGCTCGGCGTATAAGATCAGCGAGCAGTGCATCACCTGGGTGTGTAAATCGGGAGGCGTTTCACCGGTCAACATTTTCAAGAAATAACCGGCAATACTGTCTTGATCGCAGTAGGTTTCTATTTTCACCCCATGGTGACTGTAGCGGTACCAGTAACAAATGATGGCCGGCAGCAAAGCCAGTAGCCTATCGGCTTTATCATACTCTTCGGTAAAACCATGTTCCTGCTCTAGGTTGCCTAGCATAGAGCAGCCTGTTCGCATTACATCCATCGGGTGGGCATCGGCAGGAATTTGTTCTAGCACCAACTTCAATGCCAACGGTAAACCGCGGTAAGAAATCAGCTTGGTTTTGTATGCCGCCAACTCAGTGCGAGTCGGCAGTTTTCCCTTCAATAGCAGATAGGCAACTTCTTCAAACTCGGCATGCTTTGCCAAGTCAGAGATGTCATAACCACGGTAGGTCAAGCCTGTACCGGTTTTACCCACCGTACACAGTGCCGTGCTACCAGCAGTTTGTCCGCGTAAACCTTCACCGCCCAGCGGTTTGTGTGAATCAGGCATGGTGCATCTCCCTGTCGAATCAACCTTTATTCAAAAGCCTAGGACAGGAAGCATCATAAAACCACTCGTGGCGGTTTATACCCAAGAGTCTATTTAAGAGCGATATCTACCCACACCAAACGGTGATCTGAACCTGCCTGCGAGCGCTCGCGGCCGCGTTCATCGGTAATTAAATACCGCAGCGGATCTTTCTTGTCTGGCCAAAAAACCCCGCTTTGCAGTACATCCAAGTTGGCCGAAGGCAAAGCATAATCAAGACGTAGCCCTGAAAGATGGGTCCATTCACTTGGACGTCCCCGACGCTGCTGCCAAGGTCGATGAAAACGGCCTCCTAAACTTTTAGCCGTCATTCGGCCTGATGAAACGGTACGGTGAATTTTAGGGTGCAGTAGCAAATCACGAATGGCCTTCTTCATGCCATCACCATCGGCCATATCCGCATTCAAGTCACCCAATACCACAAAACGGCTATCCGGTGACAGGCCTCCCGGAAGGTTATTATCATCGAGTAGGTGATCGGCCCCATCGATAATATTTTTGAGCAATACCAACTCGTCATGATTACGGCGGGCATTGCGCTTTTCATGGCCATCAAACACCGGCGGTGTTGGGTGGCAACATAGTAGATGAAGGTGTTTGCCATCGACATCCACCGGCACCACAACATGATTTTTAGAAGATAACCGTAATTCAGCGCTGGCCGCATCCGAGTAGTAACCTGCTGGCATTTGATGACCCGGTAAGTCTTTCCACAATAAGGTTTGCCAACTTTTTATCTCGTCTTCAATAATGGGAAAACGGGATAGGATCACAAAGCTGAAATGGCCATGATGCACCCCAAACCCTTGGGCGTCATTGGGCAAGGTGATTTTACCATCACCATCAAGATCATTAGCCATTGCCAACCCGGTATTCGAGGGCGGGCAATATCGATAGGGGTAAGATACCGCTGACTGACCATACTGGGAACAAGCCAAGTAATGCTGACAAAAGCGCTCTAACGCCCCATCATCACCGCCTTCTCCGGGGTGGTCGAACTCACACAACATCAACACATCAGGACTGGCATGCTGAATAATAGCGGCGAGCTTAGAAAAACGCTCGTTGCTAGACTGCGCCAACTGCCCACGAATCTCACCGGCCACAGGGTCTGACATCGAAATATTAAACACAGCAGCACGAACAGATGGCGACAATGTACTTGCCGATGCTTGATGAAATGATGAGGTGTGCAAGAGGTTCACTCAAAAATGAATATTGGCAATCAGTATACCCACTTCTGATAATTCACACACCAGAAATGGGATTGTCGGCGCTGAAGAAAGCTGAAATACCTTACTGAGTAAAAAGGCTTATTCGGTCAGCTGAGTGATCGCCATCCTTATCTGTTTGGCATCCGATTCAGCACTATGCGATACCGGGCCAAGCTCAGCCATCGCCTGTTGGAAGTGTGCCCTATCGATGCCGTTTTCCTGCAACAGCCACAAACCAACTTCCGTCAGGGTAAACGAGGGCCTCATATGAGCCGCATGGTATAACCGACCGAGCCAGAACAAGTCCCACTGGCTATCGCAAAAAACACGCTCATATTTTCCTAAAACCGCGTTGAGATGGTGACATACATCAACGACCTGAAGCCCTTCATTATGAAGCTTCTGGCGTGAAATTTGATGTATCTCGAGCTCAGCATAATCATCCCAATGTTGCCAAGGATCACCTGCGGTGAGCGGGTTGATAAGCAGACTGTTTGCAGAACCGTCTGGTAATGAGTATCCCACCTCAATTGGGTAGGACTGGCCGGAAAGGCCGGATGCTTCAAAATCCAATGTTGCCCACATTGCACTCTCCCTGATGCGATTATGAGTACTTACCACCAATACCACGACTTCCTGTCAAAAAACTGTATGGTAAGCGATTAAGGCATTTGGTTACCTTACTTAAGGTAATAGCAGATGCCTGCGTTGTACTCAATAAATGTAGTAGGAAACATGATGTTGTTGGAGAAAAAACTCAATAAGCTTAACTTTGATACACCGTTTGAAACACTGCCGCCCGATTTTATCATCATTCGGTATTGCTCTTTTATGGCTGGGTTAGCGCTGATATAGGCAGACTATGACTCCGTTTAGTATTACACTCAGGGGATTATTGTTAAGCGATTCAACATCAAAATGGCACCAGTAATTGGCTTTGCCGGCTATAGTGGCTCAGGTAAAACAACCCTTCTCGAAAACCTCATTCCCCTGTTGAAATCTAAGGGGTTTCGTATTGGCTTAGTTAAACACAGCCACCACAATATCGATTCGGACAAACCCGGTAAAGACAGCTATCGTTTACGCCATGCCGGTTGTAGTCAAACACTGCTCGCAACGAAAGAAAGGCACATGTTGTATTTCGAATACCCAGAGCCTGAGCGGGAAGAACCTCAACTTGATGAGTGCCTATCGCAATTGGATCACAGCCAGCTTGATCTGATTTTGGTTGAAGGGTTTCGCGACCAACCTATCGCAAAGATAGAAGTGCACCGCCCAAGCTACGGCAAACCGCTTTTCTACCCAAACGATGAAAACATTATTGCCTTTGCCAGTGATCAGCCTGCACCAGAAGGATGCCAACTCCCTTACTTGGATTTAAACACCCCTCATAGCATCGCTGACTTCGTTGTAAAGTGGTTACAGAGCTCTTAAGCAGGAGCTCTTAAGCAAGAGCTTTAAAGCTGTGCCGCCCGCTTGGAAACGACCTCAAACCACGACTGACGGCGTTGTTCGGTTGCAGTTAACACCGGTCCCAAATAGGTCGATGTTTGATTTTTAATGCCCGTGAAACTCAAAATCGTGTGCTTCAATTGTTTATAAATCGGATTGCCCTGAACGTACTTATACCAAAATGGCGGCGTATCGAGGGTAATGATCAATTCTGAGGTCCGCCCGCTCAAAAGCTTTTGCGGTATCGATTTGCCCTCTTGATATTTAAACGCAAAGCCAGGCAGGAACGTCCGATCAATCACCGCTTTAAATTTGGCTGGCACCGTGCCCCACCAAACCGGGCTAACAATGACAATGTGCTCAGCCCAAGTCACGTTTTGCTGAAAGCCTTTCAAATCCTCTTCCAGCAGGGTTTCCTTATCATAACCTTGCTGAAGATCCATCTCGAACGACATATCAGCAAGATTCACTTGTTTGATTTCATGTTTTTTGCCGGCAATGCTGGCATAGTGCTCCGCCAAAGACTGGCATAAACTTTCTTGCTTTGGGTTCGCGTTGATAACCAAGACTTTTTTCATCACAGTACCTCCTTTTTTGGGCTAGAGGCATCTTAAACCTTGACCCTAGGGTCAGAGTCAAGAGTCACACTGCTTAATCGCTTGGCGGTATTCACCAACACGTGAATATTGCACTTCAAGCATTCTTATTTGAGATGCTATGCTCTCTTGCTTCTCTTCAAGAAGCTTCAACACTTTGGCCCAATTAAAGTCCTGCTCGCCATCAACCAGCTCTTTCAACTCTGAAAGATGAAGCCCGAGAGATTGCCCCTCTTTAATCAGACGAATAAATTCAATATCAGCCTCAGAAAAAACACGATAGTTTCCTGATCTCGATACTTTCAGCAGCCCCATGGACTCATACAGCCGAATTGCCCGTTCCGAAGCACCGGATTTTTTCGCCGCTTCACCTATGTACATGGATCCCCCTTCCCTTGCTCAACGTCCTTTCTTGACCTTGTTGCTAAATCTAGTCTTCACAGCTATACCCAAATGACTACAAGGTACTTGGCTATAGTTCATTTCGTTAAAAACGTGCGCGGATAATTCTATTAATGGAGAATAAACAAATGAAAATCAAACTGTTACTCTTTTTATTTTTCATTAATGTTAGCTACCCCGCATTGGCAGACAACGGGCTAGTTTCAATAAAAAGCCCCTATACAGTCCCAGAAACCGTTGCCAAGCTAAAACAGGTTTTAAACGATAAAGGCATGACCCTCTTTGCCCATGTAGAGCACAGCAAGTCGGCAAAGAAAGTAGGCGTTGATTTACGACCAACAGAGCTATTGATCTTCGGTAACCCCAAAGTCGGCTCGGTCATTATGTCCTGCCAACAAACAGCGGCTATCGACCTGCCGCAAAAATTTTTGGTGTTTGAGGATGAAAGCAAAAATGTCTGGGTGATGTACAACAACCCGACCTATCTGTCAGGCCGTCATGTCATTCACATGGAAGATGAAAAGTGTCGCTCTGTGATAGAGAAAGTCAGTAAAGCACTCAATGCTATTACGACAAACGCACTAAAATAAGGAATGATAAAAAACAGCAGTCAAGTCAACACAACAGACTCAAATCTTAGTGAGCCTATGGGGCTATCATATCCCCAAGTACCGATTAGAGCGTTACTTGGGGATAGCAGGATTATTCTACGGTCACTGACATTGGCTGGCTGCTTTTAATATTGCCCGCAATAGCGTAAACAGCGACTTCACCACTCGCAATTGCCGTTAAAGAACCATCACTATTCGCTTTGACAATGCCAGGGACACTCATCTCATAGCTTGCCTCTTTAGCATCAATATTAACCATTCCAGATGAGGTAAACGCTCTAAGGGTCGGTGTGAAACTTGAATCAACAGCCATCGTCGTCGCTCCCGGCAACACCATCAAGTCCAAGTACCCGGAATCATTAACATCGATGCGAACCGCATCTGATTTATTACCATCAAAATGCGCTATCAAATACCCATAACCTTGGTTTAAACCTGTCAGCTGGCGCCCATCCACTTCAAACGCATCATCATTGGTCACACGCTGCCAAGTCACAGCGCCGGTAATATCTTCTACTTCACCATCGCTGAAAGTCGCCATCACCTTAACATCAACCGTCTTTCCCACCATGACATTGGTGTTGTTCATTTCAATATCCAATTGTTCAACCGATGACTCACCGACAATAACCGTTCCGGGCTGGGCTGATTCAAAGCCATTTAAAGTTGCATAAATGCTTACAGCGCCAGGCTTCACAGCAAAAATTGTCCCATTCCGAGCAATCGAAACACTCTCGGGATCACTACTGCGCCACTCAACACCTTGCACGTCTCGAACATAGGTGCCATCAGCATAAAATGCATTCGCTGACATTTTCCGTGTTTCGCCATCACTAATTTGAACATGATAAGGAACGACAAAAAGCTCTAAAATTTCATTTTCGGATTCCTGCGCAAACACGACTGATGTACCAAATATCAATATTACTATGCCAACCCATGACCACACTTTCTCAAATACCATATATACCTTCCCGTCGATTACATTTAATAATTAAAATGACTGATATTAAAAAACGACGAGGGGTGAAAAGTATTTAATGCCAAGCACCAAAATAAAGGAAAATGTGATATTGAGCCAAACAGTTTGTCTGGCGGATGAAACCAATAACTTTTCCGTAAAGCTAAATGTCTGTACAAAATGAATATTTACGGCGCCTTTTTCTCTATATTCCACTCACCGTTACACGGTGCATTTGTCACTCTCCATTCTCCGTCATACGGTTATTTTGTGCCATACCGGTAAAACGGTACCCCCAGCGCGGACTATCCGCATAGAGTTCCAACGTGCCATCTTCTGAGATCCAACCGCGAAGTAAGGTGTTGTTATACATCAAGGTCAACTTGACCTCGCCCTGCTCTATTGTGCCGATCACTCGGGTTTCCAAACAAATTTTATCACCGCTAATATCAATCCTTTTGCCTTCCCAGCGGCCATCAAATGCGGTCGATATCACGAACGAAGGCTGATCAGGTAAAGCCGCATTAATAGGCTGCCTTTCTTTGCTGCTTAATGTAATGATCATAAAAAACAACACGCCAGCAGCCATGGCGATATACAGCCCCTTATTCATCTTTCACCTCTTGGCGTTAACCTATAAAAGCCCTATATATTTTGCTTTCTTTATTCCGAGTGAGGGCAAAATATAATCGACGATTAACTTGAATGGATAATCTTCATCTTGGCCAATAAAAGCCCCGGATGTCATCGTTATAACTAGCTTCAACTCTGGAATAATAAACATCTCCTGACCGCCGTAACCGCGCATCCCAGCAACAGTCAGCCTCTCTCCATCAACGGAAATTAATGGAAACCACCAATTGTGGCCATATTCTATCGCTTTGTTGGGCCAAAACTTTCCTCTCGGTTGTAAACTCGCATCCGCCCAGTTTTCCGAAAAGATGCGTTGCCCATGCCATTCCCCTTTATTGAGATAAAGCTGTCCAAGTTTGGCTAGATCACGTGAACGTAAATACAATCCAGAGGAGCCTAAATACTCACCGGTCACTTCATGGGCAAACCAATCATAATGATTGATACCAAGCGGAGTAAATAACGCTTGTTCTGCATATTGCCTTAGGTTCATTCCCGTAATGTTTTCAACAACACCACCGAGCAATACACTCATTGCACCTTGATACACAAACACTTCATTGGGCTGGTAGGCCATTTGTTTATCAAATATATACTGGTAAGGATCCTGCGATAACCACATCCCCATTGCATCACTTGGATAGGCGCCCCATTCACTCCAATCTAATCCACTGTTGAAATCGAGTGCATGTCTTATAGTTATGGGCTGCTTGCGCTCAACATCGGCCACCACTTCATCCTGATAATAATCAAACAATGGTACATCTTTGCTCGGTATCGCTTGTTGATAGAGCAGATTACCGATCAAGGTTGAGGTGATAGTTTTAGTGACAGACCGCATTTGATGATAGGTATCAGGCGAGGCAGGATAATACATTGGCATCGGCGTACCATCCGCAGAACTTTGTACCGGATAGTATTGCTCAAACACCAATTTTCCATTCCGCGCTATCAATAAAGACTGCACTTTCTTGGTTTTTCGCAAGGTTACCTGTTTGTGCAGATCGACTAATATCTCATCGCTGAAACCTTCTTGTTTAGGTAGAGTAACTTCCCAATCATTTTGATTTGACGTTTGCGTCCAACGAAACCCTTCCATATCAGCTGTTGGCGGCTTAAGAATAATCCCAGCAATAAAACATACAGGGAAAAAAATACCGAGAAAAACGACAACGCCACCCTTTTTACCATCCATTAGCAATAACACCGCTCCAACTTAAGCTCAATAATCACAACATAAAACTAACATTTCATTTTTACCTGATGCTAAATGCCGTTAGCCCCGCTAGGATTAACAACACAATAACAACACGCAAACAAAACAACAAAGTGAGGGGAAAGTGAAAGTATTAATTCAATACACCCAGACAATAAAATATAAAGATTACGCATGGGAATCATTAACGTTAAGATCAAAAGGTGAAGTTGGCGCAGTGACGCCTTCCTCTGCGGCACAATTAATAAAAGAGGAGAAGGCTCTACTATTTACCTCAACTAATGAAGATATCCTATTCCATCACTAAGAAAATAAATAATATAAATACAGTACTACCCACCTCATCATCACATAGTTAATAACGTCTTACTTTATAGAATAAATAACTATCGCAATTAAGTGATTTTTCGTTTTACGAGTCAGATAACAAAAACGCCCCTCATTTTTCAATGAGGGGCGTTACTTATATCGACTAAAACGTTACGCGATGTGACGGTAATTAAATTGCCCAGCCACCAGCGTAGAAGGCCACCAGCACAATAGCGATAATCACGGTACCCGCGTTCAGGCGTTTCGCTTCACCTGAAATAACACGGCCAATAACCAATGAGCCAAAGCCCAGCATGATACCGGTGACGATGTTACCGGTAAGAACGATGAACACAGCACACATCAGGCCAGATAATGCATCAACCGAATCAGCCATATCCAATTTACTCACGTTGCTCATCATCAGCAGACCAACGTACATCAAAGCCGGAGCCGTTGCGTAAGCAGGGACCAAATAGCTGATTGGCGACAAGAACAGTAGCAATACGAACAGACCACCAACAACCGTTGCGGTCAGGCCCGTTTTACCACCCGCTGCAGTACCTGCAGCAGATTCGATATATACAGCCGCTGGCGCACCGCCAACAAAACCAGCAAAAATACTACTGACGGAGTCAGAAGTCAGTGCCTTGCCACCATCAATGATTTGACCGTCTTTATCCAGCAGATTCGCCTGACCAGCAACTGCACGGATAGTACCGGTTGCATCGAAAATAGCGGTCATCACCAATGCCAACACACTTGGGATCACGATTGGGTTCAATGCGCCCATAATATCCATGGTGCCCAATAGCGATTCACCTTCCGCGCCAAACGATGGCATCGCAAACAGACCTTGATAGGTTACGTTCGGGTCGAAGATCAGACCGAAGATAGAAATAGCCACAATCACCAGCAGAATACCACCGGGGATCTGGCGCTTCTCAAGACCGAAAATCGCAGCTAGACCAACAATCGACATTATTACAGGCAGTGACGTAAATTCACCCAGTGCTACAGGCAGGCCCGCGTGAGGGTTCTGCACCACCAAGCCAACACCATTAGCGGCAATCAATAGCAAGAACAGACCAATACCGATCCCGGTCCCGTGCGCAATACCGGACGGCAAGTTAGTCAATATCCACTGACGTACACCTGTGACGGTAATGGCGGTAAACACCACACCCATTAAGAATACGGCACCCAGAGCAACGGGAATGCTGATCCCCTGCCCCAGTACCAAACTAAATGCGGTAAACGCAGTAAGGGAGATCGCACAACCAATAGCCATCGGCAGGTTTGCCCAAAGCCCCATTAACAGCGAACCAAACGCGGCAACCAAACAAGTCGCGATAAATACCGCTCCTTGGTTAAACCCAGCAGCACCTAGCATGCTCGGTACAACAATGACTGAGTAAACCATTGCCAGGAATGTCGTCAAACCGGCAACCACTTCTTGCTTTACACTACTGCCGCGCTGGGAAATCTTAAAATACCCATCCAACCCGCCTTTTCGGGGTGTGTCTTCTGCTACTACTGTAGATTCATGATGAATCGAACTATTTTCAGACATGATGTGATTCCTTGTAAAATTTAGTGTCAGGCACTTAGCCTAATCACCTGAAAAATGTTGAGCTTCCTCTCAACCCGCCCCGTCGCAATCGATTGCTTTTTAGGGGCTGTGACATCTCCGTCACGTAATAAATGTTGCTGACTTTTATCGACACAACCCCAGTTAACAGAACCCATCAATGTCCATATAGGAATATCCCTAGAGTAAATAACCGGGGCTGGGCAAGGTAAATTGGCGGCGATTATACGCTTCACTCACCCTGCATTGTCAAAAAATTATTTTCCACCGAAACCGTTTGCGTAAAATTTAACCTCTTTCGTATACTAAGCGGCCATCGACATAGGTTCGGTAGATACTGCGGTCATCGCCCAAGGTCATTAGCATGAACAATTTCTCCGCTAGATTTTTAGAACTGTCGTAGCGCAGCTGCTGCAATGGTGTCGAGCACGGGTCGATAATGACGAAATCAGCCTCTTTTCCTGCCTCGAAGTTACCAATCAGGTGATCAAGAGATAGTGCTTTCGCCCCACCTAGCGTCGCTAGATAAAACGCCTCGAATGCCGACAAGCGGTGTTGCTGTAATTGCATGACCTTGTAGGCTTCATTGAGCGTTTGCATCATATTGAAAGTTGTTCCCGCACCGATATCTGTGCCCATACCCACTTTCACTTTGCGTTTCCAGGCTTCCTGTAACTTGAACAAGCCACTGCCAAGATAAAGATTCGACGTTGGGCAGAACGCAACCGCCGAGTCTGTGTCCTGCAGGCAATCCCACTCTTCGTCTTCAAGGTGAATACAGTGGGCAAACACACTCTTTGATCCGGTCAAACCGTGGTGGTGATAGACATCAAGATAACCATCTTGCTCAGGATAGAGCTCTTTCACCCATTCAATTTCATTTTTGTTCTCACATAAATGGGTATGAACATAGGTGTCTGGATATTCTTCTTTTAGGCGCCCGGCCATGGCTAGCTGTTCAGGACTCGATGTCGGCGCAAAACGCGGCGTGATGGCATACAATAAACGGCCTCGTTTATGCCAACGCTCTATCAATTCTTTGGTTTGGTTATAGCCAATTTCTGGGGTATCAAGCAGGTACTCCGGTGCATTGCGGTCCATCATCACCTTCCCGGCGATCATCCGCATATTTATCTTCTCGGCTTCTTCAAACAACGCATCAACCGATTCAGGGTGTACCGTGCCAAACACCAAGGCGGTTGTGGTACCGTTTCGTAATAGCTGCTTGATAAAGAAGTTCGACATTTCGCGAGAGTAGTCTTTGTCTTTATAACGGGCTTCAGTCGGGAAAGTGTAGTTATTCAGCCATTCCAATAGTTGTTCGCCATAGGCACCAACCATTTCGGCCTGTGGGTAGTGGATATGGGTATCGACAAAACCTGGCATGACAATCTTGCCAGGGTAGCTGCGAATACGAACTGTCGATGGGATTTTATCTTTACCCTCCTCCCATTCGCCAATCCACTCGATACGCCCGTTGTCGACTAACATCAAACCATCTTCAATAAAGCGGATGTTCTGCTCTATGTCTTCCGGTTTGTCGACAACTCTAGCGATATCCATGATAGACGCTCTAATTGCTTTAATAGATTGGGTATATTCCATGATTACCTCTTATCTTTCTGTGCTGGTCAGTGGTAGGGACACCGTTATTTCCAGCGTTTATTTTTATTAAATTCGTTCTGTTGTAGGGCTCAAACTTGTTGTTCGCGTGACTGCACAGCCTCTTCCTCGGCCAGAGCTTTTTCACACTCTTCACACTCTTTGATTTGCTCTTTCAACGCTTCACGTTTTTCATTCGCACTTTCAGCTTCATCAGCACGGTTAATGCCCAAAACAATATTGAGGCCCAGTGCCACCAAAGAACCCGTAGTAATGCCCGAGCCTAGGATGACGCGCATTGAATCTGGCATATAGGTCAAGATTTCAGGACGAACGGTAACCGCCATTCCCGAGGCCACACCGACAGCGATGATAAGCATATTGCGTTTGGTAAAATTAATTCGTGACAGGATGCCGATACCGGCCGAGATGATCATGGCGAACATCACAAGTCCAGCTCCCCCGAGTACCGGAGAAGGTATCGTAACCACAATACCGCCCAGTTTCGGGAACATACCGGCAATCAACATGATCACACCGGTCACCGCAACCACATGGCGGCTGGCTACACCGGTAATCGATACAATACCGACGTTCTGGCTGAAGGATGAAAATGGGGTTGCACCAAATACAGAGGCAAGGGCACTACCAACACCGTCACACAAGATCCCTTTAGACAGTTTCTTCCCGGTCAATTTGGTATGGGTTGCATCACTCAAGGCCAAGAAGTCACCGGTCGACTCCATGATAGTGACCAGATAAGCGATAGACATCCCGATAACGCCACTGACGGTGAAGCTCAATCCGAACGGTATTAATTCTGGCAAGGAGAAGAACTTGGCTTCTCTTACCGGCGTAAAGTCAACCACACCCATGAAGATCGCTACAATGTAGCCAACCATCATACCGATCACGATGGCGGCGGCAGAGACCAACCCTTTTCCCAACTGCGACAAGACGATAACAACCACTAACACCAGTAACCCCAGCATCAAGTTGTTAATTTGACCGTAATGCTCCTGCCCGACAAAGCCACCCGCGAACCAGTCGACAGATACGGGTAAAATTGTCAGACCTATCAACACGACCACAGTGCCGGATACCACTGGCGGAAACAGCTTGCGGATTTGTGGCATGAAACGGCTACCGATAATCATCACCAGCGAACCGATCAGTGATGCGCCAAATATCCCGGAAATGCCTGAGTCCATCCCAATGGAAATAGAGATGGCGACAAAGGTAAAGCTGGTTCCCATCACCACCGGGAGCCGGATCCCAACAGGACCTACCCCTTTGCACTGGATGATAGTCACCACGCCCGATACCATCAGGGCAGCATTGACCAAGATCACCATTTGATCGGTAGGTAGGCCAATTGCGCTACCGACCACCAAAGGAACGGCAATGATCGCCCCCATTGCGGCAAGCATATGTTGAAGAGCAAGGAGGATCGCTGCGCCCATAGGAGGCCTGTCTTCCACGTTATAAAGCAGTTTCATTTCAGTTCCATCCGTAATCTATGAATCGATAACCTAGCCAGAAACTCCTGGGCCCTTTACAACAAGCTCTACCAGAGCCTGTGCCTGCCTACCCGCTGATACCCTGACTTGCCTCCAGTTAGTGGAAACCAGTCGATACTCGCCAAGTCATGACGGCGTAATTGCCATATCACCAGCCCGGTAAACCGTGGCTGAAAAACAAAACGGCCATTTCCCATCCCCTGGAAACAGCCGCTTATGCATTGATTAAAGCTTATTCAGACCTTGTAAAATTTTCTCTGGGGTAAAGTGCCAGTCTCGCATCCAAACACCACATGCATCATGAATCGCACTGGCTATGGCAGGCGCTGCACCGTTAACACCAATTTCAGAAATCGATTTTGCACCGTAAGGGCCAACCGGATCGTCACTTGGTACCAACACCGCTTTGAAGTCGCGAGGTATATCGCCAATCATCGGCGCGCCATAGCTCTTCAAATCACGGGTCACAGGCACACCTTGCTCATCGTAAATCAGCTCTTCAAATAAGCTGTGGCCGATGGCTCGCATGCTGGCACCATAAATCTGACCAAGGGCCAAATCCGGGTTAACCGGGGTACCGCAGTCGAGCAAGGCATGGAACTTATCAAGTCGGATTTCACCAGTACGGGTATTGACCGCCACTTCGGCGAAGTTAGCGCCGTATGGGAAAGCAAATTCCGGTGTAGTGAAACAGCCTGAAGCCAGTAATTGTCCCCAGCCGGTTCCGCTTTCAGCTTTGTGGGCAATATCGAAATAGCTCACCTCACCTTGCTTACCTTTTACAAGGCCCGGCGCGACGATGGTGACATCTTCAACTGGCTCACCCAGCATTTCCGCACCGTAGTTAAGGATTTTCTCGCGCATCGCTTCAGCAGCACGCTTGGCTGCATTACCAGAGAAACAAGTCCCTGATGAGGCGTAGGCGCCCTTATCAAACGGTGCATGGTCGGTATCACCAGAGTGAACGGTAATTTCATCCATCGGGCAGCAAAGCACTTCGGCGGTCAGTTTACTGATCACAGTATCGAGACCGGTACCGATATCGGCAGCACCTGAGTGGACAATGAAGGTCCCGTCCGATGCCATCTTGATCTGGCAGTTAGCCTGATCGATATCTGGAATACCGGATTTCTGCTGGATAATCGCCACACCACGGCCTACTCTCCACTCACCGCTATCCTGTTTCGGGCTATCCCACTCAATCAGTTTGCGGCCTTCGCGCAGAATAGGTTCAAGTGCACAGCTGTGAACTTTCGGAGCACAGGTCGGCATTTTACCTTCACCGATAGCCGCAAGGATCTTCAGCTCTTGGCCTTCAACTACACGGTTCTTCTCAACCATATCAAGGTGGTCGATACCGAGCTCTTCTGCCATTTCGGCCATCGCCATGGTTAGGGCAAAGTTACCTTTCGGCGCACCGTAGCCCTGATAGGCTCCAGTTGGACAAATGTTGGAGTAGTACGTCGTTACCCTGAAGTCGACGTTGTCACACGGGTACAGTGGCAGTGACAAAGCAGGGCCGTTTGAAGGTACCGTCAACGCGTGGTTACCGTAAGGGCCGGTATTGGCACGGAAGTCCATATCAATCGCGGTCAACGTACCGTCTTTCTTAGCGCCGAGTTTAACCGTCACTTTGGCAACGTGGCGGGTCGAGTTACAGATGAATTCTTCTTCACGGGTATGATGGAAATACACCGGACGGCCTGTGGTCCAAGTTGCCCACGCACACACATCTTCCAATAAGATATCTTGCTTCGAGCCGTATCCACCACCAACACGCTCTTTGACGATGTGTACTTTGTTCTGCTTCACATCAAGGATTTTGGCAACCTGACGGCGTACGTGCCAAGGCACCTGAGTCGAATCGTGCATCACGATGCGGTCGCCATCCATGTAGCTATAACAGATATGGGTTTCAACCGGTAATTGCTGGACCTGCTTCGACTCGTAAGTACGCTCGATGATCACATCGGCTTCGGCAAAGCCCTTGTCGAGATCACCGATATGACCGCGAACACTGGCGGCAATGTTCTTGCGCGGGAAGCAACCAATCGGGAAGTTCACAATCAGCTTACCTTCACGCGGATCGGCATGACGGTTCTGCTCTTCCAAGTCATCCGGCGCACCGACACCGTACTCGATAGGCTCATTGTGAATGATTGGGGCATTGGCAGCCATCGCCTCATCAATACTCATCACAGGTTCAAGCACATCGTACTCGACGGCGATAAGCTTCAATGCCTGCTCGGCAATTTCCACCGATTCGGCCACTACTGCGGCAACGCGGTCACCCACATGGCGCAGTTTCTGGCCGAACATGCGACGATCGAGCGGTGACGGCTCAGGGGCACTCTGGCCACCTGGCGTGTAAGGAATATCTGGACAGTTCTTATGGGTGATCACCGATACCACGCCTGGCAGCGCTTCGGCTTTGGAAACATCCAGATGCTTGATCCATGCATGGGCATGCGGGCTTCTCAGCATCTTGATAACACAAGCATTGGCTGGGATGCGGTCTTCAACATAACAAGGCTTGGCCTGCACCATCTTCGCCGAGTCAATCTTCGGACAGTTCTTGCCGACCACAGCCAAGTCATCGCGGAATTCTGGGGCAAATTGCTGGGTATAGGCAGGATCGCCAAGGCGTTTCACCGCCAACTCGACCACTTCATAGAACTGCTGATAACCGGCATCGCGGCTAAACAAGCCTGATAGCGCATCATCTATTTCATCGCGGTTCGGCTGTGGAATACGCTCCAGCATTTCAGTCAAGATCAACGCCAGTGCTGGATCGTTGTAGCCAGATTGCACCACACCCACATCGATCATCGCCTGTTGAACCAAGCTCAATTGGTTCCACTCACCCAAAGACTCCGCGGTTTTCACTTCCGCACCTTCAAGCTGGGCGGCAATCAATAGTGAGGCATTGATCAGTTCACCATTGAGCAAGATCACATCGGATCCAGCATATCCCCAGCCATCATCACTGTTGCGAACCGAGTGATAGCCCATAGAGTGAAGCAATGTCTGAACATTTTCACCAAGACGGCAATCCAAAGATTGAGGGCGGCCATTTAAGGTAAATTGAATCGTCATGATTATGCTTCCTCTACCAAGTGCTGACATTCAGCCATCAAATCCGTGATTACAACGCCTGCGATATATCGCTTGTACTCCACACTGCCGCGGATATCGGCTTCCGGGTAAATGGCATCGGCAACTGCTTGCTCTAGCAGCTCCCCTTTCAAATCTTGCGCTTCAACATCACGAAGGCGTACCGGGCGGGCAGCACCTTGATGCAACGGTGACACGCCATCAAGCGCTATCACTTTATTCCCTTGCTTATCAATGGATACCGCAGCAGTCACAATCGCTAACCCTGCCGCTGAGCGGGCAATGTTGTAACCGATACAAGTCAGGTTTCTGTCTGGGATAATGATGGTAGCGATAAGCTCGCGCTCTTCACTATTGATGTAATCTTCAACATCGACTTCTTGGCCGTTAGCCAGCTTCAATTTGGCTTTCAGGGCAATCAAGCTTGGCACCAGCAAAGCTTCTGGCTGGCGTGCGGCAATTTCACCGCCCAAAGTGGCCTGGTTACGGATGTGACGGGAGTAGATAAAGGCTGCAGATTGTTTCAACGCCACCGGGACCAGTTCGTGGTCTATCAGTTGCTGAATGTGGCACATTGCACCGATATGCAAGCTATCGCCATGCTGCTCGATATGGGAGAGATTCAGTTTGCCCAAAGAAATAGCAACAGTTTTGTCGGTTTTGGTTGGTGCTGCATTGATTTTGGATCCGCCTGCAAACCAGATGGCTTCACTGCCATGCTGCTGCTTGAATTCAAGTGCCTGAGCAGGGGTATCAGGCGTTAGATATTGTTCAATCATGTTATTTGCCTTTTCGCATTCTCATTGTTATTCCTGCACCATGCGTTCGACCTAATGGCTTTTACGGAACGTTATTGATGTCTTGAATACTTAAAAGGCAACAAACACGCCAAACTGCTGAAACGGATCGGCTAAGACAAAGATTCGTGAGCGCAGTCGGGATTTTCATCAAAAGTGGGATCACCGTCGGGACACATGTCACTTTTTTCATGCCGAATAATCCCCTGCTTTATCAACTAGATAATAACGGGTATCACTAAGTGGAAAGACGATATCAAAACAATATCTTGGGCTATCAAAATGATATTGGTGGAGGTGACAGCAATATCGGTGTAAAGAATACAGCTAATTAGATAAGGGAGAAGACTTAACTTCCCCCTTCAATGGCTAGAACATTATTTTTTATCACGAATGCCTTAAATCGCTATTAGGAGTGTTTGGTTGTATGTTGGCTAACCTTCTCAGTATCTTCAACCGACTCTTCAGGCTGCTCAACTCTATAGTCTGAGATAGGTTTTGTATTAGGATATATATAGCTGAACAAGAAATACCCAACAGCACTGAGTAACAAACCAAGGAAGATACCATCTAATCCAAAGAAATTTACCCATTCATATTTCACGGCAAGAATACCCAATGTGCCTAGTCCTAATGATACCCAAGTACCTTGCTTACTGCCTTTTTGATAATAATGGCCAAGTAAATAAGGAACTAATGTCCCCCCTGCCCGAAGACTAAACGAGAACATCAATATTGAAATAATGGCGCCGGTATTTAGCACAGCGACGGCAATAGAAAAAAGACCAATCGCAAGTATGGTCAACCGTGCCACTTTCAGCAGCGTCGCCTGATCAGCATCGGGATTGACGTAGACCTTGTAAATATCATTGGCAAAAATAGACCCAGCACCCAATAAGTCAGATGAAGCCGATGACATCGTCGCCGAAGAAATCCCCGCAAATAAAAGCCCAACCAATACTGGTGGCATCACTTGTACGGCTAAGGTTGGGAGGGCGTAGCGCGCACCATTTTCCACGATGGCAGAGCCATCTATCATACCCAAATCAACCATAGTTCGAGCAATGATTCCAAGCGCTGCTGGAATCATAGCAAAAGCAAAAAACACCAATGCTGTTAGCAAACTACCTACCAAAGCAGTCCGACCATTTTTGGCCGCGTATAAGCGTTGAGTCACCTCCTGACCGCAAATAAAAGAAGCGGCGTAAATTAATATGAGGCTCACAATAGTGGGTACACCGATCCCTTGGGTAAATGACAACCTCTCGGAACTTGTATTGGCAACAACAACATCCCAGCCCCCGACAAGATCAAGTGAAAAAGGCACGACAGCAAGCATGCCGAACACAATCATTAGCATCTGGGTGAAGTCAGTTAATGAGACGGACCATAAACCACCCAACATGGAATAAATGATGACAACGCAAGAGATGACAATAACGGATGTTGTGTAGTCCCAGTCCATAATGACAGATAGAATGACACCCGAGGCAATGAACTGTACTGCCGTTAAGCCAATCAGGGGTAATATCATAATCACCGAGGTGAAAAGCGCCGACGGTTTGTCATATCGCTTTCGGAAAAACTCAGGGATGGTTTTTACCATTGCCCGCCTTAGCATCGGTGCCACCAACGCTATGATGGTAAATGTCACCCCCATCGTCGCAACATACCACAACGCAGAGAAACCCCATTCACCATAGGCCTTTTCGACCACCCCTAATGACGAGCCACCACCTATTTCAGTCGCCGCCAAAGTACCAGCAATCAAAAAAGGTCCAAGCCTTCTTCCTGCAACCAGAAAATCTTCTGAGTCACCAATTTTCTTTGATGAATAAATGCCTATTCCAATTAAAAAAAACAAATATCCCACAACAATCATTAAAACTACTGTATTACCTGCCATAAAAGTACTCCTTACTTTATGAAGCAACAGAACTGTTATTTACTACCTGTAAAGCCTTCCTGTACTCCCTCTCACAGCAAGTTCTATTCCGCTAAAACAAAGATGACAACGATTACACTTTTATCAATTTTCTTGGCAGATCACTGGCGCTAAATGTCGAAAAGTCATTGATAGTTAGGAGATAATTCGTTCAGAGACGTGCTTGCAGTCGTCAAGTAAACATCTTAATTGACAGTGCTATCATATTGATAGAGACAGGATATAGACGGACTGTCGATTGGTTTCAAACAATTCCATGTACTCACAGCATCATTGAATTGAGTAGCCAGCTCACTCAACTATCAATTTTTGATTGGGCACGTTTGAGGTATAAGTGAGCTAGAGCCGACAAAGCTAGAGCCGACAGTACTAACTCACTTTTGGACAATTCCGTATCAGTGAGTTTGCTAAATTAGTATTTCACGAATTAATTCAGGTTTTGCAAACATCTATTCATGTGGTCAAATTTACTCATCCACTACACTTGAAGGAAACCAGCGTTTTTCAGAAGGAGAGCAAGATTTGTCGTGCATTCTTGAGGCGGCCCTATGATGGCGAGATTTTATTTGCCATCAGGGGCACATTGACTTAGGTCATTAGATTGACCGCCCCCCAAAGAGAGGCCAAAGCTGACGGCCTTACACTGGAGTCCCCAAGCCCCTTAAAGATTTCATTTGCACTGTAGGCTAACTTAATCTGATGAAACTCAGTAAACCCTTCAGACCACAGCTCTGGAAGGTTAAGATCAAATTCCTTAGGCTTGGGTTGTGACAGCCCTACTGAAGGATGTTTTTCATTCAAATCAAGTTGTAATAAGACCTGTTTTACTGCTTTATGTGCTAACTCATCAAATCCGAGTCGCTTTAGCTCCATTACGGCCTGAGCATGTGTAATACCGTGGATTTTTTCGCCAGTGAAGAAGTGGTCATCGGAATCTAGGAAAACGTTTTGACCACTCATATAGATGGCTTTTTCGCACGCCTGTTCAATAGTGATATCTGAGTATTTTGTTTCACTAAGATATTGGCGGTAATCCCTAATACCGTAGTAGCGATCCCACTTGTCTTGCTTAGTATTTTCCATCAGTTGAATAACTGCATTCAATATGGATTCTTGCGCAAGCTCGGGGGCCTCAGTAATGGTTTTCAAGGTAAGAGTACCGTATATCACTCCATGGCCTGAGCGACTCAGGCTGTTTGCGCATTGGTCTAATTGCGCGATCAATGAGTGAGGGGAAATTAATAGACTATCAGGTAGTTCACGAAAAAATTCAGGGTGTTGCTCAACAATTGTATTTAGACGAATAAGGAGGGCTTCTCGGGTTTCAGCGTTAAGATCACCAGAGTCTAAAAGAAAAGTACCCGCAATCACTGAAGCACCAATATGTCCCTGAAACCAACCATTAGGGTCTTGGTTTACTGTATTAGCAAGAGCTGTTAGCCCTTGTCGTAGAAATGCATGCCCCATAACTCTATGCCCGTTAAGAAAATGATATCATATCACTGGTCGTTACCATGAAAAACCATTGAAATATATGGTTAATTTTCAATGAAGATAAATTCTGGAATATTACCAACGTTAAACGCGAATAGAGTCGTATAAAATCAGTGTCAAATGTGTGTTTAAGTGCTTTTTGGTGCCTACCTATTTATAAGCTGTGCTAGGGGAAATGGCGGTTGAGGTAAGATGTCGAACATGAGCCGCTAAGAAGGAAAGGGGCAAAGGCTTCTTAAGGTATCAAGAAGCCTGAAAAACCCACTTAGCATTCAGTTTGCTCCGAAAGCCTCAAATCATCTTCTAACTCAACACCAAGATAGCGAATTGTGTTATCCAACTTCGAGTGGCCCAACAATATTTGCACTGCCCTAGTGTTCTTCGTCCTGGCATAAATGAGTGTGGCTTTTGTACGACGCATGGAGTGCGTCCCATAATAATCAGGATTCAGGCCTAGCTTACCAGCCCAGCATCTGATGATTGAGCGATAATACGAGTAGCTTATAGACTGCCCCTTTCTGCGGGCGCTAGGAAAGAGATAACTGTTTGCTTCAAGAGAGAATGAATGAATAAAACGACTGATACTTTGCTGTGTTTTTGGTGTGATCTCATAATGAACGTCAGTCCCCGTTTTCTGCTGAACGCATTGAACACGATCATAAATCACACCTTGTGAAGCTACGTCGTAAACATGAAGTTGGAGTAGATCGCTAGCTCGCAATTTACTGACTATAGCCAGGTTAAGTAGCGCAAGCTGCATCAGATCATTTTCTATTTCTAAACGGGTTCTGAACCGCCAGATTTCCTCTAACTTAAATGGTTTTTTACTCCACTACATCTCTTTGATGTCTGCTTCCTCATAACGACCTCCATTACAGTGTTGTTGGTCAATCAGGGTTGCAGGAAAAAGCACATAATGTCCAAGCTAAGACAGCCCTGAACACTTCCGAGTTATAGTATTTGCAATAGCTGTAGATTACGGAACAATGCCAGAACTTGCTAGAATGGCAAAATATGCGCCTCGCAATTTCATGAAGCGCATATTTTCAATTAACTTAGCAGTTAAACCTCATCATTAAGTCCAAATGGTAGTTCTGAGCCAGTACCATCCAATACTTTAAGTCTAGGTGTAGGAGAGATTACACCGTGTTCAATAGCACTGTCCATTGTATCCACATCAACTTCAGCCCAGCTGTTACGTGATGGTAGCCAGTAATAAGACGGTGTATACAAGAAGGTTTTATCATCGAGTGCTAGTGCATTAAAAGTTTCAATATGCCACGCACTATTAACTATGTGGAAAGGACGTGCTGCCCATACATAGTACATTTGAGCTTGACTATTGTCTTCGTCGTTATGCTGATATACCAGCCGCGATTCTGAATCATTTAGGTAAAAAGCACAGGTGTTAAAAAGATGGCTTTCTTTTGTGCTTCTAACAGTATCCATGTAAGTTAGTGAACCGTTGGATACTTGCTGATGAATTACTTCACATTGGGGTAAATCATTTCGAACAAAAAAATCAGACTCATCTGAATATTTATTAGTACCTAAAAATAGGTCTAAAGTGTGTTTATAGTGAGTAGTATCATAACCAAGGTCATCAAGTGTAGATCTTACTGAACTGACCACGTCATCTCTATTATTTGCAACTACCATTGGTAGTGATTCATGGGATTCAACTGGCAGTACACGGAACATCCAGTGAAACTTAACATGAAACTGCATTTGATCTGTAGGCGAGTGGATAGCCCCCGTTAATAAACTGGTTCCTAAACCAGCACCACCGATAAGACTCATTGCGGAAAATGCACCACCTGTTACGTTACTGCGGCGGGCTAATCGGCTGTGGTAATCTCCAGTGAACTCATCAAGATTATTCGGATTCTTAGGCTCTACATCGAAAGCCTTCATCATAAGATTCATAGCGTCACTATGTTCAGCAGAACTGACATATGAGTATGTATTTACATTTAAAACTTCATCATAATTTTGTACGCTAGCACAACCCGTCAAAATGGCCGAAGCAGCAGTAATAGCAATAAATGTCTTTTTCATCATGCACTTCCATGTATTTTCAATAATTAATTATTAGACATAAGCTTATACATGCACATGAGATTATAAGCGATTGAATTATTGTAACTATCTATAAAACTTTAGGGCTTTAAGGAGATTTATAGGTTTCCCTATCACCGTGTAGGGCGTGCATAAGCCTTGCAACCAATACACAAGAATAAGTTATGACTAGCCTTTAGCTTTTAAACTCACTTTGGGGCATAAATCAGGCAGGCATGGGTTGGCTCGAAGATGAACAGTTCTGAGTTAGTGATATCACTAAATTAGCTCTTGCATGACAAAAAGACCTTACTAGTAACTTGGATAGGTAATAAACGGTCAGAAGTTGAATACTGTAGATTGCCTCATACCAATATGAGGCAATCTCTGAAGGCTTTAATTGGAGTTAAGCTTCATCAAGCGAAAACGGTATAATTTTGTTAGAACCATCTAACACTTTTAATCGAGGTGTTGGAGTTATTACACCATGCTCAATTGCTCGATCCATTGTTTCTACATCTACTTCAGCCCAATGATTACGAGCATTAAGCCATAGAAATGAAGGGGAATATAAATAGGTTTTGTCATCTAAAGACATAGCATTGTATGTCTCAACATGCCATGAATCATTAACGTTGTGAGGGCGCAGTACCGACCAAACATAGTTTAATTGCCCTGTTTGGCCATCAACAACCAACCTAGAAGATGATTCACTTAACTTTATGGTACAAGAAAGGAACTTATCGCGCTCTCTTACGTTATTGAACACAACATTGGCAGTTAGTGAGCCATCATTAATTTGTGCATGGTATGTTTGACAATGCTCTAAGTCGTTTCTTACGAAAAGATCAACTTCATCAACGTATCTAGCTTTGGCTTTGCGCAAGTACAATTCAAAGCCATATCTGTAATGAGTGACATCATAATCGAGAGCTTTGAGTGCATCCTTAACCGAGCTAACAACTTCCTCTCGATTGTTTTTTACAATATCAGGAAGCTCTTCAATTGAGTTTAATGTATGCACTCTAATCAAAGAATGATTGCGAACTTCAAAGTACATCTTGTCAGTTGGAGAGTGAATAACACCACTAAACAAGCTACTTCCAAGCCCGGCACCTCCCAACAAGCTCATAGCTGTGAAGGCTCCACCTGTTAAGTTACTACGATTAGCTAAACGTTTGTGATAATCACCAGTAAACTCATCCAAGTTGTTTGGATTTTTAGGTTCAATATTATAAGCCATCATCATCGTATTCATAGCTTGGCTATGAGTTTCAGATGGTGAGTAACTGTAGTTTGTAGAAGTGATAGCATCATCATAGTTCTGTACGCTGACACAACCTGATAAAAAAGTAGATGCTACTGTAATAGCAATTAATGTCTTATACATCATGTACTTCCATATATTATTAGTTATCAAAAAACAATTGATATGCTTATACGTGCGTAATGATCAGTAAGCTATTGAGTTATTGTAACTATTTGTAGATTTTTAAGGTGGGTCACCTGTTTTATTTAATGGAGTGAGGATTGAATCAAGGGAAAATCAGTTAAAGCATAATATTTAGTTTTGATTACCCAGCAGTTGTGTAACAAACTTTGGGGCATTTCTGAGTCAATAATATTGCTAAATTAGCAAAAGGTGAATTATCTCAGGTATTGCAAAAATACCTTACTAGTAGCTATCTACATAAGTTACACGCGGTTAAACAGTCGAATGTGCAGGTTGCCCCTTACACATATGAGGCAACCGTTAATACTTTAATTAGAGCTAAGCTTCATCAAGCGAAAATGGTATAACTGTGTTAGAACCATCTAATACTTTTAATCGAGGAGTTGGAGTTATCACGCCATGCTCAATTGCTCGGTCCATTGTTTCCACATCAACTTGAGCCCAGTTATTACGTGAGGTTAACCAGTAGAAAGACGGAGAATAAAGGTAAGTGTTACTATCCATAGATAGAGCATTATATGCTTCAACATGCCAGGCACCAGAAACATCAAGGAACGTCCAATTAGTCCACACAAAGTGAGGCTTTGCCTCATTAGTAGATGAATCGTATAAGTTAACAATTCGAGAGCCTGTATCTTCAACGATTATAGAGCATGAGAAAAATAAATTACGCTGTTGAGTGCTTCGAATAATATCTGAATTCTTAAAACTACCATCAGACAATTTATTGTGAAAATCAACGCATTGCTCTAGGTCATTTCGGACGAGTATATCCATGCTTTCAGAATATGAACCAGACATACCATTCATATATCTTGAAAGGTTATGCTGATAGTGTGTTGTACTATAACCTAAGCTATCTAAAGAAACTTTCAATGATTGAAGAACATCTCTTCTGTTTTGCTTTCTCACTTGCTCTAGCTCTCGTTGTGATGACATTGGTAAAACACGAACAACAGAGTGATATTTAATCGGGGTTACCATTTGGTCGGTAGGTGAGTGGACTGCGCCAGTTAATAAACTGCTTCCTAATCCAGCTCCGCCTAGCAAGCTCATAGCTGTAAAAGCACTACCTGTAACGTTACTTCTGCGCGCTAAACGACTGTGATAATCACCTGTAAATTCATCAAGGTTGTTCGGGTTCTTTGGCTCAATATCGTATGCCATCATCATTACATTCATGGCATCACTGTGAGATTCAGAATGAGTGTGTTGGAATTGGTTTGAGTATAAAATCTCATCATGAGTTTGTGTGCTTGCACAACCCGCTAAAATAGTTGATGCTGCTGTAATAGCAATTAATTCCTTATTCATCATGTACTTCCATGTATTATTTGTTTTAAAAATGAAAGATATGCTTATACAAGCATACTCCTTGTTAAGCCATTGAATTATTGTAACTATTTGTAGGTCTTCAGGGTGAGTCACTAGCAGAGTGAAAATTTATTCATGTTGTTATCAGCTTGAGCATAAGAAAGTAATTATGATTACTCCGAAGCTTCGTAGCAAAGTTTGGGGCAAAAGTACGTTAGACGTTCAACACCAACACATTATCATCCAATAATAAAAAGTGCCTAGAAACAAAAAAGGCAGCCAAACGGCTGCCTCCATTTTTCATCAGATAATCTGGTACTAGGGCAAATCGAAGAGTAGAGCCGTGACCGTTTCAGTTTGGCTATTCACTAAAGTGATCTTGCTTTGTTGTTCAATCTTAGCGCCATCGCCAGCTTCTAAATCGACACCGTCGATAGATAATATGCCGACTACTTGGTGAACATACACTTTTCTATCACCCTCGATATCAAAAGCCACACTCTGCCTTGGTTCTAAGATTAACTGGTGTAGCGATGCATCTTGCTTGAGATGCAGCGTGCCATCGCGGCCGTCTGGCGTGGCTATTGCAGTCAGCCCTGCTTGTTTACCAAAGTCTTTTTGTTGATAGCCTGGCTTGTTGCCAAAGGTGTTTGGCTCAATCCAAATCTGAAGGAACTTCAACGTTTCACGTTGTGAACCATTGTACTCACTATGGTAAATACCCTTACCAGCTGACATTAGCTGAAACTCACCCGCAGGTAGGCTTTGAATGTTACCTTCGCTGTCTTTATGCTCAATAGTGCCTTCAAGCACATAGCTAACGATTTCCATATCGCGGTGACCGTGAGTATCAAAGCCAGCCCCAGGTTTTACCGAGTCATCGTTAATCACTCGTAGTGCTGAGAAACCCATGTGCTCGGCATCGTAGTAGCTACCAAATGAGAAGGTGTGCTTGCTGTCTAACCAACCGAAATTTACGCGGCCACGATCGTTTGCGGGGCGTAGTGTGATCATAGTGAATTCCTCCAGTTAACAGATAACTTAAGCCAATCTTTTCACGAGAGCTTCATCAAGTGCTGCTTTGCCTGCACCAGAGAAAGCCAGCGAAACGCTTGCAGCCAAAAGTGCTAGTCCAAACTCGTAGCCGTTATTCGACATAAATAAGCCGTTTTCAAAGTGAACACTAAAGATGGCAACGACCATAGTGAAAGCCAGAGCGATAGCGGTAGGGCGAGTCAGTAAACCTAGCAGGATAAATAGACCGCCAAAGAATTCTGCGCTACCCGCTAAGAGTGCCATTAACATGCCAGGGCCAAGGCCAATCGACGCCATCCACTGCCCTGTTCCTTCAAGGCCGTAACCACCAAACCACCCAAACAGTTTTTGAGCGCCATGCGCGATAAAGATGATGCCAACTGGAACGCGTAGAGCCAGTGCGCCGAAGCCCGCGTTTGATTGTGCTAGTTTTTTAATTAGTACTTTCATGATTATTTCCTCAAATTTTTTCAATCCGCGTGAGGCGATGCCATTGCATTCCCCTCAGCCGTTGATAGTCAGTTTAGGTGTGTTAAATTGAAGAGAAAATCGGAATGATTTGAAGAGTTAGTTCAAATATTTTGAATAAAGGATTTTACATGCATAACGCCATCACAATTGAGGCTTTACGGGCTCTTGATGCCATTGATAAAAAAGGAAGTTTTGCCGCAGCGGCAGTATCGCTCTATAAGGTGCCATCGGCGCTGACTTACACCATCAAAAAGCTGGAAGATGAAATGCAGATAGCGCTTTTTGACAGATCGAAACAAAGAGCGCAGCTGACGCCAGCAGGAAAACTGGTCTTAGAACATGGTCGAGAAATTCTACTGGCCACCAACCGACTGGTGGATTCGGTACATCAATTAGATTCCGGCTGGGAACGAGAAATTCGCATTGCTCGCGACACTATTATCCCCGAAGAACCAATCTTGGATTTGGTCGGGCAATTCAATCGGCTTGAACATAATGTCGATGTATTATTAGGTGTTGAAGCACTAGGCGGTGGGTGGGATGCCTTACACAGTCGACGTGCTGATATCGTGATTGGTGCAACGGGCGAATTACCCAAAGGGGCTTTTCATACCTGCAAAATTGGTGAGATCTCTTTTGTCTTTGCTGTATCTCCCGATCACCCTTTAGCTGATTATGAGCCTGTTATCGATGCAGATTGTCTGCGCCAGTACCCAGCCGTCGTAGTGTCCGATACTTCTCAGTTACTTCCTGCTCGTGACACAGGAATGTTTATCAGCAAGCAAGTGCTCCGAGTCAATACCATGCAATCCAAGCTGAAGGCACAAAAGAAAGGGCTAGGCGTAGGCTTTCTACCAAGACACATTGCCCAAGAGTCATTGGATCGAGGAACGTTAATTGAAAAGCAATGCGCAATCCCAAGGCCGAACCAAGATATCCTAATCGCATGGCACAAAGGACAAGAGGGCAAAGCGTTTGATTGGTTCGTGGGACAACTGACCAAGGTTACGTGGGGGTTGGCTCCGTAATGTTAAAAACCGACAGATCTAGTGAAATGATATCGGTGTTGAACTAAACAGCCAAAAAAAGGGGCCTAGCGGCCCCAACCAAAAGGTAACAAAAGTAAATACAAGTATGGGAGTAAAACGGTTAGCTGCTTGATAGCCCTTCAAGCTAGCGGGTGAGTAAATTAAGTGAAACTTACTGCCGATAGACGGTTACCGAGGGATTCCCCAAACTCTTAAGCAGTTTACCCCCTACTTCCTCTCTCTTCTTTTCCATGAATTTTGGAAAACATTTCAAAAATGTCGCTCAGATCTCACTAACCGGTTTGACTTTTACCCTTATGATCATTGAACATAATTAGTAAACCGATTTACCAAACCGATTTACTGGAATGCTTATGTTTATTTGTAGCGTATTCCCGATTTATAGAGAGATGTTATGAAAATTGAAGATATTAAAGTGTATGTGACTAACCCTGGCCGTAACTTTGTCACGGTCAAAGTGATCACTGATGAGGGGGTCTATGGCCTTGGGGACGCTACTGTAAACGGTCGTGAGATGGCAGTGGCAAGCTATCTAACAGAGCATGTAAGACCTTGTTTAATTGGACGTGACCCACACCAGATTGAAGACATCTGGCAGTACCTCTATATGGGGGTGTACTGGCGTCGTGGTCCAATCAACATGGCTGCCATCGCAGCGATCGATATGGCACTGTGGGATATTAAAGGTAAGGTTGCAAACCTGCCGGTTTATCAGCTCTTGGGGGGAAAATGTCGTACTGGTGTTACGCTCTATGCCCATGCAAATGGTGAAACCATCGAAGATACTCTTGATATTGCAGAACAGTACATTGAACAGGGCTTTAAGGCGATCCGACTGCAGACCGCTATCCCGGGACTGAGTGAAACCTACGGTGTACTGGGTGATCGTAAAGATTACTTTGAACTACAGGGAAACCGCCCATTACCGCCAGAGCAGGAGTGGTCTACTACTAAGTACTTTGATCTGGTGCCTGAGCTATTTGCCAAAGCGAAAGCGCGTTTTGGTAACCGCGCCCAATTCTGCCACGATGTTCACAGTCGCTTAACACCTATTGAGTCGGCGAAGTTGGGCAAGATGCTGGAACCTTACAATCTGCTGTTCCTCGAAGATGCCTCTATTGCGGAGAACCAGGATAACTACAAGTTAATTCGCCACCATACTACAACTCCTCTAGCACTGGGTGAGACCTACAATACCATCTGGGATTGTAAAGACTTGATTCAAAACCAGCTGATTGACTACATTCGCGCGGCTGCCACTCACGCGGGAGGGATCACTGGTATGAAGAAGATCGCTGACTTTGCCGCTATCTACAATGTTCGCACCGCCCCACACGGTGCGCCGGACTTATCACCTATCTGTTTTGCAGCACATATGCACCTCAATATTTCAACTCACAACTACGGTGTCCAAGAGTTTGTTGGCTTTGGTAACGAGGCTTCACAGAAGATCTTCAAGCACGAAATGAAGCTCGAGAACGGCATGATCATGGTAAGTGATGCACCTGGGCTAGGGGTTGAATTCGATGAAGAGGAAGCTGCCAAGTATGAGTACAAACGTTCATACCTGCCAGTGAGTCGTCTGGAAGATGGCACTTTGTGGCACTGGTAATCCTTGCTCCTATCTAAGTGATAACAACTGACTTGTTAATTTATCTGCCTGCCAGAGAGCGCAGGCAGAAAATTGGCCTGACTGTACCCATTAGGAAAGTTAGACAGATGATATACGAATACCTTGTAATCCTCGGCTATTTTGCCCTGATTGTCGGCATCGGCTTTGCCTTTAAACGCCTTGCAAATCGTTCTACTAGTGATTACTTCCGTGGAGGCGGTAAGATGCTATGGTGGATGGTGGGCTCGACCGCCTTTATGACTCAATTTTCAGCCTGGACCTTTACTGGTGCAGCTGGTAAGGCGTTTAACGATGGTTTTACCGTTACTATGGTCTTCCTAGCCAACGCCATCGCCTATTTTGTCGGCTATCTCTACTTCTCACACCGTTTCCGTCAAATGCGAGTCGATACCCCGACTGAAGGTGTACGCCGTCGCTTCGGTACACATAATGAGAAGTTCTTCTCTTGGACCCTGATTATCTTCAGCTTTATAAATGCAGGGGTTTCACTGAATGCCCTCGGTGTGTTTGCGAGTGCGGTATTTAACTCAGACCTATATACCACTATCGTGTTGACAGGGCTGGCAGTGCTATTGGTCTCGGTGATATCTGGGGCTTGGGGTGTCGTTGCCTCAGACTTCATCCAGACTCTGGTAGTTGCGATTGTCTCTGTCGCGTGTGCTATTGTAGCTCTGATCGCGGTAGGTGGTCCTTCGACCATAGTGACCGAGTTCCCAACGAGTTTTGTGATGGGGCCAGAGATGAATTACCCATTGCTGTTGGTTTGTGCTTTCTTTTTCTTTGTGGTCAAGCAGCTACAGAGCATAAACAATATGCAAGACTCCTATCGTTTCCTTAACGCCAAAGACTCATCTCACGCCCGTAAAGCAGCACTGCTGGCAACGGTACTGATGGGCTTGGGGAGTATTATCTGGTTTATTCCACCTTGGGCAGCGGCAATCCTCTACCCGGATGCAACAGCTGAGTATCCACAACTGGGTGCAAAGGCTGCCGATGCAGTCTACCTAGTGATGGCAAAGAACACCATGCCCGTCGGTACTGTAGGTCTGCTGTTAGCCGGTCTGTTTGCTGCCACTATGTCGACGATGGACTCGGCGCTAAACCGTAACTCTGGTATTTTTGTCCGCAGCCTCTACCAACCTTATTTTGGTAAAGGTAAGCAGATGAGCGATACCCACCTATTGCAGGTCGGTAAGGTGATGAGTATGGCGAGTGGTATTCTCGTTATCTTTGTTGCACTGTTCTTTAGCTCATTGAAGGATATGAGTTTATTTGAGCTGATGATGTCGGTTTCTACCATGTTGCAGGTACCGCTGTTGATACCACTCTTCTTCGGTATGCTGATCAAGCGTACGCCTAGCTGGGCGCCGTGGGCTACCGTACTAGTAGGTATGGCTGTCTCCTGGATGATGAGTAACGTAATCAGCGCTGATATGATTGCTGGTTGGTTCGGCATTGAGGAGCTAACCCGTCGTGAAGCAAGTGAAATCCGAATTGCTGCAACAATCGCAGCCCACTTATTGATCACTTCCAGTTTTTTCATCGGTTCATCTCTGTTCTACCGCGAAGAGAAAGATGCGATGAAACAAGAAACCGACAACTTCTTTGCTGATATCGAGACACCAATCGTTTCTGAAGCGGACTACGACCAAGTGGACGCTGAGCAGCGACATAAATTAGGCTCGATGGTTATGACGATGGGGGTTGGCCTGCTAGCAATGATGTTAATCCCTAACCCGCTCTGGGGACGGATGATCTTCTTACTCTGTGCCTTGGCTGTTTTTGCTATTGGCTGGATGCTAAAGCGAAAATCGCTACAGCAGCCTGATAGTACGACAGTAACGCAGAGCTAATCATAGTATTCGATGTACTTCAGTTAAGGTCACCTAGAAATAGGTGACCTTTCTTGATTTGAGTTTTCCGTCTTCAGCGTTACTACGTTAGCCGCAGCTTATATCGCGCGAGTTGACTGTCGCTCAATAAATTCACATGCCACGACCTTTTGTTCAGGGCTATCTAGTTCACCTTTAATTGCCTTAATAGCAAGCTTGGCCGTCTCATGTCCAATTTTATAGGCATCCTGCTTGATCACTGAAACTGGCACTTTGAAGAGCTCGACCATTGGGATCTCATCAAAGCCAATTATCGATACCTGTTGCGGTATGGCAATACCAGCGGTGTTATACGCTTTCAACAAATCGGTAGTAATCGCCAGGTGCTGGCTGAATATCGCTGTCGGTGGATTGTCTGTTTGCAGTAGCTCTACTGGGTCTTTAGCAAAGCCGCTCTCCCGTTGCCAATATTGTAGTAATGTATCATCAGCTTCAATGTCATGCTTATCCAGCGCGTCTAGATAGCCTTGATATCGCTCACGACGCGAATAGCAGTTGGTAAATTCCTGCGCCATAAAGCAAATACGTTTATGACCGAGTTTAATCAAGTGCTCCGTTGCCTGAAATGCAGCGTTTTGGTAATCCGAGGTAACGATATGGCTTTGACAGTTAGGGTACTCCAGTTGGAACTGGACCACAGGCATCCCTGCACGCATTAGTTCATTTATCAGTTCAGAGTTGTGGCCTGAAGATGTGATGATAATGCCATCAACACAAAGCTGTTTCAGTGACTGTAGTGCCCCCTTTTCAGCAGTAGCATCGAAATCACTGTTATAGATCAAAACATTGTAATTATGCTTCTTGCAATAGTCATCGATCCCCCTTAATACCCGGCTGGTGTTATAACCTGTTATATCACGTACCACCACGCCGATGGTGTGGGTTTTCTCAGCTTTCAAGCTACGTGCAATAGGGTTAGGCACGTAGTTCAACTCAGCGATAGAGGCCTTAATTTTCTGTTTGGTCTCTTCTGACATATGGCTATAACGGCCATTTAGATATTGTGACACAGTGCTCTTAGACACTCCCGCATGTGTCGCAACATCGACTATGCGTACCTTTTTCATACAAAACTCTAGTCATTATCGGGGATATTTACTGCGCTACATCATAGCTAAGCCCCTAAATGAGCACAAGTAAATCGGTTTACAGTGAAGTCCACTGATCGTTCTAACGAACAAGCAGGAAATGATGAGGGAAACTAATATCGCAATGAACACACAACTAAACACACTTTGAGGCAAAAGCATGTTCGGTGCTTGATCAAAAAAAGGGGCCTAGCGGCCCCAACCAAAAGGTAACAAAAGTAAATACAAGTATGGGAGTAAAACGGTTAGCTGCTTGATAGCCCTTCAAGCCAGCGGGTGAGTAAATTAAGTGAAGCTTGCTGACGATAAGCTGACGTTGAGCGCTGATCGTCTATAGGACGGATAATCTCGCGATAACAGTCGGTGACTTGAGCAATAAAACCCGGTTTGGCGAGCGTTTCCAGTGACTGGCCGATAACCAAGGACTCCAGCTCGCGGCTGCGCACCACTGTTGGCCCTACTGCGCCAAAAGCCACCCGCCAGTCTTCGAGTATTGGGGCTTTCTTCGGAAAGCGCTTTATACGCGCCAAACCTGCGACCGATAACTTGCTCAACGCATTGGCTGCCCGTGTACCGACCTTGTGGTAGAACACTTCGGGTAAATCCTGCTGTGGTATCACGATATGAGAGAGCATTTCATCCGGCTTCAAGGCTGTTACCCGAGGTGCCAAGATGAAGTCTTCCAGCCGCATTTCCCTCTGCCCTCTGATTGATGACAACACAACGCGGACATCAAGCAAATACAAGGCAGGCAGAGAGTCAGCCGCAGGTGAAGCATTACAAATATTGCCAGCCAAAGTGGCACGATTTCGCAACGCTGGCGCGGCGATTTTAGCAACGCTTTGGCGTAATACCGATGGCACCAGAGGGTGCTGCTCGATATCAGCCAGTACGACCCCAGCCCCGATATACAGGGCCTGCTCATGTTCAGAAGCAGTAATATATTGCAGCTCCTCGATGGCATCGACAAACAGGACATCTTGTTCAAACCTTGGCGACATCCCCGCCCTCACGCCATGCTGCACCATCAAGTCCGTACCACCGGAGAACAGCATTAGCTCGCCCATCGACAAGGTATCGAGTGCTTGTGCCAAAGACTCTGGCCGATAGATATTTACCATAAGCCTTCTCCTTTCTGCGCTGCGATCTTGGCTGCTTCAACAATCATGCCGTAGCCTGTACAGCGGCACAGGTTACCCGAAATAGCCGTGCGAATAGCATGCTCAGTAGGGTTAGGATCCGCTTCAAGCAAGGCATAAAGCGCCAATACCATTCCCGGTGTACAGAATCCGCACTGCACCCCTTTGGCTTCCAGCAGAGCATTGATCACACACTGCCCCTTTTCAGTCTGGCGCAAGCCTTCAAGGGTCATCACATCACCGCCCTGAACTTGGCCGATAGGCATCATGCAAGCATTGACCAATCGTCCATTAAACAGTACAGAGCATGCGCCGCACTCCCCTTCCCCGCAACCTTCTTTGGTCGCGGTATGACTCATTGTGCCACGCAAGGTATGGAGCAGTGACTGCATCGGTTCGACGTCGACAACGACAAGGTGGCTATTGAGATAAAATTCAATCTTCATTGACAGGCTCTCCTTTGCCAGCATTACTTATCTTGAGCTGATTCGTATTGCCACCAGCAAGCGCCTCACAAACCTTCTCAGGTGTCGCCGGGATCGATGACAAAGGAACACCGATGGCATTTTCAACCGCCGCGACAAATGCTGCCGCACCGCCGTTGTGGGTCAGTTCACCGCCGCCTTTGGCACCATTGGGTCCATATGGGTACGGGTTATCGACAAGACTGCTGCCGATAGCTGGAACATCAAGCGCCGTTGGGATCACATAATCCGCCATCGAACGCTGGGCAAAGACGCCATCTTGGGTGAGCTCTAATTTTTCACAGCTGCCATAGCCCAGCGCCTGCACCAAGCCGCCTTCAATCTGGCCTCTGAATATCGTGCCGTCGATGGCCTTGCCAATGTCATACACCGCCCAGGCACCAGTAATGTCCGCTTCGCCAGTTGCCATATCAACTTCAACCTCTACCACATTGACACCGTAGCTGGTTGCTTGGTAAGCATTACCTTGATAGGTATCCTGATCCCACTGGTGATAATCAGGCTTGCAGTAAACCTCCTCTATCTGTTGTGATTCCCCTTCTACCCACGACTTTTTAAGCTTTTTCGCTGCTTTTTCGAGGATGTAACCGACAATCAATATAGAACGGGAAGCCACTGTCGGGCCAGAATCTGGTACGACTCCGGTATCGGGCACTGCAATCTGGACACATTCCAGCGGTTTATTGAGGGTATCTGCCACGATCTTACGGAAAGTCAGGCTCAAACCTTGGCCGATATCGGTATTGGAGGCAAGGATCTGCACCGTACCGTCAGGATCTTTAAGCAGTTTGACCTTGGCCCTGACCAACGTGTCCTCCAAATCACCGGCAAAGCCACAGCCGTGCTGGAATATCGCCAAGCCGATACCTTTTTTCTTGCCTTTACAGCGTTCAGGCTGCGTTTGTTCAAGTTGGTTAAATTCGGTGAATTTGCGCTGATAATCTGACATATCGAGCACTTTTTGCAGCATCTCATCCAGTACCAACTCACCAAATATCTCGGCCCCCGTCAGAGAGTAGGATTGCGAGGTCAGCATGTGCCGCTGCTTGAAAGCAACCGGATCGACACCCAGCGTCTTGGCAACATGATGAACATGGGTTTCCATGCAGAAACAGTTCTGCGGCGAGCCAAAGCCACGGAATGCCCCCGTCGGCACGGTATTGGTGGCCCAAGCATGGCCTTCTACCCGAACATGGGGAATGTCATACACATTGGTGGCAGTCGTGATGGAGCGCTGCAACACAATGCCCGACAAGCTCAGGTATGCCCCGGCATTAACGTCAAACTTGATATCCATGGCAACAATGTTGCCATCGGCATCAATACCGGTTTTATAATGAAAAGTGACAGGGTGACGCTTCGAGGTGGTAGCAATATCCTCCCCGCGTTCAAAGATAAGCCTGATTGGCTGTTGCAGCTTCTGTACTGCGACGGCTAATGGCGCTGCTAGCACATCAGGGAAGTCTTCCTTGCCGCCGAAACCACCACCGGTTGGACACTGAATCGCCCTGACATTGTCATGGCCCAGTACGACCGCCATCGTATGGTGGACATACCACGGGCACTGCATCGAGCCTTCCAGCACCACTTTGCCATCTTGCGGATAGCAAACGGCCCCTTGGGTTTCGAGATAGATATGCTCCTGATAGCCGGTCGAGCAGGTCTCTTCGATAATGGTGACCGCATTGGCAAAACCGGCTTGGATATCCCCTTTTGTCAGCGCATGGGTATCCAATACATTGTCAGTCGCGTGGATGGCACCGTCTTTCAGCGCCTTGGATTGCTCAATGGTATAGGCTGGAGCCAGAGGCTCATAATCGATTTCAATTTCATCGAGCAGTGAATCAACAACATCGGGATCAGGCCCGACAACCAGGTAGATCACCTGACCAACAAACCGTACTTCTTTATCAGCAAAAGCTGGCCAGTCGATTTCGACAATCGGCAGCACATTTTGTCCAGGGACATCATCTGCGCCAAAAATATGATAGCCATCAGGCAGTGTTGGAAGAGTTACCGATTTGATCCGCCCGCGAGGGCAAGAAGAGCGGTAAAACCGCCCTTCTAATAGTCCCTCGTAATGGCGATCGGCAATATATTTCGCAGCTCCTGTGGCTTCCTCCCACTTAAAGTGCGTATTGACCGTATCCATAACGGGATCTCACATTAGTCCAACTTATCCATGGTTTGCCATAGACGCATAGCAACCTTACGGGCCTCTGCATAAATAGGCGCCACATCGAACGGGAACTCCCGGTTTTCATAGACGAAGCGACCTTCAACCACCACGCTGTTCACATTGCCAGCATTGAAACCAAAGGCAATATGACCCGCTAGATTGTCCGCAACCAAAGGCGTCGGACTGGTGTAATCAAGTATGGTCAAGTCTGCTTTGTTACCAGCGTCTAGGCGACCGAATTTTGCGCCGAAGTTACGGGCCAAAATTTCGTTACCGTTCCATAAATGACGTAGGAAACTGTCAGGCCATAACGGACCACCCGCATCACGGTGCTTGAAGAAGGCAAACTTCAGCTCTTCAAACATATCAGCCCCGATACCATCGGTACCCAATGCGACATTCTGGAAACGCATTAGTTTGTCGTTGTAACCCACGTTGTTGTTCATATTCGAACGGGCGTTGTGGACCAAGAAGCCGTTTTTCGCGTTAAGGATGGCAATATCCTTCTCGGATAAGAACAAGCCATGTGCCAACAGCGTCTTCTCATTGATCAAACCAAAGCTGTCCAAGCGCTCAACAATGTCTTGCCCGTAATGATGATGGCTATGGGTCACGTCGTAGCGGTCTTCTGCCACATGAACATGGATACCGCGTCCGGTTGCCTGTACCGCCTCAGCCATCATTGACAGGCCTTCATTGGTTACGGTAAACGGCGCATGGGCACCAATATGGGCTTCGACTAGGTAAGGCTCTTCCCCGCTTTCCTTGGCACGGTCAATCAACTGGGCAAACGCGATATTTTCTTCAACGCCTGCCATCATTTCTTTCATGCCATGATTACGATCGGTGGTTTCGAAACAGGTCATGCCACGCAAGCCCGCCTTCATGAACCCTTTACGCAAGGTGTTCAGAGAGCCCGCAATATAGTTTGGCGAAGCATGGTGATCAATGACGGACGAACAACCGCACTTGATCGCTTCCAATGAACAAATCAAACCGCTGTAGTACAAGGCTTCTTCATCCAATGCCCGGTCCATCCGCCACCACAGGTTCTTCAGTATCGAGATGAAGTCAGGGCTTGGCTTGATATCCGCCATGATCCCGCGCGCCAATCCCGAGTAGAAGTGATTGTGGGAGCAGACAATGCCCGGCATAACCATTTTACCGTTCATATCCTTGATTACGGCACCAGGGTAGTTGGCAGCCAAATTGGCCCCAACTTCCTTGATTTTGTCGCCATCAATAACAATATCGACGCCTTCTTTGATCAGTGCAGGCTCAAACTGCACCGCTGTTGCGTTTCTGAGTACTAACATTCCCTGGCTCCTCACTAAACATCTACTTTGCCAAGCAGGTAGCTGTGGTTGGCCATGACATAATTGATAATCGTGGCTTCATCAGCTAGCGATTCTGGCATGTCCACATTGCCCTGCTCATTAATACGGAAGGAATAAATCTCGCTGTGACTGCGAACCAACACTTCCTCACCATCGACGAAGAATCCGGCATTGGTGCTGTTGGTAAAGTCTTCACGCAGGTTGAATAGCGTGAACTTGTCCTTGTACGGTTTGCTATCCCATGGGCAGAACTGGGCACAGTTACCACATTCATTACAGTACGCATCAAGGTGTAATGTCTGGAACTGGTCACGGAAGCCTGGAATTGGCAGTGAAATATTGGCGCGGTTCGGACAAACATCGACACACTTGCTACAAATGTACGAACATTCCAAACAACGTTTTGCTTCTTGCTCGATGAATTCCTCACGGTCCGCTTCTTCCAGCTGGTTTGCCGCAATCAACTTGACCTGGATATCACCTTTACGGGCGTATACCGCTTCAACCTGAACATCAGATTTCGCTTCAAGTTGTTCATCAGCTTGGGCTTCACGAGCCAAAATTGCCGTTGCCGCTTTACGGCCGCCGGAGATTGCCGACACAATTGATGATGGGCCAGTATGGGCATCGCCCATCAAGAACACATTCTCAACCGCTGTCTCACAGCTTTCTCTGTCCACAACCGGCCAGCCGTCTTCGCCCATCGGGATACCCATGCGAGAAAGTACCGCACAGTTTGATTGCTCACCTACCGCGGTGATCAAGGCATCCACCTGAAGCTCAACTGTCATGTCTGTCGCCACTGGACGGCGACGTCCTTTCTCATCTGGCTCACCAAGTTCCATCACACGTGCAGTCAATTTACCATTGGCCTCAAACTGCTCAGGGTTGGTCAAGAACATGAACTGTACGCCATCTTCCACGGCTTCTTCATATTCTTCTTTGTAGGCAGGCATTTCAGCGATAGTACGACGATAAAGAATCGTCACCTTCTCAACACCCGGTACTTTCAGTGCGGCACGGGCACTGTCCATTGCGGTGTTACCGGCACCAACAACGGCCACATGTTTGCCTAACTGCTGCAATTCGCCATCATTGAAGCTGCGTAGGAATTCCAACGACTTGTAAATATTGGTGTTACCACCCGCCAGTGAAATTGGGTTGCCCTTATCAGCACCTATCCCCAAACAGACATATTTGAAACCACTTTGCTTCAGTACATCCACGGTCAGATCTGGGTTACAGCCGTATTCAATGTTGACGCCGTGATCTTTCACAAACTGGATATCATGCTCTATCGCTTCGGCAGGAATACGGAACTGAGGGATAATGTTTTTCACCACCCCACCGGCGTTTTTCTCTTTCTCAAATACGGTGACAGGATGGCCAGCACGCGCCATGAAGTAAGCCGCAGAAAGACCAGCAGGACCGGCACCAATCACCGCAACTGGGTGCTTGGCAGTGTCTAGGCTTGGCTCGTGCCATTTCGCCTTGTACTCATCCCAACCTTTGGACAGTGCGATTTTCTTCATCTCACGGATATTCAGCGCACCTTCGTAATCACGACGGGTACAGTTGTACTGGCACTGGTGATCACAGATATGGCCGGTGATAGAAGGCAGGGCATTACGGGCGTAAATAACTTCTAGCGCTTCGGTGTACTTATGCTCGCCCATTAAACGGATATATTCAGGAATATCCTGGCTGATAGGACACGCGGTAACACAAGGTGCAACATAACAGTCAGTCAGCGGTACCGCTTTCTTGACACTGATTTCTTCAGGACCACGCCACTCTTTCTGGACGTAATCAGCATCGAGTGATTTCACCGCTAGCGCTTCAAGCTTGACCAAGTCCACCTTGCCCATGCCCCACTCGTCACTGCCTTCCAGCTCTTTGGCACAGTCAGACAGGCGAAGATAACCACCCGGCTTGAGCAGGTCGGTTGCCATCGTAATAGGACGGATCCCCGCTTCGAAGATCTCGCGGATATTGAATTTGCTCGCACCGCCCGAGTAAGAAATCGGCAGTGTACCGTTGAACTCACGGGAGAGTTCTAGCGCTACATTGATAGATAGCGGGAACAAGGCACGGCCAGACATGTACATTTCTTTGTCAGGCAGGCGGCCTTTCTTATTGAGGGTACCTAGGGTGTTTGTTAGCTTGACGCCAAAGCCGATCCCTTTCTCCTTGCCAAGATCGACCAAGCGGTGGAGCATGGCTTTAGCATCTTCTATCTGTAGATCGTGGCTGAAAGACTCTTCGCTCAATGCGACATAGTCAAAGCCAGCGTTATCAAGGATGCCACGTACACGCTCAAAGCCCAATAACGTCGGATTCAGTTTAACAAACGTATTGATGCCCTTTTCTTCAATCATATAGCGACAAATCGCTTCAATTTCATGAGGAGGACAACCGTGCATGGTTGAAAGGGTAACACCGCGGGTTAGCTGAGCAGGAATGTCATCGGTCATCGCATTCAAACGATCGAGTCTTTCTTCCAGCTTATACTCACGAATAAACTCAGGATCTTGGATGAAGGCTTTCAGCTCGCTGATATAGGCGTCGAAACTTGGGTGCTCGCTGGAATCCAGCATATCGTGGATATATTTTTGCATCGGTGGTGTCTGGATCCCAGACAGGTCATAACCAACACTCATATTGAAGATAAATGACTTGGTCTCACCATCGGTTCTCGGTGCAAACACTTCTTCCAGCAAGTGCAGGGCAATCCACGCCTTTAGATACTCATCATAGGCTTTGATCAACGTAAATTCTGTTGACCATTCGGTGTTGAAACACTCATCTTCGGCATCAATACATGGCTTGGCAATTTCCAATTGGTCGAGCTTCTGGACTGTTTTCAGTTCCATGAAGCGGCCACCAGCCAGCCATGATGTAATGATATTCTGGGCAAGTTGGGTATGTGGTCCAGCCGCTGGACCGACAGGGGTTTCACAGTACTCTCCCCATACCGACAAAGACGAGTCGATCGCTTTACGATAGAACTGCTTTTCTGGAATACCAAAGATAGACTTGCTTTGCTTGTATTCGCTAAACATTCGGTTAAGTAGCTCACCGAACGGGACGGGGCGCATGATATCTCCCATGATGGATCTCCTTGATGCTATTCTTGTTCTTCTTGGCACATTTATTTGCGCAATGTGTTGGCATTTACGCAATGTGTAGGGCTAAAAATGTGTAAATACGTTATTGGCTATGGAGCAACTACTGCGCCAAACTTTTCTACCCCACCCAAACAGGCGATTTTATTAATGAATTTCGTGAGCAAAGTCGAAAGTTAGCTGCATTTTGTGACGGGTAACCAACAAATTAATTTAATTAAATAAATAAAACATCAAGGATTAATTCCTCACAAATGAGGATGATTATTGATTAGAATAATTTTTCTATCATATTAATAAAAAGCTATCAGTTTGATATCAACTAAAGTGATAGATATTAAGTGCCATGAGAAAATAAACATCTCAATAAAATAAAAACACAATGTGATATAAATTCACATACCATATCAGATTGATAATACCCCCTCTCTCAGCTATCAAGTTGATAGCACTAGTGTGACACTGCACACAATTCATCATATGCTTGTGGCGTATCGACATCTAAATATATTTCGTCGCAATGAATCCCTAAATATTTAACAGGGTAACGAAATATAATCCTCTTCATCGATGAATTGATATCGGCATTGATAACCATGTTTTTTAACCGACTCGGAATCAATACCGGGTGGCCGGGGCGTACTGAGGTACCGGGAAATACCGTGCATCCCCCTCTGTTAAACCACACTTCTTGGAATATATGCGGCGGGACACAGGGCATATCACCATGAGTAATAAAGAAATACTCACTGTTTACATGCTTTACTCCCTGCTGAATAGAACTGAACATACCGGCTTGATAATCTTCGTTAACCACAATTTTCACTCGTGGATCATATCTATACTTTTCAATAAGTTCCGCACCACGGTATCCCACAACCAAAATAACGCGACGACAAAACGAGAGCGCATTTTCGATACTTGCATCAAGGATTGTGTACTGCTGGTAAGGTAGCATGAGCTTCCAGTCCCCCATCCTAGATGATAAGCCCGCTGCTGGCATAACGCAGTCTAAACGTTCGGGACGTATTGATTTATCAATCACTTAACCTACTCCTTTACTGAAATTCATGGCGGTCGTATGGCATGTAGCACACAGACACGATTAATAGAGCAAACTCCAGACCAATTTATCTTATCGGAGTTATATCAATGCCATTTGGCCGCCCAAACAAGCCCATTATTTATTACCCTCGTCGGTGGAGGAGGAAAGACATCAGCCGCGTTCTGGTTGGCCAAGATTTTCAAACAATGGGGACATTCCGTTTGCCTAACAACCACCACTAAAATGTATTTACCCGATGCTCATCAAACGGATTATATTCTCCCTTTTGATGCCATGTACTGCAATGAAAAAGAAAATGGAAAAACAATAAAAACCCGTAATAGTTCTTTAGCACAAGACGATTTTTGTTTTTCTGATCCAGCTATCACTTTTTGCTACAAGTCTTTATTTACCGACTTATTAAAAACTGATCGGTTAAAGGTATCAGGGCTATCTGAAAAAGAGATTAATAAGCTTAAAAATGACTTCCCCTTCACAGTTTTTATTATTGAAGGCGATGGTTCGCGTTCATTACCAATAAAAGCCCCTCACGGGCATGAGCCTTGCATTCCAAGTAACTCGGATATGGTGATTGGTGTCACCGGTGCAGAGGCAATTAACCGTAAGGCGGTTCCTGAGCATATACATCGTTGGCAGGCTTTCTCAGCCCTTACCCAATGCCAATCAGGTGATGTGATTGACGCCCAAGTTTTGCAACCTCTAATTTCTCATCCTTTGGGACTGTTTAAATCAACCCCAAAAACGGCAAAACAGATCTGGCTGATAAACAAAATGGATAAGGCGAATAATGCCCAAGTAATAAGCCAGATTGCAGAAGAGGTGTTGGACAACAGCCCGCAACTCGACACTGTTTGGCTAGCAGAAATGCAAGCGGAAACACCAATCAAAAAAGTAATTTTGAAGGAACAAGTAGCCTATGCCACTGAAACGTAGCAGCTACCTGACTTCGTCAGTACAGAGGTCATTGAACATGAACATCTTTGCCAAGGCAGCCCAATTAGAACAAGAAAACATTCCATTCGCTCTTGCCAACATTATTGAAACTCGTGGCTCCGCGCCGCGCCATTCAGGCCAAATGATCGTCAAGGGCGACGGCTCGATCATCGGTACCGTTGGCGGCGGTATGATTGAACGCTATGTGATCGAGCAAGCCTTGGAAGCACTACGTGAAAGAAAGCCCCGTGTCGTCAAAGGGCGCATGACCCGCAATGGCCCAGATGCCATGGGAATGGATTGCGGTGGCGCAATGACCGTGTTTGTCGATGTCTACGGCCTGCGTCCCAGCTTGCTGCTTATCGGTGCCGGGCACGTCAACCGTGCCGTCGCCCAAGCCGCCCACGTACTGGGCTTTGATATTTCTGTCGCCGACGCCTATGCCGACAGTCTTGCCGAAGAGCATTTCCCCGTTGGTACCAAGCGCGTACTGGGCGATACCATGGAAGAAGCTATCGAGAAGCTGGATATCAATAAGAGCAGCTATGTCATTATTGCCACTAATCACCAAGATCAAGATGCTATCTCCAAGGTGGTGGACTGCGAGACCCGTTATACCGGCCTAATGGCCAGCCGCCGTAAGGTTCAGACGCTATTTACCCACTTGCGCCAAAGCGGTGTGGATGAAACCCGGATCGCCAATATCCACTCCCCTATTGGGTTCAACATCGGCGCCGAAACCCCAGAAGAAATCGCCATCAGCATCATGGCTGAAGTTCTCAAGGTGAAACATGAATCCGCTGGCGGCCAACTGAAAGACGATACCCGACTTAACCGCAACAAGCTGGTACTGCTCCGCGGGGCCGGTGACATTGCAACGGGTGTCGCTGTCCGATTATTCAACGCCGGATTCAAAGTGGTGATGACTGACATCGCCAAGCCAACCATGATCCGCTGCAGCGTGTCTTTTGGCCAATGCCTGTATGGTGAACCTGTGCAAGTTGAAGGGATCACCGCCTGTAAAGCCAATAACAAAGACGAGGTATTCGCCATCATCGACCGCAACCAAATTCCGGTCGTGGTTGATGAAGACTGCAGCTCGGCTGACACTCTCAAGCCTACCTTCTTGGTCGATGCCATCCTCGCCAAACATAACGTCGGAACCCAAAAAGACATGGCTCCTATCACCATTGCCCTTGGCCCGGGTTTTACCGCTGGCAAAGACTGTGATGCGGTGATTGAAACTAACCGCGGCCATCATTTGGGCCGGGTAATTTATCAAGGTTCGACCCAGCCAAATACCGGCGTTCCCGGCAATATCGCCGGCTACACCCATCAACGAGTACTGCGCGCCCCATGCGCTGGAGTCATGCATAACCATGTCAAACTCGGTGATCTCGTTGAAGAAGGTGATGTCATTGCCCATATCGGCGACAGCCCGGTTGTCGCTCCTCTGGGCGGTATGGTACGCGGGCTATTGAACAACGGTCTGACCGTTCGCGAGGGCTTTAAGATTGGGGATATCGACCCTCGAGGCCCAGAAGCGGATTACACCACCGTATCCGATAAGGCACGGGCCATTGCCGGCAGTGTATTGGAAGCCATGTTACATCTGGAGCAAAGCAGAATGAGTTAAGCGCTACCCTCAAGTAACTGCAAGGTATGTTTTTAGTACGGATTACTTAGGGCCACTTGCAGTCAGGCTTGATGGACTCAGGCCTGACATTTTTACCCAGCCCTACCTTGGCTTTCAACCCGATACCGGTGCTGGGTTATACGACAGGAAGAGATCTAATTATGAAAACGACAGGCTATTTCCATCACTTTGTCACCTCCTTTGTGTTGATGTGCGCTGCAGCACTAACGGTAAAAGGCTTTTTCTTACCTGAACATACCGGGTTATTACTAAGCGACACCGGTATCGTGCCTGCAATGTACGTCGAACCCATCGCTTTTGCCATTCCCCTTGCTCTTGGCATCAGTGCGCTTACTGCCTATTTGGGCATTACCACAATACTCCCTGTCGTTGCTGGCTTTGGCTTGCATATCGCCCTATCAGGGCTCGCTTTATACCAAGGTTTGCACTTTGATTGCGGCTGCTACCTACCGGGTACAGTGCAATCAGATGTCTACAGCACCCTTGAGCCCCAATTTATCATCATGCTGCTAGTACTTCTCGTTTCAGCAGCACTTTATTACTTCAACAACTTAACTACCCATCGCCCTGTTACACCGGCGGTATAACTCGGTTAGGCATATAACTGGGTGAAAGTAGTCTTTTATAAGGATACGATCATGATTAAGGACAAGACTTCTCTGCACACTTTTTCTTTCCGGCGACCGGGCCGCAGCTTTTGGCTCAACCTGTTCATTCTCGCCAGTGCATTGTTAGTCCTTCCATTTAGCGCCAATGCTGCGCTGTTTGGTGGCAAGTTCAAAGCAGAAGTAGAAACCGAGCAGGTTGCTATCAAGCTCCATAACGATACGCTTGCCGGTGGCTATCAGCTTATTGATACCAACGGGCTAAAAGGACTTATTGAGCAAGATACCGACGTCATGATCGTCGATGCCATGCCTTTCAAAGACAGCTACAAGAAAGAGCATATTCCTAGTGCCAAACAGTTCGAGTTCCCGATCCCGGATATGCCCGACTGGGATCCCGCATTGACTGACCAACGGACTATCGAGGAATTTACCCAGCTATTAGGCGAAGATAAGGGCAAAACCTTGGTGTTCTACTGTGGTTTTGTTAAGTGTGGCCGCAGCCATAATGCCGCGGCATGGGCCGTGAAACTCGGTTATACCAATGTCTACCGTTACCCAGGCGGCATCTTTGCCTGGAAAGGCGCAGGGTTTGACACCTCATCGCTGTAGCTTTTACTCTGCATTAACAACATAAAAAGGCGGTATCTTCACCCCGAAGATACCGCCTTTCTTTTTCCATCTTTTCCTGATCTAACCTTCTCTATTCAGCGCCAAAGAGCAACTAGTTCGCTTTCATGGCTAACCGTTTAGCAGCCGCTTGGTGCCTAGCCATCAAGTCAGCAAGATCCACACCTTGCACCCTGCCGTCTAACACCCGCCACTGGCCAGCTACCATAACCTTATCAGCCTGCTGGGCACCACAGAGTAGTAACGCAGCCAGTGGATCATGGCTACCAGAGAAACGTATATCATCGAGCTTGAACATCGCGATGTCCGCCTGCATGCCTGCTTCCAGCTTGCCGATGTCATTGCGCCCCATCGCCGCTGCCGAGCCCGATGTTGCCCAGCGCAGGGCATCAAAATGGGTCACGTCAGCAGAGCCATAGCGCAAGCGCTGCAAATACATCGCCATTCGCACCTCGGCAATCATGTTCGAGCCATCATTGGAGGCCGAACCATCGACACCAAGCCCCACTTTGGCCCCGGCCGCTTCAAGTTCTTTGTTACGGCAGATCCCGGATGCCAGCATCATATTCGAGGTTGGGCAATGGCATATCCCGACTTGCGCCTGTCCTAACCGACGCACTTCCTCATCATTGAAGTGAATACCATGAGCCAGCCACGTTCGCTCATGTAGCCAGCCGACCTCTTCTAAATAATCCACCGGACGGAAGCCAAATTGCTCAAGGCAGAATTGCTCTTCGTCTTTGGTTTCGCAGAGGTGTGTATGCAACATAACGTCATGCTGTTTCGCTATCCGCGCCGTCTCTTTCATCAGCTCGGTAGTGACCGAGAAAGGCGAGCAAGGTGCCAGCGCAATTTGCACCATGGCGCCATCTTCCGCCTGATGATATTGCTGGATCAGGCGCAGGCTATCGTCAATGATCGCATCTTCATGCTGAATCGTATGCTGCGGCGGCAGACCGCCTTGCTCTTCCCCTAGACTCATCGAGCCACGGGTTAATATCGCTCGGATCCCAAGTTGCTTAGCTGCATCAACCTGAATATCAATCGCGTGCTCAAGCCCGTGGGGGAGCAAATAATGGTGGTCGGATGCTGTGGTACAGCCAGACATCATCATTTCGACCAGTGCCAACTCGGTCGCAACCTGCATCATCTCTTCATCAAGCCCAGCCCAGACGGGATAAAGGCTTTTAAGCCAATGGAACAGCTCTTTATTGAGTGCGCCGGGATAGGCACGGGTCAGGGTTTGGTAGAAGTGATGGTGAGCATTGATCAGCCCCGGCGTCACGACATGCTGACTGGCATCAACAGTGATATCTATCGGGACTGAAGGGGTGTTGCCGAGGGCAACAGTTTCGAGAATACGGTTGCCTTGAATAACGACACCGCCTTGGGCATTGTGGGCAGCGCGAACATCTTGCTGATTGGCTGTAAAAATAGCCAGAGGATTTTTAATCCACGTTGTTTCCATCCATAATTTTCCTTAGCCTTCGCAACCATTTCAGGGGAGAAGGGCTTTATTAGGGCTTCATCGCCCTAGCCATATTGAACACAAAAAACCGACTTAATATTACCGCTACCAATCGGACAAAGACGTTACCCAGCCCACGAAAACTAACCCAAGGCGCTGAAAACCCAGCATTATAAAATTCGCTCTCAGCAACAAGCAGACTCTCATTCCCATAGTGAGACTATCAAATTGATACTCTCAGCAAATAAATGAAAATAAGTCTTATTTATCAACGTGATGAGCCTTTCTTTTTTTTGATGCTCCTCTCAGTAAGCAACAAGGTGCTCACCAACACGACAAACTTTCTCCCTTGACTTCACATTTTTGCTCGCTATGTCAAACACACGCTGGGTTATGGCCTGATTAATGCCTCTATAGTTGGGTCGAAGTCGCTACGAAATAACGCTAACTCAGTATCAATTTCGCGTAATTTCCTAGTTTGCCATCCTCGATGCAGCAATTTTTTGCACATTGTTTGTCATTGGTAGATCGTCGTCGCCAATGTAAGAGGGAGTTGTTTAATGACGCGTTTCAATCATGTAGGCCAAAGCCTACCCCGCGTAGACGGCCAAGCCAAAGTTACCGGTACGGCCATATATGGAGATGATATTTCAATGCCCGGCATGCTGTATGGTGTGTGTCGCTATACCGATATTCCAGCGGGCAAAATTCTAGGCATAGACACATCTGAAGCTGACGCCATTGAAGGCGTAGTACGGATAGCCACTTTCAAAGATATCCCCGGAGACCCTTCAACAGGGGTTATTATTCGTGATTACCACCCTATCTGTAACGAACAGGTTCGCTACAGTGGTGATGTTGTTGCGATTGTCGCCGCAGAAAGTTACGAAGCGGCCTGTTTGGCAGCCGATAAGATCAAAGTCGATTACCAACCATTTACCCCCATAGGCACCGTGCACGATGCTCTTGCCGATGGTGCACGCCTGATCCACCCCGAAAGCGGCTCAAATGTGGTCAACCGCCACCACACCGAAAAAGGCGATGCCGAACACGCCATTGACGGTGCCGACATTGTCCTCGAGCACACTTATCAAGTCGGTTTCCAGGAGCATGGCTATATCGAGCCTGAATCGCTAACGGCCTACATCGACCCGACTTCCCGTGATCTGGTGATCACCGGTTCGATCCAGAACCCCCACCGGGTTAGAGGTTTTGTTGCCAGCTTTATGGATATCGACCAAGCCAAGGTCAATATCAAGCGGGCAGTCATGGGCGGCTCTTTTGGTGGTAAGGATGATGGTATTGATCATCTGGCCTGCCGTGCCGCCCTGATCGCGTCACTAACCGGACGCCCGGTGAAATTCTCGTACACCCGCGAGCAATCAATCATCGAAAGCACCAAGCGCCACCCTTATCACATGCATTACAAAGTCGGGGTCAGTAAAGACGGTAAAATCCAAGGTCTGAAGGTCGATATTCTGGCCGATGCCGGTGCTTATGCGGCCTGTACCCCCTTTGTAACCTGGCGCTCGGTGGTCCAAGCCGCTGGGCCATATGACATCGAGAATGTCCGAGTCGACATCAAGGGCGTATATACCAACAACAGCATGTCAGGTGCTATGCGGGGGTTTGGCTCACCACAGATTATCTTTGCCAACGAATCTCTGATGGATGAAATAGCCCTAGCTTGCCAACTTGACCCGGTACAGGTCAGAGAGCGTAATGCCCTACGTCAGGGTGGGCGTAGCATTACCAACCAAGTATTTGATAACCACAATGTGTCGGCGATAGAAGTACTCGACAAGGCCGTTCAGCGCAGTGAGTTCCAAGCCAAGCGCGATCACTATGCTGCCCTCAATGCCAAGAAAGGACACATCAAATACGGTATCGGCATGGCGCTCAGCTACCGGGGTTGCTCGATGGGCGCCGAAGGGGTCGACACCTCAAGTGCGTTGGTCACTGTGAACAGTGACGGTAGCGTCAATGTTTCGACCGGTGTTTGCGAAAACGGCCAAGGCTTACAAACCACCATGGCGACCATTGCTGCTGAAGTCCTTGGCTTGTCAGTAGACAAAGTCACCTTTGTTGAGCCCCCAACTTCGCTCATTGCCGACGGCGGGCCAACCGTGGCATCACGTGCAACCGTAACGGGCGGTAATGCCGTTAAAGACGGTGCTGAACAAATCAAACAGCGCATTTTCGGGGTTATCAAAGATCAGCTATGTGTCACCAGTATTGATGACACTCTTTGGGCTGATGGCGCTATCTGCAACCGCCATGCACGGGATAAATCGGTCAGCTTTGCCGAGGCGGCCAATGCAACCAAATGGGCAGGGGTTAACCTTGCAGCCTATGGTTGGTTTGACCAACCGGCGATCCATTGGGATGAAGAGAAAGGAACAGGTTCTCCTTACTTCACTTGGGTTTATGGCTGTCAAATCGTAGACCTAAAAGTAGATACCAGTACGGGTAAAATCGACCTACTTGATATTACTGCTGTTCACGATGTGGGTCAGGTGATCAACCAAATAGGCTATGAAGGCCAGGTGGCCGGTGGTATTGCCCAAGGCGTTGGCCTAGGCATGCTTGAGGACTACAACATCGAGCACGGTCAGGTGAAATCGGAAAACCTTGATAGTTACCTGCTCCCTACCATCAAAGACATTCCTTCATTATCGATCCAAGCAGTGGAAAATGAAGACAATGGTGGGCCCTTCGGTGCCAAGAGTATCGGTGAACCTGCAGCCGAACTGGCCGCTGCGGCAATTACCAATGCCGTCGCCTTTGCAACCGGCGAGCGCCACCGTCAACTACCACTCACCCTCGAACAGGTCGTCCTTGGCTATAACCTGAAGAAGCCCGCCCGCCAAAGTGAGCTGCTTCATGCTTCGGCCGAGAAAAAACAAACCCACCGTCTCAATAGCTTCACGGTTAAGAACCCTGAGTCACTAGCCTCGGCACTCGCCCTACTCGCTGACGGCAGTACCACGCCCTTGGCTGGCGGTACCGACGTGATAGTCCAAGGCCGATTGCAAAACGAACCTAGGACCTTGGTTAATATTGCTCCACTGCCTGAGCTGCGTGAAATTGAACGCGTTAAAGACGAATGGCATATCGGCGCTGGCGTTTGCTTTAATCGCGTTACCGAGCATCCGGAAATCAAGCAACACTATCCTTTGCTCACCCAAGCCTGCCACACCATTGGCTCGCACCAGATCCGCAACCGCGCAACGATTGGCGGTAATATTGTCAACGCAGCCCCTTGTGCCGACTCTGTCCCACCGCTGGTGATCTATGAAGCTAAGGTTGTGTTGCAAAGCAAAGACAGTACCCGGACGCTGCCAATCGGCGAGTTTATTACCGGCGGCTATCGCACAGAGCTAAAAGCCGGTGAATTACTGACTAAAGTCATCTTGCCAATACCAAGCCCGGCGAAACACAACCCATCAGGACGGGTACAACAATACCGCCAGCTTGGCAGGCGTAATGCGCTCAATATCACCCGACTTAGCCTGAGCTGTTTAATGGATCGTGACAACCAAGGCGTGATCACCACCTGCCGCTTGGTTGATGGTGCTCTGTTTAGCAAACCACAGCGCTTAACGCCGGTTGAGAGCATTTTGCTAGGCCAAACACTCAACACCGAGAACATAGAGCACGCCTGTAAAGTGCTTGAAGAGATGATCAACCAAGCTATCGGTGGTCGCTGGTCAGCCGCTTACAAGCAACCGGTCTACCTCAATATGTTCCGCGATCTCATGAACGATATTCGCTATCAGCAACCCCATCAGCCACTACAAGGAGAAGTGCAATGAGTCTGCTTGCTGAAAACCTGATCCCATTGTCACTCTCGGTCAACGGCCGTCAGTACCAATTGTCAGTCACAGGTAATACCCGCCTACTCGACTTGCTGCGGCAGGATCTCGGGCTAACCGGCACGAAAGAAGGATGCGCCGTTGGCGAGTGTGGTGCCTGCACCGTGGTAATGGACGGCGAGGCTGTTTGCTCATGCATGATTTTGGCGGCCCAATGCCAAAGCAGCCAAGTGGTTACCATCGAAGGGCTAAAAGAGGATCCACTCGCCCAACAACTACAGCAGTCCTTTATCAATCGCGGCGGGGTGCAATGTGGCTTTTGCACACCGGGCGTCCTGATGAGTACTTGGTCTTTGCTGAAGAAATACCACCGCCCCAGCCAACAGCAGGTGTTAGATGCCCTAGAGGGTAACCTGTGCCGCTGTACCGGCTATCAACCCATCCTGAATGCCATCAATGCTGTCATTGAAGACATCACCCCGTAAGTCTTTCTCCCCTGCTTCGCAGGGGAGCTTTTTTATCCAATATACATGTTGTTGTACATAAGGATTGAACAATGCAGTTACTCTATCAAATCAACGATAAGCCCCCCAAGGGGGTGACCTTTTTCCTAGCCCTCCAGCACATGCTGGCCTCTATCGGGGGAATTGTCGCCGTCCCGCTGATTGTCGGCGGGGCCATTGGGCTGCCTGAGCCTGATATCGTTACCCTGATCAGTGCTTCCCTGTTTGTTTCCGGCCTTGCCACCATCGTCCAGTGCCTCGGCTTTGGCCCGGTTGGAATAAGACTACCAGTGGTCATGGGTGCCAGTTTTGCCTTTCTAGGGGCACTGATAGCCATTGGCCAAACCGGCGGGATGTCGACGATTCTCGGGTCCGCCTTTGTCGGCTCGTTTTTTGTCATCATTGCCAGCTTTTACATGGATCAAATCCGCAAGCTCTTCCCCAACCTCGTCAGCGGTGTGGTGGTCACCCTTATCGGCCTGACAATTTTGCCCGTCGCGATGAATTGGATCGGTGATGCCCCGGCCGGCGATCCCAGCTTTGCCTCATTACCTAAAATATTCCTGGCCGCCGCATCTCTAGCCGTTGTGATCGGCGTATCAGTCTTTTGCAAAGGAGCCATCGCAGCCTCGGCTATCGTTATCGGCTTAGCGGCTGGTTATATCATGGCAGTGCCGCTTGGCATGGTTGACCTTACCCAGCTCTACGAAGCTAATTGGTTCGCCGCTCCCGAGCCGTTCAAATACGGTATGACCTTTTCGATACCCGCGATTATCAGTATGACCCTGGTCTACCTGGTGGTCGTCGCAGAAGCAACAGGCGACTTTATGGCACTGGGCAGTAACTGCCATGTCGAGGTATCAGGCAAAGATCTCAAGCGGGGCTTGTTGGGTGACGGACTGGGTAGTACTGTCGGAGCCATGTTCTCAGCCATGCCGGTCGCAAGCTTTAGCCAGAATGTCGGGATTGTGGGTATCAGCGGTGTCGCCAGTCGGTATGTGGTCGCACTCACTGGTTTGCTGTTGGTCGCAGGAGGGTTGTTTCCCAAGGTAGCGGCATTGGCCGTGACGGTCCCTAAACCGGTTCTTGGCGGAGTGGGTTTTGTGATGTTCGGGATGATCGCCTATGCCGGGATACGGATGTTGCTCAAAGCCGCTGATTCGCGCCGAAATGCACTGGTGGTGTGTGTTGGCTTGGCGTCAGGTATGGCGGTGACCCTTGAGCCGAACTTGCTACAACACTTTCCTGACTCGCTGAAAACCGTATTCCACTCGGGGATCACAACGGGTACTTTGGCTACTATCGTACTGAACCAATTACTGCCAAAAAGTAAGAAAAGTACTGAAAACGCCCAAGTCACTGCAAAAAGTATTTTGATTAAACCTGATAAACGCGCTGCCCGCTTAGTCGCAGCAAAAGCTCGCCGTGCCGAACAGCTTGCGGCATCCAAGTAATAATCAAATAAGCGTCGAAATCGCTTACTAACCACATGCTCTCAATAAGCTAGATATCCATCAAGTTTATTGAGAGCGGTTCCTGCTAAAGAATTAAGCTGGCTGCTTGGTAAACAGACAAGTGAAACCGGTTGAATGTTTTATCTTCTGAAAACTCCCTGTCATAAACCCCGACTACAATCCCCCCAGCTCAAATGGCGACAACATAGACTCAGCTTGGCTCCTTGACCGAAAAGTAGATAGATAAAAACATGGACATGAAAACTTCAGCGGCTCCCTTTGCCGATGCGCTAAAAGCGGCAATCACCACCATTTATCAAACATTTCCAAACTTGAGTTACCGGCCAAGACCGGACGACGTAAAGTTATTGGCAGCCTATATAAAGAGCCAAAGCAGTGACTATCCTAGCTATTTAGATACATTGCTTGAGGTTGAGAATACCCATATCGAAATGGCTTTGGTGAAATACCAAAATATGTACAAACCAATAAAACGTTCAATCAATAAGCCACTAAAAACCTCACCACCGCTCGACCGTTGTGATATCAGTTTCTAAAAAGTAATGTTCGAGCTTGGGGACCGAAAATGTCAGTATCTTACCTTCCCGTTCAGTGCCCGGCCGGAAGTAGGTTTCTGGCATTCGCTTAATGGAGGTCCAAACAACATGGTTGTCACGCTTGAGCACCTCGCCTTTGTCATTGCGCAGTATGGTCGCGACTTCAACCAAGATCACCGAATCTGTACCTTCATTTCTCAACGAAACCGGAATCGTTAATCTGCCCTCTTGATAACTGGCAGGTTGGGCGACCATAACGACTCCACTACGTTGGTATTCACCGACAACCCGACCAGTATTAGGCGCAACAAGTTCACCGCTAGCCAGCGAAGAAGTAGAAGCCACCGCTGATGCTCCCACGACCGCAGCTCCCCCCGCCGCAGTCGCACTGGTTGTGACCGCTTTACCCGCGGTAGTCCCCGTCGCGGTAGTCCCCGTCGCTGTAGGCGTCGTTGTTACTGCTTCACCTGTACTTGCCGGTTGCGTTTCACTCGCTTTGTCATCACCCACAAACTGCCAAGTGTTATCATCAAGCAGAATAACTTCCCGCCCATCAGGCAGTGTTGCTATCATCGATGCCGCTTGGACAAACTGAATAAACCCAAACAAAAGGCTAGCGATCGCTACCTTTATAAAAACTTGCCGAGCTAAGCGCATAACTCTGTCCCCTCAACGTTTCTCTTTATTGCCTTGCAGGTTTACTGCTTCAGTTGGCACTCGAACGTGTTATCGAACCACTTTATGGAAATTTCACCTTGGTGTTCACCATATTCCACATTTTGTCCGTAATATTTAATACCACTTGCCATCGGCTCAGCCAATGCAATCACTTGGTCATTGTTCCGCGTTAACACCAAACTTGCCGGATCCGTCTGATTATAAAAAACAGCGGTAAATGGTTGGCTGCTATCGCCGCAGTCGACTGAAACACTTTTTGGGACCTCAAGCTGGCCGCTGATAATTTGCAGTTCGACAATCCGGCTTTTATACGCAAAGTCTGTGCAGTCACGTATATCATTCGCTTTCCAACAGTCGTTACGCCCTTTTATCCAACCGCGCTGCATTGCCTTTTGCTCTTTTACATCACCGGCAGGAAGTTGGGCCATGGCCTTATCAAACACTTGCTGCATTTTCTGATCCAGTGCAGCCAGATGATTATCTTGGCATATCAGTGTTTCTACCGCCCCTTCTGCTTTTGTGCAATCAAAAGCAGGCTCAGTGGCGACAGCACCGGTGACCATCAAACAAGCAGCACCTTGTATCAGAGCTCGTTTACCCCATCGTGTTTTATTCAAATAACCTCCACATTGACCGCTAACTTCAATAAACGCCTACTATATTATTAACTCGCCAGCCCTAATGTGTTTTTTCATCTTTGAGCCTGGAACCTAAATAGTCTCAAGAAATATCATAATGACCGGTTCCTCAATAATTAACATTAATTATCACCAGTGCATCTTGTCGCAATTTCGCAAATCCATAGTATGAGCCGTGCTCAACATCAAACATCAATATGGATAAAAACACTATGGATAAAAATCACTTCAACCCTGTCAGTATATTCTTCCACTGGATAACGTTCTGCGTGGTTATCGCTATTTTCTTATCAGTAGAAATAGCCATTAGCTTTGAGCGAGGTTCGGCTACTCGCGATCTGTTTAGCCAGATTCACTTTTACTTCGGCGCTACACTTTTTGTACTCACACTTTTTCGCCTATTGGTAAGAGGATTCAAGCGCAAACCCGCCATTGACCCAGAACCGAGTCCAACTCAAGCTTGGCTGAGCCGGTTGGTTCATGTCGCCCTGTATGTGCTGATGTTGCTGATCCCTATCGCTGGTCTGGCTTTGTTGAACTCAACAGGCGGCCAATTGGTCATTTTGGGGCAAGAATTACCGGCTATTATCGATACAAACCGCGCACTGACCGCAACGATACGCGAGCGCCATGCATTGCTAGGCTTCAGCTTGTTGACCTTAATCGCGGTACATGCAGCGGCGGCGCTATTTCACCATTACGTCATCAAGGACAACACGCTTAACCGAATGATGCCAAAACCTAAAACGACATCGGCCCAACCAAAGGCTGGGCCGACAACAAATGAATCTTAAATAGAATAATAAAAACGTCACCTGGCTAGGCGACAGGCCTCACGAAAGTGGGGCCACTCCTAAGCCCCATCAACCCAGTAAGACTGGCGATAATCCCGAGCTCTGACTACTGGCAAGCAATAGCCCCATCAATACCAGAATAATGCCACCCAACAACTGTAAGCTGTATCCCGCCCATATCAAACCAGTCGGTGAATCTGATTTTCCTGGCTGCCTACTCCCTTGTTGCAAGTAGCGATGGACAATGCGCTTGCCGGACAACGTCAGCAGAGCCAACGCTGAGGTCGTCAAGGCTGTTCCCAGCGACATCACAAGCGCACTGACCACCCCCATCCAGTACAAGCCGACCATGTTGGAAAACAGCAACACCATGATTGCCCCGGTACATGGTCGCAGGCCAATACTCATGATCACACCAATGTACTCGCGCAAGCTCTTGGCATTATCCACGTCTTCCGGCTGGGCGATATGGCGATGTCCACAGCCACACTCAGTCGAATGATGGTGGTCATGGTCATGATCATGATCATGATGGTGACCAAAACTCACATGTTGGGATTTGACAACACTGCGTCGAAACCCCTTGAACGCGCGCCAGCAGATCATCGCTCCCAACACACTAACAAGGGCACTGCTAATGGTCATAAACTTCACAGCCTGTGAACTGACCTCTCGCATTGATGCATTGAAACCCCACAGCAGCACACTGACCAAAGCAACAGCCACCAATGCCTGACAGATCGCCGAAACGAATGTCAGCATCAAACTGGTCTTTACCTTGGTCGGCTGAGTAGCTAAGTAAGTCGTTACTATCACTTTACCGTGGCCAGGACCGAGGGCATGAAGTACGCCATATAGAAAGCTAAAGCCAGCCAAATAGCCACCAGATACCAATGGATTTTCTTTGGCATCATAGAGCAGATCTGCCAGCTGGTTATTCACTGCCCGCTGCCACTCGATACTCTTTAACACCATACTTGGCCAAGCCAACCATAGTTGATAGCACCCCATCAGCAGAACGACCATCAACAGCGATAGCATCAACCATTCTTTTTTGACTAAGGGCTCCCTTGCTGGCGAATTCGTGGCTTGCTGCGTCGTTTGGCGCTTCGCGTTGGCTGTCGACTCACATTGCTTATGCTGTGTCATTCGTTGGAGCCCTCATCATTTAGTCTTGTACTTTTATGATCAATCACTTGGCAGTGGAACCGTACAGATTGGGTGAAAAGCTGGCCAAGCGCATTGTCAGGGTCTGCATCTGCCGGCAGTGACATGGCATAGCTCATTTGCTCAGGGGTTGGGTTGGGCGCAATCATCTCAAGCTCGCAATAGTCAGCAAGATCACCGGATAAAATCACATCCCGTTTTGACAGCCAGGACATATCCACATAGTAACTTGGCTCAAAAATGAGTAGCTTGAGCGAGTCTTCGGTGACAGGCTTAGGCTTGGATAGGGGCAGCTCGAAAGTAAGTACCAACCTTGCCCTATCGCGGGTCAGTTTTCCGTAGCGTGCCAGCTGGTATTTAATTGGCTCTTCACCGTCATAAAAATACGTGAAGTAATGCTCGTACATCATATTATCAAGCACTGATGCCGTCACCTTGGTAAAGGTTTGTGCCTCCATTTCCGGAGAAGTGTCTTCACCATCCAGCATGTACGCCGATGTCATGGGATCAAACGACCATTCCATCCGAAAGCCAGTAATCAAGCCATCTTTGCCATCAACATACGTTTTCATTTCAATCCAAGAATGGGGATGCGCCATAGCAAAAAATGGGAATAAGAAAAAAAGTCCGGTGATCACACGTTTGATAACTGCATATGTCCGGTTGCTTGCCCTATTGCGGTAAAACATTAAAAACCTTGTGTCGCGAGTTGTCGTTAAGAACCATTAAAGTGTTATGTTATAACATATGAAAGTTAAGGTACCACTCTTTTTCCACCATAAACAAAAAGACCTCCAATATGGAGGCCTACAATGAAATGTTCTTGTCAAACTCTAGCGAGACTTGAGGAGATGATGAAGCAGTGACACTGCCAACCGAGCTGTCTGACTCTGATAATCGTACTCTGGATTGAGGCCAGCGATATCGACCACCCTGACTTTATTGCTGGCCATGGCTTGGCTAAGCACCATTTCAACCACAGCCAAATTGACACCGAAGACTCGAGATAGGCTCACCCCACCTGCGATTGCAGAGGAAAATACCGATAGGTCGATGCTCAGGTGGATATGGTCGACTTGATCAAGGTACTTGGCAACGACCGACTGGATCCGCTTGCGGTTCTTCAGTTTCATTTCGCTATCAAGCAGCCATAGCGCACCCAGTTCATTGGCATAGGCCATCGTCGCCTTTGTATTGATATGATCACACATCCCCAGCCCCAAATAATGAAAAGCACGGTTATGGGTATGGCAAAAGGCCGCAACAGAATGAAATGCAGATCCGGCCTTCACGGCCAGTGAACGACGGAGCTGGAAGTTCGCATCGATATTGATGATACCGATCCGGTTACCTTTCAAAAACGGTAAGATTGGGCTCTCTTCGCCAGAGCTGTCATTACCCGTTTGATTCACGGTATCAGAGAGCGCCTGATAGCTACCGATAGCGACTTCATGCCCTCCGCCAAGCATCACAGGCAAATGTCCAAGCTTGAGCATGGCGCACAGCTTGGCGTATTGGGCAGCGCGCATGGTATCAAACTCATCTTCCTTGATACCAAAATAGCTCTGAGCTTCAATCACACCCGCATCATAGATCGGCAATGCCCCTGAATATGGGATTTTTAGCAGCATCTGCCTGATACTGTCCGGCCCCTCTTTGGCTCCGGTATAGATATCGTAATCACTCAGGCTCAAGTCACTGGCCAGCCCAAGTATCACAGCCCCAACCTTTCGTTGCTCGGCATAAGGCTCAATCATGGCTCTAGGGTGCGTAGTAACGGGGTGACCTAGGAAGGAAAATGGAAACCAACGTTTTACATCCAGCATGATTGCTCCTTATGTACGGTTATAAGTCCGGAGGCAATACCCTCGCCGCCTGCAGGACTGAGAAAATTATCGCGTTCTTACTCTTCTGAACTCGCTCTTGCGGTGCCATCACACTCACCGCCCCGACAATTTTGTTGCCGGTAAATACCGGGGCACTCACCCCGGAAACGCCGACGTCATACTCCGATGTACTGATGGCGTAGCCGTCTTTTTTTATCTGCGCTAAATCATGCAACCAATGGGTAATCTCATCAGGCTCTGTAATACCGAAATGATGCAATGTTGCCATTACCCTTTGTTCCGGTAGATGAGCCAAAATCACCTTGGCAGAAGCACCACGGATCAACGGCTGGCTCTGGCCTTCCTCATAGGCACAGCGCAACGCATGGGGACTATCGACCCGAGCGGTACACAAGGCCCTGAAACCAACAGGCACCAAATATGCGGCCATCTCTCCGGTCTGTTGCTGGATCCGTTTCAGTACCTGATGTACCCCGCTCGAAAGCGGTGAGAACTGCTGGAAATTACGCAGTAGTTGCAGCGCCGCAGGACCAATGCTGTAACAGCTTTGTCTCGGGCTCTCCTCTATCAGGTTCCAGTTCTTGAGGATTACCAAATAGCGGTAAACGCTACTTTGTGGCATGCCTGTCTGTTCACTTATTGCCTGTGCTGTGACAGGTTCATTCTCTGACGCAATATGCATCAGAACCTGAAGCATCTTCTCATTGGCATTTAATTTATATTTATCTGTTTTCAAAGCATTTCCTGTCGGTTGTATATGGTTAGGCGACACGTTCAGTAGCTACCATCGCGCCGACCCCTCTATTTACGCGCAACAATAATCATGGTTCAACCACTATTCCCACAATGTAAGAATCACCATGATATACAAGCCACCTATTCCCACAATTTGATAATTTTATGATGGCAATAAAAAACGCCGACCTAGTGGCCGGCGTAAAGCACAGAACATATTATCGAGTAATGCTTAATTAAAGATACTCACACAAGGCTAGGGGTAGGCTCTTGCGGCTCCTCACTCATTATTTCCGCAACAAACTGTGCTTTGGAACCTAGAATAATTTGCAGTCCACTGCCTCCGACTTTAATGACTCCCATCGCTCCGAGGGCCCTGATCCCTTCTTCATCAACCAAGGAAAGATCTTTTAATTCCAAGCGAAGGCGAGTAATACAGGCGCCGATAGATTTAATGTTCGCTCTGCCCCCTATTTTATTGATAATTTCATTCGCCAATTCTTGGTTACTCAGAGTGATCTCCACCGTTTGGTCAGATTCACGTCCTACCGTTTTGAAATTAAACTTGCGAATGGCTACCCTAAACACGGTGTAATAAATCAGTGACATGATTGGCCCCCACAAGAAGATGTTCAGCCAATTGGTCTTAAATCCATCCATCGCTGGCAAGATACCGAAAGAAACAAAATCGATAATACCCGCTGAGAAGGTTTTACCTATGTGAATATCTAGCGCATAAGTCACGGTATAAGAAATACCAGCCATGACAGCAGAAAATAGATACAGCAGAGGCGCAACAAAAATAAACGCAAATTCAACTGGCTCAGTAATCCCGGTGACAAAAGAAGTCAGGGCCGCTGAACCTAAGATACCCGCCGCAATTTTTCGATTTTTATCATGCGCTTCATGGTACATCGCCAAACACGCAGCAGGGAAAGCAAACATATAGATTGCAAAGTTCCCAGAAAGGAACTTACCCGCATCTTGGTACTGATCAGTCGAGAAACTTGTCACCCCGTCTTCCAGCATCTTAAACCAAATTGTGTAGTCGCCATTAACCACGGTACCGGCTGCCGTTGTGTATTCACCAAACGAGAACCAGTAAGGACTATAGAAAATATGGTGCAGGCCGACGGGGATCAGCGCGCGCTCCATGAAACCGTAAATGAATGTAGAAACATACATGTTACCGCCGTTAGCCATTACCGACAGTGCATCAATGCCTGACTGAATATAAGACCATATATAAGGCATTACCAGGCCTATAAGAAAAGCACTGAACGCGGTTACGATCGGAACGAAACGCTTGCCCGCGAAAAAGCCCAAAAAGTCAGGTAAGGTAATATTACAGAATCTGGTGTACATATTGGCCGCCAAGATACCGGCAATCAGGCCACCGAACACGCCGGTCTGCAGTGTAGGTATTCCCATCACCATGGCATACCTACCCCCCGCCATCGCCATTTCAGGGGTTATTCCTAATGCGACCCCCATGGTTGCATTCATTACCGCCATTGCAACCACTGCCGCCAACGCAGCAATCCCGGAATCTTTACTCAGCCCGACTGCAGCGCCGACAGCAAATAGCAATGCTAAGTTATCAAAAATAACACCGCCAGCTCGCATCATCAGAGGTAAGTCAAGTTTTGCACCAAAAGCGAGTAACAAACCGGCTGCGGGTAAAATAGATATTGGCAACATCAAAGCTTTACCGATGGATGACAGCTTTGAGACACCATGTTTGATCTTTTCAATCATAACCTGTCCTTGTCTTTAATTATGTAGTTAGGGAATTCTCTGTTTCACATCACGAATTCAATAAATGACATGTTATTGAATATAAGCGCTCTGAAGGTTACAAAACCGGATGGGTTTGTAAGCTACAACTTACAAACCCATCTGTTTGCTATTGGGGGGAGGGGGATTTGGTAGGTTACTTATCTTTTACGGGTCAAGTACCAGCAGCTTAGCGAGGCAAGTGTCACCATCACCACGCCCTGCCAGAATGTCGCCCCCAAGCTGATTCCGAAGATCAGGGCCGAGAAAAAGGCAGACAATATTGGCGTGAAGTAAGACAGGGTGGCAAGCAGCACCATGTTGCCACCGATAATGGCAATGTTCCACAGCCCATAGCCACCCGCCATGGCGACCGCTGCTAATACCAAGTTCAACAGCGCTTCGCTACTCCATACCATTGGCGGCTGTTCGGTCAGTAAATATTTCACCCACAGCGCGACCGCAGTAGCAATGAAGAACCAGGCAATCGCATTCTGACCATTTGCCAGACGCTTGGTGATATTGCAGTAAATCGCCCAAATGAAGGCACCACTGAATGCCAAGGTATAACTCACCGGGTTGGTCGCCACATTTGAAGCCAGCCGAGTCAGTGACAAGCCCTGATCGCCACTAACCGTCCAAGCCACCCCGATAAACGCCATCGCCATCGCCGGGTACAACCATTTGCTGACCGGTTGTCGGCTTACTACTACCGCTAGCATCACGGTTAAGGCTGGCCAGAGATAATTGATCACACTCATCTCGACAGTCTGTACCCTGTCGTTCGCCATTCCCAAAGCCAGTGCCAAGCACATTTCATAGCTGACGAACAACCCGCCACCAATTAACAGATACCGGGGAGAAAACCGGCTGAGTTTAGGCGCGCCGACCACTACCACCAGCAATACCGAACTCAAGGTATAAATCATCGCTGCACCACCGACAGGTCCCAACTGCTCAGCAACATTTCGGATAAAGGCAACAATGGTGCTCCATAGCAGGATAGCGACACATCCAGCCAAGGTAAATTTATGTTTCGACAACAAAAAAACCGCCACAAAAAAAGAAAAGAAAGCGGCTAGATTATCAAGCTTTTGAGGCCAACAGTTAACCTATTTTGTTATCGATTCTCACTTAGGATAAACACACATTGTTAGTGAGGTTTTTGTGTTTAATTTGTGACCGTATGAGCAAAGCTGCAAGTGCAACTAGTGTAGCATTTAGACCATAAGCATCAGTTGGTCAAATCAAGAGCTATCACTTGTTTTATGTGATTTTTCACCAAAATGCTCTGGTTGATAAGGTGCAAAACGGCGCATAAGCCGTGAAGTATTTTGGTGAGGAGTAAAGAATCGACCCTCTAGGAAGTCGACCGAATAATAATCACATACCAAGGAGCTATGTCGTATGTCTACACTGACACAAAGGAGCAATACGTCCCAGGGCACACCAACTTACCCAGGCCAATCAACCGTAATACATGGAAATGGCGCCGTCGCGCATGTTATGGATTACGTTTGTGGCGGTGTCATTGGATACCCCATCACCCCTTCGACTGAAATATCAGAATTATACGAAGCATTCAGGGCGCAAGGTGGTTGCAACGTATGGGGACAGCACCCCTTCTTCTTCGAACCCGAAGGCGAGCATTCAGCACAAAGTGGTGCATTAGGCGCGGCTCTGACCGGCGGCAAATACATCTCAAACGCCTCTTCCAGCCAAGGTATTCTGTATGCCTTGGAGTCTCACTATGTCACCGTGGGCAAAAAAGCCGCTGGCTTCGTATTGCACGTTGCTGCGCGCTCGGTTTCTCGCCATTCATTGAATGTGATGGCCGGCCATGATGATGTTTACGCCCTGCTGTCTGCAGGCTACACCACCCTATTTGGCAGCAACGCTCAGGAAGCGGCGGATCTCGCGGCGATCTCATACCGAGTCAGTGCACAGTCGCTGATCCCTGTCGCCAATACCATGGATGGCTTTGCCACCAGCCATATTCAGAGCGAAGTGAAGCTTCCCGAGCCTGAATTGCTCAAGCAATACCTTGGGGATCCGACCGACCGTATTGTGGCCCCAACCGAAGCCCAGCGTATGCTTTACGGCGCGAAAGGACGGGTCTGGCAGCTAGGTCAATTCATTGATAAGTACCAAGACCAGTTCTGGCCTGAAAAGCTCAATGACTTAAAAGGCTACATCGCCAGCAACAGCGAAGCGATTGAAACTGACAGCAAAGGCCAATTCATCGAGTTGACCAAGCCATTCTTACCTGATGGCCTGCATAAGAAATGGCAACGAACTTGGCTCAACGCCTATGAGAAAGACACCCGCCAGCGAGTTCCTGCACTGGTTGATACCCATAACCCAGGGCTAACCGGTGGGGTTCAAAACCAGCCTGATTACCAAGCAGGGATTGTCGATCACCGCAGCCACTTCCAAAATGACGTGCCGCAGTTCATCGAGCAAGCCATGCAGGAATATGGTGAGCTTACCGGTCGCTTCTATGAGCCAGTAATGGACTTTATGTGCGACGATGCCAACTACGTCATTGTCGGCCTAGGCTCAGTAACCGATGATGCCGAAGCCGTCGCAGCCCATTTGCGTGAACAAGGCCAGAAGGTCGGCGTTATTTCCATCAAGCAGCTTCACCCATTCCCAGAAGCACAAATTGTCGAAAAACTCGCCGGAAAACTCGCGGTAACCGTTCTTGAGCGCTGTGATGAAACCCGCTTGACTGCTCGTATCTCCCGCGCCCTATTCAAAGCACAGGAAAACGTACAAAAGCCACGGCATAAAGGGATCAAACCGCTACAGCATATTCCGTTGATTAACACAGGTATCTTCGGGCTTGGCGGGCATGATCTTCAGCCTAAGCACCTTATTGCCGCCTTTGACAATATGCGTGCCGAAAACAACCAGCCATTCTTCTACTTGGGTAGCCAGTTCTTTGATGCTAAGGCATCAGGCGAACTCAAAGAGATCCAAGACCGCTTACGCGCAGCCTACCCAGATACTGAACTGATGGCGCTGGAAACCGGTGACAACCCTAATTTACTGCCGGAATCTGCCCTTCGAGTCCGTTTCCACTCCGTCGGTGGCTACGGCACCATTGCGACCGGTAAGTTGTTGACCGATATCCTGTCCGGTGCACTGGGGCTGCACTCTAAGTCGATGCCAAAATACGGCTCGGAAAAAAGTGGGGCGCCAACCAACTTCTTTATTTCGCTCTCGCCAGAGCCAATAAAGATCACCAATGCCGAGTTGCAGCAAGTTGAAATCGTGCTCTCGCCGGATCACAAGGTGTTTATGCACACCAACCCGCTTGCTGGCTTGACCCGCAACGGTACCTTCATCCTGCAGACCCATCACGAACCAGAGCAAGTGTGGCAAGAGATCCCTGCCAGTGCTCGCCAGTTCATTCGTGAAAACAATATCAACTTCTATATCGTCGATGCCTTCAAGGTAGCCAGAGAGCAGGCACCATCCGCTGATCTTGAAATCAGGATGATGGGTATCGCCTTTATTGGCGCACTTTGTGGCCATGCGACGCAAGTAACCCAAGGCGCTGACGAAGCCTCGATGCTTGAACGTATCACTCAGCAAATTGCCAAGAAGTTTGGCTCCAAGGGTGAAAGAGTCGTAGCCAGTAACATGGCGGTGATCCGCGAAGGGATCCACGCGACCAAGCAGGTTTGTTACACCGATTTCAGCGATGCCGATATTGAAGCAGCGGCGGCATTAACCACAGAAGCACCCAAGCAAAAACAAGCCAGCTGTGGTCTGTTCGACCCATCCTACTTCAGTAATATCGCAGGTAAGCACTACGCGGACGGGACCATCGGCGAAGCGCCGGTTATTCCGGGTTCGGGCATGTTTATGCCACCAGCCAGTGCGATCACCAAAGATAAAGGCCTGTTCAGGCTCAATGCACCTAAGTTCGATGCCGATAAGTGTACCGGCTGTATGGAATGTACTATCGCCTGCCCTGACGGTGCGATCCCGAATGCAGTACATGAACTGCACGACATCCTATACGTGGCTATCGACAAGCTTAATATCCCACCAACGCAGCGTGATGGGCTGAAAGCGAAAATGCCGCCGATTTTGGATGCCGTACGCCAGTACTACCGCACCGCACCGAAAAATGAATCTCAACCGTTGCACCAAGTTGTTGCCAACGTGGTCGATACCATGACCTTTGACGACCCAGCCGTTACCCAGCAAATGGCCGGGATCTGTGTGGCACTGGAGTCGCTACCAGTCAGCCGCACCAAGCCTTTCTTCGATGCAATGGAGAAAGCCATTCCCGGTAGCGGTGGTTTGTTCTCCGTCGCTATTGATCCGAGCAAGTGTAGCGGTTGTATGGAGTGTGTCGATGTCTGTGGCCCGAATGCACTGCAGAAGGTACGCCAGACTACGGAAATGAACCAGCAAATGCACGAGCTGTTCACCACCTTGGCGGAAATGCCAAACACCCCAGCCCGCTTCTTGCAGCAAGGCGTTACCGACGCCAGCGAATCGAAGCGTCTGTTGCTTGATCGCAGTAACTACTATGCCATGAGTTCAGGTCACGGTGCGTGTCGTGGCTGTGGTGAGGTCACCGCCCTTCGCCTTGCGACTTCAATCAACCGCGCCTTGCAGCAGCAGCGTTACCAGACGCACATTGCTAGCCTTGAGGACATGATTGAGAAGCTTGAAGACAAGCATCAAGCAGTGGCAACTATCGAGGCAGAAAAAGCCCGTGCCGAGCGTATTGCCCGTACCATCAAAGTACTAGAGAAACGCTTGTTCCACTTCGAACACGGTCCAACAGGCAATGGTCCATCGGATGCGCTGATTGCCAACGCAACCGGTTGTAGTAGTGTCTATGCCTCTACCTTCCCAGCCAACCCATACAATGACCCATGGGTGAACAGCTTGTTCCAAGACACCCCTGCTGTTGCCAAAGGCTTGTTCGAGGGTGAAGCGGCCAACCAGTTAGAGCAGTTCAAGGCGCTACGTACTGCCAAGCTTGAGCTTGAAGATATGTACGATGCCAACGTGCATGATAGCCAGCTTCGCTATCTGGAATGGAGCCAGCTATCCGATCAAGAGCTCGGACTATTGCCAACCGTATTCAGTATCGGTGGTGATGGCGCGACCTATGACATCGGTTTCGGCGCACTATCTCGTTTGTTGTCCACCAGCACCCCAGTCAAGGTGTTCGTACTCAATACCGGTAGCTACTCCAACACCGGTGGTCAGGCATCAACCGCCAGCTTCACCGCGCAGGACTCCGACCTCAGCCGCTTTGGCAGTGCCCACAGTGGTAAACAGGAATCGCGCAAAGAGCTTGGTATCATTGCCACCTTCCACCCGAAAGTCATGGTTGTACAAACGTCTACCGCACTGCAGGGCCACTTCATGTCGAACTTGATGGAGTACCTGAACTATCAAGACGCCCCTGCGCTGTTTGATGTCTATACCCCATGTATGGGTGAGCACGGTATTGCCGACGATGCCAGCACCCGCCACTCACGCTTGGCCGTCGAGAGCCGCATGAGTCCGGTCTTTGTCCATGATCCTCGTAAAGGCGAGACCTTGGCCGAGCGCTTCTGTATCGAAGGGAACCCTGAACTGCAACAAGATTGGGCTACCCATACCATCAGCTATATCGACAGCGACGGTATGACACAGTTGAAACAAGTGCCGTTCACCCCGGCGGACTTCTCACTCTATGAAGGACGCTTCAAGAAGCACTTTAACCCAGTTACGGAAGCTCAAAACGCCATTGAGGTGGCTGAATACGTCACAATGAGTGCCGATGAGCGCAATGGAAAAACACCGTTTATCTGGGCAACGGATAAGCAGCAGCACCTGATCAAGCTACAAGTCTCCAGCTCAATTGTCGCCCTGACCGAAGAGCGGTTACGCAACTGGCATATGCTGCAATATCTCAGCGGCCAGCATGTCACCAATATTGATCAGCAATACCAGCTGCAGATCAATGAATGGAAGCAGCGTTACCAAAACGCGATGGATAGCAACGAACAAACTATCGAAACCATCGCCAATGGCTTGGCTGAGTTGGCAATGGCAGCATCACCCAATGTCGCTAATGCCATTCCGGTCACCCAAATAGAGGCAGGTTCAAGTAATACGCCAGCATCCGACAATATCGACGGTGCCCTACCCCTCGTCGCCATTAATGAAGATGAAAAAGGCCAGTGTACCGACTGCAAAACCTGCTACCAGCAATTGAGCGAGTTGTTCGAGAAGACCACAATTGTTGAAAACGGTGAAGCCAAGGTCATCAGCCAGGTGATCCCTAACGCACTGGAAACCGTTCAGCTTAGCGATGAATTGGTAAAACGCGCCTCTCGGATCGCCGATGAGTGTGATGCAGAGATCATCCACTTCAACGCGCCTGCATCGGTGGAGGTGTAGTTATGAGCGACGTTTCTGTAAAACCAGAACCGACACAGACCGTGTCGCAGGCTCAAAGGGAGCTGATGCTAAAGCGCATGGAGCAAAATCCACAGCGCTTCCAGCAGATGGTCATCGATGAGAGTATGCAGCTCATCCGCGAGACGCTAAAGCAAGGTAAGCTCTCGGCGGAGTTTACTGGAAAGCTGTGGCAACTATTGCTCGCCAATAATGAACTCAGTGTCGCCCTACAGCGCTATTTATGGCGTATTCCGCTCAAGCAAAAGCGTGCCTTTGTGCAGGGGCTGGATACTCACCTGTCTGAGCGCTACCCAATGTTCAAAGGGCTTTCCGCCGGATGGCCCGGTAGCAACAACATACCGCCTTACGTGCGCCCTGCCGAAGAGCGCAGCAAGGACTTTGACTTAGTCAGCCAAGGCTACCTGGGTTACATGGGGCTAGGCTATAGCCTACGTGAAGTCGAGTTGTTCGTTTGGCTCGAAGTGATCCGCGACAAGCAGTGTGAAGATCGCCCATGTGAAATCGGCGTTCCCCAGTGCGATCGCGACGGCAATCCAGCGGAAGAAAATGACGGCGGGTGTCCGGTTAAGATCCACATTCCTCAGGTACTCAACCTGATGGGTGAAGGTCGCTTCAAAGCTGCATTTGAGCTGGTTCGCGATGCCAACCCGTTGCCGAATGTCACCGGCCGGGTCTGCCCGCAGGAGCTACAATGCCAAGGGGTGTGTACCCATAACGACAGGCCTATCGAAATCGGCCAGTTGGAATGGTTCCTTCCCCAGCGTGAGCGCGAGCTTTCCAACGGTGAGCCGCCAAAAGCGGCTGACATCAACCCTTGGGTTGCTGCTGCCAAGCCACCTGTTGCCATTGTCGGCTCTGGACCTTCGGGGCTGATCAATGCCTACCTGCTCGCCAAAGCGGGTTATCCAGTCACGGTGTTCGAGGCATTCCATGTCTTGGGCGGCGTACTGAGGTACGGGATCCCTGAGTTCCGTCTGCCTAACCAGTTGGTTGATGATGTGGTCGAGAAAATTAAAGCACTCGGCGGCCGCTTTGTGGCCAACTACATCGTCGGTAAAACCGCGACTCTTGAAGATCTTAAGCGCGCAGGCTTCACCCGTATTTTCGTCGGTACTGGGGCGGGTTTGCCGCGCTTTATGAATGTACCCGGCGAGCATTTGCTGAACATTATGTCGGCCAATGAGTTCCTGACCCGCGTCAACCTGATGCACGCTAACGAACCCGACTATGAAACCCCTATGCCGGATATGGAAGGCAAGGAAGTGATGATCATCGGTGGTGGTAACACCGCGATGGATGCCGCCCGAACCGCCTGCCGCTTGGGCGCGAATGTCACCATTGTCTACCGTCGTACCCAGCAAGAGATGCCAGCCCGTGTCGAAGAGCAGCACCATGCACTCGAAGAAGGGGTTATGTTCAAAGAGCTACGCTCACCTTGCGAATTCAACGGCGACAAGAACCATACCCTGGCCAGTGCAAAACTCGATGTGATGGCGCTCGGCGAGCCTGATTCGTCAGGCCGGAGACGCCCGCAGTCTACCGGTGAATTTGAGCTGATGAAGGTTGATTTTGCCATTATGGCACTGGGTAACAGTTCAAACCCAATAGTCAAAGACGCCAACCCAGACTTGAACACCTCCAAGTGGGGTACATTACTACTGAACAAAGGCTCACAAGAGACTTCACTTAGTGGTGTGTACAGTGGCGGTGATGCCACCCGTGGTGGTTCTACCGCTATCAAGGCTGCCGGTGATGGACAAGCAGCGGCAAGAGAGATCATGGGTCACCTTGATTTCAATGCCAAGGAAGTTGAAGGCTTGGTGGCACAAGCCAGTCAATATACAGACATTGGACAAACTGCGCCTAAAATTGTCAAACGTCGTCAATTAACTGAAGAAATTGTCGAGTTCACTATCACCTCACCGCTGATTGCCCGATCAGCCAAGGCTGGGCAGTTTGTCAGAGTGTTGGCTGACGAAAAAGGTGAATTGATCCCATTAACCCTTGCCGACTGGGATGCCGAAGCCGGAACCATCGAGCTGGTCATCCAAGGTTTGGGCACCAGCTCCAAACTGATCAACCAGATGCAAGAAGGTGATTGCTTCGAGGCCATTGCCGGTCCTTTGGGACAAGCAAGCCATGTGGTGAAACACCCTGACAACCAAAGTGTGATCTTCACTGCTGGCGGGGTTGGCTTACCGGCCGTACACCCTATCATGCGTGCCCATCTGGAAATCGGTAATAAGGTCACCCTTATCTCCGGTTTCAGGAGCAAAACCCATAGCTTCTGGGCTGAAGACGGCGACAAGGTTGAAAACCTCCGTACGGCCTACCCTGATTTATTTGATGTGGTTTACACCAGTAATGATGGTACTTTCGGCCTCGAAGGCTTTGTGACGAACCCGCTGGAAGAGCGCTTGGTACAGCATAGAGAAGCGAATGACGCTGACTCCGATCAGACGATTGCAGAAGTCATCACCATTGGCCCACCTATGATGATGCGCGCGGTGAGCGATCAGACACTGGGCTACGAAGTCCCTTGTGTTGCCAGCCTAAACTCTATCATGGTGGATGCCACCGGCATGTGCGGTGCCTGTATGGTACCGGTGATGGAAAATGGCAAACTGGTTCGTAAACACGCCTGTATCGATGGCCCTGAAATCAACAGCCATGTCATCGACTGGGATAAGTTCTTACCAAGGTTTAACCAGTTCAAACCGCAAGAACGCCAGAGCCAGATAGCGCATAAGCTGATTGAGGAGTAATTGCCTTATCAACGACTAAACAAAGCGGCTAACTCTAGTTAGGCCGATAACGCCAAAAGGATCTCACTGTAAAGTGAGATCCTTTTTTCTGTCCGGATGAGCAATGATTACTCAAAGAGGTATTCGTCCGCATTGCTCTAAGACTTAACAATCAACAGTCATATTTGATCACAAGTATTCAATCACTTTGATCTTGTGGTTACCGCTGCACCACTAAGCACGTACCAGAAAAGAAATGTATTGCGGCTTTGGCAAACCACACACAATTAATGTTGCACCTGAAACAAAAATAGATATACTAGCGCCACTTTTTATTGTTTCAGGTGAAACATTATGATGAATAAAGCATATCAATGGATACTCTATCTAACGCTCGGTCTAAGTGCACTCTTCGCACTTTTCTTGGTTGCAAGCGATAACCTTGCTCCGTTTACGACTCAAGCGCAGCTGCACATACCAACAAGCCGGATCGCTGCTGAGGTATCTGCCCCTGTTGTAGAATTGGCGGTTAAAAATGGCCAACAGGTCAATAAAGGGGAGCTGCTAGTTCGTCTAGATCCAACTCGTTTTCAATTGGCGTTGGCACAAGCAAAGGCAGGGTTAGTTGAAGCGGAGCAAAATTATCAGGCCAATAAACAACATCTGCATGGTGCAGAAGCAACACTTCGTCAACGTGAGCAGGAAGCCGTAAACGCAGAGCGAAAGCAAAAACGAAATCAACAGCTCATGGCACGAAAGTTAGTCAGTCAACAAGCCTTGGATGACAGCCTTGCAGATATGATTGTTCGCCAGCAAGCGGTAGAAGCTGCACGAGCCAATATTGAACAAATAAAGGCTGAATTGGCTCAGAGTAGTGATAATGGCGCCTTAGCTGTCGCCCGTACACGCGTCGAATTAGCTGAACTCGATTTAGAAAATACGACCATTGTCGCTCCCGTCGATGGGGTGATCAGTAATCTAAACCTCAATTCAGGAACCTACGTCAGCGCTGGTAGCCCTGTACTGTTTTTGGTCGACCGCGATCGTGCTTGGATCAATGCGGACTTTAATGAAAAAGGTGTTTCTCACCTAACAGCAGGGACTAACGTTCGTTTAGTTTTCGATGCATTGCCTGGGGAGGTATTCGAAGGTCATATTCAAGGACGGGATCTCGCTATTTTTGATGCAAGTAGTAATAACAGTGGTCTGGCTAAGGTAATTAACGATGACCGTTGGATAAGAGAGCAGCAAAAGGTACGCACTCAGGTTTTGTTACCTATGGTTGATCACTCTTTGTTTTCTGGCTCTAAAGTCAGCGTGATGGTGGTATCGGAAACGAAGTACTGGGACGTTCTTGGTCAAGTATGGATGAAAACGCTCACTCACCTACGCTACCTCGTGTAGTGAAGAAGTTACCAATATTCACTGACAGGGGGCGTTATGAGTAACGATGTTCGAGGACCTATAAACCGATCTGAAGTTGCGTGGATTACCGCAATTGTGTCGCTGGGTATGCTGGCACAGTTATGGTTACAGCTAGGCGTTACCGCATATCTGGCACTTTATCCAGTGATGGCTGCTACAAAGCTTAGTGATTATACCGTAAGGGGAATGCTCAAAGCATTCCTACCTATTTTGGCTGTCGCTTGTGTCGCACTGTTTATTGACCAGATATTTTCATCGCACCCCGCGGTCGTTTGGTGCATCAGTTTATGTTTTTTTGATCTCGCAAGAAGATGGGCGGACACACCAGCAAAGTTAGGGAAAATATATATCCCTTTACTAAATTGGTTTTTGGTTATTGTTTTCGCACAGCATAGCCCTATTGCGATGACAGATTGGGTGCGTGATATGGGGGTTAGTATGCTAACCACTATAGTCATCGTTAAATTCGTGATGCTATTTTTAACGCCACCAAAAGCAAATGTCTCAGCTCCTATGGTAAGTACGCCAGTAACTTATCAGACACGCGTAATATATGTCGTCATGCTAGGTATTGGCCTTGCTTTTTTAATGATGGTCAACCTGATTGCAGCAACGTTCTGTATGATGCCCATTATTGTCGCTGCGGCTCAAAGCCAACGAGTGAACTATGAAATGGTCATCCGAAATTGTTTGCAGGCGCATGTTGGCGGCTGTGCTCTGGCAATGGTCTTTATCAGCTTACTCGCGGGACAACATAGTTATAATTTGGTGTATATCGTGGGACTAACCAGTTTAGTTGCAATGATAGCGGTTTGGATCAGCGGCAGCCGTGGCGGTGTTCGAGCCATGCATAGTGAAGCCATGTTGGGAACCATGCTACCATTACAATTATACGTATCAGCATCCGATCTCGGCTTGCAAGATACTTACTTTCGTGCGAAATCAATGCTTTTTGTGTTGGCATTATTAGTTGTCTGCCAAGGAATTATTTATGGAAAATCAGCCAGCATCACCCATCACCGGAATTGAGAGCCTAGACACTAACCCGATGTTCCTTATGGGGCTAGCTTATAAACAGTTTCGCTCCCAAATCGCAACGGGAATGGGCGCAACCTCCAGTATTTCTCTTGAAATGTATGGGGCACTAAACGTGCTGTCGGAGCATGATAAAATAACGCAGCAAGAGTTAACTAACTATTTACTTCGAAATCGCTCTGTTACAAAGCGCTTGGTCGATAACGCCATTAAACTAGGGCTCGTTGTCGCAAGCAAGAGTGAAACAAATAAGAAAATTAAACTCCTCTCCCTCACAAAAGAAGGAAAAGAGTTAACCACACAATGTGCTCCGGTTGTAGATAGCATTAGCCAACAATTCCAAAGCTCTCTAAGTGAAGATGAAACTCAACAATTGCAACAGTTATTAGCAAAGCTCGTCAAAACGGACCAACTCGTGGACTAATACTGACATTCCAATCCCTATATAACAGAGACAAAAATACAAAGGGTCATTAAGTAATAGCGATCAATCCTGAAAGACACCTCTGTCAATTCTTGCTCCACCGCCCAGATATAGTTTTTCCACCGCAGGGCACCTAACCTTGGCTGCGGGCACACGGTGCTCCAGCATGAGGGAAGCCCAAAACAGACTACACTTAAAAAATTATTGATTTCAGGAGTCTCACATGACGGGTCACAATCATCATACCTACAAGAAAATGGAACTGGTTGGCTCATCTCCAGATGGCATTGAGGATGCAATCAACAACGCCATCGCGCGTGCTAACGAAACCGTTAAAAACATGCGCTGGTTTGAAGTGGTCGAAACCCGAGGCCATATCGAAGACGGAAAAGTCGCCCATTGGCAGGTGACCATCAAAATCGGATTTACATTAGAAGAGTAAGTGGGTGGCTGCTGGCTCTCCCACCTCAAGCCGGCAGCAACTCAATAAAGCTAAAGGCTGATTGGATATACCTAAAGATATAAAACCTCATAAAAGATATATCAAATCCTTACCGCTTCTATTGCTTGCCTCCACATTCCGTAACAATATCGGTACCAAGCGATTGTTAACTCTGTTGAATCCATTCAATGATTGCTAATTGTGTTTTCACCTATTTTAGATAAGTGACTGTCAGGGGAGTTTTTACTCCCCCTTTTTTTTAAGACCAAGATCGTATTACCTGGTAATTACCTGACAATCACCTTCCAGCCTCATTGAATGACATCAGTTTCTGTTACGACATTAAACAGTTGGGGCATTGGTATGTTTGCGCCCCTTTTTTTTGATTACAGCAACAATTCATATTCAGAGTAATAGCCAATGCCGCAAGGTGAGGAGTGCTCGCTCGGAAAAATCCATCTCTTTAATAACGGATTTGGTATCCAAAGCCAGTTTAGGCTCATCAGTTATAATGCCATCGACACCCAGCAAGTACAGCCGTTGCATGGCAGCCGCATTATTAATCGTCCAAACCAATACTTCTTGCTCTCGTTGCTGTATTTCTATTATTCGCCACGCATTTAGCCATTGATCGCTGATCATCAGCATATCCACTTCACGTTCGAGCTCAGATTCACCAACACTTGCCGCATAGATAAGCGCGTAACGAAGCTGTTCAGGCCGCGTTGATTCCATCATGCTCATCAGCCGTGCCAATAGCTCTGTATCAAGGCTCGACACAATCATCGCTTGCTGATAATTCGGCAACAGCTCTGCCATCGCCACAGCAAGGTCAAAGAGTTGGTTGTAGCGCTTTAATTCAATGTTGAATTCGATATCTTGGGCATAATTATCTAATAACTGCGTTAACAATGGCGGCGGTACGCGTTTTTTTTCCTGATAGGCTGCGACAATTTCTGAATAATTCGCGTCTTCAACCACCAAAGGGACACCCAGCATACGGCCTAGATCGCGGTCATGAAATACCACAACTTGCCCATCTTTAGTTACCTGCACATCGATTTCGGTGCTTTGGATCCCCAATGAAATTGAGTACTGTATACCCGCCTCACTATTTTCAGGATACTCAAAACCACCGCCGCGATGTGCAGTTACATAACCTGTAGCATCCGTTTGCAAGTGTCCGACGAAATGGCGTACATCTGAATAGCCATTGAATGCAGCAAATACAATAAACACCACCATGACGCAGCTAAGCAAAATACGGCGCTGGGTGTTTTGCATAAGCCCTGCAAAGCGCTCTTCTTCGTTGACTAGTTTGTGGCGTTTGGTCTGCAACCGTAACACGTAGTATTGACAGCTTGCATAGATAAACCTGTCGATAAAGCTCAATAGAAATCCAACGCCAATCAATAGAGCAGTGGCAACCATTAGCCATGGATAGCGTTCTGGATCATAAGTCGCCCAGTGCAGGATCGGTTCGAGCAGGAACAGGATACCCTTGGCGATGATCGCAATAATCGCTACCCTACCGAACAACCAGGCGAGATGGCCCAATAAGATATGTGGATAAATCCCCTGGCTTAATCGCTGAGCTTGCTTGAACAGCTGCCACTGGGAGCAGTTTTGAAACAGGCTGAGCGGTAGTGCGAGCCACCAGCTTGCCCAGTAGCGAAGAACCAACAACACAATCGGCAAGGTGATCAAAACCAATAAGCCAACTGCCAGCCACAGTGAGCTCATTTGATGGCTAAGGTAATAATTGATATCCCAGTCATTGAGCATTAACCCGTAGATCCAGCGCCCGCACCACACCAAGGTAGACAACAGCAAACTGATCCCGACTGATTGTGCGAGTAAAACCTTAGCAACCCGAAAGCTACGCTGAAGGATCAGCCCGAACGTATCCAATATCGACCGTTTACCCAGATCATGTTGGGCGAGCAAGATGCTAATGGTTGAGTGTTCGACGAAGAAGGCAAAACTCAGCTGGGTAATAAACCATAAGCTGAGAAAAAAGCCGGCAGGAGAGAGAAAGAAGGCCAGTAACTCCTGGTTGGCAATCGCACTTACACCATGAAAGGCCATCAACTTGGAACTGACCCATATATCGAGAGGGACAAACAAGGTAAGCAGTGCACATCGCACAAAGAGGAAACTGGTCAGCATCTGCAAACCACTGGTTCTGAGTCGGTGCCAAATGAAATATAAAATGTGCCGACCGCGATGGAAAATTGCGCTACTCAAAAGTTGTTTCGCCGAGGTTGAATTCTGATTATTAAGGGTATGATAACACCGGAGATGATCGAATAGTCAGTACAGATACTTAATGACTATTCGATGTTTTGAGAATATTGGCTGAATTGGCAATCTATTACCGGCTACTTTTCTGAGAACCTCGCCTGATGGGGATCCAATTCATGCCCAAGCGCCTTTGTTAAAGGGTGATAGAGATCAGGGCGACGTCCACGGATCCAGCGCTTTCCTGTACACATTTCTAACTCTTTCGCTTGCAAAGTTGTGACGATCATGTCGTTTTCGACACTATCTGTTTCGACAAGAATTTCTCCATATGGATTCAGAATCATTGCATTACCCGTTCTGACTTCATCCATATCGACCCCAACACCATTACTGAATATAAGAAATAAGCCGTTGTCATGCGCTCGGGCCGGTAGCCAACGCAGTAACCACTCCCGTCCTTTTTTCCCCTGCATCTCAGCACGAATCGCCTCAGGATTGCTGGCACGGTTATGCCATAAATCAGGGTCTATAAGTCCCATTGCATTTGGGCTTCTAGAGTTACAGCCACCAGTTTGATGGGGTGCTATTAAGATGTGTGCCCCTTTAAGTGCGGTAATGCGTACATTCTCAACTAGGTTATTATCCCAACAAATCAAGATCCCAACCTTACATCCGTGTGGAGTATCCACTACCGTATACTCATTTCCACTGTTCATATACGGGCTAACGAAGGTGTGTAATTTGCGGTGCTTTACCGCTTTACCATCAGGCATAGCCAAAACAAACGTGTTATATAGTTTTCCGTCCTCACCCTGCTCAATTAACCCAGCACCGATACTCATATTATGTGCTTTTGACAATGCCAACAGTGATTGTGTAGAAGGGCCTTGTGGAATGGGCTCTGCCAAGCCTTCAATCTCTTGCTTGCTCAGCTTAGAAACGTGCCAATAACCAGTAATACACATCTCAGGAAAGACAATGATCTCCACCTGTTCGCTACTGGCCTTAGCGACGTAGTGTTCGATAACAGAAAGGTTATATTTATTGTTGTTGGCATGATGGTTAAATTGCACAGAGGCAACACGGATATCTCTCATACTTAACTCGTTCTTGTCCTTTGCTTTGTGATGAAGCCAGTTTAGAAAATACTTTCCATTCCTTATAATGAAAGAAACTCAATCTTCAATGAGTAATTGGAATGAATCATGACCAATTGCAAGCTTTTTGCCAGCTTGCACAAGATGGAAATTATCGGATAGCTTCTGAACATTTATTTATCACCCAATCAGCTCTGACCAAAAAAATCCAACGCCTAGAGGAATACCTCAATACTGAACTTTTCCAGCGTGGCCGGCAGGGTGCAAAATTAACACCTATCGGTGAGGTGCTACTTCCTGAAGCCCAGCAATTGGTGAAAAGCATGATGAGCTTCGAAGGGCTATCACGTTTAGTTGTCGAAGGCGCTCGTGGCTATTTAAAAATTGGCTTTGGTGTGTCGACTTACCATCAAGCACCAACATACATTGCTGAGTTCAAGCAGCATTATCCCAAAGTGAATATTACCCTCAACGATATTCCTTCCGAGAAGCAAAGAGAAAGCCTGTTAAACGACGAGTTGCAACTTAGCTTCAATCGTTTACCCGTTGAGCCACCTCTTAAAGCCGTAAAGCTATATTGCGATCACTTGGTGGTCGCAATCCATAAAGATGAGTTAATTCATGAAAAGAAGCTTTGGGATTCCTTATCTAATTACCCATACTTACAACTAAACCCTTCCAGAGGCCCTGGCCTTAGCCAACAAATTAAAACGTTCTTATTCGCCCAACAACGTAACCTTAAAGTAGAACAAGAGGCGGACGATATTCTTACTTTGCTAGCATTAGTCTCTGCACGTTTGGGTTATACCATTGTAACTGCCAGCACTCAGGTAATTAGTCAGCCAAACATTCGGTTTATCCCCCTACCAGGGGATCATACAAGCTGGGAAGTCGGTGTGATTTGGAATGGACGCAAGCCTAATCCGTTAGTGACTAAATTCATTGAACTCATTGAGCAACATTAATGAATGAACAGAAGCGGCTACCTTTGGTAACCGCTCCTGTGCTTTAATCCCAAAAGCCTATATGAGGCTCTATTATTTCTTTCTGTAGGGTTTCAGAAGCAACTGGGCCGACGACTGATATCTCTTTTTGACCTTTAGCAATAACATCCCTACAGGGCAAATCGAAAGTGGGGTTCTTTTCATTGCTGCCGGTTAGTTCAAGCAATTGACGCTCATCAATACCGTAAACAATATTACCTATATTGGCCCAGTAAATGGCACCAGTACACATCGCACAAGGCTCAGCAGTTGTATAAAGCGTTGTGTTCCATAGAAACTCTTTTGAGAACTTTTTACCCGCATATTTTGCGACCGTCGTTTCAGCATGGCCCGTGATGTCTTTTTCAGTCACTTCAATGTTGCCTGACTCTATTAAGATGTTGCCACTTGAGTCTGCCAGCAAGGCTCCAAAAGGGTTATTTCCGCTTGCAACCGACTCTTTTGAGAGCTCAACACACCTTTTGAGTAGTTTTTCAGTAATTTCATTCATTATTACTTTCCTTTTTGTAGTTAAAAACTGTATTTAGTAATATGGCTGTAAAACACACCATAAATAATCCATTGCTTAATAACATTCCTAAGCTTGCAGGAAGGGAGTCAAATAGACCATTAGAGAACGTTGCACCGACTCCCACAGAAATGCTCGTCCCAATTATTGTAAAGTTATTATTTTCATTTAATTTCACGGTTGAAAGTATTGCTATCCCGGCACTGGTAATCACACCAAACAATGCTAATGTTGCCCCCCCTATTACAGCATTGGGTATAGCGGTAATGAGCATAGAAAACTTTGGACATAATGCTAAAACAATGAGTAAAAGACTCATTGCCTGAATAACCCTTCGGCTTTTCACGCCTGTTATCTTTAAAAGACCAACATTTTCATTAAACATGGTTGAAGGCGAAGAATTAAGGCCCCCTGAAATAATTTGTGATAATGCTACCGCTCGCAGTCCATTGACTTTTGTCGTTATCGTAATATTCGTATTGTAAAGTTCACCAACAATTGAATAGACACCTATACATTGAATAAAGTTAGTAATACAGAATATTGTTAAAATAATGATTGAAGGTAAATGAAACTCGGGAAGGCCAAAGTGAAATGGAGTTATAAAAGCGAACCAAGGCGCATTATTTACTCCCGTTAAGTCAAGCATACCAAAAGGAACTGAAATAATTGTACCAGCTACGATACCAACCAGTAATGAAATATTCTTGATGAATCCTTTGCCAAAATGCCCGGTAAATAACGTTATTATTAAGACTAAGAAGCCTAAGAATAGGTTATCGATAGAACCAAAATTTGGATTTCCATAACCACCACCAACATTCGCCAGTGCAAGAGGAGCTAGATAAATGCCAATTAAAGTGACGAAGGACCCCACGACAACCGGAGGAAATAGCTGTACGATCCGATCAAATCTCATTGATATTGCAAACATCAAAAATCCTGCACCAATGACCGAGCCAAACATAGTCGCTAAACCGTGTTCATTTCCAATCATAATCATTGCACCAAGCGGAGCAAATGCCGAACCTAATACGATTGGAAGTCTAGAACCAACCATCGGAATAATAGAATAGACTTGTAAAGCTGTTGCTATTGCACTGGTTAACAGTGAGGCGGCGATTAAAAATGATGTCGATTCCGCATCTAAATTTAATCCACTGGCTAAAATTATCGGTACAGCAATAGTGCCTGGCACCATTGTAAGTATGTGCTGTAATGCAGTTAAAAATCTGACTGACGTTGTCGTTTTTTCATCAAAAACGTCATTGACTATACCTTCTTGACTTTTCATAAATAAAGGGGTCATTACTACCTCTCGGAATTCAGCCCAAAAAAAACGGCGCTAAGGCCGTTTTTCTTACAATATCGGCCCTTCGAAGGTGAGTAGATGCTATCTACCTAACGAGTGCCTTCATCCGCCGATACGTCTTTATTTATTTCATGTTGCAATTAGAACAGTATTTATTCAACACCATCATTGAAATATTGCTTCAAGCATCACATATATATTTTATATTTGTTGTTCATTTCATTTTTAGATGTAATGTTCGTTATCATCAGTTATTTTATGTTAGAGACTCTTTATCGTTAAATGATATCAGCAAGCAATATTTTTATAATAAACGATTATAAATAATTTATTATCGTTCTCATCTGGACGAATATCACTTATGTTATTCGACACAAATAAAAACTGCAACCCAAGTCATTGGGTTGCAGTTATATAAGTAAATGAAAGTGAAACCACTAGCATCTACGCACTAACACAGGTCCCTGCTTTTTCAGCCAGTACATCCAGCCCTTCTTCCAAGGCGCCGATATAAGCTCTACCGCCGAACTGGGCAAAGTCGGCTGCGGCTTCTACTTTCGGCCCCATTGAACCAGCAGGGAATTGGTATTCACTCAACTGTGTCGGGGTTGTTGCCCTCAAGGCACGCTGGTTTTCTGTGCCCCAATCTAGGTAAACCGCGTCGGCATCGGTTAGAATCAATAGCTTGTCGGCTTTAAGCTGCTTGGCTAGTAAGGTGGCAGACAGATCTTTGTCGATCACCCCTTCTACCCCAGTGAAGCCGTAGTCTGTTTTACGCACAGGGATCCCGCCGCCACCGCAGCAAATGACTATCTCACCAGCATTTAACAACGTTTCGATCGATTTCTTATCGAGAATATTGAGTGGCTTTGGCGATGGCACAACACGGCGAACAAACTCACCATCACGTTTCATGGTCCAGTTATTCGCTTCCGCTAGAATACCCGCTTCTTCTTCGTTATAGACCGGCCCAACAAACTTGGTTGGATCCAGCATACTCGGATCATTCGGATCAACTTCGATGCGGGTAAGCAGACTGGTGACTTCTGTTTCTGGCATCAAGTTTTGCAGCTCTTGCGCCAGCATATAACCGATCATGCCTTCACTTTCGGCACCCAGTACATCCAGTGGGTAAGGTTGAACCTTGTCATAGGCCAGATTCTGTAGGGCCAATAAGCCTACCTGAGGCCCGTTACCATGAACAATCGCCACCTGGTATTCCTTGGCAATTTCCGCAATCGCTTTGGCGGCAATCTTGATATTAGCTAGCTGGTTGGTAAAACTTGGTGCGTCGCCACGGCGCAACAGCGCATTTCCCCCTAGGGCGACAACGGCAGTACTCTTCTTGGTTGGGGTGTTCATAATTACTCCTTGAATTATCCTTGTTATTTCGGGGCTACTCCCCCTACCCGCTCGACAATGATCTAAACCAGATCTTCTCTTGAGCTATTGAGGCTTATAACGCACTGGCATCGAACGGTTTTCGGCGAATAAAGCGGCCATTCCCGGCTTTCCCCGTAAATTCGCCATTACACGCAACAACGTCGCCACGACTGACGGTCATTACCGGCCAGCCTTGGGTTTGGATACCTTCAAACGGGGTATAATCTGCGTTGTCGTGCATTAAATCGTGGGTAATCGTGACGTGCTGTTCTGGGTCAAACAGCACCAAATCGGCATCCGATCCCGCCTGCAACGCCCCTTTCTGTGGATAGAGGCCAAACAACTTGGCAGGTAGATAACTGGTTAACTCAACAAAGCGGCTCGGGCTGAGGCGGCCTTTCATCACGCCTTCGGAAAAGAGCAGCGGCATACGAGTTTCAACGCCGGGCATGCCATTTGGACAGGCACTGAAATTATCTTTACCACGCTGTTTTTGCTCGTGATAGGTAAATGCACAATGGTCGGTAGCAACAGTGTCGATACTGCCATCCACTAGCCCCAGCCAGAGCTTCTCACGCTCTACCGACGGACGCAGTGGCGGACTTAGAATGTACTTCAGCGCATCTTCCCGCTCGTAACAACTCTCATCGAGCATCAGATATTGCGGGCAGGTTTCAACCCACACTGGTTGATGGTTATCACGCGCCAGGCGGGTGTAATCTAGACCCAGTCCATTAGAAAGATGGACAATATACAGCGGGGCATCACCCGCAAGCTTGGCAAGGTTGATCATCCGGGCAATGGCTTCCGCTTCACATTCCAGCGGGCGGCTCACAGCATGGTATTTAGGTTCAGTCTTGCCTTGCTCAAGCAATTGCGAACGTCGCAAGGCAATCGCTGCATCGTTCTCGGGATGGACAGTTGCCAGCGCACCAACTTGTTTCAGCTGCATCAACGCCTTCAGCACTTCTTCATCATCAAGCTTATAGCCGTAGGTAAGATACAACTTGAAGCTGGAAATGCCCTCTTTTTCTACCATCGACGCCATTTCACCGAGGATGTCATCATTGACATGCTGGATCACCCCATGGAAGCTGTAATCAATCGCTGCTGTTTCCTTGGCATATTGCTGGTAGACATCAAGCTGATGATGGAGGCTACATCCTTTAGGGCCAAACCCCATGTGGTCAACCACCATAGTGGTGCCGCCACAGGCTGCCGATCGGGTTCCGGAAAAAAAGTCATCGCAGCTGCGGGCGATACCCACATCGATGTTGAAGTGGGTATGAACATCTATGCCGCCCGGCATCACATATAAACCAGCAGCTTCGATAATTTCACACTGCTTGGGGATGATGTGGATTTCAGGGGCAATATCGGCGATCTTGCCGTCTACAATAAGGATGTCGGCCTTTTGAGCCTGCAAGTGATCGACCACTATCCCTTGGCGGATCAACATTGTCCCCGGACGGGGCTGCGTCAAAATGGCCGCTTGGGACTCTGATGTTTTTTTCGAAGCCGCTGAAAACATATTCTATTCCTTCGATTTACTCTCTGCCTTACAGCAAACCCAATCAAGGGCTTTGTTCTTATTAACTGTTTATTTTGCCCACTAAGGTCTTCAACTCGAACTCATGGACAAAAGAAACAGAAAACACCTGCCTATATAGCCACGCTACTTCAAGATGCAGGGTTCAGAGGTAGCTTGGGTATAAACAAGAAATCCATCCTGGGGGGGATATGTGGCCAACGTTAGGCAGAGCGGTTGGCGCCCCCAGGACGGAAAGGGTGGACAGGTAGAGCATAGAGAGCGTAATGCCCTACTCGTCACGTTTTTACTTCTTCAGCTCTTTTAGGTACATCTGAGGAATAACAGCGTACATTGCTGCACAAGTGACTAGGTGATCTTTCCAAGTCTTCTCGTTTGGCGCGTGAGCTTCTGGCTCTTTACCAGGACCGAAACCAATCACTGGGATACCGTAGCGGCCCATGATAGAAACACCATTGGTAGAGAAGGTCCACTTATCAACAGTTGGTTTCTTGTCGAACAGTAGCTCGTAAGAGGCTTCTAGCGTCTTAGTGGCAACATGCTCTTCATCGATAACCCAAGCAGGGAAGTAACACTCGGTTGGGTAAACCAAGCCGGTGTACGCTGGGCGGTCGTAGTCATACATAGACACCTTGCCACCGAATTTTTTAACAGATTCCAGCTCTTCGATTTCCTTGATTGCACCTTCCCATGTTTCACCCCAAGTCAAACGGCGGTCAATGGAAACAGCACAGCTATCAGCAACCGCACAGCGACTTGGTGAAGTAAAGAACACTTCAGAAACAGTTAATGTGCCTTTGCCTAGGAATGGGTCATCACCAAGGTTGGCAGACAACTTCTCGATATCGCTTAGCATATGGCCCATCTTGAAAATAGCGTTGTCACCACGCTCTGGGGCAGAGCCGTGACAGCTCACACCTGAAACATCAACACGAATTTCCATACGGCCACGCTGACCACGGTAAATCTGACAATCTGTTGGCTCTGTGGATACCACAAACTCAGGGCGGATGTTGCTTTCCTGGATGATGTACTGCCAGCACAGGCCGTCACAGTCTTCTTCTTGAACTGTACCGGTAACTAACAGGGTGTATTCGTCTTCTAGGCCTAGATCTTTGATGATCTTACCGGCGTAAACCATAGACGCCATACCGCCTTCCTGATCCGATGCACCACGGCCACCGATCACTTCGTCATCTTCCATACCTTCATATGGGTCGAAGTTCCAGTTTTCCATGTTGCCGACACCCACGGTATCGATATGTGCATCCATCGCAATGAGGTGAGGGCCGTGACCAATCCAGCCCAGTACGTTGCCCATTGGGTCGATTTCCACTTTGTCAAAACCGACTTTTTCCATTTCTTCTTTAATGCGCAGTACTACTTTTTCTTCATCACAACTTTCACTTGGGATAGCAATCATGTCACGAAGGAAGCGGGTCATATCCGCTTTGTATTCTTGGGCTTTTTCCAGTACTTGGGCAAATGGGACATTCATTATAATTCTCCTTGAACCGAGCGGTGGTCATCACACTCGGTATGATCGATTTTCACGGCACCCTGTCTTTTGATGACACCAACAAGGCACAAAATTAAAAAGGTTTGTTTTCAGGCATTGCGCTAACTAGCAAAAAATAAACGGTCAAACAGTTTGATGCTTACCGCCCCACACTACTTCACGATAATGGACAGGGTCGGTATCCCCTTCGGTGTTAATCAGCAGCACGACCGAGTCTTTGTTGAGACCCAGTTTTTCCATCAGCTTGTCTTTTTCTGGATGGAAGTGCACTGCAGCAAGTAAACCAGCACCGACAGCACCTGACTCACCAGAAACCACCCTTGGATCGCTGCCTAGCGGGTTGCCTAAAACGCGCATACCGAGTGCCGCGACACTGTCTTGGCAAGAAACAAACTGGGTAGAGCAATCGCGAAGAACAGGCCAGCCAATAGGGTTTGGCTCACCGCAGGCCAAGCCGACCATGATGGTGGCAAGATCGCCATCGACATTGATCATTTCACCTTTTTCACTGATACCAGAACGGTAGATACAGTCAGCTTGATCCGGCTCGACAACAACTGAGTGCAATTTATCAGGTCCGTACTGGTCACAAAGGTAGCCAAGCACGCCACCGGCCATCGCACCGACGCCTGCTTGAAGGAAAACGTGAGTCGGACGTTCAACAGCCATGGCTTTCATTTGATCAACGGCTTCTGCCGCCATGGTGGTGTAACCTTGCATGATCCAGGTAGGGATTTCGGTATACCCTTCCCATGCAGTGTCTTGCACCACTTTCCAACCGTTTTCATCGGCTGTTTTAATGGCAAGGCGCACGGTATCGTCATAGTTCATATCGGTGACAATACATTCGGCACCCAAGGCACGAATATTGTTAACACGCTCATCAGCTGCGCCTTTTGGCATGTACACCACGGCTTTCTGACCGAGCTTATTGGCAGCCCACGCAACACCGCGGCCATGATTGCCATCGGTTGCGGTTGCGAAGGTCATTTTTTCGGTGATGTCGTTTTTCAGCTTGCCGAAATCAAAAGCATTGATATCGAGCTTGAACTCATCACACAGCAGGCGGGCAATCGCATATGCGCCCCCCAGCATTTTGAAAGCATTCAAATCGAAGCGGTAGGCTTCATCTTTAACCAGGACTTTTCCAACACCTATTGCTTTGGCCAGGCCATCGAGAGAGTGCAATGGTGTCGGTTGGTATCCTTCCACAGCTTGGTGGAAAGCACGGGCTTTTTCCGCCTCGGCGGCGGTGAATAGTGGAGAAAGCTGACCGTTATAGTGGCGGTTATCGGCGATCTCCATTTTTAGAGTGAACGTAGACACGACCAGACCTCGTAAAAATAAGAGAAAGAAAAAAGCGGGGGTTTATTAAATAACCCAAGGGTATTCCCCCCGCTAGTGGGCTAGCATGACCCAAGCATAAAGATACAGATAGATCGACTAGGTTTTCCCTGCCCTGCTAACACCTAGAAAGTATCGTCAAGGCAGGTGAAAGTGAGTAATGCGACAGCGTTATTTAACGCGCTTCTTCGCATCGTTCAGCAGCTCTTGCAGGATAAGACCTGGCTCCTGGTATTTACGGTTCATGATCATGGCCGCAATCACATATGGCTTCCAGCTGGCTTCCTTGTAAGTCGCAATGCGGTATTTCTCAAATACCGACTCTTCCACTTCGCCTTCCTCACAAGACACACCGGTGATATCCGCTGGTAGACAGTGCATGTATAATGCTTCGCCTGCCTTGGTCAGCTTCATCATTTCTTCTGTGCAATGCCAATCTTTATGGTTGGCATTCTGCGCCAGACATTCTTGTTCCAGTGCTTTCAGACCATCATGGTCGTTAGCACGTAGCAGTTCGGTACGGCGGCCCATGACTTGGTAAGGCGCCCAAGATTTTGGATACACGATATCGGCATCTTCGAATGCTTCTTCCATGCTGGCAACTTGAGTAAAGCTACCGCCAGATGCTTCCGCATTCTTACGCGCTTCTTCCACCACTTCAGGGATCAGGTCATAGCCTTCAGGGTGAGCCAGCGTAACGTCCATACCAAAACGGGTCATCAGGCCGATAATACCCTGAGGTACTGACAGTGGTTTACCGTAGCTTGGCGAGTAAGCCCATGTCATGGCGATTTTCTTACCTTTCAGCTTATCCAAGCCACCGAAGTGTTCTTCCAACCATGCCAAGTCAGCCATAGACTGGGTTGGGTGGTCGATATCACACTGTAGGTTAACCAGTGCAGGACGATGAGGTAGCACGCCTTCTTTCACACCGTCATCCAGTGCCGCACCGACTTCACGCATGTAGGCATTACCCGCGCCTAGGTACATATCGTCACGAATACCGATGGCGTCAGCGCAGAAAGAGATCATGTTGGCTGTTTCACGGACGGTTTCACCGTGAGCGATTTGCGATTTGCCTTCATCCAAATCCTGCTGGGCAAGACCTAGCATGTTGATGGCTGAAGCATATGAGAAGCGAGTACGGGTTGAGTTATCACGGAATAGGGAAATTCCGAGGCCATTGTTAAACACGTTAGTGGCAATATTTTCCTGACGCATCGCTTTTAGGGCTTGGGCCGTTTTCAATACACGTTCAAGCTCTTCCGGGGTTTGCTCCCACGTCAACAAAAAGTCTTTGTCATGTAGTTCAGATTTTAGCTCGTTAATTTCCTTGATAAGTTCGTTAATGCTCTTCATGATTTATTCCCGGTTTCAATTGTTATTCTTCCCTGGCAGCGCATTACATCACTGACCAGCGACTTAATGGTTTATGACAGCCTTTAGCATTGCTCAATCAGCAGTCATTCTTTGGTTTTTTATTTAAGGCATTGAGATTGCAGGCAAAAGGTAAAGTGTCTATTAATCTTCAGGCTTAAATTAAGGGTTAACAAAGTTATATGATTTCGTACTTAATTAACTAACAATCAATAACTGTGCCAAAAGTCGTTTTACGGAAAATAATTTATCTTCCCTCTTCTACAGGCCGCATTCACAAAGGGTTTAACTCGTCATATTCATTTTTTGAAAACCACGATAAGGCATGTTGTTAAAAGATCGCTATCACCGAGGTATCACGCCCTGAGACCAAAATGATAGTGATAAAAAAGGGGGATTATCATATTGATATTCCCGTGTGACATTGCTTGCAAAATATTTCTTTTCAAAATGTTCATTTGAAAAACCCTGACACATATCAAACAGCATGACAGGGTTTTTCTTTATGTTAATTCGGTCATTAAAGGAATAAGCCAGTCAATATGCTGAATACACCAAGACCATCAGAATTAATGCAGTTGCAACCAACCATCCTCCGCTTTACGCAGATGCTGTCGGCGGTATTGAAAATCGATGCCGAAGTGGTCGATGCCGATTTGGTGCGAATTGCAGGGACTGGTCCGTATAGTAAGTTTTTTGGAAAAAAACAAAATACCAGTTCAAGAATATTCAGGTACATCCTTGAAACACATGAAGAAAAGGTTGTCGTAAAATCACGAACTGATCCCCTATGCGAAGGGTGCACTAACAAGAATGGGTGCCGTGAAATGGCCTTTTTGGGTGTGCCAATCATGATTGAAGATCGTTGTTTGGGCGTGATCAGCTTGGTGGCATTTACCGAAGAATCTCGCGAGCGGATCAAAGATAATGTGCAGCTTTTCTCCGACTACATCAAACATATTGCCCAAATTGTGGTATCTAAAGTTGTTGAGAAAAACAGTAATAGTGAAGGTCTCGATGAGGTGTTTACTAATCTTATTGAAAACATGGACCAGGGCGTATTAGTTCTTGATGAAACCAACCGGGTAAAATACGGCAACCAGCCGGCGCTCAATAACTTAAATATAACGCTGGATGCCTTGCGCAGCATTGAAATAAATATTCAACCGTTGTCCCTTCACAACAATGAAATGAAAGGCCACCAGCAACATATTATTTCACTGGATGGTCGGCAGGAATTATTAGTCGGGCAATTTTACAATGCCCACGGCCATCAGCTTTTCCTTATGGCGTATCACCAACCTAATAGCGCATTGATGATCCCAGACCATGAACCCCAGTTCGCGACGGTGATTGGGGAATGTACCAAGATGCGTCAGCTGAAAAAACTGATCACCCGTATCGCCAACAGCCCATCAAGTGTGTTGATCAACGGTGAAAGCGGTACCGGTAAGGAAGTCATTGCCAATGCGGTACATAATTTAAGTGATCGTGGTCGCTCCCCTTTCATTGCTATCAACTGTGCTGCTATCCCCGACCAGCTATTGGAAAGCGAACTGTTCGGTTATGTCAAAGGGGCCTTTACCGGCGCTTCCACCAAAGGCAAAACCGGCTTGATCCAAGCCGCCAACAAAGGCACCTTGTTCCTGGATGAGATTGGCGACATGTCGATGACCTTGCAGGCCAAGCTATTACGCGTGTTGGAAGAGCGGGAAGTGATGCCTATTGGTTCGAATAAAGCCGTTCCGGTGGATATTCGTATTATTTCGGCTACCAATCGCAATTTCAGTGAAATGATCGCTACCAACAAATTCCGTGAGGATCTCTACTATCGACTTAACGTGATCCCAATTCACCTACCGCCGCTGAAAGAACGTGAAGGGGATATTGCACTGCTGATAAATTACTTCCTCGAACACCACACCCAAAAAATCGGTGTGACATATCCAGGGATCAGTGCCGAGGCCATGTGTCGTCTCAATGTCTACCACTGGCCGGGTAACGTGCGTGAACTAAGCAATTTAGTGGAATATCTCGTCAATGTTGTCCCTGAAGGTGACCAAATCGACGTCGATTTGCTTCCTCCTTACTTTGAGCAAACACCTGAGTGCGCCATCCCACAGGAAGTATTGAGTGACGATTGCTCAATGAGTTTGGAAGAGATGGAAAAGATACGTATCGAAGAGGCGATATCCCGACTGGGCAACCGCAAGATGGTGGCAGATGAGCTAGGGATCGGTATTGCGACCTTATACCGTAAAATCAAGAAATTCGGACTCAGTAACCACCGCGCTTCTTAAACATAATAAGGCCGCAATATGCGGCCTTCTTCGTTTATATAGCAAGCTTAAAGCAAGTTAATTTAAAAACTGATTGGCTTACGCCCCGTTGCTTTATCTGCAGGCCCTTTTGCTTTAGAACCTTTGGCCGCATTACCTGCACGGCCTTTATTGGCGCTATTACCTTTAGAGCGAGGACTTTGGGAACCTTTTCCTTGAGGACCAGCCCCTTTCGAACCTGCACCTTGTGCTTTGGTACCCTGCCCTTTGCCTTTTGCGGCATTTGAGCTTGGTTTCGAGCGAGGGACAGGCTTGGGCTCTGCTTCCTTCTTCGGTCTTTCTACGACCTCGGTCACAGGCTGATCGCAAAGTACCAGATAGAACTCGTTGTTGAATTCAATCACATCACCGTCGTATACCTTGCGGCGCTTACGCTGCTCCAACTCACCGTTAACGGCTACATAGCCTTCGGAAATAGCAAATTTTGCTTCACCGCCACCACTTACTGCATTGGCAATTTTCAACACCTTATAAAGCTCAATCGGTTGGGCATTCACCTCAACCCCAAGGGCTTCAACTTCGTATTCTTCGTGTTCTTCAGACATTTTTTCAACCAGTGGTGACTTCAATAATTTAATTGGCGCTATATACCCAAGTAACTTCAAGGTGCTTTGTTCAGCGAGAATGACTTGGGTATAGCACTTAATGAATTTTAACTCATTCCCGCTTGGCATTCACGCGGTTGCTACGTTATTCTCGCGACTCATTTCAACAGCCAGCCTCTTCAACAAAGGAAGCCACATGTACTGTCCATCCTGCGGGCATGCCTCGTTAGATCGCATCGACGACAAGACATTTCGCTGCAAACACTGCCAGTTTACCTATTTTCACAATACAGCATCAGCGGTAATGGCCGTGATCTGTTTTGACGATGAGATCTTGGTCGCTGAACGTGCACGTGAGCCCGGTAAAGGCATGCTCGATTTTCCCGGTGGCTTTGTTGATTATGACGAATCCTTGGAACAGGCACTATGCCGTGAGCTGCAAGAGGAACTTGGCTTTCAGCCTACTGATATTCGTTATATCGGCTCGGCACCCAATACCTATGTTTACCGGAAAATCGAATACAAAACCTGTGATGTTATCTTTCACATTACGCTTGAGAGCAAACCAAAAATGCAAGCAAATGATGATGTTGCAGCCGTTCACTGGATCAAGCGCAATGAGATTGATCCAGCAAAATTTGCCTTTGACTCAGCCAGAAAGGCGCTGAAACTACTCGGTATAGATTAACGGCCTTTTGGTCGTTCTACGCCTACAAGAGCGAGGAAAATGTGAACTACGCCTTTATCCTCCTCCTTAAAATAATTAGTCAGGGATGATGGTTTTTTAACCAAATAAAGACAGGATGTGATCCGTAAACAACATGATGACTTGAGGGTAAAACGTCATGCTGACTTTTAATAAAGATTATGTTTTCACACACAACGCAGAAACCAGCTTCGAAGAAGCCAACAAAGTGCATTGCCAGAATGAAGCCGATAAAGAGCTAAAACGCAAAGCCTTGCTGGCCTCTGTGCAAAAAGAAGGTGGTTTGGAAGAGTGATTTAACTGCCAAGCTAATCCGGATTCGACGTCTCTCCAGCGCTGATGGTAACCAAGGTTTTGGCCGCCAACCAATTTCTTCCTGTGCCTCGTTGTTAGTAAGCAATCAACATACTCAGGCCGTCAGCGCTATTCTTCTTTGTTAACATCCATTTCCCATCAAAATACCATTCCTTTAGACTACTATTCCTTAAAGTATATTTAGCTCAAGGAAGTCCCTATGTTCTTACGTTCTCTGCTCTTATTCGTCGCCTTCGCATTGCCGGCCTTTACCCATGCCGAGGCACAGCCAGCAGCAGATAATATTCTGGAACGTCCCCTGATGGAAAGGTATATCCTTGATGAGCTCAAGTCATTACGCAAAGATCAGCAAGATCTCGAGCGCCGTATGGTCATTGAAATCACCGACCGAGAGCTGGCCGTCGCCGACAAGTCGATGAACTATGCCAACGTCACCGTCACCTATTTCTTCTACCTCATTGCCGGTGCTGCTTCGCTGTTTGCTTTCGTCGGCTGGCAGTCACTGCGTGAACTTCGTGACAACACCAAGAAGGCCGCAGACCAACAGCTTCAGTCTATCGCCCAGCAATACGAACAAAAATTCCAGCGCCTCGAACAAGATCTCAAACGAAAAACCCGCATTATTGCCCAAAACAACAAAGAGATTGAGATCATCAATGAGATCCATAATTTGTGGCTACGCTCGCAAGGGCTGCAGACTCCAGAGCAGAAGATCGAAGTCTATGACGAGATCTTGAAAATCCGCCCCGGTGACCTGGAAGCACTTATCTACAAGGCCGATGCCATTATCGAAATTCGAGAGTTCCACTGGGGGCTTAGCCTGTGTAACCGGGTACTGGAACTCGATCCCCACAATGCCCACGCTCTCTACCAGCGCGCCTGTGCTTATGCCTGCCTAGGATCCGAAGAATTAGCCATTGATGATTTGGAGAAAGCCGTAACTGACAGTGCTTCGTTGCGTGAATTAGCCGCAGAAGAAAAAGACTTTGATTCGCTGCGTGGCAACGAACGGTTTGAGCTTCTCATTGCCCCCACTGATAGCTGACAGCACACAAACTGTAATGGCAACATGACGATACGGCATTGAGAAACCAATACATTGAAATTATTAGTGCAGGCATCAAACGCATAGAATTAGGACTTTTCTCGATCCTGCTGTAAGCTAGCCGGCTTGCTGCCTGTGTGAGGCAGATCAAATTTTTCTTCCGAATGAGAATTATCTATGAGTTTTGCCTCTTTGGGCCTTTGTACCCCAATCCTTGAAGCTGTTGCCAACCAAGGCTATGAAACCCCGTCTCCGATCCAAGCTCAGGCTATCCCTGCGGTATTGGAAGGCCGTGACGTCATGGCAGCTGCACAGACAGGAACAGGTAAAACTGCAGGCTTTACCCTGCCAATTCTCGAGCTTCTGTCTAAAGGCCCAGTAGTACGCGCAAACCAAGTCCGCGCACTGGTACTGACCCCAACCCGCGAGCTTGCCGCTCAGGTGGGCGAAAATGTCGCAACTTACTCAAAGCGCCTGCCGCTTAGCTCTGCTGTTGTTTTCGGTGGTGTAAAAATTAACCCTCAGATGATGCGCATGCGTCAAGGTGCTGACGTACTGGTTGCGACCCCTGGCCGCTTGCTGGATCTTATGGGTCAGAATGCCGTTAAGTTCAACCAGCTTGAAGTTCTGGTACTGGACGAAGCCGACCGCATGCTGGATATGGGCTTTATCCGCGACATCAAAAAAATTCTGGCGAAACTACCAGCTAAACGCCAGAACTTGCTGTTCTCTGCCACCTTCTCTGAAGAAATTCGTGAATTGGCTCGTGATCTGACCAACAACCCGGTTGAGATTTCGGTGACCCCGCGCAACAGTACGGCAACAACGGTAGAGCAATGGATTTATCCAACGGATAAAAAGAAAAAACCAGCGCTGCTGACCAAACTCATCCAAGAGAAAAAGTGGCAACAGGCGCTTGTCTTCACTCGTACCAAGCATGGCGCTAACCGATTGGCAAAATACCTTGAAGAGCGTGATATCACAGCAGCTGCTATTCACGGTAACAAGAGCCAAGGGGCACGTACCAAAGCATTGGCACATTTCAAAACCGGTGAAGTTCGCATCTTGGTTGCAACCGATATAGCCGCGCGTGGTATTGATATCGATCAGTTACCGCAAGTTGTGAATTTTGACCTGCCGAATATTGCAGAAGATTATGTTCACCGTATTGGTCGTACAGGCCGTGCCGGTGCTAATGGTCATGCTGTTTCTCTAGTCTGTTCAGAAGAAGTCAAAGAGCTAAATGCCATTGAGCAATTGATTCAAAAACACCTAGAGCGTAAAGATGTGGTGGGCTTTAAACCAACAGCTGCACTGCCTAATTCGCTAGCGATCAAACCGCTAAAAGCGAAAAAACCCAAGAAAGCTAAGGCGCCTAAAGAGTCAGCGGAAAACAACGCTGAGAAGGGTAACCAGCCAAAACGTTCATCTGGCCCACGCCGAGGCGGCAATGGTGGTGCTAATCGTTCAGCGCAAGGCGATAAAAAGCCTCGCAATGCTAATGGCCAGCAACGCAAACGTCAGGACAGCGGCAATGGCAATGGCAATGGCAATGGCAATGGCAATGGCAATGGCAATGGCAAAAATACTCGTAGCAGTGATGCAAAGCCACGCGGCCAAAAGCCGGGTCAACGTAGCCGTAAGCCTAATGGTAATAATGTGAGCCGCTCGAGAAATACGGCGACACCAGCCAGCTAAGCGGCTGAAACGTTACTTATATCAATAAAATACCTAGCCAGCATTATATAATGCTGGCTTTGTTGTTTATGCTGGGTATTTCATATGAAATTCATGAAGTGGACACTACTTTCCACCGCCACAATTATCAGTCCCCAACTTATGGCGGCAACTTTTGACCAGTTAGCCGCCGATAATAACCAAGACGTCCAAATCATCGACTGTCGGTCGAGTAATCACTATAACGGCTGGCCTGAAGCCAACCAAACACGCGGCGGCCACTTTCCCGGCGCTATCAATTTCGATGCCGACTGGCTATCAACGCTTCGCCCTCAAGTTGTCCGTGCAGAATTAGAAAACCGTGGCATTGACCTTACTAAGCCAACATACCTCTACTGCCAGCCTGAGAAAGCAGACATTTTACACTCTCAGCTTGAAATCTTAGGCAACACTAACGTTAAGTTAATTGACCAATCCATTACCGACTATTCAGGGCAACTGACTGCGCTAGAAAACTACCAACAGCTAGTACCTGCGCAGTGGCTCCACCAACTGATTAATGGCAAAGAGGTGATTCACCCACCTGCTAAAGGCTTTAAAATCGTCGAAGTTGCATGGGGACCGCCAACGAAATACCTAGCAGCCCATATCCCCTCTGCTCTTTACCTCAATACCAACACCATAGAGTCTGAACCTTGGTGGAACCGTGTTGATGATCAGAAACTGGAAGAGGCCATCAAAACGTTAGGTGTTGCCCACGATACAACCGTGATCCTATATGGCCGCGACAATACCGCCGCCGCCCGCGTCGCAAGTTTGTTGATGTACGCCGGTGTCGATGATGTCCGCCTGCTCAATGGCGGCTGGCAGTCTTGGGTCAATGCAGGACTATCGACCCAACCGCTTCGCAACCGCGCCAAACCGGTAGAATTCGGCCGAACGATTCCGGCCAACCCGCAGTACATGATTGATGTCCCGCAAGCCAGAGACATTCTGTCTGATCCTCAGCACCAGTCTTTGGTCAGTATCCGAAGCTGGGCGGAATACACCGGTGAAACCAGCGGCTATCGCTACATCGAACCCAAAGGCCGGATCAAAGGCTCAAAGTGGGGTCACGGCGGTTCGGATGCTTATCACCTGGAAGATTTCCGCAACCCGGACGATACCATGATGAGCCCAGATATTATGACCCAGTTCTGGAAGGATTGGGGGATCAACGCATCGCAGACCGTCTCATTCTATTGCGGAACAGGCTGGCGGGCGTCAGAAGTCTTTTTCTACGCCCATGTGATGGGATGGAAAGACATCAGTGTCTATGATGGTGGCTGGTTTGAATGGAGCGGGGATCCTAGCAACCCGACCGAAACCGGTGAGATCCCAAATGCGCCGAAATCTGCATTTTATAACGACAAATAATAAAAAGGCTGCGACTTCGCAGCCTTTTTCAATGCCGTTTATTTCCCGGCTGAAAACGACTGTGCCAATGCGATAAGCGATTGCTGATGCACTGTTTTCAATTCATTGGCCGCCCCTTGATCAATATTTCCTTCTTTTGCCGACGTCTCGATCACCATGCAAATCTGATGAAGTTGGCGCAGCCCCATGGTGCCTGCAGCCCCTTTAAGGTTATGAGACAAACTGGATACAGAAGTGAGATCGCCGCTCTCCATCGCAGGAAGCAGTTTCGCCATCGTCTCATTTGACGACTCAGCAAACAGGGATATCATTTTCTCGACCATTGCCTGACCCAGCACCTGAAGATCGCTCCCCAAGACTGACTCGTCGAGTACTGGCATTTGCTCATCCATACTTGTTGTTACCTTTTGGTTCTGATCATTCTCTATAATGACGCCGCCCACTCTCTCTGCACCGCCAAGAATATTATTCAATACATCCACTAGCTGGTGTTCAACCAAGGGTTTTGGCAAGAAGCCGGCAAAACCCGCCGCCAAATATTGTTCAACTTCTTCATTGAAGACATGGGCAGAAAAAGCGACAAATGGTGTTTTATTTCCCGCTACTTCGGTATCACTCGTCGATTTCAGCTGCTGGAGTTCGCCCAGCAAGGTGACACCATCGGTATCCGGCAGGTTGATATCCAATAAGACAATATCAAAGTCATGCTCAGCATAGAGCTCTCTTGCCTGGTGGCCATCTTCTGCAATCAACGTTTGGTGGCCCAAGCGGCGCAAGAAGCCTTCGGCAACCAAGCTGTTGACCGGGTTATCTTCCACCAGCAGCACCTTCGCCGCAGGTAAGTTCGATCCCATACCAACGCTTAAGTTTTCATCCTGCACCCCGGGTTCAAGCGTTAAAGTAAACCAGAAACAGCTCCCCTCGCCGGGCGATGAAATAAGACTAATTTCACCGCCCATGGCTTCAACGATACGCTTGCTAATGGCCAGTCCTAATCCCGTACCACCGACAGCTTGCCGACCTTCGCTGGACTGCTGGAAGGCATCAAACATCACTTGCTGTTCATGATGCGGAATCCCCATCCCCGTATCTTCCACTTCAATATGCAGCCGTGATGGGTCATGGGCCGATGCTGACACCAACACGGTCACTTGCCCATCATCGGTAAACTTGATGGCATTACCCACTAGGTTCGCCAAAACTTGGCGAATACGGGTTGCATCTCCCACCCAGTACTCTGCAACATTGTCATCAATATCTGTCAGCAGGCGAATGTGTTTGCACTGTGCCCGGCCGGCAAACAGGCTGTAAACATCCTTAACCAAGGTATGGAGCGAGAAATTAGCCGGCCTGATGTCTAGGTGACCTGCTTCGATTTTCGAGTAATCCAGTACATCATTGAGGATATCGAGAAGAGTTTCACCACTTCGGTTAATCACCTTCAAATATTCCGTCTGCTGGTCATTCAACCCAGTATCGGCCAACAAGGAGGCCGTCCCGAGAACCCCATTCATCGGGGTGCGGATCTCGTGACTCATGGTTGCCAGAAATGCTGATTTTGCCCGGTTGGCCTGCTCGGCTTCAGACCGAGCTTTGGCATGGTTATACACCTCTTGGTTGAGCTTCTCGTTCGCCTTTTCCAACTGGCTGGTACGCTCCGCCACTAATTGCTCCAGGCTGTTTTTGTGCTGTTGCAGCTCATAACGGATTTTCGACTCAACTTGTGCCAACCTGTGACGCTCATAAGCCGTATCGCGGGCAACCATAATGGCCCGCCCCATCAGTGCCAATTCATCATCACCCTGTGTGGTCAAACGAATCTCCAAGTCACCTCGGGCCAGTGCCATCAAGGCCTTACTGTAATCATTGATGCGCCGGATCACCCGAGCATAGACATAACGCCACATGATCAGCACCAGTGCCACCATCCCCAAAGCCGAAATCGCAATCAAGCTATTTCTAGCGACGGTGAGGGTCTCGTCAACTTGGGTCACGGCCTTTTGAGTACCGACATTCGCCGCCTGAATGATACCGTCTACGGTTTGGTTCAGCTGCTGGAACAGCACCAAATTTTGCTGCTCCATTCGTTCGACATCCTGGTTGGCATGGATCAGCGCTTCCATATCCGAGAAGAAGCCGCCATCATTACTGAGTGCTTTCACTTGTTCTAGCAGTTGTTCAGAGCGGCTTGGGTCTTCGACCGATTGCACTCGCTGTTCAATCACGCCAACAGCATATTCAAAACGCTGTCTTAATTTGTTGAGGTCCCTAACCGTGCTTACTTGCTCGCTATCATCAAGCATATTGATAACCTGCAGTGAGAGGAAACGCAGCTCAAAAAGACGCTCACTGAGATCCATATCCACTTCAACCAAGCTATCGAGAGCATTGAACACCGCTTCCTTGTTGTCCCTTTCGACCAAGTCATAGATACGAGAAACATTAGCGACCGCAATAGTATTGGCATTGGATACTTGTGACTGGGACAGCTCATCAATTTGTTTCGTCGCCACCGTCATGGTGTCATTAAGTGCTCGCACTTGCTCTGTTAGCTCAAGCTTTCTGCCAACCAGCACACCCAGCATGGCCAAATTGTTAACGATGTTTTTAACATCCGTTTCTAGCTGCGTCATCAGCTCTGGCTCGAATGCATATTGATTAAGGGATTGCAGGCTGTTATTAAGCGCACGAATATGAAGCGTCAGCGACTTCCCCTGCTGCTCCCGCTCTTTTTCATCTTTCGACTTCGCCAATACCTGGGCGTTGAAGATAATACGGGTACTGAGATCGGAAAGCTGGCGGGCTTCAACCAAAGCAGGAACAGCAGTATTGATCACCGTCCGCTCGGTTTTGGCAACGAGGGAAAAACCGGCAACGCCAATCACCACTGCAATGATCATCAAGCCAGCCATCATGGAAAAAGCTATCAGCAGTTTCTGGCCAATGCTACTGGGAGTAAGGGTCATAAAGATAAACCGTGGCAGAGAAAGGAGGTCTGCTGCTCAATCAACCATGACAACATGGGGAACAGGCAGGCACACCTAACAGGAAACAGTAAAAATGCTATTATACCAGCTAAATATACCCAAACAGCCCTATTTCCCGACGGTTACAACATGATAAAGACAATAGCGATAACATTGCTGGCAATTGCCGGTATCAACCAAACCGCCCAAGCGGCGAAGGTTATCGCCTATACCCCGCCTTTTGAGGCCAACAAACAAGCAACACAGATCCAATACCAACCGCTAGAGAGTGCTAGCAAGCCATGGAAACTCTGTGCCGTTTACCCGCACCTGAAAGACTCCTATTGGTTATCCGTCAATTACGGCATGGTTGAACATGCCAAAAGGCTGGGTGTTGAACTTAAAGTGCTCGAAGCCGGGGGCTACCCGAACCTCGATAAACAACAAAGTCAGCTTGCCGACTGTCGAGAATGGCATGCAGACGCCATCATTTTGGGCACTGTTGATAGCCTAGCCTATGAAAATATGCTGACCCAGTTAACTGACGACATTCCGGTTTTTGCCACCATCAACTACCTCGATACCAGCAACCAAAACAGCGATGACAAAGTCATTGCCCGTGTGGGGGTTGATTGGTATCAAATGGGTTACCGTACCGGTGAATTTTTAGCTAAGCGCCATCCCAATGGCAGTGGTATGGTCAATGTTGCTCTACTGCCGGGTCCACAAAAACGCGGGGGAACCAAACCCGTTGTCCAGGGCTTTTATGATGCCACTGAAGGCAGTGATATCAATATTGTCACGACGTTGTGGGCTGATCATAGCAAGGAGCTGCAGCGCAACCTGATCCAGCAACTGCTGGCAGACGAACAGCATTTCGACTACATCGTCGGTGGCGCAGTCTCGGCAGAAGTCGCGATCAGTGAGTTGAGGGCCAAACACTTAAGTAAAGAAACCAAGATCCTATCGACCTACCTCAGTCATGGGGTATACCGTGGTCTGCTTCGTGGCAAGATCCTCTTCGCCCCAAGCGACAAAATGGCCCAGCAGGCGATGCTGTCGGTCGACCAAGCGGTAAGGTATCTTGAAGGCAAACCACTGAAAAAAGATCTTGCCCCGATCCTCGCCCTGCTGACACCGGATAACCTAAATAGTACAGTGATCGCCGAGTCCCTTTCACCCGCAGAGTTTCGTCCGGTCTTCCATGTAGAAGCACCGTAATACCAATTTCGGCCATATCCAGTTTGATGCAATTCTATCCAGGGGCCAGCAATCGCTGGTCCCATATAGTAGAATTCTGTTACCTAACCAATGATTTGAAAAGATTTATTTGTACTTCCTATGCGAGCTCTGGTACTTATACTTGATGCCTCTAATTGAGTTGCACAATTTTTTCCTCATTAAGTGCAATCCATTACATATGGCTGAAAGATAACACCACACAGCTGTCACACCCTCGCAATACACTATGCCCGATAGCTGTTATCAATTTTGTCTCTGTGGAGTAGTAGATGCACGTAACAACCCGAACAATGGAAGAATCAAAACACATCGCGCTTGTCGCTCATGACAACTGTAAAACCCACCTGCTTCGCTGGGTCAATGAGCACAAAGATAAATTAACAAATCATATCTTGTATGCCACAGGTACAACCGGCCATATGATTGCGCGTGAATCGGGTCTTGAAGTCAACTGTTTGCTAAGCGGCCCAATGGGTGGTGATCAACAGCTTGGTGCACTGATTTCCGAAGGCAAGATTGATATGATGATTTTCTTCTGGGATCCGCTCAATGCAGTACCGCATGATCCCGATGTAAAAGCACTGCTTCGCATTTCAGCCGTATGGAACATTCCGGTTGCCACCAACCGCGCCAGTGCCAACTTTATGATCTCATCACCAAGACTGGCGGAAAAAGTTGAAATTGAAATCCCTGATTACGAAGCGTACCTAAACGAGCGCCTAGGCTAAGTCTAACCTCGACGTATTACCTATTCTTCAGACGCCTCTTAGCTAAGAGGCGTTTTTTATTGGCTTCATCTTTTTAAACTCTGGGATCTGTTACCTGTTAATTTTCTCTGATGGGCCAGAATATTACTGAATTTGGTATAACCGGCACTCTGTCCTCGCCCATAAACTCTGACTTGGCGGCCAAAAATAAAAAATTTGGTTTATTGTTAAATAATGGATAAGAAATACAATAAAAATTACAGTGGTGGCCAATGAAAGCATGGAAATTAAACCAGCCGGAAGGTATCGATCAATTGGTACTGACAACGGCAATCAAACCCATCCCGTCAGCCGAAGATGTCTGTATCCAGATAGAAGCTGTCGGCCTGAACCCTATCGACTATAAACTTGCCCATTGGGGCTATGCTACCTGGAACTATCCACAAATTATCGGGTTGGATATAGCAGGCACCATCACCGAAGTCGGAAAAGACGTCCACCATTTCCAGCCAGGCGATCGGGTCATGGCGTTTATTGACCCTCGCGATGGCGGCGGCTTCGCCCAATACGCCAAAGCCAAAGCCTATGCGGTCAGCCGCTTGCCCGACAATGTCAGCTTTACTCAAGCAGCCGCCCTTCCCTGTGCAGGCTACTCAGCCTGGATTGCGGTTCATGACAAGCTCCGGCTAGAAACTGGACAAAGCATTGCCATTACCGGTGCCGGAGGTGGCGTGGGTGGGTTTGCGGCCCAACTGGCAAAATTGCTGGGTGCAACCGTCTATGCCATTGCCGATGGCCATCATCACCTGCGGCTTCTTTCCTATGGCGTAGATGAAGTCATTGACCCACATACTGAAAATATCGCCATGCGGCTCATCGAATATACCGAGGACAAGCTGGTACACGGAGTTATTGATTGCGTATCGGCCAAATCCGGCAGTACCATGAGCGCCTTGGTTCGCTACAACGGCCATATTGTAATGATTGCCGATCAGTTCAACCAAGTGCCCCTGCTCGCGACAACCAAAGCCCTTAGCTTGCATGAAGTCGCCCTGCATGGCACTTACTCCCACGGCCACATCGAGCACATACAACACCTCGCCGATATCGGTAATCAACTCGCCAATCTGGTGAGTGAAGGCAAACTGGATCCGATGGTGGATCACGTCTATTCATTCGAACAGCTCCCTGAAGCACTCAAACACCTTAAAGAGCAGCAACATAGCGGTAAGCTGGTGATGCAGATTAGCTAAATTGACCTTATTTCAATAACCCGTATATCACAGTGGATAGAGCCATGACAGGTTCTGTTCATTGTTTAAATGAACCACTCGAGGTATATTTATGAACCATTACATCAAGTGAGCTATTTTCTGCTTATGGCGAAATACATCTATTCACGCTATTCCCCAAGAAATACCGATCACCAACAGCAGCTTGATGCCTTGCTTGCAGTCGAACCAAAAGCGGAGCAGGTACAAGATCGAGGGCGCGGAGATGTCGATCCAATGGATCGCCAGGGCTTTCGCCAAATGTTCGAGAACCTCAACTCTGGCGATCTTGTTTGGGTATGGTGGCTGACGGCATTTGGGCATGACTTCAATCAGGTTCAAGCAACAGTATCGGCGCTGCTCGACAAGGGCGTAACGCTGAAAACACTGTCCGAACCACTCACGTTTTCGCCTAACTCAGAAGCAAGTCGGGTACTACTTTCGCTGCTCCACGGCTACGGTACCGTGCAAACCCGCCGCCGACTACTTGCGGCCGAACATAGCCGAAAAGCCATGAAACAAGATCCTGACTTGTGGCAGCAGAAATTCCGTGGCCGCCCGGTAGATCACGATAAACACCAACAGATAGCCGCCTTGTTACTCGAAGGCCACAAGCTCCAGCATGTTGCAGACAGCTGTGAAGTCAGTATTTCCACAGTCAAACGCGTGAAGTGCAAATTAAGCCAGTTCGATGATGAAGGCACATTGCGTACCCGGCACAAAAATCCTCGCCACAAGGATAACAACCTGTAATGAAAGACCGTAATTTCTGGAAAGCCTTGGGGCTAGTTTGCCTGATCATCAGTGTCGGACAATTGAGTATGGGACTGGTGTTTCCTTCCCTGCCTTGGATTGCCAAAGACTTTGATATTTCGCTCGACCAAGCGCAGCTTCTCGTCAGTGTCTACCTACTCGGCTTTGGTCCATCACAATTTCTCTATGGACCTATCTCAGATGCACTGGGGCGCAAAAAGGTTCTAATGACAGGGCTGTTGATTGCCCTATGTGGATTGTTGATGATCATCTCGCTAAGCCATTCATTCACCGGGATGGTATTGGGACGTTTTCTACAAGGTTTGGGGACCGGGTGCTGCGCCGTTCTTGCGCGGGCCTCTACCCGTGACCGTTTCAGTGGTGCAGAGCTCCCCTTGGCCATGTCATATATCGCCATGGCCGCTTCACTGACCCCTTTGATGGCACCGGTAATTGGCGGCTTTATTAACTTCCATTTCGGTTGGACCATGGTTTTTACTTCCCTGCTTGGCTATGTCAGCCTTGTCTGGCTGGTGATTGCCTTCCGCTTCAAGGAAACCATGAAGCAGACCTCGAAAGTGCCGTCCCCAAAGAAAATGGCCCAGCAATATTGGCAACTGCTTACCTCGCGCTATTTCATGAGCTTTGCCAGTATTGGCTGGCTCAACTTCAGCCTGATGATCACCACCGTGTCGGTAATGCCTTTCATTATGCAAAATCAAATCGGCATGACATCCGATGAATACGCAATGTGGGCATTGATCCCTGCTCTGGGTATGTTGGTGGGGACCACCCTGACCAACCGCGTCCGGCCGAAAATCGGCACACAAAAGATGCTGTTTTTTACGCCGGTTTTACATGCTGGTGCCGCGCTATGGTTGTTCTTTTGCCCCGTTGAACCGCTCTACCTAATGCTGGGTCAGTTTCTAATGATATTAGGTAACGGCATTGCCCTGCCATGTTCACAAGCAATGGTGATGCAGCCCTATAAGAAACAAGCTGGCGCTGCTGCTGCCATGTCAGGTGGCGGCCAGATGATCGCCTCATCAATTGTCAGTATGAGCCTGGTGACATTGGGCCTTAGCCAGCCGTGGCATTTGTCGATTGTGATCGTGGTGTTTGCCCTGATCACCCTGAGCAATATCATCCGCGGCTTCAAGGTAAGTCCGCAGGTTCAAACGGCTTAATCTAAACCCACTTACATATCCAGCCTTGCACTTTATGCAAAGGCTGGATATATTCCCCCCGCCCTGAAGGGCGCACCCTAAAAATGCACACCTGCCATCCTGCTTCCATTGGTGCATTTCTATAGGTGTTATCTATACCTCATGCAAAAAAATACTCAAAAAAGCACTACGCTTTTTTCTCGCTTTACCCGTGAATCCGGCTCGCTATTACACCTGTCGATCCCTATTATTATGACCCAGCTCGCGACTCAAGCGATGGGCTTTGTCGACACCACCATGGCTGGACAAGTCAGTGCTGCCGATCTCGCCGCTATCGCTTTGGGTACCAGCCTCTGGCTACCGGTTTCCTTATTGCTTCGCGGCATTATCATGGCACTAACCCCGATGGTTGCTTTTCATCGCGGTGCAAATGATATCGACAAGGTACGTATCGAATTTATCCAAATGATTTGGGTTGCGGCTTTGGTCAGCAGCCTAGTGATCATCTACCTGTCGCAAGGGGGCAATATTCTCGGCGGTATCGGCGTCGCCCCCGAAATCATTCCTATTGCCGGTGATTATGTACTGGCTCTGGCCTTCGGTGTACCGGGCATCGCCCTGTTCTACACTCTGAACGGCTTTTGTGAGGGCATGAACAATACCCGCGCCCCAATGCTGGTTTCCGTTATCGGGCTGCTGCTGAACATCCCAATCAACTATGTGCTGATTTACGGTAAGTTTGGCTTCCCTGCCCTTGGCGCAGTCGGCTGTGGCTGGGCAACCAGTATTGTCTATTGGATTATGTCCGGGTTGCTGTATTCGTACATCAAAGGGCATCACCATTATAAGAAAATCATTCACTTTGCCGATATCAAACCACGATTAAAGGATTGCCTGCACCTACTAAGACTCGGTGTGCCAATTGGTATGAATATCGCCGTATGTGGCAGTATTTTCGCGGTTATTGCCCTACTTATCGGCCGTATTGGTGCCGAGAATGTGGCAGCAGCGCAAATCGCCCTGAACATTTCCAGCATGACCTATATGATCCCGATGAGCCTGTCTTTCGGCATTACCATCCGTGTTGGCCATGCACTGGGTGCAAAGAACTACCAAGGCGCGAAGGAAAGAAGCCTGTTCGGCATTATTGTCGCAGGCATGCTGTCACTAATTTCTGTGGCATTTTTCCTGCTGTTCCCTGAATGGATCATCCGCCTTTACACAGCCGATCCTGTGATCAGTGCTACCGCCGCGACATTGCTTGTTTACACCGCGGTCTACCAGATGAGTGATGCACTACAAACCTCAGCAAACGGTGCCCTACGCGGCTACAAAGATACCAAGATACCGATGATCTTGGCGATTACCGCATACTGGGGATTAGCACTGCCTTTGGGGATGGTGATGGGCCTGACAGATAAAATCGTACCTGCCATGGGTGAAACCGGTTTTTGGGTCGGGATTGTCACCGGCCTGACCGTTGCGGCACTACTCATGCTGCTTCGACTACGCTATGTTATCCGGAGTAACACAGTGCAAATGTCTAATTTAGCTGTATCCAGCTAACAAACCTGCACATTCATCTCCCCTTTGAGCAAAGTGGACGCAGCTCTAAAAAGGGGGGGATGATTATTTATCTTGGTTTGCGCAGGCGAACCTGCGACAATCCGCACGTAACTTATAGTCCAGACGGATAAATATGAAACTTTTAGTTCGTAACCTAGCTCGTACCACAGCAGAGCATGAAATTCGCGCCCTGTTTGCAACTCATGGCGCTGTAGCGGAATGTACGCTTGTTTTAGACCAAGAAACCGGCCAGTCGAAAGGGTTCGCATTTGTTGAGATGCCAAATGACGATGAAGCAAAAGCAGCCATCGCTTCCCTAAACCTTAGCAGCTTAGCTAAAAGCAAAATTCGAGTGAAGAGAGCTGAAGGTTAATTCAGTTTCTCAAACAGAAAAGCCAGCGTGTCTCACGCTGGCTTTTGTTTGACTAGGTTAACGCTTTACCCTGCTCGCAATGCAAGGATTTTTGAGATATCAGAGGTCTCGCGATACAAACTCAAGCCTTCTTCTCGAGTATCAATAGCAACAATCGACATCCGATCAGCCAATTCATTCCCCTCAATACCCACGTGGCCGTTCACATGATGTATCGTCAGTTTCTTCTCTATTTCTTGGTATAGCACATACATAGGTTTAATCAGGTCGAGGTTTTTAATTTCACCACCAGACTTCACCCATCCTTTGGATTCCCAACCTTTAGCCCAGGTCGTAATACACTGTATCGCGTAGGTAGAATCACAATAAATCGCCACGGTATGCCCTTTCGCCATCTTCTCTTTTGCAAGTAAGAATGCCTGGTTAAGACCATTCAGCTCGGCGGTATTATTGGTACCAAACGACTGATAAATGCCGTACCACAACTCGGCTAATGTATTATTTTCGTACACGGCAATCCCAGCGCCGGCTTCACCGGGGTTAGGATCACTGGCACCATCGGTAAAGATTTTTATCTCAAATGGCATATCGTCAATTTGAGCTTGGGTAAGCGGTGCTTTCTTAGGCTTATTTACCTTGGAAGCAACCTTAGTAACCGCTTTAGCGCTACTTGGCTTCGCCGCTACCTTCCCGCCTGCTCGCTGATTGCCAAAGGCGCTTTCTGCTTCTTCTTGTGTTGGAAACGACTTATATTTTGCCCCGGCAAATTTATCAACTTGCGCTTTACACTCAGCCCAAGACGTAAAAATGCCCGTTTGTCGCCCTTTCCACACTACATAATACTTTTTTGCCAACCAATCATCTCCTAAGCAAGCTCCTTACATCGACAGCCAGTATCTATGGCAAAGATCATCAAGGCAAGCGACCAGACTGAAAAGTCATGCATTTACGCAAGGCTACTTTCATGAGAAAGAACCTTACGATTGAGCAGACTCGGTACGATGATCATCATTAATGTCAAAGGATCTGACCATCTTGCATTTCTATTCGGCGACGAGCACGCTGCGCTTTTTCGAGATCATGCGTCACCATAACAACTGTCACGCCCTCTGCATTCAGCCTTTCAATAATATGCATGATCTCTTCACCGGTCTTATGATCCAGGTTACCCGTAGGTTCATCAGCCAACAGGAGCGATGGCGAACCAACCAGCGCTCTGGCAATCGCGACCCTTTGCCGCTCGCCACCTGAAAGTTCATGGGGCTTATGAAGGCCACGCTTGTTCAAACCAACTTTGCCCAACGCCTCTTTGACTTTTTTTTCTCGCTGCTGGCTCGATAGTTCACGGTAGAGAAGGGGCAGCTCGATATTCTCGCAAACATTAAATTGCGGCAACAGATGGAAAGCTTGGAAGACAAACCCAATTTGATGGTTACGAACATGGGAAAGTGCAAAGTCTGAGAGCTCGTCAACACGACTGCCATTAAGTACATACCTCCCTGTGGTCGGTGTATCCAAGCAGCCAATGATTTGCAATAAAGTGGACTTGCCAGAGCCGGACGTACCGGTTATCGCAAGGTATTCCCCAGCGCTTATGGAGAGAGAAATAGCGCGTAGCGCAATGACATCCGTTTGGCCCATCGCGTAAACTCGGCTAACAGTGTCCAACTGTACCAGTGACGATGCGATTACCCCCATAAACTAACCCTCATGCTTATTAGCATCGACAAACATTACTCTCGCTTTAGCGCCCGAATAGGATCAAGCCGAGAGGCAACTAAAGCGGGATAAAGCCCCGAAACAAGACCGACCAAACAGGCCGAGCCAAGCGCTAAAAGAAGGGCGCTTAGCGTGATAATCACCGGAAAGTCACGTATTGTTGCAACCGCAGACACCAATATTGCCCCCAAAGCGAGTCCAGAAAGGCCACCGATCGCGGTAAGGCATGTTGCTTCAATAATGAACTGGTTTCTGATGTCTTTGTGTGTCGCCCCTAAGGCACGGCGCAGTCCTATTTCTTCGGTCCGTTCACGCACCGCTACCAGCATCACATTCATAATACTGATCCCCCCTACGACCAGAGATATAGCAGCAACGCATGCTAACCAAAAGGTCATCGAACGTGTGGCATCAGCCATACTTTCTTGAAGCTCGGTTAAGTCGTTAATGATGAAGTCATCGGGTTTATTATCAGGAAGACGATGCTGACGTCGTAAGAGCCGTTGTATGTGACCGATGCTTTCGTTGATCTTGTCTTGGTCATCAATCCGAATGTGGGCATAATGAATAGTCCCTGGGCGGGTTTTACTCAAGCCAATGATACGTAACTTGGCCGTAGACAGAGGAATAAGCACCCTGTCATCTTGATCCATTCCCCCAGGAGATTGCCCCTTGCGTTGCAATACACCAATTACCTTAAACGGGGTTTTTCCTATTCGTAGGGTTTTACCTATGGCGCTCTCACTATCAAACAGTGCCGTTGCGACACTTTCTCCAAGCACCGCTACTTTTTTTGCCCGGCTTTCTTCAAATTCGCTAAACATGCGCCCTTGAGCTATTCCCCATTTCCTGAGTAATAGATAATCGCGAGTCGTACCTTGTATTCTACTGATCCAATTCCGTGCCCCGTAAATTACACGCCCCTCGGCAAAGACCGATGGAGAGGTAACTAATACATTGGGGACCAAATTTCGTATCGCCGTAATATCATCAACCGTCAGCGTCGATGAGTGACCTTGCATTTGCACGCCACCACTTTCCATCACATCAGGTTCGATAAACAGTAAATCGGCACCTAAGCTTTCGACCTGCTGTAATACTTGATGTTGGCTGCCGGCACCAACACCTATCACGGTAACCACCGCGGTAACACCAATCATGATACCCAATATTGTCAGGGCACTACGCAGACGGTGACGATAAATAATCCGCAATGCATTAGTCAGATACAGCCAGTAACTCATCGCAATAAAAACCTAGTTATCATTTAACGCATCAGGTTCAGAAGTCATTGACTCCCCAATGCGTGAAGTGTAACTCGCATTGGTTTTGCTCGATGTCTCATCGGTGGTGATCTCAACCACGGCGGTCATACCGGGTAATAACGAATCACCACTGTTTTCAACCGATAAAACAACGGTATACGTCACAACATTATCCACCACTAACGGGGCGACACGAATTTGTTCGACCTTGGCAATATAACGTCGTTCACCATAAGCCGGTACGGTAAATTCAGCCTCCTGCCCTGTGCGGATCTGACCAATATCAGCTTCGTCAATTCTGGCATGAATCTCCATCTCATCTAAGGTATGGGCGATTTTAAATAATTTAGGCGCTTCTAGGCTCGCCGCGACGGTTTGCCCACTCATGACCTCACGAGACAACACGATGCCATCAATGGGGGCCAGAATTTCCGTGCGAGATAATGTCACTCTCGCCTCTTCCAGCTCTGCTTCGTGGCTGATCACAACAGCTTGGGCTTGCTCCAGTTCGGCCTCGGCCACCCAGACATTCGTCTCTGCCTCTTCTAGACTGTTCTCGGATACCGCCTTGCGCTTATTGAGGGCTCTAATACGCTTCAAAGAGCGTAAAGATTGGCGTAGAGACGCCTGCTTCATCGCGACCAACGCCTTTGCATTGAGTAATGCCGCTTCGGCTTGACGAATTTGTGCTTCAAAAAATTTCGGGTCAATACGCGCTATCGTCTGCCCTTTGCTAACAACGTCATTAAAATCGACCAACAGCTCAATAATTCTGCCTGAGACTTCAGATCCTACTTCGACCTCGCCAACAGGTTTCAAGGTCCCCGAAGCTATAACCAACAGATCGTGCTCGTAATTAGAGACAGGCTCGTCGACTTGCGTTAAACCAACAGGCGGGGAATATTGCGCTTCTTGATGTGAATCATTACAAGCCATAAGCAAAAAAAAGGAGAGCAATATTAACAGGCGATACCAGCAGACAGAACACATCAATAGATTAACTCCGAAATCAAGCCTTCATAACCTTTGGCAACATCTATCCATAGCATTAAAAAATTACAGCTAGCGACAGCCATTTCGGCTGCCGCTCATATACCAAGTAACTTCAAGTTACTTGGGTATTGGTATTTAACTAGTAACCATAATAGCGGTCACATTTGTAAGAGCTGTATCTCTTCTTAGAGCCGTAGTACTTCTTGCTAGGTTTACAGCTTCTCGACTTATATTTAGCTTTTTTATACTTGATTTGTGGCTTGTAATCGGACTTCTGATAAGGCTTATAGTCATGTTTATAATAGGATTTATAACTATATGCGTGTGCACCAGATGTAGCTACTGCTAGTGCAAAAGCAGTGAAAACGCCAACTAATTTAATATTCATTGGAATTGTATCCTAATTCATAGTACCGAAGTGTTATTCCTGTTTTATGTGTCTACTTTTTTAAACACGGTAATATTTATAGGTACAGAGGTATAAACATGCAAAAAAGCAGGATAAACAACCATCCTACTTTTGAGACAATATCGGATATTATTAATAATTACAAAACGTTATTTTAACTCAGCAAGCAATGGTTAAAAAATCATTAATCTACCAATAATACCACTTCGGTATTAACCAATAAGTATTAAAAACTAGACAGTAACAATAAACGCTCCTTGAACGGTATCTCATATCACAGCTTGAATAAAAGAAAGGCCAAACATTTCGGCTTCCAGAGAATACGCTACAGAACACTTATTCATAAAACCGTGGTCATAAGGTGTAACATGACAGACATCAAAAGACGCCTCTTGTTTCGGGAAAACAACCTGGACCTTTGCTTGAAGCTCTATAGAGAGATATTGATATATCCTTGTCGGATAAAAACAGATAAACGTTTTATCTTTTATAATATCAATTCCCGATAGTCGCCAAAGAGCATTAGCACCAGCGCTGAATCCAATAACAAGATCAAAATGTTCATTTCACGCCCTAACTCGTTCCCCATTTTAATAAGTTCCTTCATCCTTTAAGGCAAAAAGCATAATCTCCCCAGCTGACTAGCAAAGATACTTTTGCCAATGAAACAAGCGCTTCAGCATTACCTGATGATCTTCGTAACCACATGCGCTGTATAGTTTTTTTGCGACGCTATTGTCATCATCTACCTCTAGAGTGATCTTGAGATACTCATTGGCGATACAATATTGTTCAATGCCATTTAGTAAAGCCTTACCGACACCTTGACCTCGAAAGTGAGCAGACACCATAAAATCATGGATATTGAGGATTTTCTTTGCCTTATAAGTGGAATATGACTCGAAACAAACAGCAAAAGCGGCTGGCTCATTATCGACAAAGCATATAAAACCATGAAAGTACGGCAGCTGAAATAACTGAGTGACCACATGAGGCTCAATACTGACTGACAGAGTAGCTATATACTCCGCAAATAAAGCTTCAAGCTGATCGCTTTGTTCATGGCTTTCTGTGTCAATATATTGCGTCGTGATTTTCAAGTCCATTTTCTCCACGCCTTTAATCCTCTAAATTTTTATATTTGCCTATTTAACAGCCCGGGTAACGAAATCATTTAGTTCTGAAACCGTTCGAATGACATAGACGGTTTTGCCACTTTCTTCATGTTAGATCCTTTAAATGAGGTTTAACCATGAGGCAGATACAGAAAACCCACCTCTTTGGGTGGGTTCAACGAATTAAAAGCGCATCAGCAATCCCACCATTCCTATGGAATGATGATAATTCGTGCTTTGTGCTGCTCAAGATTCGTTTTCATGCAATCATCATCATATATGGAACGCTGATTGTCAACGGGGTTACACGAGCTTGATTATACCCAAACAATTCCATCACTTAACAAATGACTGTACTTCACTGTCGGTTAAATAGCGCCATTGTCCAACCTCAGTATCAATGCGAACGTCTCCAATAGCTTCCCGGTGAAGTGAAACCACTCGGTTACCAACAGCAGAAAACATCCGTTTCACCTGATGAAATTTACCTTCGGTAATCGTTAAAAGAACCTCTTTGTCGCTAAGAATTTCTAAGGTCGCTGGCCGTGTCAATTGTTGCTCACCTTGCAACTGGATTCCTTCTTTGAACTTTAACGCTACATCGTCTGCTATCGCTCGAGACAAACCGACACGATAAACCTTACTGCACTCTTTTGTTGGCGTAGTGATATTAAACGACCAACGTCCATCATCGGTAATCAAAACCATACCTGTTGTATCTGCATCTAAACGACCAGCTATGTGAAGCTCAGAAACATTCTCAACGTTTAAGTGATTGAATAAAGATGGGTAAACTTCATCAATATTGGAGCAAATAGTACCCGCAGGCTTATGCATGAGGATATAGCGAAAATCACGCGCCTTTAACTGAACGCCATTCAACAATACCGTATTGTTTTCGTGAACCTGTGCGGCTTCATTTGTTACAACCGTGCCATTAACACCAACCTCACCAGTATTGATTCGTTTGACGGCTTCAGCTTTTGTTAGCTCGGTACTTTTACAAACAAACTTATCAAGGCGCATTATAGGTATTTCTCACGGTAAGGAGCGGTCGCCCATTATCCTTTCTCATTGCAAATTATCAACAATCCACTAAAAAAAACGAGCCAGCTAACAATAGCTGGCTCGCTTATTAATGAGTACCTGAAGGCTAAAGCAAAATTACTTCTGCTTCGCTTTAACTCGTTTGATCTTGTTCATCACCGGATAACCATCATCAATCAGTTCATTGACGAACGTCGATGGCTTCTGGGGTTCGGCACAAACCCATACATGCTTCTTAGCACGGGTGATTGCAACGTAGAACAACCTGCGCTCTTCGGCGTCGGTGAAGCTTTCGCCACGGGCCTGCAGACAAGCTGCCAATCCGGTGTCACGGTCAGGCGCAGGGAACACACCGCGGTTAACATCCAAGATAAACACAAAGTCAGCTTCACGGCCCTTACTGGCATGGCAGGTCATGAAGTTTAAGCCAAGATGCGGCCACTTTTCCTGCCACTGCTTAAGCTTTTCAGGTCGCTGGTTGTTGTTGCGTCCCAGTAGCAAGGTGGTCACGTCACCTTTTTGTTGCGTTGCCAGTTGCGCCAATTCCTGATCAATCAGGTCCTGGCACAGCAAGGTCACGGCTTTGCGCTTTTGTTTCTTGAAACTGGTGAGATCTTTTTTCAGCTGATTCGGGTTCTGCTGGATAAAGGCATTCGCCACTTCTCCGATCATACTATTGAAACGGTAGGTGGTATCCAGCTCGGTAATATGGCTGGCACCAAAGCGCTGTTCAAATCCGGTGGTCAGGTTCACATCGGCACCGGCAAAGCGGTAAATGGCCTGCCAGTCATCACCGACGGCAAACAAGGTCGGTCGGTGCTCTTTGTCACCAGCTTGGCAAAGCGCTTCAATTAACGCCAATCGGTGCGGTGAGATATCTTGGTATTCATCAACCATGACAAACTTCCAAGGCGGCGTGAACTTGCCTTCTTTGACGTATTCTGTCGCCCGCTGGATCATGGTGTTGAAGTCAATCTGCTTGCTGGTTTTCAAGTGCTGCTCGTAGGCACGATAACACGGCCAAAGCAACGCCAACTCACTCTTCATCCGAGCACGAGCCGATTCATTCTCATGCTTTTCAATACTATCGACGAGCTGGGACTTGTTAGCACCACGCTGTCCAATCAATTCAATATGACGCCATACCCAAGCGGCCAGTTGCTCACTCTTGGCCTGCTTTTCCATCGAGTTATCGGATTTAAAGCCTGGGATACGCCATTGGGTAAGGTGCTTTTGCCATCGTTTGGCTGAAGCAGCCGTTTCCCATTGCTCGGTCAATACCTGAGAGATCCATTCAGCGCGGGCTTTTTCATCCAGCGTTACTGGCGATACACTTGGCATCTCGCTCTCAACCGCTCTAATGATTTGCGTTCCCAAACTGTGGAAGGTAGCGACCTTTATACGATCGCTGACTTTAGCAGCCAATCGCTCGCTCATCTCTTCGGCGGCCTTACGGCCAAAGGCCAACATCAGGATTTCTTCTGGCTGGCTCTGCTGATTGGCAATCAGATAAGCGGCACGGGCAACCAATACGCTGGTTTTACCGCTACCCGCGCCAGCAAGTACCAAGTTATGATCTTGGTTGATCAGCACCGCTTCACGCTGAGTCGGGTTTAATGGTGAAGATTCGAACTTGTCGAACCACGACGACCATTTTTCGGTTTCTTTTTCCAACCACTGGCTATTAGCCTCTTCCACCCACTCTTCATTACCTTCAAGCCACGGCTCAACTTTCTCGAACGCCAACGGACGGAAGGATGCCGCCAACTCACGGGTCAACCCGGTAGACGCTAAGGAGTTCTCGAGATAACGGTGTAACTGGCGGTGAGAGGATTCACGTAGGTAACCTTCTGCTTCGGCGTAGCTGTCAATACGAGTCAGCATTTCCGGTAGCATGTTATCCAACTTTTCTACCCTGCCTTGCGCCCAGTTCCGGTAGGCTTCAAGCAACATGTTGGCAAACGCTTTACACTGCTGCCATGGCAGACCATGTATTATCCAACAATATTCCTGATCAGCAGAGGTCAATTCAAAACTGCCCCATAACACGCCACGATGAACCTCTATGGCGCCATCCCATTCATCAAAAGAAATTTCTTCTGTTTCTGTCTGGCTATCCAGCACCAAACAATTGTCACCAAGAGCAATACTGCAATAATCACCTTGGGCAAGCCATTGGGCCAGCCACCCTGCTGTCAAACGCATTCTGTCACCAACACTCAACTTACTTCTTCTACTACGCTAGCTTTTGCGCGCATTATTAGACATTCTTAAGCCTAATAAAGGAAAAACGACTTGGACTTAGAGTATCAAGTTATATAGATATACCCTAGCGTCCCAAAAAATTTTTGCGTAAATTTTCTGCTAAATATTTAGATAACTGCATTTTTTATAGGGATTTATACCGCTTGATTACGGAAGTTTGCTATCTTTAGCCCTTCACTGGGAAGACCATAAAAACAATGACAAATAGCCGCTTACAATTGACTTTGCGTCGTTACTGGGCGAACGACCGAATAAACTACAGCATACGTGTACTGATCGCCTTGGTTGGGGTTGCTCTCCCCTGTTGGTACCTACAAGCAACGTCAGAAGTCACGCCATTGGTACTCGGTATCATTGCCTCAGCTTTGGCCGAAACCGATGATAACCTGACAGGACGGATCAAAGCGTTAATAACGACCCTGCTTTGCTTCGTTATTGCTTCTTTTTCTATCGAAATCTTATTCCCTTATCCACCCCTGTTTGCCATTGGGCTATTTACCTCAACGTTTGGCTTTATCATGCTGGGGTCTATGGGAGCCCGCTACGCCAGCATCGCTTTTGCTTCGCTGCTATTGGCGGTTTATACCATGCTGGGCGCAGCTCAAAGCCCTAATTTATGGTATCAGCCAATGTTGCTGCTCGGTGGCGCGGCTTGGTATGGATTATTGTCGCTAAGCTGGCAAATCATTTGGCCAAACCAACCGGTTCAGCAGAGCCTATCGAAAGTCTTTAATGAGCTGGCCTGCTACCTTGATAGCAAGAGCGAGCTATTTGACCCTGTTGCCGATTTAGTGCCGCAACCGCTTCGCCTGCAAGCGGCGACCAAGAACGCCAAAGTGGTCAGTGCGCTCAACGAAGCCAAAGCAACACTGCTACACCGTGCCCGTCGCGGCCACCCTAACGAAACCGGTGATAAATTCCTCAAGATTTATTTCTTGGTGCAGGATATCCACGAGCGTGCTAGTTCCTCCCATTACCGCTACCAAGATTTGGCCGCAGAGTTCCAGCGTAGCGATGTGCTCTTCCGGTTCCAACGCCTACTCACCCAGCAAGCGAATGCCTGCCGAGAGATATCTCATGCTTTGGCGATGGGAAAACCTTACAGCCACGGTATCAATAGCGTAAAAGCCTTGGATGAGCTTCAAGAGTCCTTGCTCTACCTCAAAAGTCAGAACGATCCCAAGCGCCGGGTGTATATCAACCAGCTGGAATACCTGTTTAACAACCTCGCGACAGTTGAGCGCCAGTTATCTAACGTTAGCAACCCGGATGTGTCGACGACGGACAGTGCCCGCGATAACGAACTGTCGGATACCGAAGCCCATAGTATGAAAGAGCGTTGGCAGCGGATCCGAGCCCAGCTCGACCCTAGCTCGATGCTGTTTCGCCATGCTCTACGGATGGCTATCGCCTTAACGGCAGGCTACGGGATTATTCTTGGTCTTGATTTAGAGCGTGGGTATTGGATCTTGCTGACGACCCTGTTTGTCTGCCAGCCTAACTACAGTGCGACGCGCCAGCGGCTCAAACAACGCGTTATCGGCACCATCGCCGGTTTACTTATCGGTATGCCTTTACTGTTCCTGTTCCCAGGGCAAGAAGGCCAGTTGGTACTGATGGTATTTACCGGTGTGATGTTCTTTGCCTTCCGGACCGCTAACTATGGTATGGCAACGATGTTTATCACCTTGTTGGTATTGTTCTGTTTCAATCAGCTTGGCGAAGGCTTTGCCGTGATCCTACCTCGTCTTGGCGATACCCTACTCGGTTGTTTGCTGGCGGTATTGGCAGTCAGCTTTATCTTGCCTGATTGGCAAGCCAGAAGGCTGCACAATGTCATGGCGGCGGCAGTAAACACAAACCGAGATTACTTAGCACAAATCATTGGCCAGTACCGGATCGGCAAGAAAGACAGTCTGAATTACCGGATTGCCCGCCGCGATGCGCACAATACCGATGCACAACTCAGTACCGCGATCAGTAACATGCTGCTGGAGCCCGGTCGCTACCGAATGGCAACCGATGAAAGCTTCCGCTTCCTGACCTTGAACCATGCCATGCTGAGCTATATTTCTGCCCTTGGCGCACACCGTACCCAGCTGGAAGATGAAAGCACTCACCATTTGGTGTCTCAAGCCCACAGGCAAATCCACCAGCACTTGGATTGTTTGGCTGCCCAATTAGCCGGTAACCATTGCGCTCAAGCGCCAGACTCTGATAGCGAATTAGATCAACGCTTATCGTTATGGCGAGATGAAGATTCTACATCGGCCCGCATGGTGCTACAGCAGCTACACCTGATCCAACGGATGCTGCCGGAGCTTCATTCGCTAGCCAATAAACTGGCGGCGAGAACCAATGCGCCAACCCACTCAGACTCTGAGCAAGCGACTTAAATTGGTCTATTTTTTCTTCGCTAAACGTAAAAGAAGCCCTTATGGGCTTCTTTTTTTCATCAACAACCGCATGCCAACATAAGTGATCACACTTTGAACTGCCTCACTGTTTCATGCAGGCTTTCCGACAACCGGGCAAGCTCCTGGCATGATTCCACCGCACTCATCGTGGTGTCATAACTTTCCTGGGAGATAGTGTTCACGGTCAGCATATTTTTGTTGACCTGCTCGGCCGTCACACTCTGCTCTTCAGAAGCACTTGCACTTTGGGTATTCATGTCATTGATTTTAGATATCGACTGGGTAATTGCGCCAAACGCCTCTCCAGACTGACTAGCAGAAGCAATGGTTGATTTAAGCAGTTCAGTACTTTGAGACATACTTATCACGACTTCTTCGGTTCCTCCCTGGATGCGCTCAATGAGGCTTTGAATTTCAGTGGTCGACTCTTGTGTTCTTTGGGCAAGCACCCTGACTTCATCAGCAACGACAGCAAACCCTCGCCCTTGTTCACCCGCCCTTGCGGCCTCGATTGCGGCATTCAATGCCAGTAAGTTAGTCTGTTCAGCGATCCCGCCAATCACATCGAGGATCTTGCCGATATTATTGGTTTCATCAACCAGGCTTGTTAACTGGGACGACGTCTGATTAATTTCGTTATCCAGCTTATCTATATTGCCCACCGTCGTCTCAATAACCGTAAGCCCTTTTTGGGCCTCTTGATCGGTCTCGCTGGCAACATGGGCCGCCGAAATCGCATTGTGGGCGACCTCCTGCACAGATATCGACATCTGGTTCATCGCTACAGCAATCTGATCAGTCTGGTTAAGCTGCTCTTTCGCACCATTGCCCGTTTTATCTAATATTTTGGTCAGGTGTGAAGACGATTCGCTAAGCTGCTCACTGGTTTCTACGACCTTACCGATCATTTGTTTCAGGTTATCGGCTATTGTTTGCATTGCCTCAAGCAAATCACCAATTTCATTTTTCCCTGCCTTATCAAACCGCACATTGAGATCCCCGGCCGCTAATTGCTTAGCAATACCTACCGCGCTACCCATCGGTTTAGTAATACTGTTTGACGTTATGAATGAAAAAAGGAAGGTCAATAGGAGTGTCGTTATACCGCCGTACACTATCATCTTGTTTGCCAGCGACGCCGACGCAAGAGTGGCCTCCTGCCGTGATGCCATCAGTACTTGTTCAGCACCAATAATCTCATCGACCCGTTGCCGCAAATCATCCATATAGATTTTACCTTGCTTGCCTTCCAGCAAGGCATATAACTCAGACATACTCTTAAATTGATTCGCCTCCCTGACTAGCCCGATAGCCACTTCTGCGTAATTCTGTATCCAAGAGTCTATTTCTCCAACAAGCTTGGTTGATGCGATTGTCGAGCGATAATCATTAATCACTGATTGGCCTGACAGGTATGGCTCCAAGAATGATTCTTGCCGATTAAGCATAAAGCCACGAAGACCTGTCTCCATATTGATCATGGCATTGAGAATGTCACTGCCAATATCGCCAAGAGCCATCGTCGCTAGCTCTTGACGTATCCCGTCCATTTTCTGTTTACCAATACCTGAGGCAATTAACTCCTCCTGAGCATCATTAACAGCCTCACCACGCCGGATATCTTCGCGCAAAGCGATCACAGAGTCAGCATAGGCCTGCCAATGTATGGCTTGCTCGGCCACAGCATCAAAACGTTGCTGCTGGGCAGGGTTATCACTGGTTAACTGTTTCGCCGACGAAAGGTATTGCAGGAAGTCATTTTTTCCGGAGAAGTACGGCTCTAAGTAATCATCCTGTCCGGCAATGGCAAAGCCCCTTAACCCCGTTTCCTGATCCACCATTGAACTGACCAGGCCTTTACTCTGCCGTATCACTTCATGGGTATGTTCTACCCAGTGCGATGTTTTTTCCATGGTTGTGATAGCATTGAAAACCACGGCCATCAAACCAAGTAACATCAACGAAATGACGGTATTGCTGAATAACAAACGAACGCGAATAGACAAATTAGAGAAGTCCATCTCCCAACCCCTGACATGATAACCATATCTTTGAGGGTAGATTAAACTGCCGATTAGTCTAATTTAAGTTACTGATAAATAAGTTATTAAATGGATCCCCCATGCATTTATTGCAAGAAGATCACATTCTAAGCTGAAATAAATGCAGGGGCGTTATTTCAAACAAGGCTAAACATTCCCCTGCTCATCGATAAATTACTGACCCGCCGCCGCAACAAACGCCATTTCGACCAGCAAGCTCGGATCGGCCAATTCGACTTTGACGCAAGCGCGGCTAGGTGCACAACCTTCTGGCAGCCACGCTTCCCAAGCGGTATTCAACGCATCAAAATTGGCAAAGTCAGTGACGTAAATTGTGACTGACAATAGTCGAGACTTATCACTGCCGACACTCGCCAGCATCTCTTCTGCTTGCGCAAAAATCTGGTTAACCTGACCGGCCATATCGGCACTGGTATCTTGCTCAGCCACTTCGACAAAATGGGCAATACCATTGAAGACAGTCACATCTGACCAACGTTTAGTCGGGTTAATACGCTGAATATCCATTCTATGTTCCTATTATTGATTTGGTTGTTTATAGGGCAACATATTAGCGAAATTTCGTTGCGGTGAAATATCTGTATACACCTGAAACGTAACTATTTATGAATACCCGCACCGCGGTTCGTAACCTAACGGTATTGAGCCTCAACCAGCGGCTTGCCTTCCTTGTTCAACAACCTCAATTCACCTTCCCGTGCTTCCAATTGCACTGGTGATGGCAAGAAGGCCGGGCGGCGAAAAGTAAACTCAACATCACTAACAGGGGAGTCAATGGCCGCAAACATTCGCGCGACCGAGTACATACCATGGATGAGCGGCGCCTTGAAGCCAAAGGGCTTGGCCGCCAGCCAATGAAGATGGATAGGATTGTAATCGCCCGATACCGCTGCATATTCACGGGCCATTTTCGGCGTCAGTTGCCAAGTATCGAGATTTATCCACGCTGGCATTTCATTTTCCATGCCTTTAGTTTCAGCCTCTTCTTGCAGCTTAGATTTGTCGCTCGTGAGCGTACCAGAGACTGGCTGGGGTGCTCTCTTCGGCCCTCGTACTAAACAACGGCTGCGATAACTGGCCTGATAGTGCCCATCGACAGTGAAACGCCCTTCTAGCTCAAACGCCATCCCCTTATCAGTTTGGCTACACGCTACGACGTCAAGGTTGAAGTCATACGGCTTACCGATTTCCAGAGGCAACTCTTGGTGAAAACTGACATGGGTCTGGATCATTCCCACTAGCTTCAACGACACATCTGGATGGGTAAGCAACAACAACTGAGCAGGCTGGGTTGCTACAAATAAAAAAGGCAACGGCAAAGCATCATGAGGCAAACCACAAATAGCGTTATAGCGGTTGACGCTCTGGCTATCAAACACGAAGTCCCCAATAACAACCGAAAGCTGAGGAAGCGGCACTTTTCCCTTTTTCAGCAACGCCTTGGCCAATAATGATATGGGTGCCGGTAGTTGATGTTGTTTGATTCTAATAATGGTCACATGTTCATCCTTCCTAAAAGCGAAAAGCAAAAAACCGAGCTTTCACCCGGCTTTAGGTTGCTTCACCTTGTCCATTGAGCCTGACTATTTGAACAAAGGCTTATCGGCTGGCGATAATTCGAGATCTTTAACCAAAGAAACCAGATAACACTGTGCTACCTTGGCAAGGTTGGGATAAAAACACGAAATGTTCTCGACCTGCTGTACCGTTTCCAGATATCGGAATCCCCATGGCAATAGATGCTGTTCAAGGAGCTCTGAACAAGCATCGAACTTCTCTGATTCCATCAACTCAACAAATGCCAATAGCATCAATCCGAACTGATCATCCGGCTCACGCATCTGGGTATCGAGGGTAATACCATTATTAGCCAGAAAACGACGATACTCGACGGTAGACTCCCCCATCACAATGTTCTCTTTGTCGAGATACACGGAGCCCCATGGTGGAGCAGGCATTTCACCAAGCCCTTCAAATAACAAGCTAAATTCGTTTTCTAGTTGCTCTACTGGCTGGTCATTAAGCACTTTGATTAACGGACTGATTTGCTCTTGATACTGAGGGTCAAAATGCCCAGGCAGATCAGAGAGGGCCGGAAGAATAGCTTCAGCAGATGGGTGCGTAGGAGAGTAGTAAAAAAGAAAACCTAAGATTCTAGGTACTAGGGTTATCATCTATTTTATCCTGAACGTAATGTCATTGTGCCAATGAAAAGCCTGTCGTTACCCAACGCTGAAATACAGCGCTGAGCAACAACAGGCATCAGCTTACATTGGTATTGCCCACAAATTGTAGAAGGCAACACGACCAATCAGCTCGCCGACTAGCATGACACCCGCGCCTGCAATCAACAATGGTTTCGCCACACCTTTTTGGGTGAATGCAGCACCGCCGATCAGCACAGCAACCAACAATGCAGCAGCTTGTGCACCCCATAATCCATATTGGTTAACAGCTAGCTCTGGCGCTGCTTGGGTAACAAAGCCAATGTAGTCAGGTTTCGCGGCAAGAGAGACCAGCGCACCAACGGCCAAGGTCGCAAAACCCAGCATGTGCGCGCCCAGCATCAAGGCAAACGCACCACCCGCGACCAGTACCGTCAGCCACATTTGTAGTGACGTATGAGCAGTGTCCCAACTTGCTACAGTCGTTAATTGGTATACCTGAGGAATAGACCAAGCAAACAACAAGCCAGCCACAACCGTCGCCTTGTTAGCCAGTTTCGCCAACGACGCTTTGCCCGGCATGAAGCTAAACGCCACCGTTGCAGCGGCACACGCCATGAACAACCCACTCAAGATGATTTCGTTGCTCATTGGCGAGCGGCCCAAGCCGAACAGCAAATTGAATGCACGCAGCGGTTGGCCCATGTGCAGGCCACCGATCGCTGAGCCCACTAGCAACAAGGCTGCAGCAACAATATTTGCCGTCTTCAACTGGGCATCGCCGATCTGCTTCGTCGTATGTGCCAATAGCGACAACAGGAAAATACCGACAGCCGCCTGACCGAACACCGTAAAAAAGACTAATGGTAGTTCATGCATGATTTATACCTCCGCAGGGTTCTGTACTGCACCTGTCGAATCCCCGGTCGGGCGCGAATCAGCATGCGGCTTAACAACTAGGTTAGGTTTGGTCATTTCTGGATTTGGCAGCGGTGCGATAGCATTCTGCTGGCCATAACGCTCACGCAGCACCTGAATTTCATCGAAATCCAATGCTCGCTGTGGACATGAATCGACACATACCGGCTTCTTGCCTTCGGCGACACGCTCAAAACAGCCATCACACTTAGACATTACTTTCTTTTCAGCGTCGAACTGCGGCGCACCATAAGGACAGCGCATTTCACAGTAGCGACAACCAACACAGGCGTCTTGGTTAACCACAACAAGACCATCTTCCTTACGCTTGTGCATCGCACCGGTTGGACAGCCAGCAACACATGTCGGCTCATCACAGTGGTTACATGAGATAGACAGGTAGTAGTTGAACACATCTTGAGTCCAAGTATTGCCGTCCTTCTTCCAGATACCGCCGCCATATTCGTATACACGACGGAATTTAGGACCTATATCCTGATCTTTTTCATCCTTGCAGCTTACCGAACAGGTTTTACAGCCAGTACACTTTGCTGAGTCTACGAAAAAACCGTATTGCTTCATTTTTTATTCTCCTTAGACTCGTTTGATTTCAACTAAGTTAGTGTGCTGCGGGTTACCCTTCGCCAGAGCAGTCGCTCGCTGGGTCGTCAGTCGGTTGATACACCCACCAACATCGACACCGTCACGGTTAGTCTTCGCCCAACCGCCTTCTGGCATAGCGACAGTACCCGGCATGATGCGAGCCGTGACTTTGGCTTGCATGCGCGCTCGACCGCGATCATTGAAAATCTCGACAATGTCGTCATTCTTGATGCCACGCTGCATTGCATCCAGATCATTCATCCAGATCAGGTCTGGTGCCACTTCTTGCAGTTGCGCGACAGAAGAATAGGTTGAGTGAACGTGGCCTTTGGTATGGAAGCCCGTCATCTGCAATGGATACTTATGATCGAGGCTTTGCTCGAAACCCTCGACAGCCGGCACATACTCAGGAATGGCACAGATCTTATCGCCCTCCAGAACCGGACGCTCCTCTGCAAGCTGAGCGAGAGCCTCAGAATAGATTTCAATCTTGCCTGATGGGGTTTTCAACGGGTTTGCTTCTGGATTATCACGGAAGTCTTTCAGCGCAATATGCTGGCTGCTATCAGCCACACGACGGTCGATAATGCCCATGCCATCTGTTTCTTCAAACGGTGGCAGAGCACTATTGTTCTTGCGGGTTTCGTTATAAGCATGCTCAACCCACTGCGGGTAAGTCCGACCTTCGGTGAACTTTTCTTTGAGGCCCATCTTGTCGGCAATATCTGCCAATACATCGTATGTCGGGCGGTTCTCCCACATCGGCTCAATTGCCTGCTGCAGGCGTACGATATAGTTATAAGCACCTGACTGATAGGAGTTGTTGATCAAGTCATCTGACTCCAACGTCGAAACATCCGGCAACAACAAATCGGCATAGCGGGCAGAAGCCGTCATGTGGTTATCCCACACCAAGTTGAACTCAATCAATGATTCATCGGTCAGGATCTCGTGCAAGCGATTCAGATCCGAATGCTGGTTACCCGATACATTGCTGGCATAATTCCACAGGAACTTGATGTTGGTAGACAGCTTGTCAGCGCCGCGAACATAGTCCGCTTTAGCGGTCATTTCCGTGCCTCGAACCACAGCATCGGTCCATAGGAAACATGGAATTGACGCTTTGATCGGGTTACCCGTCGACATGCCTGATACAGGGTAAGGGACACTCCCCCCCCATGAACCAACGTTGGTCCCCGGACGGCCAAACTGACCAGTCATGATTGGCAGCATCAAAATAGAACGTGATGCTTGCTCGCCCTGCTGAGTACGCTGCAAACCCCAGCCTTGTGAAATCCAAGCCGCTTTCGCGCCAGCAATTTCACGCGCTAGCTGCTTGATACGAACCGCAGGAATACCGGTTAACTGACTTGCCCATTCCGGCGTTTTCTCAGTCTCATCCTCACCCAAGCCTAAGATATAAGACTTGTATGAACTATTTGCCGGCGCACTCGCTGGTAAGGTATTTTCATCCCATCCCACCGCATAGCGATTCAGCATTTGCTCATCGACAAGCTCTTCTTTGATAAGGGTATGACCGATAGCCGCAACAAGGGCAGCGTCAGTGCCCGGTCGGATCGGTAGCCACTCACCTGCAAACGCTGTAACACTGTCGGTGCGGCGCGGGTCAATCAAAATCACCTTGGCATTGCTCTGCTCAAGCGCGTGGTAAATTTCAGCAATCTGACCGCCACCCGACATACGGGTTTCAGCCAAGTTTTGACCGAACATCACCACCAGATCCGAGTTCTTGATCTCAGAAAATAGCGTTTGCTGCTCAGTACCATAAATATTACCCGCCTGACCGAATACATAGGGCTGAATAGTATTTAACTGGCCTTCAGAGTACGTGTTATGAGCATTCAAATACCCTCCCGTCAAATTCAATAGACGTCGGCAGGTATTTCGGCCCTGTAAGTTGGCCCCTGTTGTGCCTGAACCGTACTGGTAATAGATTGCTTCACTACCATAGGTATCTATAATCCGGCGTAGCTCTGATGCAACCATCGTCGTTGCTTCGTCCCAGCTGATACGCTTGAATTTACCTTCACCACGCTTACCAACCCGCTTCATTGGGTATTTCAGGCGATCCGGGTTATAAGTGCGGAAGCGGGCAGAACGGCCACGCAAGCAAGGGCGGATTTGGTGCTGGCCAAAAATCGCCTCATCCACGCCGTCTTCAGGAGAAATTTTCACTGCCACGCCATCACGCACATGGACTTTGAATGGACAACGACTACCACAGTTTACCAAGCAGGCACTGTATTTAATGGTTTCTTCACCCTCAGCCTTAACATCTACTGCATGGGCCTTAAATGGCAGGGTCATTGAGCTCGCCGCAGCAGCAGCGCCAGTAACAGCGGCCGACTGCTGCATAAACTTCCGCCTACTTAACAGGTAGGACTGAATTTTATTGGTTATCGTCATTAATAATGCCTCTTTTTAGTTTGCAGGCACTATTAACCATTTAGAAGTAACACAATATGATCTTTATCAATGCCATTTAGGCACCATATTAAAGTTTGTAAGACATTATGAACAAACATCACACAAATCAAAATAAACTATAAAAACAACAATTTAATACCAACAAAGAAATGATAATTATTTTCATAGGCTGGATTCCAGAGTAACCCCATCACTTTCTTTACACATTTAGATGCAGAAAACAGCAACGCCATCACCATCATCTCTATAGCAATAAAAAGAGATAACCCCACATATAAAACTAATGGCATCTATTTTCAAATTCCCGCCATTGAAAAAAGCCACACGGAAACATTTGATAACATTTAGATAGCTTTTGAAACACTGTATTTATTCTGCATTCGCATCTATTCATTCCAAGACATACCTCCTAAAGAACTTTTGACCGAGTACCGACTCTACGGTCAAAAGTTGAATCAATATGCACGGGAAGAAGCTAACCTTCAGAACAAACAGCATACAAAATACCCACATATCAAATGAACAAACTAAAAAATACAATCAATGCGTTTAAATCGACCACAAAAAGGACTAGAATCCAGCACCTTGTAAATCCAATGCCGACGTACCATGATTGATCTATCCGTTTTACCTGTTTATCTGACTGCTGTTATCGCCCTGCTATTGATTCCAGGCCCAGACATGCTGCTAATCGCCAGCTCCAGCCTGAGCTACGGTAAAAAAGTAGGGGTATTTGCCAGCTTGGGCAATGCAACTTCAGGACTGATCCTTACTCTGCTAGCCGCCATGGGCGTCTCGGCATTGATTGCCATGAACCCTATTGCCTTACAAGTACTTCGGCTCCTAGGTGGTGCTTACCTGTTGAAAATGGGCTGGGACTGTATGCGTACCAACCCTTCTGACGCGCCAACGGTTGAACAAAGCACTAGCGTAGCCAAAACCCTGTATCGCCGAGCGGTGATCAGTAACCTACTCAACCCAAAGGCACTGATTTTCTTTGTTCTGTTCCTGCCGCAGTTTGTATCCACCCAAATCACAGCGACTTCGGGTGAACAAATGCTGGTACTTGGCCTACTTCTGAACGTACTCGGATTACTGTTCAACCTGTTCTTGGTCACCATGATCGGTAGCCTAGGCCAGCCACTGCTAAAAAATGAGAAGTTCCGTACCAACCAGCACAAATTCATGGGCCTGATCTTCTTTGTTTTGGCAATCTGGCTGTTGGCTTCTCAGGTTCCTGGCGTTTAAATTACGTTTTTAAGCACTCATTAAAAAGGGCATCTATCAAGATGCCCTTTTGCTTATCCTACCCGCCTTACTTTCCTAGATAATCAGGCTTCTTTTTTCGATAACCTCTTCCCCTCGGCAGCAACGGCTTCGACGTAATACGTAAAACGCTGAATATTGCTAAGAGCAAGTTTCAGCTCATCTACATCACTGGGCAGAAAAGCAACCGTACTGTGCTCAAGTTCAATAAATGGAAGGAGTTTTAATACTGACGAATTTGCTTTTTGAATGTCATACCTGGCCTTTAGTGCCAATTTAATCGTAGTGGTATCAGTCATTGTTTTACCGTATATACATGCTGACTATTATTCCTATTTCCAGGTCAGCTGATGAATACAAAGACAATTCCGTTATCTTTAAGATTTATAAATAGTTCAATCAATGGATGCGGACATTACTATATACACTAGCCAATATAATATCATCGGAATTACAATGTAATATTTTTACATACACACATATACAATAACCTCGAAAAGGCTAGCTATTCCATTCGGCTGTTTTTCTTCAATATTATCGTGAATAATAATTTACATAATCCCTGTGTTAGTTCTACTAAATAGTATGTTAGGAAAAAATGAACATCATGGATATCAATATCATGATACTTTTCAATCTCAAACTGTTATGTAAAACTCAGCAGGTAAGTTATGTCATATTTAAAACTTTTCAATGAACTATTAAGCCCAGCCGATATTAAAATAAACGGTACACGTGATTGGGATATTAGATTACATGATGAGGCTGCTCTCGACAGGATCCTCATCGATGGTTCATTGGGGTTGGGTGAAACTTACATGGAAGGCTTATGGGACTGCGACAGGATAGACGAGTTAGTCAACCGTATCACACAACACAATCTAGAAGAGAAGCTAGGTGTCAAAGCGAAGCTATTACTGGGCGCTCACCTTGGTAGACAAAAAGTCGTTAATTTCTTTAATCGACAAAGTGTGGAACGTTGTAATAAAGATGTCCCTTTTCATTATGACCTTGGTAATGACTTATTCAAGGTTATGTTAGATGATCGAATGACCTACACCTGTGGTTACTGGAAAGAGTCTTTTGATTTAAATAGTGCCCAAACAGCAAAACTCGATTTGATATGCCGCAAACTGGATTTAAAGCCAGGTATGCACATCCTGGACATTGGCTGTGGCTGGGGCAGTTTCATGAACTATGCCGCCGAGCATTATGGCGTGATATGCCACGGTTTGACACTGTCTAAAGAACAAACCGCATTAGGTATGGAAACAGCCCGCCGAAAAAACCTGCCTGTTAGCTTTATCCTTCAGGATTATCGACAGTATGTTCCTGCCATTTCCTACGATCGTGTGGTCTCTATCGGGATGATAGAGCATGTCGGGCCAGAGAATTACAAAGACTACTTTACCTGCGCCAATCGTTTCCTAAAAGACGACGGTATGTTTTTACTCCATACCATCGGTAGTCCAAAATCTCAGTCAGAAACCGACCCTTGGATTAACAAGTACATCTTCCCTAACGGCGTGATCCCGTCTATTTCCCAGCTAGGGACGGCGATGGAGAACACGTTCAATATTGAAGATTTGCACAATATTGGCCCAGATTACGATAAAACACTCATGGCTTGGTGCCGTAACTTTGAAGAGAATTGGGGCCAAATTTCGCATAACTATGGCGAAACCTTCTATCGGATGTGGCGTTACTACCTCCTTTCATGTGCCGGCGCGTTCCGCAGCCGTAATTTAAGTGTTTGGCAACTCGCTCTCACTAAAGAAGGGACAAAGCTGCCTCTATTCGCACGCGCTGTTTGATACCCAGCATATCACACGCTCATTCAACATCATGCCAGCGAAGAAGCCGTGCTTAAGTCTACGGCTTCTTCCTCTTAATTGGCTTGAGTAATGCGCTCACTCACCAACATTGAGAATGAAAATGGAATCTACAGTCATAAAGATATTCGAGGCAGATGATTCTGTGCTCTACACTACCTCCATCAATTCCAAGCATTACGAACTACGAACCGATTTTTCGAAGTCGCGTTTGAGTGCTGTAGAAGAACTATTAGTCTCTAATAACATTGCGACAAAGGGCTCGGTAGAAATAAGAGACATCCAAGTGTTAGAGCAGTCAGGATCCCATACGGAGTTAACTGTTTATGCTTACTACTTTCCTGACACAGTCAAAGTATATGTTCGGGCTGTACGCGACTCGTGCACATACATCTTTCAGGTAGATATCGCTGATGGTCATTATCACTATTCGTCCAGTCACCCACTCCGGGCTAGCGACTTAACCAGAATGTCGTTGAAAACACATTTTCCCGATATCAAAGATTTCAAAATTGCTCTTCTAAAGAAAGACACCGAGAAAATGCCATCTGAAATTAATGTTAATGAATTTTCGCAAGTGTATATGATGGCGAATGCTGTCGTATGAATACTCATGACTTCATTGCTGTCCTTCACAATATATTAATCTTTGCTGTCTTTCTGATTATTGCCGCTAAGGTGGCACTCAGTATCGAACATAAGCGAAAGAAAAAATAACAAAAATACAAATACAACGTTCAGTAAAATAAAAACCTATCTAATAATATTATCTTCTCTAAAAAGAGAATATTAAGAAGTGGACTAACTATGACTCCTTTGAAATTTATTTTAGAAACCCACCAAGAATACAATACCAATACGGATGATTTAATGACTGTCTTATCCCATACTGCGATTGGCGTTTGTATGAACAAACCGCTAGATCGTGGCCGGTGGATAGTGGCATACCTCACCAAAGTTAAGCCAAATTTTCCCCCTCAAGGCCCAGCCTGGAAGCTCATTGATGGTTGCCTAAAAGAATCTACCCCCAACCGTGTCGCTCGCTGCTTCGAGACCTTCTATCAGTTCTATTGGGGAACTCGCCCCTATGCTTCAGCGCGACCATTGCCAGGTCAAGTAGAAAGAGCCAATGCCCGAATTGAAACATACTGTCAGCTTAAAGACTCCGTGACAGCCAATACGGCTCCGACTCAAGGTTATCTGGCGATGGCGTCATGATGGGGGCTTTTCAAATACTAAAAAAGCGCCGTCCGGCGCTTTTTTAGTATTAACCATTTTAATCATGACGTTCTTATCATTGAACCTAGCAGTAACCGGTCAATCTCGGCTTACTTGGCAATGACAATAATCCGTGTCTCATAAGGCTTCAATGTGACGTTATTTTCCTGAAGTACCTTCATGGAGTCGGCATAGTTCGACAACAAACACACACCACTAGCCACATCCAACTCAGGTGGTAACTGACAATCCACGTTCTCACCATAGTAGTTATTCACACACAGTAAGATCTGACTGTCTGATTCTCGCTTGTAGCAGAATATACGATCGTGCTCAGGCATTAAATCAGTGTAATCACCGTCGGTAATCACAGCGACTTCCTTACGTAATTGAATAAGCTGACGGTAAAAGTGGAATACTGAATTTTCGTCTTCCACCGCGGCTTTTGCATTGATGTGCGTATAGTTATCCGCCACCTGTAACCAAGGTGTCGCTTTGGAGAAACCGGCAAATTCGCTCTCGTCCCACTGCATCGGTGTACGGGCGTTATCACGGGATTTCTGCGCCAAGATAGCTATCATCTCATCATGACTCACCCCTTGTTGGCCTACCATGATGTCGTACATGTTGGTACTTTCTACATCACGATACTGCTTGATCGAGGTGTATGCCGGGTTGGTCATGCCAATTTCTTCACCTTGGAAGATATACGGCGTTCCCTGCATCATGTGCACTGATGCCCCCAACATCTTGGCAGATTCGACACGGTATTGCTTGTCATCGCCCAATCGGCTCACTACGCGGGGTTGGTCATGGTTACACCAGAACAATGCCCCCCACCCCTTGCCATTCAAGCCTAACTGCCAGTGGTTAAAAATCGCTTTAAGCTGATGGAAATCAAACGGTGCCTGGGTCCACTTCTCGCCATTAGGGTAATCGACTTTCAAGTGATGGAAGTTGAACACCATAGAGAGTTCTTTGCCATCCAGTGATGAATATTGCTGGCAGTGCTCAAGAGTTGTCGAAGACATTTCGCCAACGGTTACCGAGCCATATTTCTGGAATACCGCAGTGCTGATTTCCTGCAAGTACTCATGCACACGGGGACCATCGGTATAAAAACAGCGGCCATCACCGATACCGTCGTTTGGGAAATCCTGTTGTTTGGAAATCAAGTTAATGACATCAAGACGGAAACCGTCGACGCCCTTCTCGGCCCAGAAGCTAATGACATCTTTCACCTCTTCCCTGACCTTCGGGTTTTCCCAGTTTAGATCGGCCTGCTCTTTGGCAAACAAGTGCAGGTAATATTGGCCTGTGGCTTCATCGAGCGCCCAGGCATTACCGCCAAACTTCGACTGCCAGTTAGTTGGCTCAGCGCCATCGACCGGATCTTTCCAGATGTAGTAGTCACGGTACGGGCTGTTCATATCACCGAGCGCTGACTGGAACCAAGCATGTTCAGTTGAAGTGTGGTTAACCACAATATCCATGACAATTTTGATACTGCGTTGATGCGCTTCAGCCAATAGCTGATCAAAGTCGGCCATGGTGCCGAAATCAGGGTTAATATTGTAGTAGTCAGAAATATCGTAGCCGTTATCAATCATTGGCGAGCTATATACCGGCGTTAGCCAAATCGCATCGACCCCCAAGGTTTGGAGGTAGTCGAGCTTAGCAATGATCCCTTGAATATCACCGGTTCCCTTGCTGCCACTATCACAGAAGCTCTTTGGATAAATCTGGTAAATCGTAGCAGTACGCCACCATTCAAGTTGCTCTTTCAACATAATAACCTGCACACTTAAAAAATCAGAAAAAGGTAGCTGGCCCTAGAAATCGTTCCGACCAGCTACAAAATCACTCAGGGGGTTTTCCTATTCCTAGGCCATAATTCTGGCCATCAGCTAGGCTGTTGCTTCACTCAGCTCACCTTTCGCTTCGGCACGCTTGTACATGAACAAGGTCAATGCCATCGGTACCACAACTGCAACGACCATCGCGATGAAATACACCAGCCAGTACTGCGGCTGAATCGATAGAATGCCAGGTAGGCCACCGACACCGATACCGTTCGCCATCACACCCGCACTGCCACAGATTGCTGCTGCAATCGCAGAGCCAATCATGGCGCTAAGCATTGGGAATTTGTATTTCAAGTTGATGCCGTACATCGCAGGTTCCGTCACACCAAGGTAAGCAGAAATCGCTGCCGGCACTGAAATTTCACGTTCATTGGTTTTCTTGCTGATGATAATGATGGCCACTACCGCAGAAGCCTGAGCTATGTTTGACAGTGCAATCAAAGGCCAGATCGGCGTACCACCCATCGACTGCATCAACTGCAAGTCAACGGCGTTAGTTGTGTGATGGATACCGGTAATAACCAATGGGGCGTATAGGAAGCCGAAGATCATTGCACCGAAAATGGCAAAGTCACCGGTCATGGCAGCTTGTGCCGCGTAACCCACACCGTCACCCAGCATACGGCCAAACGGACCGATAAAGGCGTGAGCCAGAATAACGGCAGTAATGATCGAGACAAACGGCACAATCACCAAGTATAGGTAAGCGGGGATAATTTTCTTGAGATTGGTTTCAATGAAAGCCAACGCAATACCGGCCAGCATTGCTGGGATCACCTGGGCTTGATAGCCGACCTTCTCAATGGTGAAGAGGCCAAAGTCCCACACTTCAGGCAGTTGTTGCCCTATCAAGTAAGCATTCATCAACTGCGGGGAAACCAGTGTTACCCCCAAGACGATACCCAGAATTGGGGTACCTCCTAGTTTCTTCACGGTCGACCAACAGACACCAACAGGCAGGAAGAAGAAGATTGCTTCGCCAATCAACCATAAGAACGAATGCACTGTTGCCCAGAACTGGCTGATCTCGGTCAGGGTCTGGCCATCAAACATCTTGATGTCGCCGATAACGTTACGGAAACCGAGGATCAAACCACCGGTAATAATCGCAGGAAGCAATGGGACAAAGATTTCAGCAAGATGGGAAATCCCACGCTCCAACAGGCTCATGTTCTGGCGAGCAGCAACTTTGGCTTCTTCCTTGCTGGCACCCGATTGGCCGGTAACGTCATTCAACGCTTTATAGACCTCATCAACTTCGGTGCCAATCACCACCTGAAACTGACCGGCATTGGTGAAACAGCCTTTCACCATGCTCAGTTTTTCGATCTCTTTAATTTGTGCCTTGTCGGTGTCTGCCAATACAAAGCGCAAACGGGTCAGGCAGTGGCTGACGCTGGCTATGTTGTCCTTACCGCCGATTAACTCGACCAAACGCTCTATCTGCTGTTGGTTAATCTTACTCATGCCGATTGTCCATCGTTATAAAAATAGGAATGTGTTGGGTTGTCTGTCATTGTTAGTTTCAATTACGTGGGAATGTTCCCATTCGATGGTAAGAATAATCTCAGATCCCCCACCCGATGAAAATGGGAACATTCCCATTTCGTGAATCAGTTCACAACCTGTACCTATAGGTTAGTAGCGGAAATGTGATTTAGATCCTGCTTGATGGCCTATTCAACGACCTTGGATTCCAACTCAATAAGAAGCTTGCTGGATCAGGTGGGTGATTTCTTGCTGCCCGGACAACTGCTTGATCAGTAACTGCGCTGACACTTTACCGGCCTCAAAATAGCCAGGGTCAATACTGAACGTATTCGGGAACAAAAACGACAGCAAATCCGTCGCTCCTACGCCGGAGACTTGGATGTCGGTACGGCCAAGTTCCTGCAAACGCTTGGCAACGCCCATTGCCAAGGTATCACTGGCACAGACAATCGCCTCGGTACTGTCGCTTAAGACTTGGTCGGTAATGTGGTAAGCGCTGTCGTAACTTAGCTGCCCTGTTTGATAATTAGGCTCAATGCCCAGCTTACGGCAGCTATCCAGGTAGGCATTAAGACGGAGTAAACCCGTTGTCCGGTCAGACTCATCAACCCCAATATAGCTGATGACTTGTTTGCCATTTGAAACCAACTTATCCATAGCAAGTTCGATTAAGCCTTGATGATCGTAATCGACCGAGGAAATGGTATTGGTGTCCGTTGCGATAACGACCGCTTTGTGGCCGAGGTGTTCGATACTGGAAAGATCACACCCAGAGAACCCAAACACAATGACCCCATCCACATTGCGCTTTTGCAGCACTGCGAGGTGCTCGTTGGTCTTATCGGCGCTGAACTGACTTTCCATAATCACGGCGTCATACCCGGCTTGGTAGATAACGTCGAGGATACCGCTGACCGCTTTGTTTTCAGAAGGAGAATCTAAACGAGACAAAATGATCCCAACCACCTTGGCACTGCCACCCCGCATCGCTTGTGCTGACTTGGAAGGGACATAACCGGACTCACGGATCACCTGCTCGACCTTTTCCCTTGTCGCGGGCTTTACTTTCGGATCGTTGGTGAGTACACGGGAAACGGTTGATTTGCCAACACCTGCCAATTTGGCAATGTCTAGGATGGTTAGTTTCTGGGTCATAATCATTCTGTTTATTAGTTATCTACTTATTGTCTCTGAGAACACAATAATTTCAATGCTTTTCCTCTGCAAATCATCATATACCCAGGTAACTTCAAGGGGCTTGATGCAGCGAAAATCACTTGAAATCGCTGACACCACATAGAAACCCGGCAAACCCCGTCCCTTGGGAACTCATCAGAGCAACCCTTTGTTACATCATTTTCTTCCAAAATTAGTCTTTAATATGGAACAAAACTTCATTTATCCTGACAAACACTTACATAGCTCAGACATTTCTTTGAATTTATTCAATTAGTTTATACCCAAGCAACGTCAAGGTGCTTGGTAGCCAAACGGCTCCCAGTACTGAGCATTAAACAGAAATAATATAGGCATACGCAACAGTGCGACTTGATTTTATTGAACACTGTCCGCATATATTAAGTATGATGATTAAAAAGCGTCACTGACAGACTAGTAAGCACGGGCCACCCTTTGTATTCCATTATCGATGAGCCGGCGCAGTCGCAGATAACGCGTAAGGATAAATATGATTACACATGTTGGCATTATCGATCAGGACCCCGTAAGGCTGATCACCCCACTTCTCGACCATGGCGTCCCAGCCGATAAGATGATTTTTATCGGTACAGAGTCACAGCAAGAACAATACGACCGACTGGCGTCTATTCTTCTTCCTCGTAATATTGAGGCCGAATTTTTCATCATCCCTGACTCCATCAATATCACCAGTATTCGCGCACATATTATAGAGCTCGCCGAAAAACTAAAAACAGCACAAACCGATGTCTGGTTCAATGCCAGCTGTGGTCTACGTCACCGCTTACTATCGGCCTATGAAGTTTTCCGCACCTACCACTGGCCAATTTATGTGATTGAGCCGTTTAGTGATGAAATGTGCTGGCTATACCCAGCAGATCGTGAGCAACAGCAAGTAGAAGACCGTATCCAGTTGGCCGATTACCTGACTATTTTTGGTGCTCGCTGTGAATTACCTGAAAATCTCGTTCCTGAAGAGCTCAACGAGCAACTATGGGAATTAGGCCAACGTTGGGCAAGCTCTGCCCTTGAGCTGGGTCCTGGCCTTGCGACCCTCAATTATTTGGCGACAACGTGCCGTAAGGAACAAAAGCTTGATGTGGGCTTGAGCGAGAAACAGCAAGGCTACAAAGAGCTGGGCATGTTACTCAACGACTTGGAAGAAACCGGCCTTGCGACCTACCATGACGGCATCCTAACCTTCAAACATGAAGAAGCTCGCCGTTTTGCCAATGGTGAATGGCTGGAGAACCTAGTGCACAGTACTGTTCGCGCTATCCAGAATGATCTTCCTACCATTCAAGACCACTCGCTAGGTGTTCAAGTTTACCGCCAAATTGGCGACCGAGAAGTCCGTAACGAGCTAGATGTCGCGACAGTGGTGAACAACAAACTCCATATCATCGAATGTAAAACCAAAGGCATGCGTGACGACGGTGACGATACCCTATACAAACTGGAGTCGCTACGAGATCTCCTTGGTGGCCTACAGGCCCGCGCCATGCTGGTTAGCTTCCGTCCATTGCGTCACCACGATTTGGTTCGCGCCCAAGATCTTGGTCTGGCAATTATCGGCCCCGATCAGCTGAGTGATTTGCAAACGCACCTCCATAGCTGGTTCAAAGATGCCGGTGGCCAGAGCCACAATATTGCCTAGTTAAGAAAAAGGCTAATCGCATATCAAGAGGGGCGCTGTTGCAAATACAGCGCCCCTTTTCTTTGCCCCTGCAGACGACATAACTACCCAGTAACCACTTCCCGTTGTTCAGGGATGAAGACAAACAGTACCGAAGAGACCGCCAGCCCTCCTCCACAGATCATCCAGCTAAGTGAAATACCATAGCGCTCTGACACAACACCAAACAGTAATGATGCACACACCGCCCCGCAAGTTACCATCAGTGAGCTAACCGATAGCATGGTTGAACGGTGTCGCGTCTCGGTGTTGTCATTGAACAGCACACTTTGAGAACTATTGCCTAAGGTAAAAAAGAAGAAAAACAGCAAATACAGTACGGAGAAAAACAAAATGTCACTGGTATTTGCTAATGCAGTCAAGGCTATGCCAGATAAAAGCCGAGTGGCAAATAACAGGGTTTTATGAGATCCCCCCATCAAAGCCAGCAAGCGGATAGAACACAGTGATGACAATGCAGACATTAAGAAGTACAACCCCGCGATGACACCGAATACTGTTATGTTATTCACAGCCACGTTATTATCTGAAGAATCTTGCATAAGCCCCAGCAAATAAGGCTGCCAGAACGTCTCGACACTGCTTAGCACAGCGCCGTATACGAGGGTAGTTTGCAACAGTCTTCTGACAATATCGTGAGTAAATGCCTTTCTGATTAACGCAACGGATGCGCGTATATTCATGGTATTCGCCAAAGCAGAAGTTTCATGATTGACTTGCTCGTTGAACACCCCCGGCTCAATAATCAACCAAGTGGTGATCGCAAACAGCAAGATATTTGCCATAATCACCACTACGATATTGGCATCATAGACACTTGCCATCTCTAGCCCCGAAGTCACCATATAATCAGGTAACCAGCCACCAAAAACAGAGCCTGCAGCCAATCCCACCGTCACTGAAACATACACATAGGCTTGCGCCGAATGGAATGTCAGCATGCCCCTTGAATTTTCAGGGTCATGGGCAGGGCAAAGCTGAAAGCTATCGTAGAACCAAGCATCGAGGGTACCGGAGTAGATGGCGCGGGACGCGCCGAGAAAGCAGGCTGCCACTAATAACGGGCCGATGCCTGAAGCATAGAGCAAGACACAGCACCCCAGTATGTTAATAATTAATGAAAGCAGGTAGATGGTTTTACGGCCATACCTATCCGCGATACCACCTAATGGCACTTCTAATACCGCAGTGCTACCCACCCACACAGCCATCACCAAGCCAATATCTTGTAAATTAAGCCCTCTCGATTGAAAGAACAGTACCAGCACGGGGATAGTGATCCCGGTGATCATCCAGTGCATTGCTTGGTGAATGGCATACCGCCTTGTTAGTGCTTCCCGAGTCACTCTGTTTCTCCACTTCCTGTGATAACACTGGAAGGTTCTCATAATGACCCTTCACTGCAATTTATAACGCTAAAGTGCCGTATAATGACCAATTAGGTATCACCTAACGAAACTACGCAACAAAGCAGATAACAGATACAGACACCCAAACGATGCAAGGGAGATGCAGGAGAAATGGAAGATCAATTATCCCACGAGGTATGCCGGCAGCTAAAAAAGGAACTCAAAGGCAAGAACATTAACTACAGAGCACTCTCTGCCCAGTTAGACATTTCAGAAGTCAGCATCAAACGCTTGCTGAACAATCAGCAGCCCCTTTCAATGCAAAGGCTGATCGCCATCTGCAACATCATTGAAATGCCGCTCTCTAAGTTGCTCGAAGAGGCAGAGAACAACTTGTTTAAAATTCCACTATTCACTACAGAGCAGGATCAGGCTTTTTGGGATTGCCCTGCCCTCTTTACGTTTTGGACAAAACTGACTGAGCATCAAAGCGTCGAGCAAATCGCTAGCAATTACCAGCTAGACCAAGCATCGGTTCACCTCTATTTAAGGCGGTTAGAGAAGGTAGGACTCATCGCGCTGGGGTTAAATAATGGTATTAAACTCTGTGTCCCAACCCATACCGCATTCGAAAAGGGCTCAAAATTCCCAGAATTTTTTACCCGCCAGGTGTTAACCCGCCTGCAGGAGCGAGTCATTAATATTCCAACAAACGATGACGATGCTTTCCTCATTACATTGAAAGCAGAACTGACCCATGAAGAGTTTCAGGAGGTGATCCATAAACTCGATGATTGGCTATTTAACTTACTGCGCGAAAGCCAAGATGTACGTTTACGCGAAGGGCTCTCCGTCACGCCCTATAGCTTTGGTCTGATGGCGGCAAAAGGCGCTTATCATGATGAGTTACCCGCCATCCCAAATTTTCAAAGCGGCGCAACCGTAAAACGTTAGTTGAACCGCTTTGGTGCAACGCAGTCCCTTTTCAGGGCAAGCAAGAGCGAATACCCCTCGCTCACCTAGCACTTCATAAGCAATTAACCCTTTGATTATTGGCACTTAGTTTGCTTGCTTTCCTTTAATGGATTTTTCCTAAGGAGTGAAAATGATTAAAAAGCGCTTTTTTAAAACCAAAGATGAAGTGGAAGTAACCTTCGAATGGCCCCAAGCAGCAACAACGGAAACAGTTGCCATCTCGGGTGACTTCACCCAATGGCAGGCAACACCGATGAAGCTCAACAAGAAGAAAGTTTTCAGCTTAAAGCTACGCCTGCCCAAAGATGGTTTGTATCAATTCCGCTATTTGATAAACGGTTCAGAATGGGAAAATGATGCTAGTGCCGATAATTATATTCCCAATAGTTTTGGTAGTGATAACGGGCTGCTTTCAACACACAATAACTTGTAATATTTAGAAACAAAATCAATAAATACAAAGGGCTAAGCTTTATAGCCCTTTTATCCCTGCCAAATCTATTGATCAAAATCATAATTGCGAACAAAGGGGTATTTTCTACCTAAAACGGGTTATTTTATACCTTTTGACCATTTCCTGATTCCACAATACTTGAGCTGATCTTTCACCAAGGACACTCGAATGATTAGCAGTAAGTGGATAGAGCTTTACCAGTATATCAAGGGGCAAATTGAACCGTTCCCTGATCCTGCCGATGTATTAACACCGCTAAATGAACGCTTGTTGTTCTTAGAGGTACAGTTTCCCAAAAAACAGCATCGCCAGCATGCAAGTTGGCGTTTGGACGAGACACAAGAGCAGAGCCATGCCGACTGGTTAGAACATGAAGCCTTTACCTTTGTCATGAGTGATGTGGTGGCCCGACTCGCACTCAGCCCTACCCAGCTTAAATTCCTATTCGAAACCCTGATGGCTGCACAAATGTGTCAGCTCGCGATGGTGACCATCAATAAGCACAAACACCTGCTAATGGAAGACGAATTCAAAACTAGCTGTGGCTTGGTGTACCAGCAGTTAGGTGATTACGAAATGGCAAAATCGATGTTTGAAGAATCGATCGCCCTCAATGCCGACAACCCGCTACTGCATTGCCACCTTGGCTTTACCCATCTATATCTTGGTAACAGTGAGCTTGCCGAAGAGAACTTCAAGCAGAGCATCGCAACCGATCCCGCATTTATCGGAGGATATCAAAACCTTGCCGGGCTGTATTACCAAGAAGGCAAATTCGAACAGGCTGCTCACTATGCCGAGCAGGCCTATTCAAAAAACCAATCACTGGTATCTACCTACATTACTGCCACCAGCAGCTATTTGGCGCTGGGAGAAAACGATCAAGCTGATAACTGGATCACCCGCGCTTTCGATAACAACGTTTCATCCATAGAGCTGGTACGGCTGGCGGGTATTTGTGCCCATCAACAAGGTCGCCTCGAAGAAGCCTTAGAGGCTTTGGATCAATACCTCAGCATCAACCCTGATAACTTTGATGTGCTCAGTATCCGTACCCGCATCAAAGCCGAACTCAAACGCTATGACGACTTGGAGCCCGATCTCAAGCAACTACTGACATTTGAGCCGCATGACGACTGGGGCCTTGAGCAGCTTTTCCTGTGCTATTTCCACACCGGGCAATGGGCAGAAGCACAGCACATCATGGTTGAACTCAACAAGCTGTCCGGCCACTACAAAATTACCCACCGAGCGCTCATCGATACCATCAACAAGAAACTGAGCCTCGACGTTGTCGAATTAAACTAATACACAGGGAGCAAACGTGAGAGAGAAAACAGAACAAGGCGTTGCCAATACATCACGGCGCGACTTCTTAAAACTGGGTGGTGTTGCCGCCGCAACGGCCACCGTCGGGGCTGCAGCGGGGGCTGGCTTTGTACTCGGACGCGATCCCGACGCCAATGTCGGCTGGGGACGCACCGAAGCGGGCAAAGACATGTATTTCAACCGTGAGCCCTTCCGAGTCGATGTCCCACCGACAATGGAAGTGGTCAGCGAGCCGATACGTCCTGAATGGAGTGATTTCCTGTTCCACCGTACCCGTGCTTTGGGTAAAGATATGAGCAATGGCTGGGTACCGACCCGGGACTGGCGTGATATTCCTAACGAGCGGGTCAAGGAATACTATTCCCGTCACCCTGAACGCTGGGATGATATGTATCAATCATTCGAAGAAAAAGCCAAGCACGAACAAAATATAGAGCAACATCGAGACCGATTTGCCCTCGCTTGGGCCTATTCCGCAGCTTACTTAAAAGGCAATAGCAGTAACTTTCCTCCTAAGCCGCAGGGCCATCCCGACGAGGTCGACTTCCAGTGGGTAAAGCGCGAGCCTAAGCCATTTAAATCGCCAAAACACGCTTCAGAGCTCATCAAGAAGATGGCGTTTAAGTTTGGTATGAGCATTGTCGGCATCACCAAGCTAGACCCAAGCTTTGTGTTTAAAAATACCATGCGTGGTATGCCCGATTGGGACGAAAGCATTCCTAAACACTGGAAAAACGTTATTGTGTTTGGCACCCCAATGAACTGGGACCCGATGTACGCGTCTATCGGCTATTCAACCTCCTATGACGGCTATTTCCGCGCCAAGAATGCCTCAGGTTTGATGGCTGCCTTCTTGGGCGAACTCGGTTATGCAGCCCGTCCCCAGTGGCCGGGGTCGGACTATGAAATTGTTGTCCCTCCGCTTGCGATTCAAGCCGGTATGGGCGAAGCCGCTCGCAATGGCATCTTACTTACCCCGGAGCTTGGACCGAATATCCGCCTTGCTGCCGTGATCACCGATTTGGACTTAGAGCCAGACAAGCCTATCGATACCAAGGTGAAGCATTTCTGTGAAGAGTGCAAAATCTGTGCTGATTCTTGCCCAAGTGGCTCGATCAGCAAAGCAGACAAACCCGATGCGGTAGTCAGGGGATTTCGCAAGTTCGACTTCAACCAAGACAGTTGCTGGACCATGTGGCGTCAAGGCCCAACCGAAACGGCCATGGGGTGCCGGGTATGTATCGCGGTATGCCCCTATACCCGCAAGAACAACTGGATCCACGCCCTGGTTAAAGAAACCGATCCGCGAGATCCTACCGGCCTGACTCGCAAAACCTTGTTGGCGATGCAGCATAACTTCTTCTACTACCCAGAGGCAGATGCGTATCACGGCGACTGGAATGGCGGGCGATTTGCCGGTTACCACCAGCCACCGGAATGGCTGCGCAGCGAGGATTACCTCAATGTCGAAAAAACTTGGGAATATGACGGTAACTGGGAGGGCTTCTAATGTTTCCGCAATCAACAATATTGGATCCGTTGTTCTGGATGGCATTCGGTGCATTACAAGTGTTGGTTTTTGCCGGTGCCAACCAGTGGGCCAAGCAATACCAGCTCGGCATGAACGGCTGGAAATGGGCTTTGGTCGGCACGTGGTGGGCATCACTGATCCTCACCATCGCAGGGGCATTTACCTTGCTGGGCGAAAATGAAGGATTGGCGGGGTGGTACTTCCTTGGCTTTGTCGGAACTGGCCTGATCATCGCTGGTGCCGTTTTGCTTAGGGTGCTCATTGCTTTGAAGCCAAAACATGGCATCGAGAGCTAAATCCGTTTTGATTTTATGATGATAGGAACAAGCCATGAGGTGATCTCAATAGACTGCCTTGTGGCTTTAGAGAGCTATGGAAAGAAAGACCAAACCCCGTCGCAACAACACCTTCGATAAGTTCGTCAGCGTCTTGTCGATATTGGTATTAGCATTTGCTTGGTACTTGGGCGGGCAACGCACCAATGACTCCCAAGCCCAATTTTTCGAGTCGGTCACCTCCGGTGACGAAAGGCTTATCGAAGTAACTCCTCAGCTCTATCAGATTGTTGCAGCTGACAACTCAGGGCATAGTTCCAATACAGAGTCGCAAAGTCGCATCACACCAGAACCTTTGAAATGGATCGGCTTTGGGACTGGCGTGGGTTATGGTGGCGAATTAACGATTGGCGCGGTCTTTACCAACCAAGGTGAAGTGGAAACCATCGCCTTGCTGAACGCTAAAGAAACAACGTCATATTTCGATAAGGTGGTCGAGCAGAAGCTACCTGAAACCTTGCTAGCCCAAAACATCAAAACGGCCCTGTCGGTTGATGCGGTATCCGGCGCCACTCTGACCTCGGAAGCCTATACCCAAGCCTTGAACCAAGCAGCCGATCCGGTGCGGATGCAACTCTTTGGCTACCACTTTACCGAGACAAAACCTGCCTGGCATTACCTGAAATGGCTTGATGCGGCTGCCTTATTTTTCTTCGCCGCTGCGGTATGGGTCAATCGCACCCGCTCCGAACACAAGGCCAAAATGAATATTGCCCTGCTGACTGGCTCCACCCTGCTGTTTGGTTTCCACTCGGCATCGCTCTACTCAGCGTCAACCATGGGAGGCTTGATTTTCGGTACTTGGATAAGCGGTGTCGCCAACTACACCCCATTTATTTTGCTGATCCTGAGTATTGGCTACATCCTTTACTACAACCGCAACGTGTATTGCCAAAGTCTTTGCCCATTCGGCGCTGTCCAGCAATGCTTGGCTAAAGTGGGTAAGGCCAAGTCATCACCGATACGACAGACGTTCTTCATCTGGTTTCCACGCTTTTTGCTACTGGTAACATTATGCTTGGGTGCCTATTTCCGTAACCCAGCAGCTTTTGTCTATGAACCCTTCGGCATCGCTTTTGGCATGATTGGCGGTATGTACCTGTTTATCTTAACTGTGATGATCCTCCTAACCTCACTAATCGTACGCCGGCCTTGGTGTCAAAGCTTGTGTCCGATCAATACGTTAACTGACTTTGTCGTATTCAATAAGAACTGGTTGAAGCAAATGACCAAGCGTAAACGACCTGCCCGTAAGGCACAGGAGGAATGGCGATGAGACAGCGCATATCCTTCATTTTCTATTGCTTGGCATCGGTTGTCATCGTGCTGCAAATTGCATCCAACCTAATGGCATTGAGCGGTGAAGAGAACCAACACTCTGTACTGCACACGGTGTCACGCCAAACTGAGTCGCAGCCTAAGAGTATTGAGCAAAACACAGCGCCAAAAATCGACTTCCAGCAGATGGCAAAAGATTTAACGCAAGAAAAATACTGAGGCGGCTTAACCACTGGCCTCAGCCCAACCGGAGTGTTAGGAGTTTAAATCAGGATTTAAGCTCCTTTTTTGAGAATAATATGAACAGCAAGTGCATCCCTCTTGAACGTTTGAAGCGAGAAGTAAACCTGATCAATCCCTTCATCAATCGGATTTCAGATCTCTATACCATCAGAGGGTTAGAAGCTGTCTCTCGTCCACACCGCCTTAATTTCAGTGCGTTGATCTATATTACTGAAGGGCAAGGCTTGCACTACGTGGAGCACCAGCAACATCGGCTTCGCGCCGGCTCGTTATTGGTATTGGGCAAGAACCAAATCCATGCTTTTGCCAAAGAACGCAGTGTTGATGGCTATGTGCTCTCTTTTGATTGCAGCTTTTTATCTGCAGGCAACAATGACCCCTACTTCGACCTTCTGCTAGCCGCCATGGGCCACATTAACTGCGTACACCATGTGGATGATGATATCGGGTTACTGTTCAATGCCATGGTGGATGAATTTACATCCACTTCAGAATTTAAAGATGAGATCATCCGTAATCTCATTCGCTCTATCATTCTCAAGGCTGTAGTGCCAAGCTATCAGCAGCAACTACAATCAACCCAGCGGATCGGCCACAACGACTATTACCGGTTGAAAAAATATATCGATGAACATTTTCAGGACAGGCCAACAGCAGGAGATATTTCATTAGCACTGGGGAAAAGTATCAAGCAATTGGACAAACTTGCCAAAGATCATGCCTGTCTCAGTGTCAAAGAGTTAGTCGATGAGAGGGTGCTGGTTGAAGCCAAGCGACTCTTGGCCTTCAGCCAGCATTCTATTTCCGATGTTGCCAACCGACTTGGTTTCAATGAAGCAACCAATATGACCAAATTCTTCAAACGCCATACCGATGTCAGTCCCAAAGACTTCAGGCAACTGTGCAAAATGGGGCTACATCAGAAATAGCCTTGTATTTTATTCGTCTACTGCAAATTGATTGATAATGAGCTCCCTCAGCCATTTGTGGCTGGGATCATTGTCGAACTGTTTATTCCACAGCAAAAACTGGCCACCGGGCTCCAGATCTAATGGTAAGCGCTTGATCACTATATCGGCGCTATCGACAAACTCTCGCACACATTCATAAGGGTAAGTCGTTAATAGGTCACTCTTCTCACACAACCTTACCGCGCTGGCAATGTCCGACATATTCACCGCGTTATTGATCTTCAAACGCTTTGAATCCAGCACTTCATGCAGCAGCCAACTCGTCACCCCTCCGGTGACAACTTGGATATGGCGGTAATTCAGAAACGTCTCCAGACTCCATTCCTCCTGAAGCGCAGGGTGTCCTCTACGCATCACGCAAGCGGAAGCATCCCGCACCAACTCGACATAACTGAGTGAATCTGGAATGGTCTGGACATGCGTTTTCGCCCGGTTGTCCCATTCGAATATACCAATGCCAAAGTCAACTTCCCTTTTTTGCAAACGCTGGATGCTATTTTCATTCCAATCCCGGCTGTTAATACTGATATTCGGGGCTTCGGCTAACGCTGCTGGTACAAAGCGGGGATAAATGGTCGAGTACGCTGTTTCAATCAAGTCGATATTAAATGACCGGGTACTACTTTGCGGCTCAAAAAGATCCGGATCGCTAAGTTGATCGACCTGTAGCAAAATCTTTTGCAACCTAACCTCTAAAGCCAGCGCTTTTGGCGTCGGCAATAAGCCTTTTGACTCCCGCTCAAACAAAGGATCATCAAACACTTGGCGAAGCTTTGTCAGTTGTTTACTCACCGCAGACTGCGATAAATAAAGCTTGTCCGCCGCCCGGCTTACACTGCGCTCCTTCAATAACACATAAAGGCAAATCAACAGATTCATATCATTTTTTAGTAAGCGCGATAGATCAATCATGATATTCCTTTGATTCAAGTGTTTAATGCGTAAATGTCACTTCTAATCATATCATGAGGTCGTTATAGTTCTTGTTAGAATAAATGCATGGCCGCTTAACAGGCCCAATTAAGAACAGATTGGAAAGACAATGACCGAATTTGAAAAAATGCTGGCAGGCGAAGACTTTGATGGTGGTGATCAGAGCATCAATCAGGTTCGTGACAACGCAGCGCATCTCTTGATGGCCCTCAACCAAACCATTGATGACAACCAGCGTAGTGAACTACTGAGCCAACTGATGGGCGACATGCCTGCCTCAAGTATCATCCGCTCCCCTTTCCACTGCGAATTCGGTAAAACCATCTTTATCGGCGAAAAGACCTTCATCAACATGAATGTCACCATGCTGGACGGCGCTAAAATCACCATTGGTAACAATGTGCTTATCGGCCCGAATACCCAACTCTACTGTGCCAGCCACTCACTCAACTACCTTGAACGCCGTAAATGGGCGACCACCTGCAAGTCTATCACCATTGAAGATGATGTCTGGATCGGTGGTAACGTAGTGATCAACCAAGGTGTGACTATCGGTGCCCGTTCAGTGATTGCAGCCAACTCGGTGATCAACTCAGACGTACCGCCAGATAGCCTATACGGTGGCACCCCAGCTAAACTGATCCGCCACATTCATGAAAATGAGCAGGACGGACAACAAGCAGCAGGTAATACGAAATGAGTAGTGAGCATTTCAAAGGTAAATATGAGGTTGAACTCAAGTATCGAATACACTCCAAACCTGAATTCTTGCAGGAACTAAGCGCCCTTACCCATGAAGTTATGGTGCTGGATAACACTGAAACCGATTGGTACTTCGACACACCAGAGCATGCTCTTGCAGCGCAAAACAAGAGTGTCTCTATCCGTGAAATGGAGCCTTCCGGTATCAAGTTATGGATAGTGAAAGGGCCGGAAGCTGATCGCTGTGAGGCAACCAATATCACCGATACGCATGCAGCTAAAAGCATGCTGACCACCATGGGCTATGAGCCTTGCTTGGTGATGAAAAAAGTTCGCAGTATCTACTTCGTAGGCCAATACCATATTACTCTCGACTACCTTGATGGTATTGGGCACTTTGCAGAGTTTGCCATCATGACCGATGATGAGATGAAATTAGCGGCGTATAAAACCGATCTTGAACAACTGGCGAGTCAGTTTGGCTTGGGGGTTGCAGATCTCGAACATCGTTCATACCGCACACTGTATCAGACACAGTCAACGCTATAGTATCAGTCGAAAGTATAGGTATAGCTATAGCTTCGGCTTGAGCTCCACCACATTGCCTTCGGGATCGTGAATATAGAGCGAGCGGCCAAAGCCTTCAGCACCATAGCGTTCGGCAAAGCCTTCACAAGGGATATTGTGTTGAGACAGGAAATCTAACAGCTCCTCTTCAGGAATCGGAGCGATCTGCAAGCAGAAATGGTCGAGGTTACGGCCATTTTGGCTTGGTGGCTTGCCGCCTAATCGGCCAAGCTGACTCTCGACAGTGACAAGATCGATCAAGGCACTACCGGCACGGAGTTGCACCAAGCCCATTTCCTTAGGCAGTTCACGCTCTAGCTGAGCGCCCAGTACCTGACAATAAAAATGGAGCATGTCAGGCAGCTTGGTGGTTCTGAGCACCACATGGTCTATCCCTTCGAGCTTTATCATCACCACTCCCGTTACCCTGTCATTGATACCAACAAACACGCATAGTTAATTATTTTCGCTTTTTCTTAGTTTGAGCGTTTCACCCGTAGTCTAATCAGTGTGGACTAGGTTAAAAATTCCAGCGAATCTGGGCAAATAGCAGAGTACTGGCTGTATCACCAAACAAGCTATTACCACTGCCATCAAAGCGCTGGATAACCCCCAACAGCTGCCAGTCATCCGCCAGCGAGTAGCTGTTACTTGCACCGACAAAATACGAGCCATCATCATAGTATGATGCCGACAGGGTTAGGCGGCTAAGCGGTGTGATATCCAAGCTTGCATCGGCGTAAGCCGTCCAACGGGTAAAGCTCAGGGTTCTGGCTGTCAGCGGCAGGTTCAAAAAAGCAATGGCATTTTGTGGGTCCTGAGGATTGGAGATATACAGTACCGCCCCCCGTGCCATCCAGTTCCGCTGGCCACCAAAGCTATAGTCTGTTTCCAGTGTGGCGACGGCCGTATGCTCCAGTGCCTCGCCCTGCCATTCATCCTTGTCGGGCTCGAACCAGCTCAATTCCCCTCTAACACCAGCACCTTCAATATCACCAGCAAAGCCCACACCAACCACATTATCCAGCAAGGATTTTCCGGCCAATACCTGATAATCCCAACCGTTGTGATTAAACAAATATCGTCCAGCGTAACTGTTCAGTTCACTCTCTGAATTCGGGTTAATGACCACATCGACTGAGCTGGCAAACCCTAGCTTACGACTAACCATAACCGCATCGCTACCCGAGCGCTCTTCATAGTCAAAGTCGTAGATGGAGTAGGAATTGAAAATATCATTCGGGTTCCACAGTGTCGCCATTGCCCAGTTGATACGAAACCGCCCGCCACGTACCTGCCAATCCTCGTTTTGCCAGTTAACATACAAGCGATCGAACTGGCTGTTACCGACGACCCCTTTCTCATCCAGCCAGTTCTTCGACAAGTCCATATAACCGTTATCTATGGCAACCAGATCGCCGTAACCCGGCAATTCGGACGTATCACCAAACAGTAAGCGGTTGCGCATACCGGCATTGAACCGTAACTGTTCGTTAAACCGGTATTCGAAATTGAATCGCTGATGAATCAAGTGATCGAGACCATTGGCGCCGTTATCAGGCAGCGTGCCGGTTGCCATGTATTTCACGTAGCCATTGAGGTCCCACTCTTTTTGCGGCTCTAAACCGGGGATCTGTGCACTTGCCGGCACAGAAGCTAGCCCTCCGAACGACATCACAGCCCAAGCTAATAACAATAGCTTCGATTTACTGGCGACATCTCGATTCTTGGTCACTGCCGGCGATCCTCTTTCAGCTGCCCATCTTCGAATACGATGACCCGTTTGGCGCGTTTGATCACCCGTGGATCATGGGTAGAGAAAATAAAGGTTGTTCCTTCCTGCTCATTAAGCTGCTGCATGATATCAAGCAGCTCTGCGGTACTCTGGGCATCAAGGTTAGCGGTCGGCTCATCGGCCATGACAAAACGTGGACGGGGAGCCAGCGCCCTCGCCACAGCAACGCGCTGCTGTTGGCCGCCAGAGAGCTTGTTCGGCCGTTTGTGCTGCTGACTCTCCAGTCCCACCTGTGTGAGAAGCTGCACTGCTCGTTGGCGACACGTCGCTTCATCATGCCCTTGTAGCTGCATCACAAACTCAACATTTTCCAAAGCCGTGAGCACGGGCAACAAGCTGTAATCTTGGAAAATAAACCCGATATGATCGCGGCGGAAAGCGATAAGCGCCTTTTCATCCAATTGGCAGATATCGCAATCGTCGATATGCACGCTACCTGAGCTTGGGCTATCAATCCCACCGATCATATTGAGCAGTGTCGTCTTACCCGAGCCAGATGGCCCCATGATCGCAACAAACTCTCCTTGTTCTACCGTCAAATCCAAGTTTTTTACCGCATGAACCGGAAAGTCACTGTCGGGGTTATAGGTTTTACGTAACTGATTTATTGAAATAGTCATCCGTTTCTCTCTATCTATGCTTTCCGTCAGTGCTTATCAGCCATGGCATCGACCGGGCGTTGCTTGAGAATTTGCCGTGCAGGGTAAAGCGCAGCAAGGAGACTTGCCGCAACAACAGTGAAGAAGATCATTTGGTATTCGGTAAATGTGACGTGAGGATAGAGCAGAGTATCAACACCAAACGCCCCTAGCCCTTCCGCCATTGCACCAAGCGGGATCCCGGTGTACTGCAACAAGCCAATCAACAGAATACTCGCCAGCAATCCAAATCCTGCCCCGGCGATCCCCAGCCATGCTGTTTCCAGCATGATCAAGACAAAGACCCGGTGTTTCTGCATACCGACAGCCATCAAGACCCCAAACTCCCGGGTCCGTTCAAAGACTGACATTAACATGATATTGACGATACCAAAGCCCATAGCGACGACGAATATGCCAAGCATAATGGCATTACTCAGGCCTTGCTGGTTGATAATCGAGGCCAGCATGGGTTGTACCTGCTGCCAGTCGCGGATCCGGTTGCCTGCACCAACGCCTGTGCTTTGACTTTCAGCGTTACTCGCTGCCGAAAGTAATTCACCCAAGCGCCTAGCTTGCACCATAGCCGCATCATCGCTATCGAGTAGAATGGCCACTTCATGGGCACCTTCGATACCCGCAAGCGCGGTTAAATCTGCACGGCGGACAAAGACATTGCCATCATCGAAGCTGGTTGAGGGTGTCTTGAACATACCCCGTACCCTGAATGCCGCCCCGCTTACCTCCCCGGATGCATCGGTAAAGGTCAACACCACTTTGGAGCCAATGCGCAGCTTGAGGCGGGACGCTGTTTTCTCTGAGACTAAGACCGGGTTACGCCCCTCATGACTAAGCCACTCTCCCTGGGTGATATTTTCTGCCAGCGGGGTAACATTAGATTCGGCCTCAATATCAATACCGTTGATACGAACACCACGATTACTGCGTGCTGAGGCAACCATGCCATCAGCCACAAACCTTGCTGACCAACCCTTTAAACCCGGTAATGTTGCTATTGCTTTTTCAACACCGGCCAAGTCTACAACCATATGTTTAATATCGGGATCATCAAGATAACGTTGGTTTTGGATTTGGATATGGCTGGTTTGCCAAGCTATCGCATTGTGGATCATGCTACCGTACATGCCAGATAGAAAACCCATCATGGCGACGACGCCCATCAGGCCAAATACCATGGCACCGAGCATGATCCCGGTACGCAGTTTGTTGCGCCAAAGGTTGCGCCACGCCAGCTTGAACAACATATCTGTTCGCAAACCACTTCGCTTATCAGTTCGCATGGCTGCCTCCTTTCAGGGCGTTCACCACATCCAATCGGCGAACCCGCCACATCGGGTAGATCAGGCAAATGATCAACAGAGCAGATACAATGAATACTTGATCAATCATCAGTAATGGATCCAGCGCCATCGGCAAGATGGGATCCCAACCCATATCCAGCACCAGTTCAGCCGTTTCACCCGTCAATTCAATAGGGTTAAAATAGAACCACACCAACACAGGTGTGGTGATCACCATACCGGCCACTATTCCCAAGATGCCAATCATCATAGATTCCAGACCAATCAGAGCCATTATTTTGCGCTTGAGCATCCCGGTTGCCAGCATGACGCCAAATTCACGTTGCCGCTCTAGGGTCATCATCAATAAGGTCGCAAACAAGCCAAAACCCACCACGCCGTATAGCAAGTACATAATGAAGATACCGCCGGCTTTATCCATTAATATTTGCTGGGCCATCTCCGGTGCCAGATCCTGCCAATCCCTGACATTCACCTCGCCTTTATAGTGTTCATTCAACTGGCTGAGTACCGCAGGAAGTTGCGCCAGCGGTTTAACATCCATCACCCACGCTGTTACCTGGTTGCCGGTACTGTAAAGGGTTTGGGCAAGAGATATCGGCATATACACCAGCTGGTTATCTAGTTGGGCAACCGGAAAGTCGAGGATCCCTTTTATCCGGTACAAGCCTGCAGCGGTTTGCCCCCGGTATCCTTGTCCATACAAAATCAGCTCGTCGCCGACACCCACCCCGAAATAGCGGGCAACCCCTTCACCAATCAGGACTTGTTGATCATCTGGTGCCAGAAACTCACCTTGGGCCAAGCGATTCGAAATGGCGGAATAACTGTCTTCTGCAACTGTATCAACCCCAAGTATCATTACCCCTTTGGATTTATCTTCTGAAGCGGCCAAGGCAAACGACTCGATACGCGGCAAGATACGGGTAATATTCGGATTCGACATGGCTGGCTTCAGGAAAGCCTCGTCCATCGGCAGCAAATCATCAATACTGTGACTTTCAGCAAATTCAGGATGTTGCAGCTGGATCAGCCCGGTGTAAAAACGTGCGGCGTTTTCAATATTATTGGCATAAGTCCCTTCTTGCAGGCTGCGCATGAAAAGCGACAATGCCAATGTCAGCGCCAAAGCGGCAGCGGTAAGGATAGTCCGCCGCTTCTGCCGCCAAATATTACGCCAAGCTAATTTCACTAACATGGTTCTTCCTTGTTAAGCCCCCGCCCTCAGTCCTAATCACGCAGCGCTTTCATTTGGCTTTGGGAGAAAAAGCTCTCTTTGATTGGGAAGTTAAACTGGGCCTGATGGGTAATGATCTCGGTTTTATTGCCCGGCTTATCGGCAGGGAGCATTTCCATCCGCGATGCAACCTGACGGCCTCCCATCAACTTCACATCATAGGTATTCATGGTGTTGATCAGATCATCAAACTCATCGTAGAACTCGATCTTGCGTTGTAGGTATGTCTTTTTCGATACCCACAACCTCACCTTACTCCACACAACAGGGGCATTGGGCTTAGCGGTTGCATCAATCACCCAGCTCGGATCATTATCAAAGGCTTCCTGGCCCACCATTTCATGGCTGTAATCGACCACGATAGATGACTGGTTGATCAAATCATCATTGGTAAAGTCCGAGCCCATCCAAGATTGGCCCAGCATAGAGGGGGCAATTTTTACCACCCTTTCAATACTTGGCAGCCAGTTCCACATTTCGCGGTAGCGCTTAAGAGAAGCACTGCCTTTGTCTTTGGCTGGTGCAGTTACCAATACCAAGGACAAATCCTGCCCTTTGGTCCAACTTTTCATGCTCATAGTGCGGGTCCAATCCGGGCGTACTATCCGCATCGTTGCCTCGGTATAACTAGAATCCCCCCGCATCTGTTGATCGGACTTTTCAACAATCGATGTCGCAGACTGCGCCGCCGCCCAAGCAGGAAGACAGGCCAAGATAATCAACAAAACCTTCAATAATCGCATCGCTATTCCCCTTAATCTGTAAACCAAGCCTGCAGCAGTTCGTCGTCAATCAATGGCATGCTGCCGGCCTTGGCCCCGACCATCCTTTCCAGTACTTGCTGTGTTGCCCTTACCTCTTCCTCAACCCCACCAAGCAGAACGTTCATCTGCCCGACGTGAAGCATTTTCCGGGTTAATTCTTCAGAAAAGCCGTTAAGTACCGTGACCATCAATCTTGCCGTCACCGCAGGCGAAGGCACATCGAAGACTTTTTCCTGATTGCCCTGACGCAAAATAGTTTCGTAATAGCCCGCCAGCAGGACACTGACTTTTCTCATAAAGTTATGCTTTAGCTGCAGGTTTTCATCCATATTGATAATTTTGACAAACCCCAGCATGATATCTTTTTGACCGACTTCCCACTGGTTGCTGCGCTTCAGTAACCGCGCCCACTTGGTCACAGCGGACAAGTCAGGGTCATCCACCAGCCCTCCTATCACCTCACGATATTGCCCGAGCATGTCATCGCTCCAGGCTTCCAGCACGGCTTGCTTGGAATCAAAGTGGTGATAAAACGCCCCTTTAGACACCCCAACATACTGGATAAGATCGTTGACCGAAGTACTGGCATACCCCTTGGTGAAAAACAGCGCATTCGCCGCCGCAATAAACTCTGTACGCCGCTGTTGCGGTGACTTTACGACTCTTGACATAACCAGTCCTTACCTGACCGACCGACGGTCGGTATGTATAAAATATATGCACTCCCGCTATCTTGCTCAAGTATCCAGATCAAACATTGGGCCCTTTACATAGCTTTGCACTTCATTCCATCTCATTGACCTAGCATGTTTTACAATCATGTCAGTGATTTAACTATCTCTGCCTGCAACCAATACCCCCATAAATTCATGCACAGGAATTTACCCACATGAAACCCATCAGACCCAACCTGACCAATTATGATGTGGCGCGCTTATTTGAGCGACACCTTGCTGAAATAGAAAAAAGAATGTGGCGCAGAATGATAATGATGGCTGTTCTCGTCGTGAGTTTATTCTCGGGTGTGAACTACCTTATCTATACTGATCTGAAGCAGCTATCTACCGACGCGGTTCGCTACTCCATTGAAACCAAGCATCATCTTCTTTTGCTTGAACATGTGATCAGTGAAGAAGGTGATAACACAACAATGTCAGGGTAAGTTGTCTGAGAGGTTTACATGACATTCAAACAAGCAAGTATCGCAGCACTCATGTTGTCTGCTAGTTCGTTAGCTTTTGCTGATATCCGAATTATTGATACCCAAGCCGGTAGCTGGGTGAAGGTAACGGAAAATGGCAAACCCGCCGCCAATGCTAGAGTCAGTGTTAGCAATCCGGCCAACCGGGGGAAAGTATATAAAACCAATGAGCATGGTGAAGTCTATATTCCTTTGTATACCCGCACCTCAAGCACCCTCACCTATTCAATTCTGACTGAGGAGCGGAATGAGTATACTCGGCGCAGCTTGCATACTAATAGTTTTGATTAATCAATCCTTTGTACAACGAATAGATCCAATAAAAAGCCAGCTCAATTGAGCTGGCTTCATTTTATCCATCAATAAGTTGATGATCAGTTTTTAAAGAATTCACGGTAAAGCATATACATATGGGCAGCACTCCAAGAGAAGTTTGTTGCACCCTGTACCGCCCCTGTTTCCGGGTTGTAGTTTTCGCGAATCGCCCCGTCTTCTGTCATCCCCTCAGCATTGGCAAACAGTTCATTGGCCATATGCACAGCCTCGCTGCCGTATCCATATTGATCCATCGCACGGACACCGAAGTAGAATTGATCTAGCCATACTCGACCACGCCAGTAGATATCGGCATGATAGGCTGGGTTAGTTTGCGAAGCTGTCGGCAGCGAGATCCCCTCACCAATATACTTTTCAGACGTATTGAACTCGTCTGGGTTCATCATGGTTTGCACCACTTTATCGGCCAGCTCTTGGGTCGCCGCGCCATTAAACAATGGTCCCCAACCTTCAGGGCCGCGTCCGCGCTTAACAATCGGCTCACCGGCACAGGCAATGCCGTTTTTCATCACTGGTGTTGGCTTGCCATCTTGGTCAACATCCATGTGAATGTCGTAGAAGAACTCTGTATTGGCATCAAACATACAGGTATTGATGTATTGCTTGATCTCCGCTGCGCCATCCAAAAACTCCTGGCCACGCTGTTTGCCCGGAACACTGCTCGACACTAGGTTCGCCATTTCAGCCAAATACTTGTTGTCAGAGTACATGTACGACGCTTGGTCGACGGACTCCTGCAACATGGAGAAACCTAGCAGTTCATCATTACTACCACGGTTCTCGGCAAAGCGCACTTCCCAGTCTTTTTTCGCCTTTTCAACATCACCTTCATAATAGTCATTGGCATAGTCTTCAAGTTGCTCGTTAGAGATAAAACCAAAGCGGGCAGCGTTATCCATACCGGACTCCCAGCCAGCCGCTTCCTGCGCACCGACATGGAGATCTTGGTAAACAACTTCGTCAAGAATGGTGTTGTAGTTGTCCATCCCTTTGACGGTGTACTTATCACCCTCTTTCTTAATGATGTTCTCTTGGCCAAACTTAGCGACAAGATCTTCTGTCGTCGTCACCTTCACATACATGTGACCATCTGCGGTATTATGCTCAGGATCAACCGCTGCACCGTACTCCGGCACGCCGTTGTTGTTGTGGTCACGGTTAGTCAACCACCAGTCATGGTAGGCCACCAGCTTAGGATACATCTCATCAATCCACGCTTGGGCATCAGCAGGACGGTTAAACTCGTTTTTCAGCGCATTATAAACTTCCATCACCGACCACGCCGCCAGCGAAGGTTTGGTGTTTCGCTCATTCCAGTTCTCAGAGCCTGCACCATCGCGGCTTTCCGGCAAGGTGTAGGTCACGACATCGAGCAAATATCCTTTATCCTGAGGCCTGATAGGATCATCTTCCTGAACTTGGTATTCAAATACCGTGCGGATATTGTCCATCGCGACATCCGGGTTGAAGTGCGCCATGGCATAAGCTTGTTTCCATGTATCCCAAGGCCAAGTCAGGTTACCGGAGAACCAACGTGCCGTTACCGATGGAGTAACCGTTGCTTGGTGGACATCGCCCGCCGCCGAACGCCAGTTACCGTTCAGGGTCATAATCGCTTTTACGCCTACCCGGGCCTGTGCATCCGTGGCTTGGTCATTCACCATTCCTGAATCGAGGTAACCCGCCCAGCGTTCATCCGCCGCAATCATGTATGGCTGAGGATTAGCGAGGATATCAGCGATTTTGGTTTTTTCTTTGCTGACTTCACCACTGTTATGCAAATGGGAATAAGTGGTGTAAATACTGGCGGTTCCCTGCGCAGCAAGGGGCTGTTGAGCGACCGAGGCAAACGAAATCTCGTTAGGCATCACGTGGGTTTGGGTACTGATAGAGCGTGCAATGCGGAACTCGCTGTCATCATCGTTACGGATCGCCCAGTTGCCTTTCATGTCACCGAAGGTGATGGTTAACCCATTATCCGTCGTATGGATCTGACGGTTATAGTCTGGGTACATCTGATCAACCGTTTGTGTTTCATAGCCTTCTGTCGAGCGGGCTTTTTGCAACAGTTCGCCGTCCCACAACAACTGTAGATCCATTTCTTGAGCGGTCAGGTTGGTCAACGTTGTTTCAACCAACGAGGTACGGTCGGTGACAAAACGCAGCACCATTTGCACTTCAAGTTTGTCAGTCTTTAGGATCTGTACCAGCGCGCCCGGGGTGCTATACACTTTGGCATCGGCAGAAGATAAGTCAATGACCTCACCGCTAATGGTATCGGTGATATGAAGCTTGTCGAAAGTCTGGCCTGACATAAAGTGGGCATACTCTTGGGTCACCTGCATGATACCACCAAACGAGCCGTAGCCTTGTTCGTCAGCGGGTAGCAAATGCCCGTGCCAAGCACCGTTGTCGACAAAGGCGTTAAACTTCAAGTTACTGTATTCATCGTAGTCACGTAGGAATTCTGGCGCGCCACTACGATCAATCACATTCATGAAATCACTATTTGGTAACCCTGCTTCTTTTTCGGTCGTACTATTGCTGCTATTACATCCCGCCAATGCGAAGACAGAACCCATCAACACGGCTAAACACGTTTTACGAAAAATCATTAAAAAATCCCCTAATGCCACCCGCCGCCGTGATCTGATTGATTCTTGTATTGGCTGACAGGCGCTATTTTTTATTAAGACATAACAAGCTTGTTTATTAGCAGGAGGGATAATAGAGAGTAAAAGTTTAAGTAAAACAGATCGCCGTCACAGTAAAATTTTTCAGTAAAACAATTAATCAAGTAACTCTGAATATCTATTCGTAACTCATTGAAAAATAATTCACATACGCCCTATCAAGACGGGACCAATATCACAGTTAAAATTTTACTGATTTTTGATTTTTTGAAAGCAAATCACTGTTATCAAAACAGTTTATTTGTTACTTAAAGAAACTCACGCATTTAGGAAAATAGCAGAAGGCTGGACTCAATATCACAAAATATTGCTCGCTCATTTTCATTAACAACCGAAGCACCATGTATTCGAGCAACAATATCAATAACACTTCATTTCAAATGTAACTTGGACCTTGCTTATGTAACAGCGAAGGGCACAAGTCCAGCATTCAGTATGAGCAAAATATAGACTGTATATTTATGCAGTCATCGATAGATGACAATATACACATCAGCAACGCCAAAACCCGCGTAGAAGGTATAAAAAAAGCCAGCTCGACTGAGCTGGCTTGTTATTTTATTTGGTAGGGTAGTTTACACCATTACTCCGCAAGCATGCGACGTGCTGCATCTACAACCACTTTAATTGAGCGCGCTTCTGTTTCTTTCAACGTTGCGTGATCTGGAATTTCTTTCTGGGTACGGTTGATAATAACGCCAGCAACACAACCCGCACGTAGACCTGAACTTGCACACATGGTCAGCAAAGTGGCTGATTCCATCTCAAAGTTCAATACGCCCATTTCCTGCCACTCTTTCATTGAGCCTTGGAAACGGCGCACAACACGGCCAGAGAATGTGTCGTAGCGCTCTTGGCCTGGGTAGAAAGTATCGCTTGATGCTGTCACGCCAGTGTGAACTTTAGCGCCATCGGCATCACAAGCCGCTTTCATTGCTGTTGCAACATCAAAGTCAGCAACCGCAGGGAACTCCATTGGTGCAAAGTGCAGACTTGCGCCATCTAAACGTACAGAGCCAGTTGATACGATCATATCACCCACATTGATGTGTGGCTGGATTGCACCCGTTGTACCGACACGAAGGAAAGTACGCACACCCAGTTGAGCCAACTCTTCAACAGCGATAGAAGTTGATGGGCCACCGATACCAGTAGAACAAACAACAACAGACTTGCCATCTAACTTAGCGCGGTACACCGTGTATTCACGAGAGCTTGCAAGAAACTCAGGGTTATCCATTAGGTTAGCGATTTTTTCCACACGAGCAGGATCGCCAGGAATAATAGCTAGCTCTGCACCGTTAAGGTCCGCTTTGTTCACACCCAAATGGAATACTGCGTTGTCAGACATAATCATATCCTTTCTATCGTTGCCGCCTGATAGGGAGTTTGAGGTCAGCGGCTGGTTAGTTTTGTTTATACCTAAATGATTTCAATACGCAGTTTTTAACCGCTGAATCAATATATTGAAGTCACTTGGGTATAAACACGTACTCATAAAAGAGCTCGTAAAACACATAATTACGATAGCCGATAAAAAAAAGCTTTTGAGTGATCATAATCACACTAAAGGAAATTGAGTTAATTTCACGTTGCATGAATTAGTGACCAAGATCACTAAAAATCGTTTGCTCGTGCGGTTTATCACACTATTTTTTCTTACTGAGTTATCCGATAATACCCACTTCTTTTTCCTATTCGACCACACTGCCCCGCCAGCACCGTTAACTGCAAGGACGTAAATTAATGATCGACTTCGCCATATTGGCTGTATTTATTCCCACTTTCTTTTTCGTGTCTGTGACACCGGGGATGTGTATGACCCTATCAATGACACTTGGCATGACCATTGGAGTCCGCAGGAGCTTGCCGATGATGTGGGGGGAGCTTATCGGAGTGGCACTGGTTTCCATTGCCTCAGTGATTGGTGTTGCAGCCATTATGCTCAACTATCCTGCCGTATTCTTATTACTGAAATATATCGGGGGTGGGTATCTGTTTTGGCTGGGCATTCAAATGTGGCGCTCCCGGGGCAAGCTGGCGATTCCAGATAACCTCGATAATGAGGTCGATACCTCACCAATAGGTCTGGCGATTCAAGGCTTTGTCACCGCTATCGCCAACCCTAAAGGTTGGGCGTTTATGATTTCGTTACTGCCTCCGTTTATCAATACCGATAACGCCTTATTGCCGCAATTATCGGTACTGATCACCATTATCCTGATCACGGAATTCAGCTGCCTGTTGCTCTATGCCAGCGGTGGCCGAACATTACGCCGCTTCCTGCAACAGCGTGGCAATGTACAGATGCTAAACCGCATCGCCGGCTCACTGATGATGGGCGTTGGGATCTGGCTGGCGGCAGGGTAACCCCGTTTAGGACTGAAAAATGTAAGGCGTGGTTTTGGAGATAAAGACAAAGCCATGCTTTTCCACAATGGGACGGCTCATATCAGAGGCATCAATGATTAAATATTGTTTGCCCCTCTTTTTGGCTTCATTAATTCGCTTATTGAGCAGTAACGAGTAGTAGCCCCTTCCTCGGTATCCAGCAAGCGTGCTACCGCCCCAGATCCCAGCAAACGGGCCATCGCCGTTGAAAACAATCCAGGCCGAGGTCACCGGCTTGCCGTCGTCATACACAACGTAGATAGAGATGTCATTAGGGGACTGGGTTTTCATATTGAGTAAGTGGGTATATTGCCAATCGTAGTTTCCGCCCCAGACTTGCTCCTGAACGTTGACGGCATCACGGATCCCTTTGGCATCAGCAACTTCAACAATCCGGCAGTCATCAACTTTCCGCTCGCTGACTGTTGAGAGATCCAAGGCCATAAACGACTCAGGCTCCTCTTGCTCAAAACCGTTGCTCAGTAAGAGTTCACCAATATTGCTTGGTGAATCGGTACAATAGGTTTTCCATTCGAACGATTGGCCGCGTTCTGTAAAATACGCTTTCTCTCGCTCAATAATGGCTTGCGCTGTTTCTTCCGTCACATCGAAGAAGGAAATATAGCTGCCCTCGGCATTATCCGAGACAAATTTTACCACTTCACCAGTCGCAATAACCTTTCCGTCGATGGCTTGTATTATTTTTCTTTCATGCTCGTTGTAAGCATGCATTACGTCCATTGTATTCATGATATCCAAATATTTATCCAACAACCCTCAGCTCTTGCCTATCATACCAGCCATCCAACGCGGAAGGAGACCCCAACCAAAACAAATAATACTGATATCACTGTCACTGGAATAATATGCCAGGCCATATCCCATAAGTTCTCAGGGGATAGTTTTGGGATAACTCGAAACCTTGCATCCAACGCAAAAAGTACGGTCATTGCCAGCAAGAGTAATTTAGCCATTATTCCATGAGCTAATGGGATACTGGTATCAAACCACAGCGTGATATCTGGCAACATGCGATAAGCCAGCATCAAGCCCGTTACCACCTGTACGATTAACGCTGGCATACCAATTTTTTCATATACCTGCTCAAAATCCGTTAACTGCTGTGGGTTGCGATGTTTTAACACCGACGGAAGGATCACCAGCGACAGTACAATATGCCCACCAGTCCAAATAGTTGCAGAAATTATATGTAATGAAAGTAACAGACCAAACATGTTCTCTCCCTAAATGATCATTGACAGCCATGATTAACTCATCATAACATGCATTCAAAATACAACTTACTAATTAAATCACACAACACCATTAGGAGAAAAGTCGAATGGCTATTTCATTTACCAAGATTTTTAAGAAAGATAACGAGAAAGCTGAAGATAAAAAACTGGTTGAGCAACCGGCATCAAGTGAGGCTAAAAATACCGAAGACACAAAAACGGCGAAGAAACATGGTGAACCCGGTTTTTGCTGCGGCTCTTGCTCGTAACCAAGCAATACCAGCAGGGGGATTTCCTACGATGCTAATATCAACAACATATCCCCCTGCCGTTTAAGCGGTTTCAAGACGTTGACTAACCCTTATTGCGGTCAAAACTGTACTGCCTTTTAACTTCCACCACTTGAACGGTATATGACTGATACCATTTATCACGCCCCAGCTGCTGGGCAACAGTGTGCTGACTGTCTTGGTGCCAACGCTGAATATCGGCCTCGGTTTCCCAGTATGAAATCGCAATTTCCTGATCACCTTCTGTAACAGCAACAAAATCCAAACATCCATATTTTTCAAACGCCAGTTCGCGCATCACAGCTACCATTTCTGAATACTGGGGATCCTGAATACCGGCTCTTGCCCTGAAAATAACCGCAAACATTAGCCACTCCTTGGTAATAGATATTTAGAAATTCGTATACCGGTTGCTATACCCAACGCCGAACCTGATGGCAGTACTGACTATATTCCGAGCCAAACAAGTTAGCCAACAAACGCTCCTCAGGAAGGATTTGAAATCTCGTGAGATAGCTAACAAACCCAATAACGGCCAACACTGCCGTTACCGCAGAGCCGACAATTAACCCAACACCCAATAGGGCGATAGCCATCGCAAGATACATTGGGTTTCTTGAATAGCCAAACACACCGGAAGTCACCAAGGCATTCACATTATCAAAGCTATAAGGGTTGACCGTTGTTTTCGCCTGTTTGAACGTCATTGTCGCGACCAGCGCTATACCGACCGCGACACTCAGTAATAAAGCACCGGTAAAGAAGCCCACGGTATTCAATGCGATAGGATAACCTGCAGGGACTAAAATCACCGCAGCAAAGATATTAAACAACAATAAGGGGGGGATTTTTAACTCAAGCATGGTATCTCTCCTTGGTACCTTCATTGCTAGTACGCCTAACCGGCAGTGATGATTTCACCAGTTGAAGCTCCGGGCTACAAACTTACTGGTATGTTTCATACCATTTCACATTCTCGACTAGGCTGCTAGCAAACAGGCACCCTAGGGTGCCTGTAACTTAATTGCTCTAAACTTTAATTTCAATCTTGATGCTTAAACTTGAGCAGGCGCAGTGCATTGAGAGTAACCAATGCGGTAGCACCACTGTCGGCCAGCACTGCAACCCAAAGCCCCGTTATGCCCAGCAAGGTCGTAACCAAAAAGACGCCTTTCAAGCCCAATGCCAGGAACACATTCTGCTTAATATTGGCCAAGGTCGCTTTCGACAGGGCAATCATCATTGGCAGCTCTGCCACCCGGTTATGGGTCAACGCCGCATCAGCCGTTTCCAGCGCCACATCGGTACCGCCACCCATCGCGATACCAATCGATGCGGTTTTCATTGCCGGCGCATCGTTAATACCATCGCCGACCATAGCAACGTTGCTACGCTGGTTTGCCAATTCGACATGCTGCACCTTGTCTTCAGGTAACAAGCCGGCTTCAAACGCAATACCGATTTCGCCAGCAATTGCAGCCGCGGCACGCGGGTTATCACCCGTTAGCATCACCGAGTGGATCCCCATCTCTTTGAGCTTCTGTACAGCTTTGGCACTGTCTTCACGCAAGTTATCACGCCAAGCAATAAGTCCTACCGGCTGCAAGTTCCGAAGAGCAACAACCAAGGTCTTCCCTTCTCCTTCCAGTCCATAAGCTTGCTCGGCCTGCTGCTCTGTCAGTAAAACACTTTCAGGTAAGCGGTCGGCAGCCACCAGCATCAAGCTATCGCCTTCTGTGTTACCTTGAATACCACGTCCCGGTAACGCCTGGCGCTCTTTCGCTTCTTCGACTTGCAAACCACGTTCTTTGGCCGCATTGACTACCGCCTGGGCCAGTGGGTGGGCAGAGCCCATCTCTACTGCCGCTGACTGGCGTAGCAAGCGTGCTTCATCACCATCCCAGCTGACAATATCAGTCATCACGGGTTTACCTTCGGTCAGGGTGCCGGTTTTATCAAACGCAACGGTTTCAATTCTGCCCAGTTGCTCAAGCGCTGCACCGCCTTTTATCAGAGCACCACGGCGCGTTGCCGCTGCCAAGCCTGAGGTGATCGCTGCCGGAATTGAAATCACCAAAGCACACGGACAAGCAATCAAGAGTAGCGTTAGGCCTTTGTACAACCATTCATCCCAGTTTTGTCCGAACAACATCGGTGGGATAACAACGACCAAAGCGGCCAACACAATCATAGCTGGGGTATACCAGCGGCTAAACCGATCAACAAAGCGCTCAAGTGGTGCCTTACGTGATTCCGCGTCCTCGATCAGGTGTAAGATACGATCAATGGCATTCTCGCCCTGCTCTGAAATTATACGCAGGCGTACCACTTTATCTGCCACTAATGCCCCGGCCATGACCTGCTCACCGGGCAAGCGTTCAACCGGTACGGATTCACCGGTTAACGCACTTTCATCAAAACTAGCCGCCGCATCCAATAGCTCGACATCAGCGGGCAAACGGCCGCCCGGTGCCACTTCGATAACATCACCCTGCTGGAGCTCACTGGCCGACACTTGCTCTTTGCTACCATCAGGCAAAATACGACTGGCTTTTTCCGGCACCAAAGCCATCAGCGACTTCACCCCACTGCGCGCTTTTGCTGAGGCGTAGCCTTCAAGCTGCTCACCGATGAGGAACAACAGCAGTACCATGGCCGCTTCTGCGGTTTCCCCCAAATACAGCGCACCAATGGCAGCCACACTCATCAGGGTCTCGATGGAAAACGGAGATCCGCTTTTTGCCAGCCTAATCGCCTTGCGAGCTATAGGTAACAGCCCCACCAACGTCGTCGCGGTAAAAGCCGCTAGCCCCATCGCTTCTGATTGCCTGCTGAGCAAGAATGAAATCAGCATCATCACCGCAATCATCAGAACAGGCAGATTCTCCTTGAGTAAGCTCGCAGGCTTGTCTTCTTCTGATTTGCCACCAGCGCTAAAGAGCTGAAAGCCGGTTTCACGGCTTTTCGCTACAATATCGTCCGATATTGCAGCAGATTGACAATTGACGACCAACTTTTCAGTGGCAAACATCACTTTCGCGGAAGCAACACCGTCAAGACCATTAATGGCCTTTTCTAATTTACTGGCGCAACTTGGGCAGTCCATACCGCCGATTTTCCAACTCAAGGTTGTACTGTGAGGAGCAGGAGAAACATCATCGCTCTGAGTATCTTCGCTCGCTGTCGTGCTACAGCTACCTGAACTGCAACAAGACGATTCAGCCGCTGCCTCTGCGGAAGTGATTTTATTAACTGATAATCCTGGGGAGGCACCGGAGGCAGGGTCGTCATCGCCCGGCGAGAGTTCCGATTCTTGCGAAATTGATGAGGTTTGGGTTGATTGGCAGCTACTTGATGCGCAGCACGATTCTGGGCTGTTGTTTTCAACCACGACAGAAGGCTGGCCTACGCTGGCAGCTTTCACGGAATGAACATGTAACTTCTTATTATTGCATTGGGCACACATGGCCTTCTCCTTGTCTCTGTTATCTATGGTTTGCTAACCATATCAGTAACTATAAACCTTGGAGTTAAGTCTAAGGTCAAGAGGCGGGGAGCAGAAAATCGTATCCTGGAGAAGATCAAACCACTAATTGGCTATAGACATACCCTTGTTATTTTTTATACCCTCCTCCATCCTGTTTCCCCTATTTCATGCATCGACTATGGCAAAGAAACCCGACCGCCGCACGGCTATGCTTCAGATCATCGAACAAGTTAAGCAAGAGCTGCCACTTTATGATTCGGATACGTTTGTCTGTGGCCCTGACAACAGTTGCATCGGCTGTCCGAAAAAGCTGATGGAAATGCTGGAATCGGAGGTCTCTTACTGGGAGTGTTCATTGGAACGCGGCGATTCGCCAGATTTCGACGATATTTCTCGTTTCGGCAAAATGTGCCGGAACATCAAACGCGGCCTGGTCAGAAACAACATTGTGTCTGCCTAAGCAAGCATTTCAGATACAAAAAAAGCAGGCTGTGCCTGCTTTTTTGTTTTACCAATGCCCTTAGCTTAAACGCCTGAACACCACCCCATTATCAAGGATCTCCATCCACGGCTGGTAATCCATCCCCATGTCAAAGATATACTCGGTAATAAGGCTGCGTGCTGTCGTCAGCAAGCTATCGGCTTTCCAAGGTTTTTCGAAATAGCTTTCGATACGGGCACGGTTAATCGCCACGATAGTGTCTTGGTGTGTTGCCTGACCGGTCAGCAAGACCTTCTTGGTCTTGTGAAAACGGGCATCTTGCGAGATCTCTGTCAGCAGCTCAACCCCTGTCTTGCCCGGCATGACATGATCGGAGATCACCAACGCAATGAACTCGCCTTCGGCATCCAACTCGTCCATCAGCTCAAGCGCCTCGTCCGCCGACTCACAATCTTCGACATGAAAGAAGTCATTCAATGGTGACAAATCTTTCAATACAGCGCTTAGTACTTCCCTCTGATCATCGACACAGATGATATTTAGTTTTTCCATAACCATTCCCTTACGCGATTGGCAGTTTAATACGAAATTTCGTTTTTTCTGGGTCACTCTTAAGCGCAATGGTGCCGCCATAACTGTTGACTATCCTTTGCACTATCGAGAGGCCCAGCCCTAATCCGAACGACAACCCACCTTTTTTAGTTGTAAAGTTAGGTTGAAATACTTTGCGCCGTGTCGCTTCATCGATCATCGGCCCATTGTTGCTGATGGTGATCAGCAAGCGGTTCTTAGAATGCCGCGTAATGATCTCGATCTGCGGCTCAGTGGTGTGCTCCATGGCATCACACGCATTCTTGATGATATTGACCCACACTTGCACTAACTCAGTGGTGCTAGCAGTCATCGGCGGCAGTACTGCCGGGCGTAATACCACATTGACCCGCCTTAAGTTACTTTGCAGCAAAGCCAATGATTTATGGATCGTGTCGTTGACATCAACCTCAGGCTGGCGAGCATTGTCCGTTCCACCTAGCTGCTTCACCGAACGGACAATACTGGCAGCATGCTTCGAGGCCAACCGCATGTCATGTAGATCCCTGCCTATATCCCAGTACTGCAAAGCCTCATCGAGGTTTTCGAGCCAATACGCCGGTACCTCACCGTCTGGCACTGCGCGGGCAAGCTGCCGAGCAGGCTCCCTTTCAAGACCAAGATCTTGCTGTAACTGCTTGGCGCGTTTGCGGGCCTGTGCCGAGGTAACAGCCTGACCATCGCAAATACCCAGATCAAGAAACGGACTGACTTCCGGTTTGTTCTCCTCCAGAAAGCGGCAAATTCCATGCTGCAGCCCTTCGGTTTTACTGCTCAAGACCCCGACCGCATTATTAAGCTCGTGGGCAATACCGGCAGCGAGCTGACCCAAGGTCGTCATCTGCTCAGCCGCATAGAGTTTTTGTAATGCTTTTTCTTTTTCGATCGCCTGCAGCCCAGTCATCATCTGCCGTTGGGCCAACTCATGAACCATAACAGGCATAAACTGCTCTGCCAGAGAGCCGAACTTTTCAGGCTCTACTGGCTGAGTTTTAAGGTCTATCCACGAAATTTCACTATCTCTTTCCGCCACGACTGTAGTCGATGCCATCAATGTTTGCGCAAAGAAGCTATGAACACCGAAAAACATCCCCTGCTCGACCCTGAACACTTTTGCTGTCACATCAGCGTCGTTCTTGAGATAACCGGATAATTCGCCTTTCTTCACCCAATACAGTTTGTCGTTATAACCATCTTGTACCAGCACCTGTGTCCCAGCCTTGACCGCTTCGGTTCGGGCTGGGTCATGGAAGTACACGTCAATGATCCGCTGCATGGCTTTTGGTTGGTGCATGGTGGCTCTCTTAAATATGGTCAATCAGGTGCAAAAGCCAGATCATGACAAAACTGAGTAATACACCGACAACCCCGATAATGACCCCAACTCGGGCCATTTGATTACTCTGTACATGACCGGTTGCATGGGCAAGGGCATTCGGTGGGGTACTGATCGGCAAAGACATACCCAGTGAAGCGGCAAACGTCACCACCAGAATCAGGGTAATCTCGCCACCTAGCGGTACTAGCGATACCATCGACGTACCCAACGCAGCCATGATTGGCATTAACAAGTTCGCCGTCGCGGTATGGGACATAAAGTTAGCCATTACCAGACATAGCAACGCCGAGCCAGCCAGTACGATATATGGCGAGAAGCTATCAAACGGAATACTGTGAACCATCAACCTTGCCAGTCCCGTTTGGTCCAACGCCAAGCCGAGAGCGATACCACCCGATACCAACCACAGCACATCCCAGGAGATCTTTTTCAAGTCTTCCTTATTAATAATGCCGGTCAGTGAGAACACAGCAACCGGGATCAGGGCCACCGTATATGAGTTCATACCGTGGGATGAACCCATCAACCAAAGAATGATCGTCAAGGCGAAAGTGACGTAGACGGTAATCGCCTTCGGCGTCATCAAGAACTTACCCTTGATGGTCAACTCGATTTTCTCTTGTTTGGCAGGGTAAAGTGCATTGATCAACACCCATGCAAAAACCAGCAGCACAGCCACAAACGGTACCCCGAAGAACATCCACTCACCGAAAGTGATCAAGTTGTCGCCGGTCAAGTATTTCAAAGCAATGGCATTGGGCGGGGTCCCGATAGGAGTCCCGATACCACCAATGTTGGCTGCTACCGGAATACACAAGGCAAAAGCGATTTTGCCTGGATCCTTGGCACCAAATAATGCAATCACCGGCGCCAGAATCGACAGCATCATCGCTGTGGTCGCTGTGTTCGACATGAACATAGAGAAAATCGCGGTGATCAGCATCAAACCAAACATGACATATTTCGGCTGGGTACCAAATGGCTTCAGCAGCACACGCGCCAAGTTGACATCAAGGCGGAATTTGGTTGCTGCCATGGCGAGAAAGAAGCCACCCAGGAACAGCATGATGATCGGACTGGCAAAGGTCGCCATAATATCGCTGTAGCTGAGCAGTTCGCCAAAGTGCGGCTGCCCTTCTGCCGAGCGGAACAAGTACAGCCCTTTATCGGAGAGCAGCATGAGTTCCAAAACGATAATAACCACGGAGGTTGCATAAATGGGTATCGGCTCCAACACCCAGCACAGAGCCGCCAGCAAGAAGATCGCGATAACACGCTGTTGGACGACGGTTAACCCTTCGACAGGAAACGCTGATGCCGGTAGCATCAAAATAATGAGTGGGATAAGAACGGGTATGATCACCCTAAGATATTGACGCATGTTTACATTATTCCCTTAAAAGCACAAAACCTGGCGTCCGCCGCTGCTAATTAAGCAAGTCCATGGCAAAATTCAGCAGTGAGGCAGAGTCACCGGTAGCGCTCTTGGCTACCGGTAAAAATTGAGATTGGGTGATTGTGCGTCTAAAGGTGGGAAGTTTCACCGAAACAGATCAATAAACCAGTGAAATATAACTCTTTTTGATGATTGACATTAACTAAAACAAATTTAGACCTTAGTTTCTGTCGCCAGCGTCTCTTCAATCACATCTTCATGCCCCATATAGGTCCGTGACGAACAAAACGGGGTTAATGGCACACTTGGTTCGAGGATTTCTTGTTCTTCCTGTTTCTGTTCATGCTCGGCGGCCATTTTTCGTACCTGATTGAGCACCAACATACCACTGAGAATACCAAACACGATGGTACCCGCCGCCTGACCAATCAATACTCCTTCTGCGCCACCAAGCTTTCCTCCTATCCAAACAAAGGGAATGGTACCCAAGGTCGCTTTGCTCATATTGAGTGCCGTTGACCATGTCGGGCGGTTGAGATTATTGAAAGCCGCATTGGCAACAAACATCGCACCATTGAAAATAAAGGTAATGGCAACATAGCTACAAAACACCGACAGCAAGCTGGCAGCGTCGCCTTGCAAACTAAATGCGGCGATCAACCAATCTTGCGAAGACCAGAGAATAATAGACACCAACACGCAGTAACCACTGACAAACAACAGTGCATCCGACAGCGAACGTAAAATACGATCCCAGCGCTCGGCACCAAAATTCTGACCGATGATCGGGCCAATTGCGCCCGAGAGTGAAAAGACCAACGCAAAGCTCACCGGCATGATACGGCCGATAACAGCGTACCCAGCGACAAAGCTCTCACCAAACTGCGCGATATTACTGGTCACGATGGCATTACCTATCGGTGTCGCGGTATTGGTCAGTATCGCCGGTAAGGCAATCGCCGAAATAGGTAACAAGGACGAAAAAAACGCAGAAAACTTGGGGCGGGAAACCAAATCGTGATGAACAATAATGGCGTGAAGGGAGAACACCATTACCGCTAGTCTTGCAAAAACAGACGCTATCGCAGCCCCTTCAACACCCATCGAGAAGCCAAAAATGAACAATGGATCAAGCACGGCATTCACACCGCCACCAATTAATGTGGCATACATCGAACGGCGGGCATCCCCAATGCCACGTAACGCCGCGCCAGCCGACATGGAAATCGCAATCATCGGCGCACTTGGCAGCAAAATGGTTAGATAATCCGTGGCAGCTTCCGCCACCCTGCCCTGTGCCCCAATCATCGCTAACAAAGCTTGAAGGTTGGACATCATGCCGTAGACGAGAATCGCGCTGAAAATCACGGCAAAGATCATGACATTGACCGTGACCAAGCGGGCTTTCTCCCGTTGGTTGGCCCCCAAGGCTCTCGATACCAAGGCCCCCATGGCAATAGAGGTACCGATTGAGGCCGAGGTAGAGAAAAATATCAGGGTACCGGCAAAACCAATCGCCGCCGCTAGCTCAATCTCACCCAGTAAACTGATGAAGAACATGTCGAGCAAGTCGACCAAAAAAAGCGCCATCAAGCCAACGGCACCCGTCCCTGACATCACCACGATGTGTTTCATTGGCGTGCCGGTGACAAACTTGGCATCTTTAGCCTCTTGGGAAGGGAGTTTGTTAGCTTCTATTGAGGGGCGGGGCGGCTTGGGCACTGGCTCTCCTTGCTGGTAATCTAGATATTCCCATCGTGGGGTATATAAGAAAGGCGCACATAGCGCCTTCCTCTGCTTTCTTCACGGGAATATACCCAAGCCATTAAACGGGGTGCTTGAAACAGTCAACAATTTGGTTACTGATAGCCGTTAGCACATCGCGTCGCGTAATAACCCCCGCTAAACGACCGTTTTCTACAACGGGGTAGATCTTCGGCTTTTGTCCAGCCATGGTATCAGCCAGTTCAATGATCGAATCTTCAGGAGATACCGTCAACACTTCAGAATGCATACATTCTTCAACTGTATGGGTGTCCTGACAGTAATACCCTACTTTGAGAAGTTTATGGATCATATCCTGCTCGGAAAGAAAACCAACCACTTTTCGGGTTTCATCAATAACCGGCCCGCCGATCTGCTTGGCTGAAAGTAACTTATCTAATGCCTGAGAAAGAGACATCTTCGGCTCGAATGTCACCGGACGTACATTCATATAATCCTTAACCTTCAACGATTCCATACATCCCCCTAATTCATGCCAGTCGGACAACTCACTACTCTGCTAATTGCCCTGAACATCATTTTTTCGATTGGCTCTCCCACTCCGGGAGCACCTCCTTTTGATTAAGTGTCGTCTATTTCCTTGAAATTACTAAATTGAAATAAGCGATTTTATCAATAGATATTCCCTATCATCACGCCAGATCGCTTTATATCGCTGTTCGCTGGGGCTATATAAAACAAAAAACCGCCGTAAGGAACGGCGGTTTTGCAGTAAGATGTATGAAACTGAAAGATTACATAAATAACATAAACAGCATCGCAAACGGCAATTGATCACCGTTCGAGAGGATCACCTTGTCACCTTCAATCTTCATATCCAGTAGATAATGGGTGGCATTGCGTTCCACAATCGCGCTCTGCTCCAACATATCAACGCGCTCACTCAGTAGCGGATCTGCTTCTACTAAATCTACAGGCAAGCTAAGGTGAATATCACCACCCAGTTTATCGGCAATTTGACCGATATTTTGGGAAATATTGCTGATACCCGGTGCGATAGTCATATTCAAACGGCTGGATACCTGCCCTTCTGGGGCCAGTACACTTAGATCATCAATAGAGAAAGCAAGCCCTTTAGCTACCAACGAATCCAATGCAGCAGAAACGTCCATCGCCTGCTGTTCAGTCAGTGGTTCTTCCAAATCATCGGTCATATCTCCCAATCGGCTTAACGACGGATAGTCGAGATCAGAGAAGGCCATTTGGAAGTTAAAGTTTTGGTATTCGCTGCCATCCAGCATAACCAGCTTACCTACTTTTACGTGGTTTGAATTAGAAAGCTGAAGTTGAGGCTTTTCTTCTCCCTCTGAAGCTTCAGGCTGGGTAAGCACATTTTCCATGCCAACAACAAGCTGCGCCACATCCACACTCTGCTCGGAATTCAAATCGCTAAAGCGCACTTCATCAAGGGTCAGAGATTGATCACCAATCCAGAACTGACCGTCGAGATACCCTTTACCGCCACCTTTTAACCCCTTTAGCACCATCTCTTCATGCGCTGTTGTGGTTAGGTTCGCAGATGGAAGTTGATACTGGAACTCACCCGCGCCTTTCGCATTCACCGTTCCCTGCATAACAAACGATGACAAAGCCACGCTGGTTCCGCTAATTTCTTTCTCTTCGATAGGATTGATCTGGAAGGTAAAGTCAGTTTTACGCGTCATCGCCGTGTTGGTCGTAAAGGTAACAGGCGCAACACCCTCACCCCATAATGTCTCCACCATTGGCTTGAGTTCATCATCCACCTGCAGCTCACTGGTGGAAGACACGCTCATAAAGCCGTGGCTTACGTGGTGCTTAACAAACCAAACAGTTGGTAAGCCTTCATCTTCAAAAAGAAATTTCAGCTCATCCTTTAGCTCAATTTTTGATACTGCCTCGGATGTTAAGTATCCACGCTTATAGGTGTCATTGGACACGGTAAGATACGGATTTTCATATTGACCAAGCGTATCAAGATAAATACGCTCGCCAATTTGCCCCGTGGCAAAAGGCCAGCACAGTGCCACAACCACTGCACCGCCAACCGCACCGATTTTTCCTAGCATTATTTTTAGGTCCCAGATCTGAAGATGAAAAACTCAGTTTATCATAGCTTGCTGAACAATAAATTTATCAATATTCATTGATTTAGAAAGTCTTTTTGTCAATGCCCCTACAGATTAGTCCACAGCCATACCCTGAACCGTCTGCAATATTATTCTCACACGATTGCTAGATGGCTCTCAGTCAGGCGTGTTTAATTCTTATACACTTAAAAAAGTATCTAATCATAACAGCAACATAGCAGTATTTTGACGTGAAGGGTGTAACGGTGAATAGTTTTGCGATTGTCTGTTTGGACGACGACCCGCTTGTCGTGGAAAAACTCAATCAGGATTTAGCGGCTTTTGCCGACCTGTTCGATATTTATAATGCCTACAGCATTAACGAAGCCAATGAGGTGCTTACTGATATCGCCGCTAAGAATCAGCGGGTTGCGATGGTAATTTGCGACAACGAGCTCGGCGATGACAGAGGTGTCAACTTTCTGGTTTCGCTCGATCAATACCCAGCCAGCAAGCAGGCTCGTTCAGTGTTGCTCAATGATATGCCTCAGCTTGATGTTATCATGCAGGCGGTCAATGAAGGACGTCTGCACTATTGCCTGACCAAACCTTGGAAGCCGCAAGAGCTCAAGCAAGTGTTGCTGAAAGAGCTCACACATTTCGTGTTGAAGCATCCTGATGAAGACTGGCTAAAGTACAGCCAATTGCTTGATCACCGCCGGATCCTCAATGCCCATATAGAACGACAAATGTCTCGGTTCCGCTCGGGGTTTATCCAACATAGTCACACCCTCGACGATACCACCTTGGCCACCCAGGTGATCGATGCCCTGCACGATTTCTTTGCCAGCAACGATGACACCCGCGCTTGCCGCAGCTACAGCGCCAACCATATCCTGACCCAAGAAGGCGAACCAAATAACGTCCTCTGGTTCATCACCAGTGGCGAGGTCGCACTGTATAAAAAAGATGAGCATGGGTGTCGCCACGAGGTGGTAAGAGCGGGTCCTGGCCATCTCGTCGGCGGGATGTCGTTTATCTCTGGTGAAACATCTTTCTCGACCGGTGTGACCTTGTGCGGCACCGATGTCATCAAGCTCGACAGGGAATTATTCAATAAAGTCATGAACTCACGCAGTGAGTTACTCCCCCTGTTTACCAACCTGCTTATGCGCAACTTCAACCGCCGCCTGAAAGGGAGTATCCAAACCGAAATGCGGTTGCAACAAACCCTAAAATCATTGGATGAAGCCTATCACCAGCTGATCGACAAAGAAAAAATGGCAATGCTCGGGCAGTTGGTGGCAGGCGTGGCCCATGAGCTGAACAACCCGGTTTCAGCCATACTGCGCGGCAGTGATACTCTCAAGCAGACCATCGGTAGCATAACCAACACCACACTCAGTCATGAGAACCAAGATCGTGGTAACGACATCATGCAGCAGGCGATGCTATCACGACCGCTATCGACCTCAGAAGCCCGGCAACGTGCCAAGCAGTTGACCGATGTGCTCGGTGACAGGCAGCTGGCCCGTAAGGCGGTACAGATGGGTGTTGATGACGCTGTCCATATTCGCGAATGGCTACTCCCGCAAAAAGGCAAACTGCCGGAAGTCCTTGCCGAATGGGAGAATTACTACCAGATGGGTAACTTCCTGCGTTCTATCAATGTCTGTGCCCAGCGGATTGCGGATCTGGTCAAAAGCCTGAAAAGCTATGCACGGCAGGATGATGAGTCCGTACATTCTGTCGACATCCATGAAGGACTGGAAGATACCTTGGTGATCTTCGAAAACAAACTCAAACGCCACCAGTTGATTAAAGATTACAGCCCACTTTCGCCGCTGCATTGCCAGCCTATCGCCTTGCAGCAAGTCTGGACCAACCTGATCTCCAATGCCCTCGATGCCGTTGACGAGCCAGGGCAAATCAAAGTCACCACCCGGCAGATCACACTCGATGATCCGGCCAAACAGGCGATTGAAGTCATGGTTGAAGACAATGGCAAAGGGATCCCGCCAGAGCAACAAGACAAAATTTTCGAGCTCAATTTCACTACCAAGCGTGAAGGCAACTTCGGTCTTGGGATTGGATTATCTGTCTGCCAGCAGATCATCCACCAACATAATGGCAATATCAGGGTCGAATCCGAACCCGGCCTGTTTACCAGAATGATAGTTACTTTGCCTTTGGGCGAGGCACTTAAGGAGAGCCTATGAACAAATACCTGATCCTTTGCGTAGATGATGAGCGGGAAGTACTGGATAGCGTCATCAATGATCTACGCTCGCTGGAAGAGCATTTCGTTATCGAAGCAGCGGAATCGGTCGACGAAGCCAAAGAAGTCCTCGCTGATACCATTGCCGATCATATCCCACTAGCACTCATCCTGTGTGACCACATCATGCCCGGTGAAACCGGTATTGACTTCCTCATTGAGCTCAAGCACCAGGAGGAGTCCAGCAATGCCCGTAAGGTACTGCTTACCGGGCAAGCAGGTCTGGAGGAAACCGTGCAGGCCGTTAACAACGCCAGCTTAGATTACTATATTGCCAAGCCGTGGAATGGTGACCAGCTCAAACAGATCGTGATTGATCAGCTGACCACCTTTGTGATCGACAATGAATCGGACACCGAGTTGATGGCATGGATCCAGCACCTCGATACCAACCGGATCATGGAAGCGCTGAGCCATCGCAGGCTATCGCTGTCCGATATATAACCCTACAGATTTAATTGTCATACAAACCTTTTCGGGATAGGTCAAAAAGTGTTATCTTGGTCACAAAACAATAAGATCAATTACACTAATCCAAGGCTTATGCCGAGGTAGAGTCAACCCGAAAAGGTGATCCATGAAAGTTGCAGTCTTCAGCACCAAAAAATATGACCAGAACTCCTTCGAGCTGATCAATCAACACTACAACCATCAGCTCGATTTCTATGATTTCCGCCTGACACCACAGACCGTAAAAATCGTTCAGGGCTATGATGCAATCTGTGCATTCGTCAACGACGATTTGAGCCGCCCGGTGCTTGAAGCCCTTGCGCATAACCAAGTAAAGCTAATAGCAATGCGCTGCGCCGGTTACGACAAGGTCGACCTTGAAGCCGCAAAAACACTGGGGATTCAAGTCGTCCGTGTTCCAGCCTACTCCCCGGAAGCCATTGCCGAACATACCCTTGGCCTTATGCTAAGCCTCAACCGCCGGATCCACCGCGCCTACCAACGTACCCGAGACGCCAACTTCTCACTGGAAGGCCTGACCGGTTTCAACTTCCATGGCAAAACGGTCGGAGTGATCGGTACGGGCAAAATCGGTATTGCAACAACCCGCATCCTCAAGGGACTCGGCATGAATATTTTGGCCTATGACCCATACGAAAACCCGGTTGCCATTGAATTAGGCGTGGAGTACACCAGCTTGGAAGAGATATACCATCAGGCGGATGTCATCACTTTGCATTGCCCGATGACCGAAGAAAACTACCACATGCTCAATGCCGAAGCGTTCTCCAAAATGCGTGATGGGGTGATGATTATCAACACCAGCCGCGGGGAGTTACTCAACTCAAAAGATGCCATCGAAGCGCTGAAAAGCAGCAAAATTGGCTCTTTAGGTATTGATGTCTACGAGAATGAAAAAGATCTGTTCTTTGAGGACAAGTCTAACGATGTAATCAAAGATGATGTCTTCCGCCGTTTATCGGCCTGTCACAATGTGCTCTTTACCGGACACCAAGCCTTCCTGACTGAAGAAGCCTTAGGCAACATTGCGGATACCACTTTGAACAACATCAAGCAGTTCGAGCAGGAACAACGTTCAGGCAATGAGCTCGTTTCCGACATGCTCTGACATAGGTGATGGGTAGGCTTGCTCCTGCCCTTCAACCCATCACGGCCAACCCATTGATATTGATCACATAATTTTACCAATTTTGTCGGCTTTTACACCCAATACCTTAAAAACAACACAGCAAAACTCTACAAAACTGCTATGAACACTCGCTTTTGTCCATTAAAATAGTTCAATTATTTTTTAGCCCATTGGACTAATTTGTCATGCGTAAAACCCTAATTGCTTCAGGTCTTGTCCTGGCATCTGTTTCAGCGGTACAGGCGAATGCCCAACCGACAATGAGCAACTTCAGCTACGACTACGCTGAAGCGCGTATTGGTATTAGCCCGCTGACTTACGGTGCTGGTTTCAGCACTTCAATCCACCCGAATGCCCACATCACCGGTAGCGTCGACACTGAATTTGAAAGCGATTGGGATGCAACACTTGGTGTAGGCTTCCACGCACCAGTCAACAACTGGGCAGATATCACCGGTGAACTTAAAGCACGCAGTGCGAAAAACAAAAGCGCACTGAAAAGCTCAAGCGGTAAGTTTGGTGTTGAAGTGAACTTGGGTGTTCGCCAGTGGCTGGGTCCACAGCTAGAAGTTGGCGGCACTATTGGCCACATTAACATTGACGATTTCGAAGAAGTCACTGGCAGTGTTTACGGCCGCTTCCACGCAACAGAACTATTCTCGGTCGGCGTGACTGGTCGCTTCAACGAGCTATACGGCGATCAAGTGATGCTGTCGACGCGATTCAAGTTCTAATCTTCGTCAAGATAGACACAGCAGATAACAAGCGCCCTGCTAATGCAGGGCGTTTTTCTTTGTGATCGTTCGTCATTTGTATCGCACTACTGCACTTCGCCCAGCCAATCAATAAACGCTTTCACCCGAGGCGAGCTAGCCATCTCATTACGACACACCAGAAAATAGTTTTGCGGTGATGGCACCGCAAGCGTAAAGGGCGTCACTAATCGTCCGGATTCTAGCTGCTCGGCAATAAACGACGCCCGTCCAATAGCAACACCAATTCCCCGCTCTGCCGCCTGCAGTGCCAAATCAGCCCGATCAAAGGTACAACCGGCCTCCGGCAGCACCACGCCATTTTGCTGAGCCCAATATTGCCATTCATCGTTTTTTCCGGCCCTTGCCCATGGCGCAGCATCGTGCAGCAGCATACAAGACATTAATTTTGCAGGGTTACCGTATAAGCCATGCTGCTCGGCATACTCATGGCTACAAACAGGTACCATAGTTTCATCCATCAACTTGACCACATGCAGCCCGGTGTATTTCCCGTTTCCAAAATAAACAGCACAATCGAAAGACTCTGTATGGAAGTCCACTAGCTCATTTCGGGTGCGTAAGTGAAAGCGTAGCGCAGGGTATTTTTCCAAGAAGCTGCTCAGGCGTGGCAGTAACCAACGCTGGGCAAAGGTTGGCGGCACCGATACGTTGAGATCACCGCTTAACTCAAGGGTACGCAAGTCCCTAAGTTCGTTGGCTATATCGCCAAAATTAAGCGCCAGAACTTCCTTTAGCCGTTTGCCTTCATCGGTCAGTGTGAGCTTTCTTGGCTGCCGGATAAACAGCTTTACGCCTAAAGAATCTTCCAGATTCTTGATCTTATGGCTTACCGCACTTTGTGTCAGGCATAGAATCTCCGCCGCACGAGTAAAGCTCATCTGATCGGCTGCAATAAGAAAGCAGTGGAGCCCAGACAACACAGGTCCAGTCAAACGTGGTAGTCGCATATATCTTTAAACAACATGGATTTATCAGGACATGATATACCTAAATGCCCTCAGATTCCTCCTCCAGGGCCTCCTATGGGTATAAAGACAAAAGCCACTGCTTGTCGCAGTGGCTTTTTTATCTTTCTAAATTAACCATTACAACTTATTCAACATCACGTAATAAGCGCTGTTTCTGATCTTCTTTCAGCAATGTCCAGTGGCAACCATCAATCGCTCCGGCGAACATCCACAGCAGCTTCACATCAAGATCCTTGCCATGGCTATGACGGACTTTGCGAAAGACCTCTACCGCTCCCAGCGAGACAAAACTACTGACATCCGGGACACCGGCTTTTTTTACCATCCGCTCCAACGTCAAGCGCATATTGGGTAAATCCCTGATTCTTTTGCTCTTATCTGACATCTTATAGCTTTTATCAGACGTCGAAATGGCAATTGATTGCTTAACCAAGCTCGAACAAGTCTTTGCATCTGTCTGGTAGATATGCGTTATATCGTAATAGTTTACAACAGCAGTCGTACTACGTTTAATGTGCCTGAACTTTTCGCAACCGAGTAAAGTAAAATGTTGGTCGAGATTGCTACCACCCCGAAGGAATAAAGCCTCATCGGTAATGATTGCGTACATTGCACTCTCGATAAAGATGCCTGTACCACCGAACATGGAGCGCTTTTCAAACCCACCAAATTCGCGCAAATAATTAAAGATCTCTTCCCTGAACCCTAGCAAAATTTATCTCCCATTAATTGTTAATGGCTTATTTTTCCTGAAGCGCCGCACTGCATAGCGTCATTAAATTGACTTTGACACAGCGGAAAGATAATCGCCACATATGAAACTAGGAACATTTAAAAGTGAGAATTCAGACATATTACGGAACAAAAAATAAGCGCATTGGGGCAATTTCGACCGTAATTTTTTGTAGTGAAAGTTGGAGCAATATCCCAAAATATACAGTAGACACTATCTTTATTCTTATCACCGCCATGCACGTATCGGGTATCCTTATTAGGCAACATCATGAATGAAATCGCCCTTTATCCATCCAGTGTCCATATACTGCCAGGAGGCAGGGCCTCGTTTACCCTGATAGAAAAGCGCTACCTGAGAATGTTAAAGGAAGCGTTGGCTCAAGATCCTCCCTTTGCCGTGTGCATGATTAACGAATCAGAGGTCGAGAGCGAACTAAAACGCATCCCTGCCATTGCGACCCAATGCGCCATTATCAACTTTGACCAGCTAGAATCAGGCTTGTTATCTATTGTGGTTGAAGGCGTCCAGAAAGTCCGTATCCGTGATATTCACCTAGATCAAGATGGGTTGATGAAAGGCGACTGCACACTGTATCCAAACTGGGATGACGCACCGCTGAGACTTCAAGATGAAGAGCTGGTTGATAAGCTAAAGCTTTTCTTTCACTCCATGCCAGAAATCGCTGCCCTGTACCCGTCACCACAGTGGGATGATATCACCTGGGTTTGCCAGCGTTGGATTGAGGTGCTCCCGCTTGAAGTCCACTATAAGCAGCTGCTGATCACGCAAGATAACGCTAAGTTGACTACCCGCTTCCTGCACAAACTGTTCCACTCGCCTGAAATTTGAACAGTTAAACATCCTGAAATGAATTTGTGCCATCGCTACTATCTATCCCCTCTCACTCCCGATAGAATGGTGTGTCCAGACTTTTCGTAATATAGAAATGACTCACGTATCTTTTTTTTGGCTAAGACCTGAAAACGACAAGATAATCAAGGGATTGGAGTCAGAGTTTTGCTCTCTAGTTAAATCAGCTGTCCGAAAGGACCGGCTTATCCTTCCCCCTATCCCGTCTGTTCTCAGCAAGCTTCAACAGCTATGCAATGACGACGAAACAACCGTTCGAGATGTTGCTGATCTGCTCATCGATGATCCCGGCATCACCGCCTATATCGTCAAAATATCAAACACCATGATGTTCAACCGTCGCAATGTGATTTGCCATGATATCTACAACGCAGTCAGTCGGTTAGGCATTTTTAGGGTGAGGGATATCATTACCGCGAAGGCCATCGAGGAGCTAAAGCTATGTTCCCACTTCAGCAAGGAGTGTAACCAGCTTCTCAAGCAAAGTGCTGTCCGCTCGCGTCAGCTCGCTGCAGCCATGGCGTTGATAAGCCATGACCTTGCCAGCCACGAAGAGTTTCCCAAACAACTTGAGCCAGAAAAAGCGTTACTGGCGGGGCTGTTTGCCGATATCGGCCTATTTAGCCTGATCCATGAGTATCAGTCCTACCTTGATGGTGGCAACTATCTCGATATCGATATTGCCAAGTATGTCTTCCAGCACAGTTGCCAGGAAGCCAGCAAAGTTATCCTTAAGCATTGGGGATTCGACAACGATTACCTTGAGGTCGCGACTAACCAATCTCTCAGCTACCCGTCAGGCAATAACGACACCGGCTACCTCGATGTCGCCCGCATGGCTCATCACCTGCTAATGTATAAAAGTAATGACGATGGCATCGACGATCACCATGTCGAGCTCGATCTCGCCGGTGCCGAAGTGATGTATGACTTAACCAACCTCCCTCAGCAAGAGTTTAATCTTCGCCTCAAAACGGTCATCAGCAATAGCGGCCTGTAATACTCCAGCCCTGAAGCCCGCTTTCGGCATACAAGTAAGTGCATCAATTTGCTGAGAATGGATATTGACCCATTCTCAGCCTTACTGATAAGCTGCTGAAATTAGTGACCTTGATCACCTTACATCTCATATCAATTAGATTTGCGGGTTTACGGATAACCTCGCCTTAACTTTCACAAGGACCCACATGTTCTCTGGCATGCTCTATATTTTCCTGCCGTTGATTATCGGCTACTTAATCACTGTCAAAAAGACTGCGGTACTGGCGTTTATCAACACCCAAACCAGCAGGCTGGTTCTGGTGATCCTGACCCTTATGGGACTCAGCTTGGCCGGACTGGACAATATTGGGCAAAACCTTAATCAGATCCTCACTTACACCTTCGTGTTCTTTTCGGTGATCAGCGCCTGCAATCTGCTAGCCCTACCGCTGCTAGACAAACTGATGCCAACCGAGACCGCTCATGGCCACCAAACTCTGCCCCTTCGCGAGATGGTTTTAGAGTCGATGAAGCTTATTGTGGTGGTTGCTGGCGGGTTAATTGTTGGCTTGGTGACGGGTATAGAATTAGGCTGGGTCGATCAAGCCAGCGAAGTGATATTGCTATTGCTGCTCTTCCTTATCGGGATTCAGCTCAGAAACAGCGGGATGACGCTGAAGCAAATTCTGCTCAACAAGAAAGGCATCATCATCGCCTTAACGATTATCGCAACCTCTTTGCCTGGCGGCTTGATTGCCGCATGGCTGCTTGACCTCCCCTATAACCAAGGCTTAGCGATGGCTTCTGGATTCGGCTGGTATTCACTGGCGGGTATCTTGATTGGTGACAATCTTGGCCCGGTCATGGGGGGAGCCGCTTTTCTTAATGAATTACTGCGCGAGTTGGTCGCCCTGAGCTTGATCCCGATGATAATCAGCCGCTACCCGAGTACTGCTATTGGCTATGCCGGCGCCACCGCGATGGACTTCACCCTACCGGTGATCCAGAACTGCGGCGGGATCCGCTGTGTACCAATAGCCATTGTCAGCGGATTTATCCTCAGCTTATTGGTACCCATATTGATGCTGTTCTTTTTATCGTTGTAAAAGCAGGAAGAACAGGTCCTGGGTTCTGGGGAAGAGCAGACAAGATCCTAGTTCCTGGAACCTAGATGAGAGTAAGAAAAGTGAAGCGAGAGTCTGAGGCTCTCGCTTTTATATTGATACATAGTTCCTAGATCCTAGAGGCAGGTTCCTAGAAGAGCGGTTCTTGGACCTAGGCCCCGGGTAAGAGCGGAGAGATCCTTGGAGCTGTAGTGCTGTGAACTTTATAGCCTTACCTTGCCAACTTCATTGATGGTGAAAAAACGGTATTCAGGGTAGTAGACCCAATATGTATTTTGCTCTTCAGAATCTCTGGCAAACTGAAGCGAAATGTCTCCACCTTTCATCTTAATTACGACGTCAAATCGCTCTAAAGGGTGCGAGTTCCTTCCTGCGATGAAAGCAAAATTCTTCAGTCTTTTCTCCAACAAGTTTCGGTTGAAGGCCATATCAGAGGTAATACCTTCAATATCATCAGCAAGCAAACTACGAAGCTCAGCTCTCCCTAGTTGGGGCAAGCTCATCATTAAGGCCAAGGTAACAACAAAGTTCATCACCATTACAACAATGATTTTTGGATTTAAGCGCTTGGCAAAGATCATCATCAGGATAAACGCGATGATTGATAGCAGTATTCCTATTCCAGAAACAGTAAAAACTAAATCCAGTATCCTCAGTAACATGCCAATCCCTGTGCACTAACTCTCGTAAATCCTTATCCTGAACCTCGCGTCACTACTTAAAACAGTTCCAAGTTCTAGGTCTTAAGTAGGAGCATATATGATTCTGGGTGTGGGTTCCTAGAGATCAGCACTCAGTTCTGGGAAAAACAAAAATATTCGCTAAAGCCTTCATTTTCGCTCTTTCTCGTGTCTAGTCTCTGCTTCTCCTTCTCTTCCCGCTTTTCCTAGGACCAGCTCTTTCTAGGTTCTAGCACCTGCTCCAAAACAACAAAAAGGGAGCCGAAGCTCCCTTTTGGATTATGAATCAATAATTCGTATTAGTTGTTACGAATCCACTCATCCATATCAGATTTCAGGTTGTCAGACTTAGTACCGAAGATAGCCTGAACACCGCCACCAGCTACAACCACACCGGCCGCACCTAGCTTCTTCAAACGATCTTGGTCAACGTTGTCAACGCTTGCTACAGCAACACGTAGACGAGTGATACATGCGTCTAGGCCTGTGATGTTCTCTTTACCACCGAATGCCATAACTAGGTCTTTCGCTAGCTCAGAACCTTCAGCAGCAACACCTTCACCTGCTTCTTCTTCTTCACGACCAGGTGTTTTCAGGTCAAGCTTAGTGATTACAGTGCGGAATACTACGTAGTAGATTGCAGCGTAAACCAGACCAACACCAACCATTAGAACCATCTTCTGTGCGTGACCAGACAGAACTAGGAAGTCGATTAGACCGTGTGAGAAAGATGTACCGTGTACGAAGCCAAGTGTGTTAGCAACAACGTATGCAGAACCCGCTAGTAGAGCGTGGATTCCGTACAGAACTGGCGCAACGAATAGGAAAGAGAATTCGATTGGTTCAGTAATACCTGTTAGGAATGAAGTCAGCGCAGCTGACGCCATGATACCCATAACTTTTACGCGGTTTTCAGGCTTAGCACAGTGAGCAATAGCGATTGCAGCAGCTGGAAGACCGAACATCTTGAACATGTAACCGCCCGCTAGCTGACCGAAGCCGTTACCAGCGATACGAGAAGCTTCATCAGCAACTAGGTAACAAGTTAGAACGCCGTTCTGTGTTTCGCCAGCAGCGTTTACACAAGTACCTGCTTCGAAGAAGAAAGGAACGTTCCAAACGTGGTGCAGACCGAATGGGATCAGTGAGCGCTCAACGATACCGTAGATACCGAATGCCACTGTTGGGTTCTGGTGAGCAGCCCAATCAGAGAATGCACCGATAGCCGCACCGATTGGTGGCCATACGATAGAAAGAACAATACCTAGACCGATAGCGGAGAAACCAGTGATGATTGGCACTGCACGCTTACCAGCGAAGAAACCTAGGTATTCTGGAAGTTGGATACGGTAGAAGCGGTTGAATGCCCAAGCCGCAACACCACCGACTAGGATACCACCTAGTACACCTGTATCGATTGACTCAACACCCATCACACCAGCCATTACGCTTAGTGTTGCTGTCATGATGCCGTAGCCAACGATAGCTGCAAGACCTGCAACACCGTCGTTGTTAGTAAAGCCTAGCGCTACACCAACAGCAAATAGAAGGGCCATCTGGCCGAATACGGAACCACCTGCTTGTTCCATCAGGTTAGATACGATTTCAGGGATGAAGCCAAGGTTAGCTGCACCAACCCCAAGTAGGATACCAGCAACCGGTAGTACTGATACTGGCAGCATCAGCGACTTACCGACTTTTTGCAGGTTTGCAAAAAGGTTCTTAAACATAATGTGCTCCTGAGTGAGTGTTTTATTTAGATTTTCAGTCTTTATCAGCGGCCTACCCCCGTAGCCATCTGCCGATTAGACCGTCATTTTTAATACAGGTTAAGTATAAAATGTGGTGCTAAATATAACTTGATGGCCATCAAAATTACCAATAGGTCATGAAATATAATTTCAAAACTCAATATAGATCACAGTTGAAATTTCGACTACTAAAGATGCGAAATAAATATAAATAACTGAAACAAAAAGAAAATAAACCACAAAGCAGCACCTACAACAAGATGTAATAATCTTTCAGTAATGTAAGCTGTGTTACTTTACGTTACGAAGTAAACTATCAACTTTAATTAGTGTTTTTTGGTTTTATTTGCAGTTTTTATTGAGGTTTTTTGAATATTGGATAGGCAGGAGATAAAAAGTACAAAAAAAAGGAGCTTAAGCTCCTTTTTTATCCTTAGCTTCGTTTCGCTTGCGAAAAAAGCGTAAAGAAGTTGTCGGTGGTTACCCGCTCGACTTCTGCAACCGAGACCCCCTTCAGAAGGCCAATATGTTCTGCAACTTCACGCACATAAGCTGGCTGGTTCTGTTTGCCACGGTAAGGGATCGGGGCAAGGTAGGGAGAATCCGTTTCGACCAGCAGGCGCTCCAGTGGCAACTGGCTAACCACATGCTTGAGCTCAGAGGCTTTGTTGAAGGTGACAATACCCGAGATAGAAATATAGAAACCCAGCTCGATGGCAGCCTGAGCCATTTCTAGGCTCTCGGTAAAGCAGTGCAGCACACCGCCACATTTCTCGGCCCCCTCTTCGCGTAAGATCTGCAAGGTATCTTCACGAGCCATACGAGTATGAATAATAAGAGGCTTATTGAGTTCAACCGCCAAGCGCACATGCTGACGGAAAATCTCTTTTTGCTGCTCGGCAAGCTCCGGTTGATAATGGTAGTCAAGACCGGTCTCACCAATCGCTACTACACGCTCATGCTGGGCATATTCTCTCAGCTTATCGAAATCAAAGCCTTCTTCGATATCCAATGGGTGGACACCACATGATGCAAATACATTGTCATGCGGCGCAATCATCTCCATCATGGTCGGGAAGCTTTTCAACGTCACGCCAACCGACAGGCAGTAATCAATGCCTCGGGCTTTTGCCTTGGCCAACACATCATCAATCCCTGTATGAAGTTGCTCGTAATCCAATTTATCCAGGTGACAATGCGAATCAACTAGCACGTTTCTTTCCTCAATATTCTGTAAATTAACGATGCCTCATCATTGAGACACTATTGGTGGTTCATGAAGCCAGTCAACCAATCGACAATCAAGAGCTCAACATTCAGCCCCGGATGGCGTTCCAGTTTCTGATACAGACTGTTAGCCTGTCTGGTTTGCTCAAGCAAGGTCGTGGGTGTAATAACCGCGGCAGCCTGCTCAACCAAAGGCAATGACTCGCTGTGAACCAAGTGCGACGTCACGCCCTGCTGCCACTTCATGCAATCGACAAGGAAGTAGCTCAGCCATTTCAGACTATGGTGCCCTTCTTTGGTACATAACCCAGCGACATCATATAAGCCGAAGAACGGCGGGCGCAAAAATTCAGCAAAGGTAGCCAATAATTTTGCGTAACGGATATCTTGACCCTGTTCAATGAACTGCTGGGTTGCAATCGGTGCTGAGCCATTGAGCCTAACGGTTTCCAGCTTAATACTTTGCATCAACTGCTTTTCTACCCAACGCTTGGTTTCCTGCTCTTGTGGCATCGCCAAGCGCCATTTGTTACAGCGGCTATTGATAGTAGGCAACAAGTTATCCAGTGACGAAGCCAACAGGACAAACTGACAACCCGACGGTGGTTCTTCCAGCGTTTTAAGCAAGGCATTTGCCGCAGCCTCCCCCATGGCGTCTGCACCATCGATCAGGATAATCCGCTCACCGCCGAGCTGTGAGGTCTCAACAGCCCAACGGTTACATTGCCTGACAGCATCAACCCCGATCTGTTTGCCTTCCTGAACAGGTGCAACAACATGAAAATCAGGGTGAGTACCCGCTTCAAACAGCTTGCAGCTATGGCATACGCCACAGGGCTCACCACCCGCCCCTGCAGCCCCGTTCTGGCACAGTACTGTTTTTGCCAGGTGCCTAGCGAGCGCTTCTCGTCCGCTCCCATGAGGAGCCACAAGAAGGATAGCATGATGCATCCGCCCCTGTGCCAGCAGCTGCTGCCAGCCTTGCCATACACTTTCCTGCCACGGATAAAGCATATTACAGCTGCTCCAGCCAGTGTTTAACCGCATCACGAATATCAGCCGTTACTTTTTCCAGCGACTGGCTAGCATCAATAATCACAACGCTCGGATCGGCTTCAGACAACTCCAAGAAACGGGCACGGGCACGGTGGAAAAAGTCGATATTCATTTTTTCGATACGATCCAGCTCACCACGACCCCGGGCCCGCTCAAGACCGAGTACCGGATCAATATCCATATAGATAGTAAAGTCGGGGCGGAAATCACCCAGTACTGTATCGCGAAGACGCTCCATGACTACGCGGTCAAAACCACGGCCACCACCTTGGTAGGCCTGAGAAGACATATCATGGCGGTCACCGACTACCCATTGACCTTGGTTCAAAGCTGGTTTGATGACATTTTCAACAAGTTGCGAGCGAGCGGCGTAAAGCAGCAGCAGCTCAGCCATATCTGTCAAAGGCTCATCAGGGTGGCCTTCCTTGACCAAGGCTCGCATTTGCTCGGCCAATGGTGTACCGCCCGGTTCGCGGGTTGACGTGAACTCTTCGATACCCTGCTCGGCCAGTACTTGAGTCACTTGCTGAATGGCAGTGCTTTTCCCTGCGCCTTCCAGCCCTTCAATTACGATAAATTTACCAGTCATTATTGTTGTCTTAGTATTCTTAAATATTCACGCACAGCACGGTTGTGTTCTGTTAACGTTCTCGAGAATTTATGGCCACCTTTGCCATCAGCCACAAAGTAGTAATAGGTGCTGTCATCCGGGTTTACGGCAGCCAACACAGATGCCTTGCTCGGCATCGCAATCGGTGTTGGCGGCAAGCCGAAAATGGTATAGGTGTTATATGGAGTAGGCGTTTGCAGATCGCGCTTACGGATCCGGCCTTCATATTTATCACCCATCCCGTAGATCACGGTTGGATCGGTCTGTAAACGCATCCCCTTATGCAGGCGGTTCATAAACACCGATGACACCAAGCCACGCTCATCATCAACCGCGGTTTCTTTTTCGATAATCGAGGCCATGATCAACGCTTCATAAGCATTTTTCAGTGGGACTTCTGCATCGCGCTCGTCCCAGGCGGTACCCAGCAAGCTCTGCATATCACGGAACGCCCGGCGCAGAAGCTCAAGATCAGAGGTACCCGCCGTGTAATGGTACGTTTCTGGCAATAGGAAGCCTTCAAGCTTTTCCACATCAGCGCCCAGCGCTTTGGCGATATCGGCTTCACTCATCCCTTCGGTTGCATGGGTCACATACGGTGCCTGCTGCAGCTGAGCTAACCAATCAACAAAACGTTCACCTTCGACCAAAGTGATGGCAAACTGCTGTTCACGGCCAGAGGCAACCAGCGCCAACACGTCTTTCAGTGTCATCGCCGGGGTAATTTGATACGTGCCCGACTTCAGGTTTGCCAGTTGTGGGTCAAGCCTCGGGATCCACCGTGTCCATGGCGACTCAACCACGATATCTTGGCTAGCCAGCTGGTTAAGCAATCCGCGGTACGACGTACCAGCTCTTACCGTCAGTAAGACTTCTTGTTGGTTCTCTACTTGCACATCAAGCGATGATTTCACTTGCTGATACGACCAACCCAGTCCACCGGCAGCCACTAGGCCCAGCAGGATCACAACAATCGCCAATTTCTTTAGCACGAATACAACCTCTTGTTCAGCTCACCCAGCAAGGTCTGTTGAGTGAATGTTATTCCATTGATTTCATTTACTGGCACTAACGCCATGAGGGCATTAGTAATAAAGATTTCGTCAGCACAAAGCAAGTTATCAAGCGGCGAATTGACAATTTCTGAACAATAATCCAATTCGGTTACCAACTGCAATATATGCCGCCGCATCACTCCCCTCACCCCGGACAGTTCCAGGCTTGGGGTATATAGCGTGTTGCCTTTGCGCCAAAAGATGTTCGAGGCAATAGATTCCACCACGTTACCTGCCACATCCAACACCACGGCATCCAACCACTGGTGTTGTTCTGCTTCCCGCTTGAGCAGCACTTGTTCAAGGCGGTTAAGGTGCTTGTATCCAGCCAGCATCGGCGAATGCGACAAGCGTTGCTGGCAAACGCCCAAGGCGACACCGTCTCGCTGCCACTGCCGATAATGTGCAGGCCAAGCAAATTGTGACACAACAACCTGTGTATTGGTGCAACCAGAGGTACTGTATCCTCGGCCACCACTGCCGCGGCTGATCAGTATCTTGAGCCCACCTTTGTCAGGATAATGGGCGGCAAGCCCACGCACGGTTGCCGCTAGCTCATCCCAGTTTGGGGCTGCAATACCCAGCATCGAGAGTGTTTCCTTTAACCGCTCGAGATGAAAGGGCCAAAGCCGGATCTCACCACTCTCTACCAGCATAGTCGTAAAGCAGCCATCGCCATACTGCATCGCCCTGTCGGTCACCGCTATCTGGCTGTCTGGTTTTCCGTTGATCAGGATCATCTTGCTTCCTGCTCGATATTTTCAAAAAATAGATAAAAAAAACGGCCCGGTGCATAACACCGGGCCGCTCTATGATAACAGGTTATCGTTAGATTTTCTTGAACAGCAACGAGCCGTTTGTACCACCGAAACCGAACGAGTTACACAGTGCGTACTCAAGATTTGCCTGACGCGCTTCGCCTGGTACATAGTCCAGATCACAGCCTTCATCAGGGTTTTCTAGGTTGATTGTTGGCGGGACTACCTGGTCAATAAGAGTCATTGCTGTGATGATAGCTTCAACAGAGCCAGCTGCACCCAGTAGGTGACCCGTCATAGACTTAGTCGAAGATACCATGACTTTATCAGCAGCGGCACCCATCGCACGCTTGATGCCAAGCGTTTCGGCAACGTCACCAGCAGGCGTCGATGTACCGTGGGCATTAATGTAGCCGATCTTATCAGCATTGATACCCGCATCACGGATACATGCTTCCATTGCCAGTGCGCCACCAGAGCCGTCAGCACTTGGTGAAGTCATGTGGTAAGCATCGCCACTCATGCCAAAGCCAACAAGCTCAGCATAAATTTTCGCACCACGTGCTTTTGCGTGCTCGTATTCTTCAAGCATCATCATACCGGCGCCGTCGCCAAGTACGAAACCGTCACGGTCTTTGTCCCATGGGCGAGATGCGCCCTGAGGATCGTCGTTACGGGTAGACAGTGCTTTAGCAGCCGCAAAGCCGCCCATGCCTAGAGGTGTAGATGCTTTCTCAGCACCACCCGCTAGCATCGCATCGGCATCACCGTATGCGATCATACGTGCAGCATGACCAATGTTATGAAGGCCAGTTGTACACGCTGTAGAGATTGCGATATTTGGACCACGTAGACCGTGCATGATCGACAGGTGGCCAGCAATCATATTTACAATTGTTGATGGAACAAAGAATGGGCTGATTTTACGCGGGCCCTTTTCCATCAAAGATTGATGGTTAGCTTCAATCAAGCCAAGACCACCAATACCAGAACCGATAGCAACACCCACACGGGCTGCATTTTCTTCAGTTACTTCAATGCCAGAGTCTTTTAATGCTTGCACGCCTGCTGCAATGCCGTATTGGATGAACAAATCCATTTTACGGGCATCTTTCTTCGACATGTATTCTTCACAGTTGAAGTCTTTGACCATACCAGCAAAACGAGTAGCGAATGCGCTAGCATCAAAATGTTCAATAGTGCTGATACCGCTAGTACCGGCTAGAAGTGCTTTCCAAGATGATTCAACAGAATTACCTACCGGTGATAGCATACCCATGCCAGTAACAACTACGCGACGCTTAGACACGATTTATTTCTCCGGGAATTGAGGATAAAACAGATTTCAAAAGAAAAAGTCAGGCGGTCATGGTGACCGCCTGGGGGGAGTTCTTTAATTACTCAGAAGCGCCAACAACGTAGTCGATTGCAGCTTGAACTGTAGTAATTTTTTCAGCTTCTTCGTCTGGAATCTCAGTGTCGAATTCTTCTTCAAGAGCCATTACTAGTTCAACTGTATCTAGAGAGTCAGCGCCTAGATCGTCAACGAAAGATGCTTCGTTCTTAACTTCAGCTTCGTCTACACCTAGTTGCTCGATGATGATTTTTTTTACGCGTTCTTCGATGTTGCTCATTAATCTATTTCCTTAAAACAAGAATTCGCTAATGCGATTTGCTGTAGTTTATTCAATACTGCAAAAGTTGCAATACTCAAGATGCTGGTCAAACCACGATTTTCAGTGAAAACTAGTTGAGTTTGACTTGCATCATCAAGTTATGCAACTTTTTTGATTAAATCATGTACATGCCGCCGTTGACGTGCAATGTCTCGCCGGTTACATAACCAGCATCTTCAGAGGCTAGGAAAGCCACGGCTGCTGCAATTTCACGCGGGTCGCCAAGGCGGCCAGCCGGAACACCAGACAGTGTCGCGGCGCGCTGATCGTCTGTCAGTGCCTTGGTCATGTCCGTTTCAATGAAACCCGGTGCCACGGCATTCACGGTAATGCCACGAGAAGCCACTTCACGTGCCATTGATTTGGTAAAGCCAATCAGGCCTGCTTTAGCCGCTGCATAGTTAGTCTGGCCTGCGTTACCCATAGTACCCACAACCGAACCGATGCTGATAATACGACCATGACGCTTTTTCATCATTGCACGCAATACCGCTTTAGACAGACGGAAGATAGACGTCAGGTTGGTGTCCATGATGTCCTGCCACTCGTCATCTTTCATACGCATCAGAAGGTTATCACGGGTAATACCTGCGTTGTTAACTAGGATGTCAACATCACCGAATTCTTCTTTGATCTGCTTAAGTACAGCTTCAATAGATTCAGGGGAAGTGACATTCAGCGCAAGGCCTTTACCATTGTCACCCAGATAAGCGCTGATCGCTTCTGCGCCGCTCTCAGAGGTTGCAGTACCGATAACTTTCGCACCGCGTTCAACCAAAATCTCGGCAATTGCACGGCCGATACCACGGCTCGCACCTGTTACCAGCGCAATTTTTCCTTCCAGGCTCATTATTAATCCTCTTTGATGAAATTGGTTACTTGGCAGCGTCAAGGCTAGCGATGTCGTTTACCGCTGCGCTGCTCACTGAACGATTAATTCGTTTTGTTAGACCAGTCAATACTTTACCTGGGCCGAACTCAAGCAGAGACTCGACACCCTCACCGGCCATACGCTCAACAGACTCGGTCCAGCGTACTGGACTGTGAAGCTGCTTAACCAGCGCACTCTTGATCGCCGCAGGATCCGTCTCAGTCGCCACGTCAGCGTTGTTGATAACGGGTACTGCAGGTGCTGAGAAAGTAATGCTCTCAAGGGCTTCTGCCAGCTTATCAGCGGCAGGCTGCATCAGTGCACAGTGAGAAGGCACAGAAACAGGCAGCGGCATTGCACGCTTGGCTCCTGCTTCTTTACAAAGCACGTTAGCACGCTCAACGGCTTCTTTGTTACCCGCAATAACCACTTGACCCGGTGAGTTGAAGTTTACCGGTGAACATACCTGATCTTGCGCGGCTTCTGCACATGCCTTGGCAATCGCGTCGTTGTCCAGACCAATGATGGCCGACATTGCGCCAACACCCGCAGGAACGGCTGCTTGCATCAGCTGACCACGTAGCTCAACCAGCTTAACCGCATCTTTGAAGTCGATAACACCGGCACATACCAGTGCTGAGTACTCACCTAGGCTGTGGCCTGCCACTACTTCAGGCTGGGCGCCGCCAACTTCTTGCCATACACGCCAGATAGCCACTGAAGACGTCAGAAGCGCAGGCTGAGTGCGGTGAGTTTGATTCAGGTCTTCAGCTGGGCCGTTTTGCACCAATGCCCACAGGTCATAACCTAATACTTCAGATGCCTCAGCAAAAGTTTGCTTAACCACATCGTACTGCTCAGCCAATTCAGCCAGCATACCTACGGTTTGAGAGCCTTGACCCGGAAATACAATCGCGAACTTAGACATTCGAGAATCCTTATTCTATGTAACTGAAAACTCAGTTTTGCTAAATCGGGTGAGATGCTAGAGCCCCCACCCAAACTAAATATAAAGAAGGTGTGTTTAGAACTTCACCAGCGCCGAACCCCAGGTGAAACCACCACCAAAGGCTTCGAGCAGCAATGTCTGGCCACGCTGGATACGGCCATCACGTACCGCTTCGTCCAGCGCCGTTGGCACGGTTGCCGCCGAGGTATTACCGTGGCGATCAAGGGTGACAACAACCTGATCCATCGACATCGAAAGCTTCTTCGCTGTCGCTTTGATAATACGCAGGTTCGCTTGGTGCGGGACCAGCCAATCCAGCTCGGACTTATCCATGTTGTTGGCTGCCAGCGTGTCTTTAACCAAGTTAGATAGCTGGGTTACCGCTACCTTGAACACTTCGTTACCGGCCATGTACAGCCACTTGTCATCACTGAAGTCTTGGCCGTGCTCAGGCACGCCTAGGCTCAATAGCCCACCAAAGTGGCCATCAGCGTGAAGGTGGGTCGAAATGATACCCTGCTCTTCACTTGCTCCGATAACAACAGCACCTGCAGCATCACCAAATAAGATGATCGTCGAACGATCGCTTGGATCACAACGGTGTGATAGGGCATCAGCACCAATCACCAGGACATTTTTCGCCATACCGGTTTTGATATGCTGATCGGCAACACTCAACGCGTAGACGAAACCAGAACACGCTGCAGCAATATCGAAAGCTGGGCAGCCTTTGATATCCAGCATACCCTGGACCTGACAAGCTGCCGATGGGAACGCGTGGCTCGCACTGGTTGTCGCGACGATAATCAGGTCGATGTCATCTTTCTCAATGCCTGCCATCTCAATAGCATTCAATGACGCCTGATACCCCATTACCGCGACAGTTTCGTCTTCGGCGGCAATGCGGCGCTCTCGAATACCGGTACGAGCGACAATCCACTCATCGTTGGTTTCAACCATTTGTTCTAAGTCGGCATTAGAACGTATTTGCTCCGGCAGATAGCTGCCAGTACCTAAAATTTTGCTATACATGAAGACTAATAATGCCTCTCGAGTAAGACTTCTTCCAAACGGTCACTGATTTTTGTCGGTATTTGCCGTTTGACCTCGTGTACCGCTTCACCAATCGCATTAGTAAAGGCGGTTGTATCAGCACTTCCGTGGCTTTTCACCACAATACCGCGCAATCCTAACAGACTCGCGCCGTTATACTGGTCGGGGTTCAACTGTTTCAAACTGTTAAATAGGTCGCTAAACAGCCACCTCGCTAGCAGTCGTTTCAGTGGATTACCGTAAATAGCACGTTTAATCGCACCAATAAACAGATTGGCTACCCCTTCACTGGTTTTAAGGCTGACATTGCCTACAAAGCCATCACAGACAATGACATCGGCCTTACCGCTATAGAGCTGATCACCCTCAATATAACCGATGTAATTGATATCCGGCGACTCAGCCAGCATTTCAGCACAGCGTTTGACGAGATCATTACCTTTGATCTCCTCTTCACCGATATTGAGCAACGCCACCCGTGGTGGTGTCACATCGCCTTGTTCAGCCAGTACCGCCCCCATCACCGCGAACTGGAACAGAGTATCAGCATCACACGACACATTAGCTCCTAAGTCTAGCAGCCAAGTCTTGGTCTCGTTGTGAGTCGGAATAGCAGAAACCAGTGCGGGACGATCCACTCCGGGTAATTGCTTGAGGATATAACGAGACAAAGCCATCAGGGCCCCGGTATTACCGGCGCTGACACAGGCATCAGCAGTGCCTTCGGAAACGGCTTCCAGTGCTAAACGCATGGATGATCCCTGACTCCGACGCAAAGCCTGAGAAGGACGGGTATCGTTTGCTATGACGTGATCGCAATGGACAATGCGAAGACGAGAGTGATTCGTTTGATTCAGGAGGGATAGTTGGGTAGTGATCGCACTTTGATCACCAAATAATATGACTTTGAGCTCTGGGAATTGCAACAGTGCCTGCACGGAGGCAGGCACTGTTACTTGAGGACCGAAATCCCCACCCATTGCATCAAGTGCAACGGTTAGACCACTCAAGGCTCAACCTTACTTGTTGATAACCTTACGGCCACGGTAGAAACCGTCAGCTGTCACGTGGTGACGTAGGTGAGTTTCACCACTTGCAGAATCTACAGACACAGCTGCAGTTGTTAGTGCATCGTGTGAACGACGCATGCCACGTGCTGCACGTGATTTTTTGCTCTTTTGTACGGCCATTAACCCTACTCCTGTTAAATTACTTACTTAGATTTTTCAATACTGCAAACGGATTCGGACGCTCATCAGCAACGGGGATCTCACCAAAAGTCATGTTTCCGCTGGCTTTGCAGTCAGCTTCCTCATGCATAGCGACTTGAGGTAATTCCAGAATCAATTCGTCTTCGACGATTTGAACCAGATTGATCTCACCATTTTCGTCGACATCAGCCGGCTCATAAGCTTCCGGTAAATCGTCTGCTGCCTCTGGTTTGAGGAGCGGACTGTAACAGAACTCAACACGATATTCGTGTTTGAATCCTTCCTGACATCTCTGACAGGTCAGCATCACTTCAACATCTGCGCTACCGCGCATAAATGCGATTCGACGCTGGTCCAAGTCAAATGACAAGGTGACGTTTGCATCACGTGTTACGCTCTGCGTTGACTCGGCCAAACGCTCAAGTAATTCGGCTTTGATGATGCCATCATAGTCGAGTTTTTTTTGAGCAGCACGAACCGGGTCAACCGTAAGCGGCAATTTTACCTTTTGCATAGGGCGCGAATATTAGCCTTGTAATCAGTTTGAGTCAAAGGAAATGTGCGTGAATTAACAGCATTTAGCCAATTCGTATACTCAGTGTCAGATACAAGCACTGCAGCACTGCCACTTCCACCATTTTGTCTGTTATCTGCCTATCCACCAATAACTTGTACGGCAGTAAATATCAGCTCAAATAACACACAAAAACTGGCGAAAACCCAACCAAGAGGCCTGCTTCACCTACCATTATAACGTAGCCATCGCAAAGCAAGGTGCGTAGACTACCACAACCTAGCATTAACCCGGTAATAGTCATGCGCCAACCTTTACTCTTGGCTTCAACCTCCCCTTTCCGCCAATCGCTATTGCAAAAACTCGGCCTTCCTTTTACGACAGCCAAACCCGATACCGATGAAACACCGCTCCCCGGCGAACAAGCACAGCAGCTCGTCACCCGCTTAGCCCAGTCCAAAGCCATGGCATGTGCCGGTGAGCACAGCGAGCACCTCATTGTCGGCTCCGATCAGGTCTGTGTAATTGATGGCGCTATCATAGGCAAACCCCATACTGTTGAGAATGCCTGTCGCCAACTAAAGGCAGCCAGTGGTAAAACCATCACCTTTTATACCGGCCTGTGTCTACACAACGCCAAAACCGGCGAGAGCGAGGTGATCTGCGAACCCTTCCATGTCCACTTCCGCCAGCTCACTGATACTGAGATCCGCCATTATGTTGAACGCGAGCAGCCGCTCAACTGCGCTGGCAGTTTCATGTGTGAAGGACTAGGTATCGCCCTGTTTGAGCGTCTCGAAGGCCGTGACCCTAATACCCTTGTCGGCTTGCCATTGATTGCCCTGCGGGAAATGCTCGCCAAGCAAGGCATCAGCGTATTATAAACGCAAAAAAACGGCAGGAAGTCCTGCCGTTTGTCTGTACCGAATAGACGCTATAAAAAGCCGCTGCTTTATTACAGTGGTTTACGCCTCAGCTTCTCAACTGCCTGCTGCAACTTGTGCTCCATCGGCGCACTGATATCCATCAACTCTTCGCTTTGCGGGTGGGTAAACTTGATGTTCGCCGCGTGCAGGAACAACCGGTTCAAACCAACCTTCTTTGTAAAGGCATCAAAGCGCGGGTCACCGTAGCGGTCATCCCATGCAATCGGGTGACCGGTATATTGGCAGTGCACGCGAATCTGATGGGTACGACCCGTTACCGGACTGGCCTGTACCAAAGTCGCTTGGTCCAGACGTTCAAGTACCTTGAAGCGGGTATCACACGGCTTACCGTTAGGGTTGACCCGGACAATACTGTTCACTTCGTTCTTCAGAAGCGGAGCGGTCACTTTCTTGCAGTTAGCCTTCCACTCCCCCATCACCAAGGCAAAGTAGTACTTCTGTACCGTCTTGTTACGGAACTGCTCTTGTAGCTTGCGCAGCGCAGAACGCTTTTTCGCCACGAGCAAAATGCCTGACGTATCACGGTCAATGCGGTGCACCAACTCGAGAAAGCGTGCATCAGGGCGTAATGCCCGCAATGCTTCGATAGCACCGAATTTTAGGCCACTGCCCCCGTGTACCGCTGTACCGGAAGGCTTATTGAGGATCAGCATATGATCATCTTCATAGATAATGCATGCTTCAAGCTCTGCCACTTTATCCAACTTGGTGCTGATAGGTGCTTGGTCTTCTTTTTCCGGTATCTTTACCGGAGGAACCCGAACAAGATCACCGTCCTGCAATTTGTATTCTGGTTTTATACGTTTTTTGTTCACTCGCACTTCGCCTTTACGCAGAATGCGGTAAATCATACTTTTTGGTACGTTTTTTAGCCGTGTACGGAGAAAGTTATCGATCCGTTGGCCTGCAAAGTCATCAGATATTTCGATGAAGTGCACTTTTGGTTTATCATCTTTCATGGGTTTCATTCTAACATGCATGCAAAGCAGATTGCCGCAAAAAAGTCACCCTGCTATCATTGTCGTGCACAGATAGGAAAATTTGCCTACTTTGCCGACAGGGTGAACAGAATAACACCCGATTGATGACTATATATACCGCTCTGATGAAAAACGCAGCATGTGGCGTAAGACGTTTAATTCTTCGGAGTGTTTTTTTAGTGTCCTTTAGCAACGAAAAAATTACTGGTGTGACAGATACCGCCGTAACCATCGGTGAACCAGCTGTGCATTTTCAGATCTAAACATCTTGGTACAGTTGGATGATACGTGTTGCCATATAGCACCCCTGAATTCCAGCCGTGAGGTTGCATTTAAGATCAGACTTGGGGTCCGGCACCACCAGTAAAGACACGTAACTAAGTGCACTAGCACATGAAAAAAAACGAGTACAATATAATGAAAAGAATGTTGATTAACGCAACTCAGAAGGAAGAGTTGCGCGTCGCATTAGTTGATGGGCAGAAGCTGTTTGATCTTGATATCGAAAGCCCTGGCCACGAATCTAAAAAAGCAAATATCTACAAAGGACGCATCACACGCATCGAACCAAGTCTGGAAGCAGCGTTCGTTGACTATGGTGCTGAACGCCACGGTTTCCTCCCTCTTAAAGAAATCGCCCGTGACTATTTCCCTTCTGACTACTCTTACCAAGGCCGCCCGAACATTAAGGAAGTGCTGAAAGAAGGTCAGGAAGTTATTGTCCAGGTTGATAAAGAAGAGCGAGGCAACAAAGGCGCCGCCCTTACAACCTTCATCTCTCTAGCAGGTAGCTACCTGGTACTGATGCCGAACAACCCACGAGCTGGCGGTATTTCCCGTCGTATTGAGGGTGAAGAACGTACACAGCTAAAAGCGGCACTTAGCACGCTGGAATTGCCTCAGGGCATGGGCCTGATTGTACGTACTGCCGGAGTTGGTAAATCAGCTGAAGATCTGGAATACGATCTTAACTACCTACTTAGCCACTGGGAGCGTGTAAAAGACGCTGCTGACTCGGCGGCTGCGCCTTTCCTTATCCACCAGGAAAGTAACGTTATCGCCCGAGCTATCCGTGACTACCTTCGCCGTGACATCGGTGAAATCGTTATCGACAGCAAAAAAATCTTTGACCGTGCCCGCGATCATATCCAACAGGTTCGTCCAGACTTCCTGTCACGGGTAAAACTATACGAAAACAGCGAAACACCGCTGTTCAACCACTACCAGATCGAAAACCAGATTGAATCAGCGTTCCAGCGCGAAGTTCGTCTGCCTTCTGGTGGCTCTATTGTTATCGACCCGACTGAAGCACTGACGTCGATTGATATCAACTCTGCCCGTGCAACCAAGGGTGGTGATATCGAAGAAACAGCGCTACAGACCAACCTTGAAGCCGCTGACGAGATCGCACGCCAGCTTCGTCTACGTGACCTTGGCGGCCTAGTGGTTATCGATTTCATCGATATGACGCCAGTACGTCACCAGCGTGAAGTAGAAAACCGACTACGTGAAGCCGTTCGTATGGACCGTGCCCGCGTTCAAATCGGTCGTATATCTCGCTTTGGTCTATTGGAAATGTCGCGACAGCGCCTAAGCCCATCGCTAGCTGAAGCCAGCCACCATGTGTGTCCTCGCTGTACCGGTACCGGTGTCATTCGTGACAGCGAATCGCTATCACTTTCAATCCTTCGTCTTATTGAAGAAGAAGCACTGAAAGACAATACCTCGCAGGTGCTGGCAATAGTGCCAGTGGCGATTGCCTCTTACCTGCTTAACGAGAAGCGCCGTTCTGTACAGTACATTGAGAAATCACACAATGTACGCGCAATCATCGTGCCAAACGCCAGCATGGAAACACCTCATTTCGAAGTGGTCCGTGTCCGTTCTGGTGATGAGCACGATTCACTGTCTTACAATCTGCCAAGCGCTCTGGAAGCACTGCGTGAAGCTGAAGCAGCTGAGTCTTCTGCACCACAAGAGCGTGTAACGAAGAAACGTGAAGAGCCTGTTCTACAGGGCTTCAGTGCGCCTACGCAAACGCCTACTACTCCGAAAGCTAAGCCTCAGCCAGCCAAGAAAGCGGCTGCACCGGCTCAAGCTGTCGAAGAAAAGCCAGGTTTCTTCAGCCGTATCTTCTCTGCGATTGCGAACTTCTTCTCAGGTCCTGAGCAGGAAGAGCAACCAAAAGAGAAGAAGGAAGCCAACAAGCGTAACCGTCGTGACCGCAAGGACAACCGTCGTAGCCAAGACAACCGTCGCGGTGAACGTCAGGAAGGCCGCCGTGGAGATCGCCAGCAAGACAACCGTCGTGGTGGCAAAGATAATCGCCGTGGTCGTCAGGAGCGCCCTGAGCGTCAGGATCGCCAAGAGACTGACAGCAACAAGAAGCAGCAGCAGGTAGCTGAACAGCGTGAACAGCGCCAAGCTCGTCGTCGCAATGAAAAAGCGAAAGACAAGCCAGAGCAAAGCGATGAGAAGCCAACCCAGCAGCAACGTAAAGACAAAGATCAGAAACGTCAGCGTCGTGACCGTGATGATGCCCAAGCTCAAAAACCTCGTCGCGAGCGCGATCAGGAGCCAAAAGCTAAAGCAGACAAGCCGGTTGTTGAAGAGCAGCGTCAGGAGCAGGAAAAAACGGCCAAGGTGAAACAACGTCGCCAGCGTCGTGAAATGCGTAAAACAGTACGTATTACTGATAATGCAGAAGTGAAAGCGGTTGAAACTACCCAGCCAGCTGTAGCAGAAGCACCTGTTGCCAAGTCTGAACTACAAGAACTTGGCACTGCGATGGCTCAGGAAGCAAAAGCTGTTACGGATAATGTTGAAGAGAAAAACGGTGAGCAAGAAGGCCAACGCCGCAACCGTCGCTCTCCGCGCCATCTTCGTGCAAGCGGCCAGCGCCGTCGTCGTATCCGTGATACTCGCCCAGAAAAGGGTGAAGAAATGGAACAGATGGTGACAGAGGCTGTTGGTCACGCCGTTGTAGAAGCAACAGATACACTTAACGATATCGAAAATGTTGTTTCTATCGTCGAGAAGCCTAAAGCCGTTGTCCGCCTGAAAAGCGGTGTCGCATCGCCTGAAATGGCAATGGGTAAAGTATGGCCTTCTGCAAGCAAGCCAGCCGTTGCCTCACTTGACGCGCCATCAGCAGACGTTGTTGAAGAAACTGAAACGGAAGCACCAGCTGTTGTTGCTGAGCAAACAACCGCTGAAACGACTCCAGTATTGGGTGGTGTTGCAATGCCAGAGCTAGCAATGGGCAAAGCCTTCCCGCTACGCGCTGATGTTGCAGAGGAAACAACTGAGCAAGCGCCTGTTGTTGAAGCGCCAGTTGTTGAAACAGTTGCTGAAGTTGAAGAGACAGTTGTTGAAACGCCTGTTACTGAAGAGCCTAAAGCTGAAGCATCTGTTGCTGCTGAACCTGCTGAGCCACAATCTGCAGAATCAGACGTAGCCGCGGCGATTGCTGCTGCTCAAGCCGCAATGCTGGGTATGCAGACTCAACAACCAGCTGAAGTTGAAGCGACTGAAGCAGCACCCGCTGTTGAGGTTACTAAGCCTGAAGCACCAGTGGAAGAGACTGAAACCAAAGCGCCAGAAACTGTTGCAACTCGCGCGGAAACGGTTGTTTCTAACGTTGAAGCTACAGCTCAGGTTTGTGCAACGTCTCCGAAAGGACTGCATGCAACAGCTGCGATGGCTAAAGCGCCAGCTCCTCTAGAAGCCGCTGAGCCGACTGTGGTTGCTATTGCACCACTTCGCGACGCACGCTTTGCTGCTCGCCAAGCCGGTAGCCAAACGGCAACCAGCCACGCGACAGCAGGGGCAAAATCAACGATGCCAACCGCTGAGTAAGTTAACGCTTGCAATCTGACAAAAAAGCCATGCATAATTGCATGGCTTTTTTTTGCCTTCCATTCAGCCCTTGAGGCCGCATTCCTTTGCAACTGCTTCTGTTTTTCACTAATAACATCACTGACATCAAACTTTCTTACACTAAGTAACAAGCGCGATGAATAATCCAGCTTGAAAGTTGAACTGAATCACAGATTTCTGTAGGATCCGCGACTTTGTAGCGCCTTAGTCGCCTAGCGGCTCCAATCAACCACCATAGTCAGAACAAACCTATAAGCATGTTTGAATTCCCACAATTTTCGAGACAATCCGTCAAGAATGACGTTCTTTCGGGGCTAACTGTTGCCCTTGCCCTAATACCTGAAGCGGTTGCCTTTGCCTTCGTAGCAGGTGTTGACCCAATGGTTGGCTTGTACGCAGCCTTCATCGTCGGTTTGGTCACTGCCGTGCTTGGAGGGCGTCCGGGAATGATTTCTGGTGCTACCGGCGCAATGGCTGTTGTTATGGTCAGCTTAGTTGCCGAACACGGCATACAATACCTATTTGCCGCTGTCATGCTTGCCGGTGTCTTGCAGATCCTTGCCGGTGTATTCAAGCTCGGTAAGTTTATTCGCATGGTACCGCACCCGGTAATGATTGGTTTTGTTAACGGCTTGGCTATCGTTATCTTCCTGGCGCAACTAGGCCAGTTCAAGGTGCCAGATGCATCAGGTGCCCTACAGTGGATGCAAGGTGCTCAGCTCTACATCATGCTGGGCCTTGTTGCTCTAACCATGTTCATTATCCACTTCCTGCCGAAGCTGACCAAAGCGGTACCATCTTCGCTAGTAGCGATTATCACGGTAACAGTACTGGTGCACGGTCTTGGCCTCGATACCCGTACGGTAATTGATTTCGTTCGCACCATGAGCGGTGATGTCAATGCGACGCTAGCAGGCTCGCTACCAACGTTCGCGATTCCTGAAGTGGGTTTCAACATGGAGACCCTGCGTATCATCCTGCCATACTCTTTGATCCTGGCAGCGGTTGGCCTGATTGAATCGCTACTGACGCTGACTGTTATTGATGAAATGACGGGTACCCGTGGTCAAGGTAACCGCGAATGTGTGGGCCAAGGTGTGGCAAACGTCACCTGTTCGGTATTCGGCGCTATGGGTGGCTGTGCGATGATCGGCCAATCAATGATTAACATCAATTCCGGTGGCCGTGGGCGCCTATCAGGCATCACCGGTGCTGTCGGCCTGCTGCTGTTCATCCTGTTCGGCTCGTCACTGATTGAAGTCATTCCGCTAGCAGCACTGGTTGGTGTGATGTTCATGGTCGTGATCGGCACGTTCGAGTGGGCAAGCTTCAAAATGGCGCGCAAAGTACCAAAACACGATTTCTTTGCCATCATTCTGGTTACCGGTGTCACGGTTGCATTCGACCTTGCCCTGGCGGTTATCGTCGGCGTGATTTACTCTGCGCTAGTCTTTGCCTGGAAACATGCCAAGCATATCTATGCCTCCAGTTACCTCGATGACAACGGCTCAAAAGTCTACGCGCTTGACGGCCCGCTATTCTTCGGCTCGGTGGCAAACTTCCTGGAACTGTTTGATGCCAAGAACGATCCAGCGGATGTGATCATTGATTTTGCCAAGTCACGAGTCGCTGACCACTCTGCGATCGAAGCCATTGATACCATCGCTGAACGTTACGCGACCCAAGGCAAGACCCTACACATCCGCCACTTGAGCCCTGAGTGCCGCTCTCTGCTTAAGAAAGCCGGTAATCTGGTTGAAGTTAACATGATGGAAGACCCGACCTACAAAGTCGCGACCGATACCCTAGGTTAATCTGCTGCATTAACCACACGCTCAATGAGCATTAGAACAAAAACGCCCGCAGTTATTCTATATAAATAGCTGCGGGCGTTTTTTGTAGGAAAAATAACGGCATTTATAGCCTATCAAGCAATCCTTCAGAGGCTTCCTCGACCAAATCGAGTACATAGTCAAAACCACGTTTACCGCCATAATAAGGATCTGGGATCTCCTCAACATCTGGACGACCATACTCAAGAAACAGTGCCAGTTTACGATGCAAATGAGTCGGGCAAGCACGTTTCAAATCGCGTAAATTGTCGTTATCTGCCGCCAGGATCAGATCAAAGGCTTCGAAATCCCCTTCGGTAACCTGCCTGGCAAGGATCCTATCAAAACTATACCCGCGTGCCTCGCCGGCAGCCCGGGCGCGGTGATCAGGCTGTTCGCCTTGATGAAAACCAATCGTGCCAGCAGAATCGACCTCAATATCCAGCCCACGTTCGGCCACCTTGGCACGCAGAACCGCCTCTGCCGTTGGTGAACGGCAGATATTACCCATGCATACCACTAAAATCCGCTGTGCCATTGTTACTCCTTAATTACGGCGTGTATCACTAAAAGCTATCTTGATTCTCCTTGGCAGTATAAGCGGTCAACCGGATAAAATAGACAATATCTTGGGTAAACCGGTCAACTGTTTCCTGAATTTGCTCGAAGCGTAACATTTCGCTGTCGTTTTCCAGGACATCTTTTGCTAACAACACACTCACCCGCTCAGCCAAAATATCATCGCTCTGGCTATCAACCAGCTGAGACTCCACCAGCAACCGAACATTGCGGTCTCGGGTACCTAGCAATGCCTTGGCCCCCCCAATCAACGCACCATAGGGTAAGACTTCCGTTATTTTCAAGTCTTCCATATCGGTGCTGGCACGGCTGATTTCAACTTTCAACGTCGCGGTCTTCGGTCCAGGTACCTCAACCACAGGTACACCGATAGCCAACTCTTCTTCTAATCGTTGCTGTAGCCTTTCCGATACCCGTCCAAGTACTGCCGGTGGGATCTGGTGTACCGCTTGCGTTCGTTGATGCAAACCCACCGGCTCAACCATTATCTGCTGATAATCAGACAGCGCTAATTGTGGCGATACCCACTGCAAGCCATTGGCATCTTCGATATAGTTCACCTCTTCCATAGTACGGCTACTTGCCGCTTTCGAGACTGCCCTTTCTTCCTCAGTCGGCAAACGACTTGAACATCCCGCCGTGATCAGGCAACACAATATTACTAACCAACGCAAACCGTTTTTCCTTTCCCCTCAAAACCAATAAACAGTATGATATGCGCAATAGTAGTTCTATTCCAGTTTTGCATAACAATTAATCGCATTTTTTACCGCCAATCGACAACGGAATACCTTCAACTGGAATATCATCACAGGTTGCAGTAACGTAAAGCTTTCAAATTCTTACAGCAAGGCTGCCCTCAATGAAGCTCCATTATCAGGCACTCAAACAGCAGGTGCAGATTTTTCTGATTGCACTCGCTTTCTTTACCCGTATTCCTGTCCCTGCTGATACGCCCTATTCCCCCGAGCTGCTGAACAAGGCTAACCGCTATTTTGCCTTGGTCGGACTGGTTGTCGGTTTGGCAAGCGCTGCAATTTTCTGGCTGGCACAGCTAGTGTTACCGGCTTCTGTCTCTGTGATCATCGCCATGGCGGCCAGTCTGCTGCTGACCGGTGCTTTCCATGAAGATGGCTTAGCCGATGTGTTTGATGGTTTTGGTGGCGGATGGCAACCTGAACAAAAACTCGAGATCATGAAAGATTCCCGACTAGGGACCTATGGCGCCGCGGCACTGTTTGTTGTACTTGCAATCAAATGGTCCAGCCTAACCGCCTTGGCTGAGATATCGCCGTCATTGACCGCATTGGCACTTTTCAGCCTTCACGGCTTGAGCCGTGCTGCCGCTGCCAGCCTCATATTCAGCTACCCATACGTTCGGCTCGATGAGCAAAGCAAAGTCAAACCACTGGCCAATCAGCAAAGCCAACAAGATTTGTGGGTTTTAATTATCACCAGTTTCTTTATATTACTGTTATTACCACTGCCAATGGCACTTTTGCTCACTACTGCCCTGCTACTGGTTCGCTATGCCTGTGGCCGCTGGTTTACCCACCAGCTGGGTGGCTATACTGGAGATTGTCTTGGCGCATGCCAGCAGCTTGCTGAAGTAACAGGTTATCTGATCATATTGGCAATGGTAGCCCAACAATAATAAGGATCATCATGGTAGATCAAACCCAGAAAGACAGTCGCTATAAAGCACGTCAGCAAAAAGTAAAAGCAGAAATTGATGCGCGTGTCGCTTCAGCGCAAGAAGAGAAAGGGCTTTTCCTGATCATTACCGGCAATGGCAAGGGAAAATCCACATCAGGGTTTGGCACCATTGCCCGCGCAGTTGGCCACGGTCAGAAATGTGGTGTCGGCCAGTTTATCAAAGGTACCTGGGATTGCGGCGAGCGTGCGCTACTCGAGCAGCACGGCGTCGATTTTTCCGTTATGGCCACCGGCTTCACCTGGGAAACCCAAAATAAAGAAGCAGATACGGCAGCAGCCCAGGCCACATGGGCGGAGTGTAAAAAAATGTTGGGAAGTGATAGCTATGATGTCATTCTTCTTGATGAGCTTACCTATATGGTGACCTATGGCTACGTAGATCTCACAGACGTTATTGAGGCCATCAACAACCGTCCCCAAAACCAGTCTGTCATCGTCACTGGCCGTGGTGCACACCGGGAACTTATTGAATTGGCTGATACTGTTTCTGAAGTCCGTAATGTAAAGCATGCCTTTGAAAGCGGCGTCAAAGCCCGTAAAGGTGTAGACTGGTAGGCCCTCAGAAAACAATCCTCATCCTGAGTAGCCACCGAAAAATACGATTGTGGCTACTTTTCAATCTCTTCCTTTGTCACATTTTTTACTTGACCCTTGGCAAGAAAAAGCCAATATTTGGCTCATAACAGGTCTTCTATTCAAGACCGATTACAAGTCTTACAAGGGACACTAATGCCTTCACATTTACCAAAAAAATTCAGTGAGATATTTTTAAAGCTGTTTCATATTCTCGAAGCTATCTTGCTGGTCGGTATTACCTTGGCAACCTTGGCTGCCATGATCAATGAATTCATTGTCATCTATACTAACCGTCAGATCGCGCTGACAGATATTTTACTGATGTTCATTTATCTGGAAGTGCTGGCGATGGTTCAGCAGTTTGTCACCAATGGTAAAATCCCGGTTCGCTACCCGATATACATTGCGATTATGGCCATTGCCCGCTACATCACGCTGGGAATGAAAGAACTCGATGGGGTCTATATTGTTTGGCTATCGGTCGCAGCCTTTATCTTGGCGGCAGCCACACTCATCATCCGAGCCGGTCACCACTACTGGCCCTATGAGGATGCGGAAGAGCCAGGCCAGCGTAATTCGCACGATTAAACGTAAAAAGGGAGTGATGATTCACTCCCTTATTGATCTTGATGTAATTGAGGCTTCTTGGATTTGGCCAACTTATTCTTGTAGTAAGCCTCTGCTTTTTTGACGATTTTTGTGTGCATTTTAGCCCTGAGAGACTCAAAATCTGTTGCCGCCAAAACCCGTTTTAAACTGTTAATTGCTACCTCACAAACTATCTAGATTTCTCAACCACCACAAACGGTTAATCACAACCGTTAACCTTCACCCCGTGAAGATGCTTTTCAGTCAATTATATACTCAAATAATTACTTGGTTGAATATTTTTCATCCGGATTTACATAACTTTATCTACGGAATGGTATGTATAAAAAAGCCAGCAACCGACGTCGCTGGCTTAGATCCCAGTAAATATGCACTGGCCAGGTTAATTTAAACGATCACTTGGGCGATGGTGTAGCCAATGGCACAAGCTGAAACCACCCCGATTAAACCCGGCACCATAAAGCTATGATTAAAATACCATTTGCCAATTTTAGTCGTACCAGTGACATCGAAATTACAGGTCGCAATGTCTGATGGGTAGTTTGGAATAAAGAAATAACCATAGGTAGCAGGCATCAAACCAATCAGCAATGCGGGGTTCAAGCCCATCGCCATACCGACAGGTAACATCATACGCGCTGTTGCTGCCTGACTGTTTACGACGACAGACACAATGAACAATGCCAGTGCAAACGTCCACGGGTAATCCTGAACCATTTCAGTAATGCCGGTTTTGAACGACGGCATTGCATATTGGAAGTACGTATCACTCATCCAGGCGATACCGAAGATAGCAATCGCTGCAACCATACCTGACTTAAATACCACACCTTCAGGGACTTTTTGCACATTGGTACGAGTCACCAGCAAGATCAGGCCACCAAACGCCAGCATCATCATCTGGATAATTACTGACATCGGGATCGGCTTGGCGCCATCACCGATGGTTCGGATTTCAGGTACCATCGCCACCACAACAATGGATACTAGCGCCAAGATAAACAGCAACACTGCATGCTTAGCTGACGCCGGCAGTTTCTCATCCAGCGACGTCGCTGTAGTGTGAAGAATCTTGTCTTTCCACAGCGGATCACGCAGACGGCGCTGGTATTCAAGATCTTCAGATAAGTCTGCACCGCGGCGCAAACTATACAATGACAACAAGAAGGTACCCAGTAAAGTAGAAGGGACGGTGACCATCAAAATGGTCAGCAAATGGATACTGTCCTGCACACCTGACAGTTGGGCAAGGTAATACACCACAGCCGCAGAAATTGGGCTGGCAGTAATTGCAAGCTGAGACGCCACGGAAGAAGCCGCCATCGGGCGTTCAGGACGGATCCCGTTCTTCAATGCCACATCACCGATAATTGGCATGATGGAATACACCGCATGACCAGTACCCAGCATGAAAGTCATGGTGTAAGTGACTAACGGACCCAGAAAGGTCACTCGCTTTGGGTTGCTGCGTAAGATACGCTCGGCAACTTGCAGCATGTATTTTAGTCCACCGGCCGCTTCCAAAATTGATGCACAGGTAACAACCGCCAGAATAATCAGCATGACCGTGATTGGTGGCGATGTCGGTGGCATCCTGAAAATAAAGACTTCAATCAATAAGCCAAGACCAGATACCACGCCCAGGCCGATGCCACCAAAACGGCTACCAGCATAGAGCACCAGAAGGAGGAATAAAAACTCCAAGTACAGCATATTCGCTATCTCCCTATATCGAAATTCACCCCATCAGGGGGAGTTAATTGAAATTGGGAGCATAATGCCAGTATGAAACCTGTAGCTTATTGATGTTTATCAATTTCTACCCGCTCTTTTCTACGGGTAAATTGAACTGTGAATAGTGGCATATAAACGCTGTACGCTAAGCGAAGGATGGCTACAGAAATCGTACTAGTGACAAACTGGATATTAACCAAACGGCTACATCCCATCACTACAACATAAAAAATGGCTGAAAAGGCAATTACTTATCGTAACTTTAAAATGCCTGATTCAGCCATTGTATCTATACCCAAGTCACTTCGGCATAGTATTTACAGAGCAGCCCTAGCGGCTTGCCAGCGGTACGGACGGCTTTGGGCACTCTGAAATGTGACATAAGTTAGCATCAATATCTTGGTTGCCTAGCAGTCTCAACCACAGGTTCGGGATTTGCGCCAATCTTGCCCCTGGGGTTTCAACCCTGACAGGGGGAATGGTTACCCATTCATGACTATTGTCTGCCAATGCAAACTGGAAAGCTAACTGCTCACCCATTCCCAAGCGCAAGTCCGATGCCACCAATTCCGATTGACGTTGTTCGTACTTTATAAAACCACCGGTAAAGTGTTCAAGCATCTGTTGATGCTGCGAAGCCAACTCGGTCGGCCAAGTACCAAGAGGCTTTTGCAAAAATTCGATTTCAGTATCACCATCAATTACCGAGGACAAGCCCTCGAAGTAATGCTCCTCACCTTGAACAACAATGCGCCAGAGCACGGTGTTAAATGGGGTTGGGGTGATAAACACTGGCTTGCCAGCGAGTTGAGTGCCCACTAGTTGTTGCTCAACCCTGTTTTCAATCATATTCATCGCAGTCAATGACCATACGATATACAAAGAGGATACGGCCAATCCTGCCGTGCATAATTTTGCCATACGGTCACGCCACAACAGGCTCGCCAGCAAGACCACCAGCAACGGAATCGTGTACAACGGGTCGATTATAAACAGGCTTGGAATGGCTATCGGTTTATTGATCGGCCAAAACAGCTGAGTACCGTATGCCGTCAATGAATCGAGTAACGGGTGGGTGACTAAAGCAGCCGCTACCAGCAGCCACAGGTGGCCAAAATTAAACCGAGTCGGTCGCCATTTTTGCCATAGCCAACTCAGTAAGAATGAAAACGGAATGAGCACAAACAATGAATGGCTAAACCCGCGGTGCTTCACCATATCCGACACCGGATCGCCATAGCTGATTAGCACATCGAGATCCGGCAGTGTGCCCAGAGCCGCACCAGCCAACAAGATCTTCGGGGAACACTTCCTTCCTGCGACAGCACCGGCCACCGCTGCCCCCAATGCTGCTTGTGTTACTGAGTCCACAATCATTCCTTATTCATTTTGTGAGCCGCCACCTTAACAGAGCCATTAGTCGCTACGCAACAAGTTACAAACTTGTTTAAGTTCTTCGTTAATTCTGCAAAAACTAGGTTTTGCTCGCAGATCAGGTGCGCAATTTTCGCTACGGTAAATCAGGCAACACCCATCAACTTTGAAAAATAGGAAGATGCAATGCCAACAAAAGTCTCTGAATACATGACCCGCAAAGTTATCACCGCCTCTCCAGACACTGGACTGAGAGAAGCCTTCTTCTTGATGCGCGATGAAAATATCCGTCATTTACCCATATTGAATAATGAAGGGGAGCTTGTCGGTATCGTGAGCGACAGGGAATTACGCCGTCCGGGTTGGGTTGATGAATCACCAGAGATCGGCCATGAATACCACCTAACCGATGAGTGGCATATCAGTGATGTCATGATCCGGGATGTTGTGCATGTCCGCACCTACGACACGCTAACCAAAGCTATCGGCACGGTATTGGATTTCCAAGTTGGCGCTGCACCTGTGTTGGATAAAACAGGACAACTGGTCGGTATGCTATCGGCCATCGATTTACTGAAAGCCTTCCAAGATGTTCTGCAAAGCCAGAAATCCTCGAAAAAGAAAAAACAGCTAGCATAACGTGAAATATCAAAGCCCTACTTTTTCCGGTAGGGCTCTTTAATAGCCCCCCATCCTGCCCAATAAAGCTTACTCCAATATATCGTCTATCTTTTCATATGGATTCCTTCATTGAGTATAAGGCCATGGCTTTAGCGATAACCAAGTACGAGCAAGTATGGATTGATGGACTAAACAGAGGCGATGTATCGGGCGCTGATGAAGCCTTCGCTGCCAACAGTGTTATTCACATGGCAGGCGCACCAAGTCCCAATCTCACCGTGACAGAGTTCAAAGAGTTGGTCAGTGGATTATTACTGGCCTTTCCTGATTTGCATCTGACCGTTGATGATCAGATTGTATCGGGTGACAAAGTCGCAACGCGCTGGACGGCCACAGGTACACATACCGGCTCTCTTGGTGATGTAAGCCCATCCGCAGAAAAAGTGCAGTTTGAAGGGCTGATTCTAGACCACGTTGTTGATGGCCGGGTTGTAGAACGGTGGGAGCAGTGGGATCAAATGGGCTTGTTACAACAGATAGGGGCGGTCTAACCTTTTGATAAGATGAAATAAGGAGAGCAACCGCTCTCCTTAGATATAACTAAACTAGACAATGCTAAGCTGTCGATTAACCGATTAGTTAAACAACCCTTTCAGCAGCTTGTCCGCCGCCTTCTTGATGTCGTCATCCTTGGCCTTGTCACCCAACAGCTTCTCTAGGCCACGCTCAACTTCACGCTGTGCCTTTTTCTCCAGCTCATTATTCTGCTTGAGCAGCTGAGCTAGGTTGAGCGAGAACGCAGGTTCGCTCCAGTTGCCTTTAACGTCAATCGGCACCGTGAGATCAGCGACCTCGTCAATGTCTTTGCCGCCCTGCCCCTTGCTGGTTGCAACCACAGAGGTATTCACAGCAAAGTCGATGGTTTCATTCACCAAGCTGGTCGAGCCGTTACCATTAATACGAAGCAGTGGTGAGTCGATATCAAGGTTGCTGGTTGAAGCAACACCTTTGCCCAGTTTGATGGTTGCAGTCATCGCCGAGAAATCGGTTTTCTTCTCTTCCTTAACGTATTCGGCTTTCTGGCCTTTAAGCGTCGCGCGAGCTTCCCGGATCATTTCCGGAACATTGACACCATAAATTGCCCCGTCAGCAAAACGGATATCAATCGTACCGGCAATATTTTCACGCATACGCTTCTCGGCCAGTCCAGTGCCCGATACATTCACCGAAATATCACCGCTCCCCGCCAAGGTATCATTTTGTGCTACATCCATCAGCAACGGCTGGATCTGTACACCTTTGATTTGCTTTTTCACTCGGTAAGTAGGCAACTGACCATTAGCATCGATTTTTGCAGTAGCATGCATACTACCTTGATAAAGGTTGGCATCCAGCCCGCTGAGATCAAGTACACCATTTTTTATACTCAGCGCTAGCTTCACATTGCTCATGTGCGCATTGGCGGCTTTGAACTGCTCAATCGCCAGCTTACCTGCCAAATCGAGGGTCTTCAGCACACTGAGATCAGGCTCTTGGTCTGTCGCCTTGCCACCTGCGCTACCGGCACTTTCTGCGCTGCCTGCTTTAGAACTAGTGGCATCGCCACTACCTTGTGAGTCTGTAGACTTCTCTTCAGAGCCAAGGAAGGCATCCAGATCAATCTTGTCCGACGACAAATCAAAGCGGATCACCGGAATGTCAGCCGATTGGAAAGAGGCATTACCATTCAATGCCAGCTCATCAACCGCCGCCTTGAGCCTAGGCAGCTCAGCCAACCCTTTCTCCAGCTGGTATGTTGCATCGGCTTCAAGCGCAATCGCCATTTCAGGACGTGGCAAACTAGCCCCTTTGACATCAGTATTAAGCTTGGCGTCTTTCAGGCTAATGAGCTTAATAGCCTCATCGACCATTAACTTTGTAGAGCCCTGGGTATTAAAACTCAGATCAGGAACTTCACCTTCAATCGCGAATTCAATCGTTGACCAGTCACCCAGCTTGAAGCTATCAAGAGAGATGTTGGCATTACGGATATCATTGACCGCATCTTTGGCACTTGCCTTTAACGAAAGCGCTTTGAGTTCAGCACCATCGAGTTTCTCAGCAATCAACAGCTCTGTTTGCCCTTCAGCACTGAAGCTCAACTCGCCGGCACTGCCCGCGATATCGAACTGGGCTGCCGTCCACTCGCCTGGGGCAAATTGATCCAAAGTGAAATCAAGCCGGTCAACCTCGGTTTGACTGCCCGCTTTATCATCGATGATAAGCGCACTGGCATTACTGATTTCGACCCCAGCCAAGCTGATCTGCCATGCTTGCTGTTCCGCTGTCGGCGCGGGTCCGCTTACTGATGGCTCTGTCGGTGTTTCTGCTGACTCTGCAGTCGACTCGGTTGTTTCCTGACCCGACAAGCCATCAAGGTTACTGACACCATTTTCGAGGGTTTGAATGAAGACCCGCCCGCCCAGCAAGCTGACATTGCCAATTTCTAGCTGTTGGGAAAATAGCGGCATCACCGACACTGACAATTCTGCTTGATCGAACTGGGCGAGATTCGGCTCGGCAAATCCTTGCGGGTTTTTGAATTCTGTCTTGCCGATATCAAACCCAATACTTGGGAAAAAACGCCAGCTAATGTCGCCTTCAATCACGAGGTCTCGTCCGGTCGCTTTTTTTACCTGCTCAGCAATCATTGGTTTGAACTGGTTCGGATCAACCAGTGCCACCAAGGCGGCAATACCGATAACGGCAACCACGACAACCGCTAGCAAAGCCATTATTATTTTTTTCATTACATCCCCATCTTTTCATCCATGCTCATCAAACGAGCCTAGCGCCAAAGTTATCTGATCCCATTGTGGCATATAGCCCAACGACTTCAAGTGATTGAAGTCTATACCCAACCTACAGTCGCTATGTTTTTTTCAGGTAAAAAAATAGGCAGCGTAATGCTGCCTATTAATAATCACGTGTCAGAGCGAAGCGTTAAGCACGTAGCAACTTGGCAATGTGTGCTTTCAGTACGTCGATCGCGATACGGTTCTTACCGCCACGAGGAACAATAATGTCCGCATATTGCTTTGAAGGCTCGATGAACTGCATGAACATCGGGCGTACTGTTTTCTGGTACTGCGCAAGCACAGATTCCATGGTGCGATCACGCTCAGCCACATCGCGCTGTAGGCGGCGCAGCAAGCAGATATCTAGAGGCGTGTCCATGAAGACACTTGCATGCATAATGTCACGCAGGCGTGGGTCAGTCAGCAACAGGATACCCTCTAGGATGATCACCTTCTTAGGTGTCAGCGTAGTGGTTTCAGTCATACGCGTATGTTCGCTGTAGCTGTACTGAGGAACTTCCACCGCTTCACCGCGGATCAACTGCTCAAGGTGGTCACAAAGTAGGTCGTGATCCAAGGCATTTGGGTGGTCGTAGTTGGTCTTTACCCTTTCATCCATGCTTAGGTGGCTTTGATCGTTGTAATAGCAATCTTCCGTAATAACACCGATCTGATGATCGCCTACTTTTTCTTTTAGCTCTTTATAAACTGTGCTGGCAATCAGACTTTTACCGGATGCAGAGGCACCTGCAATACCGATAATAACGCATTGGTGAGAGTGTTCAGACATATCAGAAAGCACCTGTAAAACAACGTGGCGTAGTGGACAAACCGTAATAAACAGACCATTTTCCATCACTCACTGTGTCTGGAAATGGCTTAAATAGGCATAAATAAACCGCATGATTATAGGCAGATGTAAGGGCAGATGCCAGTAAAAAAGCGGCATCTGCCACGTTTGCTCAGAAACTCTGCAGCTTTGATAAAAGCAATGGTTTACATTGTACGAATTGTGATCTGTTCGGCCACAGGCGTACCTTGCCAATACAGACGGCTGGCAACAGAACCGGCCAATTGAATGTATGACTGAGCTTGCTCTGAATCAGGAGACGCTGCCACCGTTGGCTTACCATTATCGATGTCTTCACGGATTTTGATATGCAGAGGCAACTGAGCCAGCAGCGGTACGGCATATTCCTGTGCCATGCGCTCAGCGCCGCCGGTGCCGAAGATCGGCTCGTGATAACCGCAATTGCTGCAGATGTGGTAACTCATGTTCTCGACCACACCCAGCACCGGTACATCGACCTTGTTAAACATGCTGACGCCCTTTATTGCATCAGCCAAAGCCAAGTCTTGCGGGGTTGTTACAACAACCGCACCCGTCACCGGGATTTGCTGGGCCAATGTCAATTGGATATCACCGGTACCCGGTGGCATATCAATCACCAAGTAGTCCAGATCTGGCCACCAGGTCTCGGCGATGATCTGAGACAAGGCTTTCGACGCCATTGGGCCACGCCAGATAGTGGCACTGTCAGCCGGCACTAAATACCCCACTGAATTAGTATATAAGCCACATGATTCAATCGGCATCATCATCTTGCCATCCGGTGACTGCGGCTTCTCGTCCACCGTGCCGAGCATCATCGGAACCGACGGGCCATAGATATCGGCATCCAGTAAACCCACTTTTGCACCTTGGGCCTGAAGCCCCAGAGCAAGGTTAACGGATGTCGTCGATTTACCCACTCCGCCTTTGGCAGAGCTCACCACAATAATGTTCTTTACACCATTAAGCGGTTGCTTGTCACCAGAGGCCAACGGGGCAACACGGCACCCAATGTCAAATTTGATATCGCTGGCAATATGATGGAGCTGTTGCTGGGTGATGATCCACTGCTCTAAAAGTTCAGCCACTTGGCTAGCTGCAAACGGAAGGGTCACCGAAATTTTGCCGTCAGCCGACACCGATACGACGTTCGTCGTCTCGGCCCACTCGTCATGCAACCAAGGGTGTTCAAACTGGTTCAACCAATGGCAAATATCTGCCACGCTTTCAAAACGGGTAATTGAATCACTGCTCATGATCTTTTAGCGCTCCACATTTATTGTTTCTTTACATCCTAACACCGATGCCTATATAGCGCTCCATTTTACGGTGATTTACAGCAGATCCTCCTAGGCAAGGTGCTATCCATCAGGTACTATTTACAGCTACGTTTTTATTACCCATCATGAGCGAAATAAGACATTATGGCTGCAAATCCAAGAAAAATTCTGGTGACCTGCGCCCTACCGTACGCTAACGGTTCTATCCACTTGGGCCACATGCTTGAGCATGTGCAAGCGGATATTTGGGTGCGCTATCAGCGCCTTCGCGGCAACGAAGTTCATTTCATCTGTGCAGACGATGCACACGGTACTCCAATCATGCTTAAGGCCCAGCAGATGGGTATGGATCCTGAGCAGATGATTGCCGAAGTGAGCAAAGAACACCAGGCTGACTTTGCTGGCTTCGATATCAGCTTCGACAACTACCACAGCACGCACTCTGAAGAGAACCGTGAGCTGGCGTCGTTTGTCTACACCCAGCTGAAAGACAATGGCTACATCACCAATCGTACTATTTCTCAGTTGTTTGACCCTGAGAAAGAGATGTTCCTACCGGATCGTTTCGTAAAAGGTACTTGTCCTAAGTGTAAGTCTGACGATCAGTACGGCGACAACTGTGACAACTGTGGTGAAACCTACAGCCCAACAGAGTTGATCAACCCGAAATCTGCTGTTTCTGGTGCCACACCAGTGATGAAAGATTCTGAGCACTTCTTCTTCGACCTACCTCAGTTCGAAGACATGCTGAAAGCGTGGACTAAGTCTGGTGCCCTTCAGGATGAAACGGCCAACAAGATGCAGGAATGGTTCGAGTCTGGCCTACAGCAGTGGGACATCTCACGTGACGCGCCTTACTTCGGCTTTGAGATCCCTGGCGAGACTGGCAAATACTTCTACGTATGGCTAGACGCACCTATCGGCTACATGGGCTCATTCAAGAACCTGTGTGACAAGCGTGACGACCTAGACTTCGACGAGTTCTGGAATAAAGACAGCTCAACGGAGCTTTACCACTTCATCGGTAAAGACATTGTTTACTTCCACAGCCTATTCTGGCCAGCCATGCTGGAAGGTGCGGGTTTCCGTAAGCCTGACAACGTATTCGTACACGGCTACGTAACAGTGAACGGTGCCAAGATGTCGAAGTCTAAAGGTACCTTCATCAAAGCGGGTACTTACCTAGAACACCTAGACCCAGAGTGCCTACGCTACTACTACGCAGCGAAGCTAAACAGCCGTATCGACGATCTGGACCTTAACCTTGAAGACTTCACCCAACGTGTTAACAGCGACGTGGTGAACAAGATTGTTAACCTAGCATCACGTAACGCAGGTTTCATCGCCAAGCGTTTCGACGGCAAGCTGTCTGACAACTTCGCTGAGCCTGAGCTATACGCAGAGTTTGTTGCCGCAGCAGATCGTATCGCTGAGCTATACGAAACCCGAGAGTTTAGCCGTGCTATCCGTGAAATCACTGCGCTGGCTGACAAAGCCAACCAGTACGTTGACGAGAAAGCACCTTGGGTTGTTGCCAAGCAAGAAGGTAAAGATCAGGAACTGCAGGAGATCTGCTCTGTCGGTATCAACCTATTCCGTGTTCTGATGGCTTACCTGAAACCCGTTATGCCTCAGCTTGCTGAGCGTACAGAAGGCTTCCTGAACGAAACCCTGACTTGGGAAGGTATTGCCCAGCCACTGACTGGCCACGAAGTGACTAAGTTCAAGGCACTGTTCAACCGCATCGATGCGAAGAAAGTCGAAGCTATGGTTGAAGCTTCAAAAGAAGATGCGGCCGCTGAAATGGCAGCAAAAGAGAAAGCAGAAGCGGCTAAAACCGAAACTGAACTCAGCAAAGAGCCAATTGCAGACGAAATCGAATTCGATGACTTTGCCAAAGTGGACCTGCGTATTGCTAAGATCGTTTCTTGCGAAGCGGTGCCTAAGGCCAACAAGCTGTTGAAGCTTGAGCTGGACCTAGGCGGCGAGACTCGCCAAGTCTTTGCCGGTATCAAGTCGGCTTACAGCCCTGAAGACCTAATCGGCAAGCACACCGTCATGGTTGCTAACCTGAAGCCGCGCAAGATGAAGTTCGGCATGTCTGAAGGTATGGTACTGGCTGCAGGCCCAGGTGGTCAGGATCTATGGATCCTTGAGCCACACGAAGGTGCACAGCCAGGCATGCGTGTAATGTAAGACGCCGGTCTTAAAAGATACAACAAACAAAACCAGCTCAACCGAGCTGGTTTTTTTATCTCTGAAATATGACTATGTCAGTTTTTCGAACTAACAATAGTGTTGAGGATCCCTATACTCTCTCTGGCTCTTGAGATCATACCGAGCTTTTAGAACCCCCTCCCCAAGTCAACTAGCCCTAGCCCCTACCCAATCGTTCAAAAAACAGACATCGCACCTTTAATACCCACGCCAATCTCATTAACTTTTTTTACATGTGTTAAAAGACGCGAGATTGGCGATATCTTATTTTTCAGTTTTGAAAACTGCTAGCTAGATCGCAAAAAGAAAAAGCAATTGTTGGCGATCATTTTCATAGTGACATTAACAAATCAAATATATCCAATATTAATCATCAGCTTATAAACCAACCTCTCAAAATCCCCCCTCTTCCCCCCCTCACCAATACCCATGATTAATCCGATAGATAAACTCGAATTTCCCGATGTGACGAAAATCATTTGTTACAATTAGACACCAACTGAAACAACACATTGATACCAAATAGACTACATGAGCTTAACCTTAGGAACTGTGCTTTGAATGAGTCCCTTGCCTTGGATAGGTAAGCCATTCAAAAGCGGGTCGAAAAATGATCAGGGTTAACACCCCGTCATTTAAACACTCATCCCCCAGGCAGTTATCAAGGTATTGTGATGCCACAGAGTCTATTGCGTTACACCAACATACTCAGCATTGTTGGTGATTTGATCAGGGTAGAAGTACCCAACCTCTCCTCAAGCAATTCGAAGGCCAAGTACGGCGATCTTGCGATGATTGAGCAAAACGGTGAAAACTACTCACTTGCTCAGATCATCAAAATCGACAATGAAGAAGTGTCTCTTCAGGTCTTTGCCGGTTGTAAGGGTCTATCAACCAATGCCGCCGTTTGCTTCCTTGACCAGCCAATGCAGGTCACCTATTCACCCAATATCCTAGGCCGTATCTTTAACGGTGCCGGACAACCTATTGATCATGGTCCAGAGCTGGAGACCGATCCCAAGGTCGAAATCGATGGCCCTTCGGTTAATCCGGTTCGCCGTACGCTCGCCTCCCGCATGGTGCGTACCAATGTCCCGATGATCGATGTATTCAACACCTTGGTTGAATCACAAAAAATTCCGATTTTTTCGGTCGCCGGTGAACCGTACAACAAATTCCTTGCTCGTATCGCCATTCAGGCCGAAGCCGATGTGGTGGTCTTTGCAGGTATGGGCCTCATTTATGATGACTACCATTTCTTCAAAACCCAATTTGAGGAAGCGGGGGTGTCGTCACGTACCATCATGTTCGTTAACCAGGCGTCCGACCCAACTGTTGAGCGTTTACTGGCTCCGGACATGGCGCTATCTGTTGCCGAGCACTTCGCCGTCGACGAAAGCAAGAAGGTACTGGTGCTGCTGACCGACATGACTTCCTACGCCGATGCGATGAAGGAAATAGGTGTCGCGATGGACAAGATCCCAGCCAACCGTGGCTACATGGGTGATTTGTACTCGCAACTTGCCAAGCGATACGAAAAAGCGTGTGACTACAAGGGTGCTGGCTCTGTCACCTTGCTGGCCGTTACGACCATGCCGGGCAATGATGTAACTCACCCAGTACCGGATAACACCGGCTATATCACCGAAGGTCAGTTCTACCTCCATGAAGGTGTACTTGACCCATTCGGCTCCCTGTCCCGCCTTAAGCAGATGGTCGTTGGTAAAGAAACCCGTGAAGATCACAGTGCCATCATGAGTGTGATGATCCGTTTCTACTCCGATTCAGTGGAGGCCCAGCAGAAGCAAGCCATGGCGTTTGAACTGTCCGAGTACGACAAGAAGACCCTGAAATTTGGCAAGTACTTCAAGGACAACTTCATGACCCTGGATGTCGATATGAGCTTGGAAGATGCCTTGGATTTCAGCTGGAAGATCCTTGCTGAGTGTTTTGACCCGGAAGAAACCCTGATCAAAGACAGCTTACTGGAAATGTATTGGCCTTTCCCTGAGCAGTTGGATCTGGAAACAGAAACTACAGAGGGTTAATCCATGGCAAAGGTAGCACTTAACAAAAGCTCGCTGAACAAGCAAAAGCGGAGTTTGAAAACCTACAACCGCTACCTGCCTGCGTTGGAACTGAAACGTCAACAATTAATGCTGGAGCGGAAAAAAGCCGAGCAAGCCTTGGAGCAAGCCAAACAGCGTGTCGCAGAATTGCGTGCTCTGGTTGAGGAAGCCATTCCCATGCTTGCTTGCAAAGAGATCAACGTCAGCAACCTGGTCAAGGTCACCGACGTTAAGCTTGCCACCCAGAATATTGTTGGCTGCCGGGTCCCGGTCGTCGAATCGGTCGATGTCGAAGTGACCCCGTACAGTTATCTCGCCCGCCCGCACTGGGTCGATAGTGTGGTACGTCAACTGAAGGAAATGGTTCGCCTGCGTGTCGAACTGGCCGTGTGCCAGCAGCGCTACGAATTAATCAGTGACGCCACGCGGGTTACCAGCCAGCGCGTGAACTTGTTCTCGAAGGTCCTGATCCCTGATACCCAAGAAAGTATCAAGCGGATTGGTATCTATCTCTCGGATCAAGAGCGTGCTGCGGTAATGAACGCCAAGCTATCGAAACAAAAAGTGTTGGCGCAACAAGAGAAAACGCAGGGAGGCCAATCGTGAGTATCAAACAGTTAAAACGCTTAACGCTCGGTGGCCAAGCCTCTCGCCGGGAAGAAATCCTGATGGCGCTACAGGCTCTGGGCTGCATGCACCTTATTCCGCTGAGTCAGGATGATGCCGATAGCAACCACGCTATCGCCATGCAGCAACCCTCTGACGCCAGCGAAGCGTTGGCGTGGCTGAGCCGCGTCGAACGCAGACGCCGCCCGGTCAGGGACAAGGATCTGGTTGATGTCGATGAATTGGTTACACAGATTCTCGAAAACAAACTGCATATCCGCCAGCAACAAGACAAGCGTGACTTACTCAAAGAACGCCTGCAGTTGTTACGCCCATGGGGGGAGTTTGAGCTTCCTGACATAAGTACAATCAACAACTTGCGATTCTGGTTTTATCTATTGCCGCTGAAAAAACTCACTGCCATGGCAGAAGTGGACCTACCTTGGCAAGAGGTACATCGTGACCAGAAAAACGCCTACGTGGTGATTGTGTCTGAGTCTGAGCCCGATCCGGCCTTGTTACCCGTCGATCGTTCGCACATCGGTGGGAGTAGCCTGTCCCAAGTCGAAGAGTACCTCGAGATTGCCGAGCAGCATCTAGAGGACTTGTTGGCAGAGCGCGAGGCGTTAACCCGCTGGATTTACCCGCTGAGCCAGTCACTGGCTGCGAGTCAGGATCATGCCGAGTTGCTGTTGGCCTCATCAGGGGTACAGGACGAAGGCGAATTCTTCCTGATCCAAGGTTGGATGCCTGCCGATGCCCAAGATGCCGTTATCGAACTGGCCAACGTTTATGGCTCCGCGGTGTTGTTTGAAGATCCCAAAGCCGATGACCAACCACCGACCCTACTGGAAAACTCCGAGTTAACGGGTGGTGGCGCAGAGGCGATGGGCTTTTTCCAAACCCCGAATTACCGTGCATGGGACCCAGGCAACCTGGTGTTCTATTCGTTCTCATTGTTCTTCGCAATGATCATGAATGATGCCATGTACAGTGCCATTCTTGGCCTGATCATCCTGTTCTTCCGTGACAAGTTCGATGCCTCTGAAGAGGGCAAAAGACTGAAGAATATGGGCCTGTTCATGTCTGGACTCGGTATGTTCTGGGGTGTGCTCGCGGGCAGCTACTTTGGTATGGCGCCGAGCGAAGGCAGTTTCTGGGACTTTTTCCACATCATCGACATGAATGATTATGGCGCCATGATGAGGCTTTCGGTCTTTATCGGTGTCATGCACCTGATCATTGCCAACACAATGACCGCCTACATTAACCGCTCTCAAAAACGTGCATTCGCACCACTGGGTTGGGCGGCGCTAATGTTCGGTGGCATGTTGCTATGGTTTGGCGTTACTGGTGCCGTCTGGAGCTGGTTCGGTAAAGGTTTAGGCGGACTATTGATGCTAGGCGGTGCCGGTCTGGTCTGTGTTTACAGCAGTGATCGCCCCATCAACAGCCGTAAAGATCTGGCCCTGCGCATTCTCGATGGTGCCAAGGCGATTTACAACATCACCAGTGCCTTCGGTGACATCTTAAGTTATATGCGTTTATTCGCACTTGGCTTATCTGGTGCTTCGCTGGCGATGACATTTAACTCACTAGCAGGTCAAGTTGTCGAAGCCCAACCCGTTTCTGGGGTGCTGTTTGGCGGCCTGATCTTACTGCTTGGCCATATCTTAAACTTCGCGCTCTGTGTCATGAGCGGCGTAGTACACGGTATGCGCTTGAATGTAATTGAATTTGTTAACTGGGGACTATCCGACGAAGGATACCCATTCAAAGCTTTTCGGAAGAAAGAGGATTAAAACATGGAACAATTTGTTATTGCACTTGGTTGGTTGGGCGCGTTCGCTCCTGTTGCTCTGGGTGCTATCGGTTCAGCGATCGGCTGTTCGGTAGCCGGTCAGGCCGCATGTGGCGCCATGTTAGATGTCGAGTCTGGCTATGGTAAATACATTGGCCTATCAGCCATGCCTTCTTCTCAGGTTATCTACGGTATCGTGATCATGTTCTCCCTGTCAGCGATTGGTGTTAATGCCGAGACGGCAGGCGGCCTATTCGGGGTGGGTCTGATGACTGGTTTTGCCTTGCTTTTCTCTGCTATCTATCAGGGACAAGCGGTTTCTGCGGCAATCAACGCATCGAAAAACAAGCCTGAAGTCTTCGGTCTGTCTATTGCTCCAGCAGCAATCGTAGAAGGCTTCTCAGTATTTGCTTTCGTCTTTGCGCTAGTGATGGGTGCCAACATCGGCGCATAAGGAACAGAACATGTCAGTAGAAAACCAAAAGACAACACCTGTTTCGACAGGGATCAAGCAGCTGGTTGATACCCTTCGCCAAGAAGGTGTGGATGCAGGTAAAGACGCTGCCGATAAGATCATTGCCGAAGCGCGTGAAGAAGCATCGACCATCGTTGCCGAAGCTCGCGACAAGGCCGGTCTGATTCTGGGCAACGCGCGTAAAGAAGCGGATTTCGTTTCAACAGCCGGCAAGCAAGCGTTTGAAATGGCTAATCGCAATGCCATTTTGGATCTGAAAGCCTTCTTGCAAGATGAGTTTGCCAAGCAGATAAAAGCGACAGTCGGCACCCAGTTGACGGATGAAAAGCTACTACAGCAAATGATCCTCGAAGTGGCAGGCCGCAGCGCAATCAAATCCGATGAACCGGTTGAGGTTATCTTGCCCACCCGAGTGGTGGGGGTAAATGATCTCAGTGCTAACCCTGAAGAGCTCAAAGAAGGGACATTGATCCACTTCGCGGTGGCCCAAGCCGCAGAAATGCTTCGCGAAGGTGTCACTTTCAATGTCAACGAAGATAACAAAAATGCCGTTGTGTTCCGCCTGAAAGATAAAGATATCGAAGTGGCACTGTCGGATGAAACCGTCACCCAGATGATGCTTAACCATCTCCAACCGCGTTTCCGCGCGTTGCTGGAAGGTATCGTCAAATAAGTACAGAGGCAGGCTTGTCCTGCCTCTCCTTTAACAAGGAACGTATATGTCTGATAAAGCATATCATGGCCTATTGACGTCACTGCCGCATATCGACTCTCTGTTTAACAGTAAAATTACGCCGATTTCACGTTACCAGTTAGAGCGCCGATTAAGTGCCCTGTCATTTGATGAACGCAAGCACCTCAACATGATTGAGCAAATCATGCACTGGGATCGCACCAAGAATGATGCTGATGATGCTGAGCTCATCAAGTTTGCTACTCGGGCGCGAAGCGAGGTGAACAGCCAAGTGCTTCGTGACCTCATTGATTGGCGATTGGATATGCGCAGTGTGGTTGCAGCCCTTCGCCGAAAAAAAGCCGGTGAAAAAGCACCAACCGGACCTCGTTGGAGCTTCGGAACCCGCTACGAATTTATTCGCCGCAACTGGAGTGCACCCTACTTTAATCTGCATTTCACCTTCCCGTGGCTACCGGATGTCGCTCGATACATGGAGCACGACCAGAGCCTCGAGGTTGAAAAGGCCCTGCTCGAAGCCGTATGGGAGCAGCTTGACCGTATCAGTACCAAAGAACGCTTTAGCTTCGAAGCCGTGGTGATTTATCTATTGCGCTGGAATTTGGTTTCTCGCTGGACGACCTACAACAGTGAGATAGCCATCGAGCGATTCGACCAACTCGTAGAAAACGCACTGGGTGACTTTGCCAGTGATCTACCGCATTAATTTTGAAAACAGGTTGTTCAATGAGCACGGAATTAATCAATAAAACGCCGACAGCCCACGTTACGGCAGTCATTGGCGATACACTGACCATCCGCCTTAACAAAGGCGATAAAGGCCAGCTGGTAAAAAACGAAGTGGTATATGTACTGCCTAGCCGCAAGCAAACCGATGGCCTTGATGAACTGCTAATGGCCGAAGTATTGCGCGTGCGAGGCGACTCTGCCGATATTCAGGTATACGAAGATACCCGCGGTGTTGCTGTGGGTGACAGTATTATCCAGACCGGAGAAATGCTAAGCGTCGATTTAGGGCCGGGGATCTTGGCCCAAATCTATGATGGCTTGCAGAACCCGCTAGAGCGTCTTGCACAAATCCATGGCAAATTCCTTAAACGGGGTGTTCAGGTTGATGCGCTAGATAAAGCCGATACCTGGGCCTTCAACGCCGTTGCCAAAAAAGGCGACAAGCTCCGCGCAGGCCAATCACTGGGCACTGTCCAAGAAGGCCGCTTTACCCACCAGATCATGGTGCCCTTCTATATTAAAGGGGAAGTCGAAGTTACCTGGATCCAAGAAGGTAGCTTTACGATTGATACGGTTATCGCCCATATCACCGATAACCGAGGTAAAGAGCACAATCTTACCATGGTACAGAAATGGCCAGTTCGTCAGTCTATCGCCAACACCCTGACCAAAAACGGTGGTAAAACTCAACGTAAATTCCCTAACGAGCCGCTAGTCACCACCACCCGGACCATCGATACCTTCTTCCCGATTGCTCGTGGTGGAACCGGTTGTGTACCGGGACCCTTTGGCTCAGGTAAAACCGTCCTTCAACACGGGATCTCCCGCTACTGTGACGCCGATATCGTTATCGTAGTAGCCTGTGGTGAACGTGCCGGTGAGGTAGTGGAAACAATCGAGGAATTCCCTCACCTGCCCGATCCTAAGCACGGAGGTACCCTGATTGACCGCACCGTGATCATCTGTAATACCTCATCCATGCCGGTCGCTGCCCGTGAAGCCTCTATTTATACTGGCCTTACCCTCGGTGAGTATTACCGCCAAATGGGCTATAACGTATTGTTACTGGCCGACTCCACGTCTCGCTGGGCGCAGGCGATGCGCGAAACCTCCAACCGCCTGGAAGAGATCCCCGGTGAAGAAGGTTTCCCGGCTTATATGGACTCGGCTATCAAGGGCGTCTATGAACGTTGCGGTGTCGTCGATAACGAAAACGGCACTGATGGCTCGCTAACCATGATTGGTTCGGTTTCCCCAGCAGGCGGTAACTTCGAAGAACCGGTGACCCAGTCGACGCTGGGTACTGTTAAGACCTTCCTAGGCCTGTCCTATGAACGTGCTTACAAGCGCTTCTACCCAGCTATCGACCCGCTGATTTCTTGGTCTCGCTATCTGGATCAGCTTGAAGGTTGGTATGCAGATAACCTTGGTCCCGAGTGGGTTCCGACGGTAAAAGAGATGAAAGCACTACTCTCTACCGGAGATAGCATTGGCCAAATGATGCAGGTAACCGGTGAGGAAGGGATCTCGTTGGAGGACTACGTGGTTTACCAGAAAGCCTTGTTCCTTGATATGGTTTATCTGCAGCAAGATGCCTTTGATGACGTCGACGCGTCATGCAGCTTCGAACGTCAGCAGTTTATCTTCGGCAAGGTCGTCAATATTATCCGCACCGAGTACGACTTCACCGACAAAGCTGAAGCACGTAAGTACTTTACATCCATGACTCGTTACTTCCGAAACTTCCACTACGCGAAAGACAATACCGCGGAATATCACGACTATATATCCCGTATTGATATGCTACTGGAAGATACGGTGAACGCAACAGTATAAGCTTAATAAACAAATAGTTAAGCATAACAACCAGCATATCTATGATTAGATTGTGCTGGTTTGTTGTGCTTAGAATATTTCGCCACTAAAACATATTCGACATATAAATACACGAGAGCTGCAAAAAGTCGAACATCAAGCCAACAAACAACCGATCCAGCAGTACTAATCACCATTTGAATCATAAATGCACAGCATGTTTAACCTTACCGTCACAGAATGTACTTTACAGACATATAACACCATGAAATCCTGTAAAACAGAATGTTAAAAGGCGCTTTTCCCGCCCCCTGAAATCAGGAGTGAACTCGGCAAAATCTTAGCAATCTTTCGCTCAAAACGATTTATTAGAACAAAAAACGGTCAGAAATTACCGGGTGAGTTAAAATTCAGTTAATAAATGTGTTTTCAGAATATCGTTCTGCCGCAAAAAACGTGATCTGAAACATATCTTTGATTATTGCTCAGCATTTTACTTCGCCTTAACACGTAAAGTGCTGTTAACCTGCTCCGCGCTCTGGTGAAAGATTTACAGAGTGAATAATTATAAGGAGTGTTTTATTCATGCAAGCACAAAAGAAAAAAATGTCCCTGACCGGCCGAGTAATTCTGGGTATGGTATTGGGCATCCTGACAGGATTCATTATTCGTTCACTTTTTGCTGAATCATCTTTTGTCCACGAATATTTAGTGAATGGCCTGTTCGAGGTTGGCGGTGCAATTTTCATCGCAAGCTTGAAGATGCTAGTTGTACCTTTGGTATTTGTATCTTTGGTATGTGGTACCAGTACTCTGAAAGACATCAGCACACTGGGTCGTTTAGGTGGTAAAACACTGGCGTTCTACCTGACCACCACCGCGATTGCTATTACACTCGCCTTGCTTATGGGTAACCTATTCAAGCCAGGTGCTGGCGCTGATCTTTCTGCGGCAACCACATTTGCGTCTAAAGAAGCGCCATCACTGGGTCAGGTCATTATCGATATGTTCCCGACCAACCCAATCAGCTCTATGGCCCAAGGTAACACGCTGCAGATCATCGTGTTTGCGATTCTGTTCGGTGTTGCAATCAGTGCCGCGGGTAAACCGGGTGAGCGTATTGCCGGTATCTTCGCTGATCTCAACGAAGTGATCATGAAGCTTGTTGCCTTGCTGATGAACATTGCTCCATTCGGTGTATTTTTCCTAATGGCGAAATTGTTCACAGGCCTTGGTCTAGACGCTATCTTCAATCTGCTCGGTTACTTCCTGGTACTGACAGGCACCCTGCTGCTGCACGGCTTTGTGGTCTACGGTTCACTGTTCAAGATTTTCACCGGTCTAAGCCCGAAAGTGTTCTTGAAGAAAATGGAAGATGCGATCATGTTCGCATTCTCAACAGCTTCTTCTAACGCGACCATTCCAGTGACGATGGAAACAGCCACCAAACGTCTTGGTGTCAAAAACCGTATCGCATCATTCACTGTACCACTTGGCGCTACCATCAACATGGATGGTACTGCGATCATGCAAGGTGTAGCGACAGCATTCATTGCTCAGGCCTTCAACATCGACCTGACAATGGGCGACTACATGGCTGTTATCGTTACTGCTACCTTGGCCTCTGTGGGTACTGCTGGTGTACCGGGCGTTGGCCTTATCATGCTGGCTATGGTATTGAACCAAGTTGGCCTACCTGTTGAAGGTATCGCACTTATCATGGGTGTTGACCGTCTACTGGATATGATCCGTACCGCTGTTAACATCACAGGTGATAGCTGTGTAACTTGTATCGTCGCGAAAACAGAAGGCGAAATGGATATCGACCGCTTCAACGACCCGCATGCGGGTGAGAAAGAAGAAGAGGTCCACCTGCATCCTATTTCTAACTCGTAGTCACGCGATTACAAATAGAGAGTTCTCCCCTATTCAAAGGCTCCCATCGGGAGCCTTTTTTGCACCATAACGTGTCACGCCTGCACCATTTTCGCACTCGTTATAACGACCAAATCAACATCAAGATATAACCACTTGAATAATAGAGATTAAATATTTCTGTCACCTGCTCCACAATGGAATAATGCTTGCAGCATTACTCACCATGATCAGACTTATGTGATTGGAAGGGAGGCTGCATGCTTTATTTTATTCTTACCCTCTGCCTGTTTGGTATTGCGCTTGGTGTCGTCATTATTCGATCCCGGCAACAGCGAGATATACTGCAAAGCCGCTTTAACCAAATCATCGGCCTGCGTCAGCTCATCCACCTGCTGCGCTTCCATCGCCGCCAGTCACACCAAGCCCTTAAAAGTACGCCGCCAATAACAGAAAACCTGAGTGAATCTATTGCGATAAAAACCTTGGTCCACAGCCTGATCAACCAATCAGAAACCACCAGCAAACCCATGTATCGAATTCTGAATAAACAGCTCAGTACCATTTTGGATGAATGGCCCAAGTATTCCGTCCAGCGTAATCAGTCCACCCACGGCAAAGCAATCCGTCATGTACTGTACCTGATTGATGATACCTTGACCCAATGCCTGCTCACCACGGAAAAAGAAGAGCTGTTCAAGCACTACCAAGGGACTTGGCCTGTAATGCTCAACGCCATCGACAGCCTGAGCCGTTTTCGTTATGCCATTGAAAACTACAAGTTGGGTAGCGACGTGATGGCAAGGGAGCTAGGACTCCACGTACAGATCCTCAGACGCAGAATGGCACAGTTGCACTTGCCCGATGATCCTGCAGTACCGCCATTGATCATCGAGAAACTTTTTAGCCATTATGAAAACATCAATTTGAACGGACATGATAAGGATCAAGTGAAACACCACCTCTATCAGTTTTCTCTGGAGGCTTCAGATACCCTCTTCCACTTATTCGATTTAGTGCTAGCGCACATAGGCACCGAGCTATCGATTAGGCTACCGGAGCTTACTGTAATGGAAGATAAGAAAGTGGTTCAAATCATTGCCCGGTACTGAGACCGGGCAGTTGGGGAGGAGGAGCTGTAATTTATTCCAATCTAAGTGATTCGACTTAGAAAATAAAATGGGCAATAGCGACGATAATCGGCAGGGTCACTAATGTACGCAGGACAAAGATAGCAACCAGTTCCAAGAAGTTAATTGGCACCTTGCTGCTAAGGATCACCGAGCCTGTTTCCGACATGAAAATCAGCTGGGTAACAGACAGTGCTGCCACAACAAACTTGGTCATCTCTGTATCAATGCTCGAAGCTGCAATGATTGACGGAACATACATATCGGTAAAACCAACCAGCATTGTTTGTGCTGCGGCTTGCGCTTCAGCGACATTCAGCAACTCAAGTAGCGGAACAAAGGGGGCACCCAACAGAGAAAATAATGGTGTAGTTTCTGCTACAACCAAGCCGAGGGTACCAATTGCCATTACCACCGGCAGAACACCAATCACCATATCCAGCGCGTTATGAACACCTTCTTTAGCCACCGAGCCAAGGCTTTTCACTTTGTCGGCACGTTGCAGGGCCAAATCCATACCGAAACTCATTGCAGACTGACCTTCCGGTACCAATTCGTCATCACGGTTTGGAGCGGTTCCATCAATATAGAGGTCTTTTTTGTATGATAGCGGTGGCAGGAACTGAATAACCATAGCGGCAACCACGCCAGACAAACAAATCGCTGCATAGAAAGGGACAAAGTAGTTCTGCAAGCCCACCTGAGTCAGTACCACCAGCGAGAAAGAGATACCGACTGGCGAGAACATGGTAGCAACCACAGCGGCCTCACGGGCGGTGTATTTCTTTTGTTCGTATTGCTTGCTGGTCAAGATAACGCCGACAGTACCATCACCCAACCACGATGAAATACAGTCAATCGCTGCACGGCCAGGCAGTCTGAATACCGGACGCATGAACTTACTGAGTAGCGTTCCCAAAAGCTCAAGCAGGCCGAAGTTAAGTAGCAGCGGTAATAACAAACCAGCAAAGATGAAGGTAACGAACAGTGAAGGTAGCAAATCATGCAATACCAGGCCACCGGTATTACCGTTCCAGAACATTTCTGGGCCGACTTGATACAAGGCCGTCAAGGTAAATGCTGCACCTAGACTACGAATAACTAACCAGGTTGGGCTCAATACGAAAAGGCGAGTAAGCAAAGGAGATTGAGTCACAAAAGTAGGCTTTGCCACACTTGCCAAGACTGAAACCACAGCAGACAAACAGATAACCGCCGTTACCGTCGGCAGGATAGCGTCACCTAACAAAGCTTTGAAGCCTTTAGCCATCAGGGCTAGAGGAAAGGTAAAGTCACCATTGATGGTAAGTGGTGCCAAGAAAAAGAACAATCCCAGTATTGAGGGAATGGCGAACATCAGCACATTCCTGCTGGTCTTGTGGTTGCTTTGGGCTAAAAGGGTATCTGTCATTCTACTGCTTCCTGAATGATTACACTTTCAATAAAAGTGCATAATTTCTCAATAGCGCGATTATATCGAATATCCATTCGGACACAAGCACCAAGTGAGAAATTAATCATATTTATCGCATAAAAACCCACATATAACCTTTCAAAGCAGTTCTTTCTTTCAGCGACCCTTTTCATGGCTGTAAAAAAAACCCAGCCTATTGGCTGGGTTTTGGTATTTTGCAACAGCGGTATAATTAACCGATGTGTGTAACGTTGTTCATGTACTTGCGAAGTAGCTCAGGAATACGGATACGGCCGTCTGCTTCCTGGTTGTTCTCAAGGATAGCAACCATAGTACGGCCAACCGCTAGGCCAGAACCGTTCAGGGTATGAACTAGTTCAGGCTTCTTCTCACCTTTACGGCGGAAGCGTGCTTGCATACGGCGAGCCTGGAAGTCACCACAGTTTGAACAAGAAGAGATCTCACGGTAAGTTTCCTGTGCAGGAACCCATACTTCTAGATCGTAAGTCTTCACAGCACCGAAGCCCATGTCACCCGTACATAAGATCACCTTACGGTATGGCAGCTCAAGTAGCTGAAGTACTTTCTCAGCGTGGCCGGTTAGCTCTTCTAGCGCGTCCATTGAATCTTCAGGACGAGTGATCTGTACTAGCTCAACTTTGTCAAACTGGTGCATACGGATCAGACCGCGAGTATCACGACCGTAAGAACCCGCTTCTGAACGGAAACAAGGCGTGTGCGCTGTCATCTTAACAGGCAGATCCGCTTCATCAGAGATAGTGTCACGCAGCATGTTGGTTACAGGAACCTCTGCTGTCGGGATCAAAGAGAGAGTACGAGGCTCTTCGTCATTCACTTTCTCAGTCAGTGGCTGAGTGTGGAACAGATCAGCACCGAACTTAGGTAGCTGACCAGTACCGAACAAGCTGTCAGAGTTCACTAGGTACGGCACATACATCTCTGTGTAGCCGTGCTCGTCAGTGTGCAGATCTAGCATGAACTGGGCAATCGCACGGTGTAGGCGAGCAAACTGGCCTTTCATCACGATGAAACGTGCACCAGACAGTTTAACGGCACTAGCGAAATCAAGGCCGTCAGCCATTTCGCCTAGGTCAACGTGGTCTTTAACTTCAAAGTCGTAAGACTGTGGCTGGCCCCAGCGTGAAATTTCAACGTTTTCGTTTTCATCTTTACCTGCAGGTACAGAATCATCTGGCAGGTTAGGGATCGTTTGTACAATGGTGTCCAGCTCAGCCTGAAGCGCTGCAAGTGCTTTTTTCGCGTCATCCAGCTCAGAGCCAAGGTTACCAACTTCAGCCAGGATACGCTCAGCTTCTTCGTGATCGCCCTTCGCTTTCGCTTGGCCAATGGACTTCGATCGGGAGTTACGCAATGCCTGAAGCTCTTCAGTTTTCACCTGAAGTGACTTACGTTTTTCTTCTAGGGAACGTAGTAGCTCTACATCAAGAGTGTAACCACGGCGCGCTAATTTTTCGGCTGTTGCGTCCAGCTCAGTTCGAAGTAATTTAGAATCTAGCATGCTAATCCTGTGCTCAAATGGCTCTAAAGTGCACATTATTTAGCCAAAGTGATGGCCAAATAATTTTTAATTCAGAAGGCGTTAGGCAACCTAACGCGGATCCCTAAACAATACCCAAAAAGCCCTATTATTGATAGCGCTTTGAGGCGCTTTTTGCATCTAAAGAAGCCAGATAATCTAACTTTTCGGAAATTTTGGTCTCTAAACCCCGATTTGTCGGCTGATAGTAGCGAGTGCCCGCCAACTCCTGCGGGAAATAGCTCTCGCCTGCAGCATAAGCCCCCGGCTCATCATGAGCATATCGGTACTCCTGGCCGTACCCCATCTCTTTCATCAGTTTGGTCGGCGCATTACGCAAATGATGCGGAACTTCATAGTCTGGGTAGTTCGCGGCATCCAACTTGGCTTGTTTAAATGCGGTATACACCGCATTACTTTTCGGCGCACAAGCCAAATACACGATAGCCTGAGCAATCGCGCGCTCGCCCTCATAGGCCCCGACACGGGTAAAACAATCCCAGGCCGATACAGCCACCTGCATTGCACGCGGATCAGCATTGCCGATATCTTCTGAGGCTATCGCCAACAGACGACGGGCAACATACAAAGGATCGCACCCTGCCTGCAGCATACGGGCAAACCAGTACAGACCGCCATCCGGGCTCGAGCCGCGGATCGACTTGTGCACGGCAGAAATCATGTCGTACCACAGGTCACCCTTGTTATCGAAACGGGCGATCTTCTCGCCCGCCACCTCGGCCAGTAAAGCAAGTGTGATCTGCTTGTTGCCCTGCTTATCCTCATCCGCCATATCAATCAACTGCTCGAGGTAGTTCAGTGACATCCGGGCATCACCCCCTACTAGCTCGGCAAGGCGTTCTTTGACTTCATCGACAAACACCAGGTTGCTCTCTGCAACGCCACGCTCTTTGTCTTCCAGCGCCTGCTCGATGACTTCGAGAATTTCATCAGTATCCAGAGATTTCAACTTATAGACACGGGCACGTGATAGCAGTGCGTTGTTGAGCTCAAAAGACGGGTTTTCCGTCGTTGCGCCAATAAAGGTTACCGTGCCATCTTCGATATGGGGCAAGAAGGCATCCTGCTGGCTTTTATTAAAACGATGGACCTCATCCACAAACAAGATAGTTCGACGGCCGGCCATCTTGTTATCGCGGGCTTTATCGATAGCTGCACGGATATCTTTGACACCTGATGTCACAGCCGATACACGCTCAACTTCTGCATTGGCATAATGGGCGGCTACCTCGGCCAGCGTGGTTTTGCCAGTACCCGGCGGCCCCCACAGGATCATGGAATGCAGGTGTCCGGCTTCCAGCGCACGCCTTAAGGGCTTGCCTTCAGCCAAAATATGTTTCTGGCCAATGTATTCCTGCACAGTTCGTGGGCGCATTCTGGCTGCCAGCGGACGAAAATCCGATGAAAAGTCCAGGCTGAAATTACTCAAAATCACCACTCCTCTGTAACCAAGCCAAATAATCACTCATTCGGCTTGGTCTTAAAACAAAATTAGGCGGCACTGTCGTACCACCTAAATCAATCTGGTTCACTGTTTGATATCGCCTAGCTGTATAGCCTAGCTCATTCGTTCTAGCTTAATTGCGCTGGTCATCCAGCTCAACCCCTTGCGGCGGGGTAAAGGTAAATAGGCTCGAGGCAGGCGTCTGCTTCTTGAATTTCGATAATTTGAAATTACTGCGCTGACCATCTTGCTCAACCACAGAGAAACTACGTACTTCACCCGACTTGGCAACAGTGACAACAAATTTCCCCATTGAGGACGCCCCGCTCTTCGGCGTCAGAGTGAAGGTATCAGCGGTCTGGGACACATTGTAATTCTGCCAATCTGCGCTGCTGTTTCGGGTTAGCAACACAAAAGGTGTCTGCTCTGTAGCATCTTGCAGCCACACAGCTGTCACTTGCTCGATGAACGGATTGTAGTACCACAATGTTTTACCATCAGATACCAGTAGGTTCTCATCAGGCATAACAGTATTCCAACGGAACAGATTAGGGCGCTTGATAGCAACATCTCCTTCCCCTTCTCCCAGCAGGTCACCTTCAGGACTGATCAGCGTTTGCTTGAAGTCGGCACTAAAAGCATTGACCTTACCAAGGCGAGTACTCAATTCCTGCTGTGGATTCGCCAATGCTTGGCCAGCCAACAACAGTGGGCTAGCGACCAACATACTCAAAAGCACTTTTTTAATCATTCTGTTAAACCTTTTCTGATGCCTGCTATTTGATCGTAGCAGGCATGATAATTACGGGTTGTCTTGTGTTTTATCAACAGCTAGTCACGGGGCGGAGGCGGCGGAGCCAAGACCTCACGGTTACCGTTATGACCTGGTGCACTGACGATGCCATGGGCCTCAAGCTGTTCGACAATACGGGCAGCTCGGTTGTAACCAATCTTAAATCGGCGCTGGACACCGGAAACTGAACCGCGGCGCGATTCGGAAACAAACGCAGCCACTTCATCAAACAGTTGATCGAGATCATCGTCACCCGCTGTCGGAGTTTCACCCGGCAACAGGCCTTCGCTCCCTTGGTCGGCTTCCAAGATCCCTTCGATATACTGGGGCTTGCCACGGGCTTTCCAGTCATTGACCACGTTGTGTACATCTTCATCCGATGCAAAGGCACCGTGGACACGTACTGGGTGGTTACTGCCTGCTGGCAAATAGAGCATATCACCCATCCCCAGCAACGACTCAGCACCGCCCTGATCGAGAATGGTTCGGGAGTCCGTTTTGGTCGATACGGTAAAGGCCATACGGCTTGGGATATTGGCCTTGATAAGACCGGTGATCACATCCACCGACGGACGCTGGGTCGCCAGCACCAAATGGATCCCTGCCGCACGTGCTTTCTGTGCTAGCCGGGCAATCAGCTCTTCAACTTTCTTGCCCACCACCATCATCAGATCGGCAAACTCATCAACGATAACAACAATGCTTGGCATTTTTTCCAGCATAGGCGGGTATTCATCCATGCTATCGCCCGGCTTCCACAGCGGATCATGGATTGGATGCCCCGCTGCAGCCGCTTCTTCCAGTTTGGCATTGAAGCCAGCCAAGTTACGTACACCACAGGCAGCCATTAGCTTGTAGCGGCGTTCCATCTCGCCGACACACCAGCGCAAGGCATTACTTGCATCTTTCATGTCAGTGACTACTTCGGTCAATAGGTGCGGAATACCCTCATAAATCGACAATTCCAGCATTTTCGGGTCAATCATAATGAAGCGACAATCTTCCGGCTTGCACTTGTACAGCAAACTCAAGATCATGACGTTCACCCCGACCGACTTACCCGAACCGGTTGTACCGGCTACCAGCAAGTGTGGCATCTTACACAGATCGGCCACCACAGCTTCACCGGCAATGTCATAACCCAATACAATCGGCAACGCGCCTTTCTTGTGCTGGAAGTTATCACTGGCCACTACCTCAGACATATAAACCGTTTCGCGGTTCACATTCGGCAGCTCAAGACCGATATATGGCTTACCCGGGATCACTTCTACCACACGGACCGCAGACGCCGACAAAGCACGGGCCAAATCTTTGGCAAGGCCGGAAATACGGCTGACTTTCACACCCGGCGCGAGATCGAGCTCATAACGGGTGATCACTGGACCTGGGTAAACACCCACGACTTTGGCTTTAATTTTATAATCAGCAAGTTTCGACTCAACCAGCATTGCAGTCTGCTTGAGCTCTTCCTCGGTTGTCGACTGAACGTTTTGCTTCGGTGGAGCCAGCAGGTCGATGGTTGGCATTGGTGATGTCGGTGTTGGCAAATCCGCTTCCCGTTTCATCAAGAACGGGTTGTCTAAACCAGCGGCTTGCGCTTGGGCTTTCTGGGCATCACGGATCTTCTTGAGGAACGCCTCTTCGTCACTTACCCCTTCCCCGCTGTTGGCCATATGCTCTTCGCTATCGGCAGGCGCAATTTCACGCTCTGCCCGCTCAAGCTCAGACATACCATCCTGCACACCGATTTCAATATCGTGAGTCAGCTCGGCTTCGGCTGGCATTTCCTGGTTATGTTCAACCACCTCGGTTACCTCCTGTTGAACTGGCTCATACATGCCAGTTTGAGCAACATGAGGTTCTGTTGTAACAGGCTCAAGGTGAACCGATGATGAATTCTCCTTAGGGATGAACTCATCATTACTGAATGACATGCCCGCGGAAAGATCGGGCTCTACGACCGATGCTGCCGCAGCAACTTCAACTGCCGAGCCTGTCGCAGGTTCAAACGCAGGAACAACCACAGATTCTCGTTCAGGAGCAGTTTGGTCTGCATTAATCTCAACGGAAGAGGCCAAGTTTGACGCGACGACGTCTTCTTGCGGCGTTAATTTTCCTTCATCGACATATACTGAGAAATTCTCATCAATATCCAGCTGCCTTTCAAGCTCGGCGATCGACATCCCCTTAGCTTGCTGGGTCGAATTAACCTCAACAATCTCGTCATCACTCAATGCGGCGCTACTTTCTGGTGAAGGGCTTTCCGGCACACTAGACAACGTCGGCTCAACCGGTGTTACCACGGATACTGGCTGCACCGGCTCAGCTTGAGCAACTGACGCAACATTCTCCGCTTCGACGGCTGGATCGTTAACGATTGGCGCTTGAACAATTGGCGCTTCGGCCATCGCCACATTGGCTGCGGTTTCAACACTCGCTTCAGCATTGGCTGCGACTGCGGTTGCCGCCGCTGCTGTGGCGATCGCGCTGTTACCTTGAGCTAGAGACTGGGCTTGAGCCTGACGGTGACGCTCAGGCATCACAATTTTAGGTTCACTGGTATTCAACAGCGGATCTGCTTGCTGGGCGGCATGCTGGGTGCCATCCAGTAACGGAGTATGCTGTGCCGACTGGTCAAAACTTGGCTCCTGACGGGCAAAGCGATTTCGTTCCTCAACCTGAGGTGAGGTTGGGCGACTGCTCGAAGCCAGCAACACATCGTCAGCATCAGGTTCAGACTCCGTTTGTTGCATCGCAAGCTGACGGCCGAACTCGGTCTGGTGCTCATCCGGGATATCAGCAGCAAATGGTGTCAATGTCTCTGATTTATCAGAACGAACCTTGTTAAGCAGCCAGGCCATGGAGCCAAGTACCGTCTCACCAATGATATCGACAATGGTCAACCAAGAGATGCCGGTAAACAGGGTAAAACCCACCGCCCAAGCAAACATTAAGATCAGAGTGGCCCCCAGCAAATTGAACATTGGCAGCGCCATATTCGACACGACATCACCAATCACACCGCCAGAAGAGAAATACCAGATATCATCAAAGTTCAGATCAGCAAGCCCGCAGCTGGCGACAAAGATGCAAAGCAAACCAAGAAGGCGGGTACCATAAATCATGTAATCCAGCTTGAGAGGCTGCTGGCGCCTACGGAACAATATCCAAGCAGCGAGAATGATCACCGCAGGAAGTGGATAGGCAAGCGAACCAAATACAAACAGCAAGGTATCGGCAACCAAGGCGCCGAATGCCCCTGCTTTATTTTGCACCGGCCCTTCCCAAGCCGTTTGGGACCAAGAGGGATCGGCAGGATCAAAACTTAACAGCGCAACCATGATGAAAATCGCCGACAGGATGCCGATGATAAGAAAGCTTTCCAGTAGGCGCTGTCCCCCGGAAAGACGCATTTTAGGCTGCTTCTTGCCCTTTACTTTCCTCAAAAAAACACTCCGATGTAACAAATTGCTTAATACCCAACCCATTCTGCCTGCGGGCAGATACGTTGAATCTTTTTAACTATCAGAACAAGGACATCCCTGTTCAGTATTATTATTATGCCAATCGCTGATGGCGTGTCAGGCGCCAGTAAAAATAGGGCCTTTTGGCCTTTGGAATTCAACCGCAAACCTACAGCCTTATCTTATACTAAATAGCACCATAATTTGCCATTTTGAAAAGGTGAATATAGGAAGGGACGACGAAGTTTTCACAGGAAGTGCTGAAAATCCAAGCACCTTGAGTTAGCAATGGCTAGGGCTGTTTATCTTGAGTTGCATGGACCTGAAACAAATCAAGCGGCAGAACGCCGCTTGATTGATATACCCAAAAGCCTTGGATATAGACCTATTTCCACTGTGAAGCTTAACGTGTTTTGATCACAAGGTTGTTGGTCTGCTTCACTTCTTCCATCACCACGTAGGTACGAGTGTCGTTCACACCAGGAAGACGTAGCAGGGTTTCACCCAGCAACTTACGATACGCAGACATGTCTGATACACGGGTCTTCAACAAGTAGTCGAAATCACCAGAGACCAAGTGACATTCTTGAATATCTTCCAGCTCTTGCACTGATTTGTTGAATTGCTCGAACACATCAGGTGCACCACGGTTTAGCGTAATTTCAACGAAAACCAATAGGGAGGCATCAAGATACTGCGGGTTAAGAAGCGCGGTATAGCCACTGATGTAGCCCTGACGCTCTAGTCGGCGTACACGCTCAAGACATGGGGTTGGAGACAAGCCTACACGCTTGGATAACTCTACATTTGAAATGCGACCATCTTTTTGAAGTTCATTCAAAATGTTACGGTCAATACGATCCAATTCCTTGGATGGTTTTTTCTTGGTATCTACCATTTTTTATTCCACCTTCTTACTTCCTTGCAAAAAAATATACTACATCTTTCTATTTTTTAGAATCAAATACTCTGTTAGTCAAACTATACTGCCATTAGATCTGCATTTACATCCTTGTCAATAGCCAATCATACTGGATGCCAAGGGAGGAGCAGCATGATTATCGGAGTCCCCAAAGAAATCAAAAATCACGAATACCGTGTTGGCCTAGTAACCAGCAGTGTCCGTGAGCTCACATCACTCGGTCATCAAGTCTTGGTCGAAACCCAGGCCGGTGTCGGAATCGGGCTGTCAGACGCAGACTATGAAAACGCTGGCGCTACAATTATTTCTAACGCTAAAGAAGTTTTTACCAGATCAGAGATGATTGTCAAAGTAAAAGAGCCTCAAGCAGAAGAAAGAGCCATGCTGAATAAAGGGCAGATTTTATTCACGTATCTCCATCTTGCACCAGATTTTCCGCAAACAAAAGACCTGATTGATAGCAAAGCTGTCTGTATTGCTTACGAAACCGTCACCGATTCCTCAGGCAAATTACCCCTTCTAGCCCCAATGTCTGAGGTGGCGGGCAGAATGTCTATCCAAGCAGGCGCCCAAACACTAGAGAATTCTAACGGCGGCCGTGGATTGTTGCTCAGTGGCGTCCCGGGAGTCGAACCGGCCAATGTGCTGATTTTAGGAGGCGGGGTCGTCGGCTCCAATGCCGCCCGCATGGCGGTGGGAATGCGGGCCAATGTCACCCTACTTGACCGTAATCTCGATACCCTAAGAGCACTCGATAGCGAGTTCAAAGGAGCTGTAAATCTCATCTACTCAACCACGGAGATCATCGACCGGCTGGTGCCTGAAGCCGACATTATCATTGGTGCGGTGCTGATCCCCGGTGCAGCGGCGCCCAAGCTAATCACCGCTGATCACGTCAAGAAAATGAAGACAGGCTCTGCGCTAGTAGACGTCGCGATTGATCAAGGTGGTTGCTTTGAAACCTCCCATCCGACTACCCATGCAGACCCCACCTATATCGTCGATGGTGTGGTGCATTATTGTGTAGCCAATATGCCGGGAGCCGTGGCAAGAACGTCTGCTTTTGCGCTTAATAATGCGACGTTGCCCTATGTAATAAAGCTCGCGAACCTCGGTTACAAAAAAGCCTTGCTGGCTGATCCCGGATTCCTTGCAGGAATGAATGTGATATATGGTAAAGTGACTTGTAAAGAAGTTGCCGACAGTTTTGACTTGCATTTCACTGATCCGACTGTCGCTATCAGCATGCACTAACCTTGAATTGTTATATCTAATGGTTATAGCTTATATCGAAATAATCTAAATGAATTATCCCTGCTGCCGGGTATTAAACTCGGCAGCGTGAATTTACAGGGAAAAGACCGCGCTACAATCCCCTCTTTCCATAGCGCTTCAATTTACCTACAATCACCCCTCATAAGATCAAAAACCTCATTCAGCCTGGAGAAGTAATGAGTAACGTAAGACATTGTAAACTGCTCATCCTTGGTTCTGGTCCTGCTGGCTATACTGCCGCAGTATATGCTGCGCGTGCCAACCTTAACCCGGTAATGATCACGGGCATGCAGCAAGGTGGTCAGCTCACCACCACCACAGAAGTTGAAAACTGGCCAGGTGACGCCGAGGGTCTAACTGGCCCAGGGCTGATGGATCGCATGAAAGAGCACGCAGAGCGATTCGAAACCGAAATCATTTTTGATCATATTAACGAAACTGATTTTAGCCAGCGCCCTTTCCGTCTAAAAGGCGACAGTGGCGAGTACACCTGTGATGCATTGATTATCTCGACAGGCGCTTCAGCCAAATATCTGGGCTTGGAGTCAGAAGAAGCCTTCAAGGGGCGTGGGGTTTCAGCTTGTGCAACCTGTGACGGTTTCTTCTACCGTAACCAAAAGGTTGCCGTTGTGGGTGGCGGTAATACCGCTGTCGAAGAGGCACTGTACCTGTCTAACATCGCTTCGGAAGTTCACCTTATTCACCGCCGTGATACTTTCCGTTCAGAGAAAATCCTGATCAAGCGACTGATGGACAAGGTCGAAAACGGCAACATCATCCTGCACACCGACCGTGTACTGGATGAGGTATTGGGTGACGACATGGGCGTAACAGCAGTCCGTATCAAAGATACCCAGTCAGAAGCGACAGAAACACTCGACGTCATGGGTGCCTTCATTGCCATCGGCCACCAGCCAAATACGGGTATTTTTGAAGGCCAGCTAACAATGAACAACGGTTACATCAAAGTACAGTCAGGTACTGAAGGTAACGCGACCCAAACCAGCGTAGAAGGCATTTTTGCCGCTGGTGATGTTATGGACCACACCTACCGTCAGGCCATCACATCAGCCGGTACTGGCTGTATGGCCGCGCTTGATGCAGAGCGTTTCCTCGACGCGCTAGAAGAACAAAAATAATACTCATGGCCACCACTCAAGGTGGCCTTTTTAGCCTTCACCTTTAAGCCTGCTCTGCTGAGCAGCGCAAGAATTTAATATGGATAAACAATTACAACGCGATTTAACCAAATGGTTGAAATCACAGAGTAAGCTGGCAAAACGCTGGCTCATGCTCAGTGTCGGCCTGGGGTTCATGTCGGGGTTGCTACTCGTTGGCCAAGCAGCGTTGCTTGCCCATATCCTGCACCAACTCATCATTGAACATACGGATAAATACCAACTGGTTTCAAGCTTTGCTGGCCTCTTTGTCATCGTCGGGCTCAGGGCTGCCTGTAGCTGGGGGCGCGAGATATACGGCTACCGCTGCGGCGAACAGATCCGGCTGCATATCCGTCAGCTAATCCTGCAACGATTACAACAGTTAGGTCCCGCCTACATCAAAGGCAAACCAGCCGGAGTCTGGGCTAGCCTGGTACTTGAGCAGGTAGAAGAGATGCAGGACTTCTTCTCCCGCTATATCCCGCAGATGTCGATTGCGGTACTGGTCCCTATGGTGATCTTGTTCGCTGTATTCCCGCTTAACTGGGCAGCTGGCCTGATTTTCCTCATCACCGCACCCCTGGTTCCAATCTTTATGGCTCTGGTCGGTTTAGGTGCTGCCGATGCTAACCGCCGTAACTTCAAAGCGCTACAACGCCTATCCGGCCATTTCTATGACCGATTGCAAGGCTTGTCGACCTTGCGGTTATTCAACCGTGCCGAAGCTGAAGCCGACAACTTGCATGCCGCTTCCCATGTCCTACGTAAGCGGACCATGGAAGTACTGAGAATGGCCTTCCTCTCGTCGGCCGTGCTGGAATTTTTCTCGGCGCTCTCAGTCGCAATTACCGCGGTTTACTTTGGTTTCTCATTTATCGGCGAGCTGAATTTCGGCCACTACGGTGTTCCAATCAGCCTGTTTACCGGCCTGTTCATCTTGGTACTCGCCCCCGAGTTCTACCAGCCACTGCGTGATCTGGGCACGTTCTACCATGCCAAAGCACAAGCTATCGGTGCGGCCGAGTCAATTGTTGAGTTCCTTAACAGCGAAGCCGATGGCATGAGCCAAGGTCAAACTAACTTGGAATCACCAGAGACTATCTCGATAACTGCCGAGCAGCTGGAAGTACTCAGCCCGCAGGGGCAAGTGTTGGCTGGCCCTCTTAGCTTTAGCATCAATGCCCACGAGCAAGTTGCGCTTATCGGCCCTAGTGGCGCAGGTAAAACCAGCCTACTCAATGCCTTGCTAGGCTTCTTGCCCTACCGCGGTAGCTTGAAAATCAACGGGACTGAGCTCAATGACCTTGATCACAGCCAATGGCGCCAAGCCATCAGCTGGGTCGGTCAGAACCCGCTGTTACTGCACGGTACTGTTCACGACAACATCACGCTGGGCAACCCACTGGCTACCGAAGAACATATCAAGCAAGTCTCTCAACAAGCCTATGCTGACGAGTTTATCCAGCGCCTAGAGCAAGGTTACCAACATCAGGTGGGTGATCGCTCAGGCGGTCTGTCTGTCGGCCAAGCACAGCGTATTGCTGTGGCCCGTGCCATGTTACAAAGTGGCGCTTTCTGGATTCTTGATGAACCCACAGCGAGCCTAGACGCCAACTCTGAACACTTGGTGTTGGAAAGCTTGAAAGATGCCGTTCGCGGTCAAACCACCCTGATGGTAAGCCACCGGCTTGATCAACTGGCCGCAATGGATCGTGTCCTCGTGATGGAAAACGGTAAATTGGTCCAGAATGGTCCTTTCGAACAAATTCGCCGGCAAGGCCTACTTGCTGAAATGCTAGCCCATACCGACAAGAGGGATCTCGATGCGTGATTTAATCCCTTACCTCAAGCTCTACCGTAAGCACTGGTTCGGCCTGACACTTGGCATGCTGCTTGGGCTAGGTACCTTGCTGGCCGCCATGAGCCTATTGACCCTATCGGGCTGGTTTATTACCGCGTCAGCTGTCGCGGGGCTGACAATTGCCCGTGAAACCTTCAACTACATGCTACCGGGTGCCGGTGTGCGTGGCTTCTCGATTGCCCGTACCGCGGGCCGTTGGGGCGAGCGGGTAGTCAGCCACAATGCGACCTTCAAGCTACTTGCTGACTTGCGCTTGTTCTTCTTCCGCAAGCTGACTCCGTTGATCCCGGGCCGCCAGACCAACCTACGCGATGCCGATTTGCTCAACCGCCTAGTCGCTGATGTTGATGCGATGGATCACGTTTACCTGCGCTTGGTCAGCCCATTGCTGATCGGTGTTATTGGTTTACTGGCTATCACGGGTTTCCTCGCTTGGTTTGATGTCACTATCGGCCTGACCCTAGGCGCCATCCTGCTCTCCTTGATGCTAATCCTACCAGTAATCTTCTACCGTCTGGGCAAATCCAACGGTGAAAACCTGACGATGGATAAAGCCAACTACCGGGTGAAAATACTGGACTGGATCCAAGGCAATGCCGAGCTGTTACTGTTCAACGCCGAGGACCGCTACTACCAAGCCGCCCTCAATGAGCAGCAAGCCTTATTGGATGCTCAGCGAAAAATGGCCAACCTTACCGGCCTTGCCAATGCCATCCTGATGGCGGCTACTGGCTGGACCTTGGTACTGATCACGTGGATCGCGGCTGATGGCATTGCCGGGCAAGCTCCGGATCCATTTGTTGCCATGGTCGCCTTTGCCACCATGGCCAGCTTCGAGTTGATGATGCCAGTGGCTGGCGCATTCCAGTATCTGGGACAAACCCTGACGTCTGCCCGCCGACTGAATGAGATCATTGAAGCGACGCCAGATACACCGTTTGATCCCAATGGTCACACCGCAGAGGTTGAGGGTGCACTGGATCTCCAGAATATCAGCTACACCTACTACGGCAGTGACGAACCGGTATTGAAGAATATATCGTTAACCATCGGCACAGGCGAGAAAGTCGCGCTGCTTGGTCGTACCGGTTGCGGTAAATCTACCCTGCTGCAGCTGATCACCCGTAACTGGGATCCACAGCAAGGGCAAATCACCCTTGATGGCGTACCGCTGCCCCAGTGGCAAGAAACACCGCTGCGCCAAGCTATTACCGTTGTCAGCCAGCGTGTTGATGTATTCAATGGTTCGCTGCGTGAAAACCTGCTGCTCGCCAAGCCGCAAGGAACTGATGAAGAGTTCTGTGACGTGCTTGCCAAAGTTGGCCTGGATGCCTTGCTGGAAGGCAAAGGGTTGGATACGTGGCTAGGCGAAGGTGGACGCCAGATCTCTGGTGGTGAACGCCGCCGGATCGGTATTGCCCGCGCCCTACTGCACGACGCGCCAATCCTGCTGATGGATGAACCAACCGAAGGGCTGGATCGCCGTACCGAACAACAGATCATGGCTTTGCTACTGGAACACGCCAAAGACAAGACAGTGTTGTTCATTACCCACCGACTGGTTGGTTTGGAGCACATGGATCATATCTGTTTGATGGATGAAGGTGAAATCATCGAGCAAGGCAAGCACCAAGCACTGCTGAGCGAGAATGGTCGATACACCGAGCTTTGGCAGCGTATCTAATACCAATCTGGATAAGTAGTTGATCAAGTATTTGCACTGGAAAAATCGTTGTTATCAAGGCAGATATTGCAGTAACTAGTGGCTCTAATTACAAAATATCTAACGCAGAGAACAGCGATTTTAACCTGCAAGACTGATCAAATATTTATGTAGGTTGGTATAATGCCACGCTGAATAACCCATAACGAAAACGAGAGCCACATGGCTCTCGTTTTTATATTTAAAGAGATAAGTATTACACCGGCATTGTCCAAGCTTCGTTGATACAGGCCGTCAGGATATGATCTTCCCACTTGCCGTTGATCAACAGGTAATCTTTCGCTTCGCCTTCAATCTCAAAGCCACACTTTTTCAACACCGCCGCGCTTTTAACATTGCGAGGCATATAGGCTGCCATGATGCGGTGAAAGCTTTGATCTTCGAACATCCAGCAATTGGCAGCAGCCAATGCCCTGCTCATCACTCCCTGCCCTTGGCAGTCCTGATCCAGCGAGTAGCCCACATGACAGGCATGGAAAGGATGACGGACCAAGTTGCTGTAATTGACGACACCGCAAATCTCATCGCTATCTTTTAGCTGGATAACAAAGTAGTAAGCCATTTTATGCTTATGCAACTGCATCAGCTGCTCCAACCGTCGTTGCCAGCCAGTTTCGGTGAAAAACGCTTCTTCACGCAGCGGCTCCCAAGGCTGTAGGAAAGCCCGGTTACGCTGATAATAAGCGGTAATGGCCGCAACATCTTTCGTGGTAATAAGCCGAACCGTCGCATCACCTATATCGATTGATGTTGCTCGGCTAATAATCGAATGAAACAACAGCACCTTATCCTTATGCCATACGCGATGATGAAACGTTAGCACAGCCCGTGGGTGATGAATACACCTTCGCTATAAACTTATTTCATGACAAAGATTTGCCCGTATGTTTGAACTATCATTGTGATAGCCGCGCCGCGTTTGACGCTAACCAACACAGTGAAGATTATGTATTACGACCACCTTGATACGGTATTGGGAAAGATATACTTACTGGCAGACGAACAGGGACTACGACAACTTACCATTGCCAGCGGCGGATTTGCCCCAGACAGCCACTGGGATCACGACCCGGACTTCATGGCCCCTTACATTACCCAGCTCGCTGAGTATCTCGATGGAAAAAGAAAGCAGTTTACCCTCTCCCTTGCCCCTCCCGGCACAGAGTTCCAGCAACAAGTATGGCAAGCTATCTGCGAAATCCCCTACAACAGCCACCGCTCATACCAACAAATCGCCACCCACATTGAACATTCCACTGCAATTCTCGCTATCGGTATGGCCAAGAACGTCAACCCAATCCCTATTATCATCCCTTGCCACCGTGTGGCCTCCGAAGTCGAGGCCCAGCAAAGCTGTCGCTACGGCCAAGATCTTATCTGCCAGCTCAGAGAGCTCGAACAAGGGAAACTGACGTTGTTGAAGTAAGCAGGCTATGGGCTATGGGCTATGGGCTATGGGCATGCAGGAATCTTAGAAAAGCTCATTCAGTTTTAAGTTATAGCTCTTCCTATCGCCTATAGCCGCTCTTGCCAAGGGCCGGATAAACAAAACGCCCGATGAAATTCATCGGGCGTTGGCATTAATGTAAGTCACCGTCGCTAATTGGGAAATTAATGCTTACCGATCCCGTACTCACGCAGCTTGTTGGCGACGGCGGTATGAGAAACCCCCAGCCTTTTCGCCAGTTTGCGTGTCGACGGATAGCTGCGATACAAACTATTCAAGATACCCGACTCATAGCGCTTCATGATTTCGTCAAGCGAGCCATCAAGGGTCTCCTCACTGATCACTGTCGCTGACTCGTTTTCTGGCAACTGGATATCATCCACTTTGATTTCCGTCCCTTCGAGTTGGGTCATGGCACGGAACAGTACATTGCGCAGCTGGCGGATATTACCCGGCCAAGCATATTGGCTAAGGTACTGGGCAACTTCGGCGGAAATCGCTGGTTTCTGCTGTTGCAGCTCTTGAGCGAACTGGCTCAGGAACAAGTCGGCCAACGGAACAATGTCCGCCGTTCTTTCACGAAGCGGTGGTACGGTCAGTGCCAATACATTCAGGCGGTAGTACAAATCTTCCCTGAATTGCCCGGTCGCAACAAGCTCAGGTAATTTCTTCTGGGTTGAACAGATAACCCGGACATCCACCTTCATCTCCTGCTCTTCACCAACCCGACGGAACGTACCGTCCTGCAGGAAACGAAGCAGTTTGATTTGCAGATGCTCTGACATCTCACCGACTTCGTACAGGAAGGCAATACCGCCATCGGCTTGCTCGAAGATCCCTTTCTTGCCCGGCTCGGTCGCGGTTGCCGCCATACCGAACAATTCCGTTTCGGCGGCATTGTCTGGCATCGACATACAGTTGACGAGCAGGAATGGGTTATCGCGACGCAGTGAGCGTTGGTGACAAGCCCTTGCCAGCATCTCTTTACCGGTACCCGTTTCACCCTGGATCAATAATGGTGCATCAAGCATAGCCAGCTTTTTCGATTGCGATACCAGCTGCTTGAAGCGGGATGATTGACCGACGAGATGCTCGAATCCATTATCACCACTGAGCTGGCGCATCGCCAATGGCATCTTGGCTTCCGAGAGGGATTTTAGCAGGATAACCGCACTGGCCAGTACCTGTTCTTCCGTTTCGTCGGTCACATAGACCGGCATGATTTCCATCATGTAGTCGAGGCCTGATAGCACCACCAGCTCGCTCCGGCGGCTGGCATTGTCATTTTCCAACCAGTTGTGGATATTGAAACCGACGAAAGTTTGGATATGTTCGCCGACAATCTCCTCACGGGGTTTGCCAAGCAAGACTTCAGCTGCATCATTGGCAAGATCGATCTTGCCCTGCAAACTAATAGAGAAAAATGGATCAGGTAAGGCTTCCAGTAACGCTTTCAGCTCTTTATGTTCACGTTCGCTAGGCATGAACTGGATCTTTCTAACATCAGTCACCCCATCCAACTGGCGGATCTGTGACATCAACTGGCTAAACTGCTCAAATTCAACTTCGGGGCAATTCAGGTAAATGATCCCAACCCGGTCAATTTCAATGCCCCGTAAGTCGATCTGCCGGCTCGCAAGGATATCCAGCAGCTCTCGGGTCATGCCAAGTCGGTCTTCACAAAAGACTTGTAGCCTCATATTTATTATCTTCCAAGGTGTCAGGAATTGTTGACACAAGAAGTTTGCGCCTTCCCTGTATTGGAGTCAAGTCATTGACGTTCTGAGCTGAGAGGTTGCGCACTATCAATCCATTACCGAACCAGTATCGGCCTGCTGAATAAGATATTGGGTAAGGGATTAGGGAAGAAAAAGTGGAAAGAAGGCCACAAATGGGCCTTCTTTTTTGGTAACCGTCTTGCTCTTAGCGCTCTTTGTGGGTCAATCGGCTAAGCAGATCTTTACGAATTTCACTCAGCTTGGGTTGCTGTTCGGGTTGCCACGGCAGCGGACGCATCAAATTAATCGCTTTGAGCCCTAGTCTGCCGGTCAACAGGCCAACACCAACACCTTGTGCAACACGAGTAGACATTCTTCCGGCCAAGTCCATCGACAGCATGTCCATACCGCTATCGGCAATCACTTCGCTGGCCCCGGCGACCGCCATATTGGCAAGCACTAATTTGACCAATCGGATCCGTGACCAGTACCCCAATTCGACCCCGTAAACCTTGGAGATCTGGTCAATCAGCCGAAAGTTGCGCCAAGCCACCAGCAGCATATCCGCCAAGGCCAGCGGACTAACCGCCACCATCACCGCGGCCTCACTGGCATATTTCGCCACCAGCTGACGCGCCAGCTTGTCTTGCTGGCCCAACACCATACGGTCATAAAGCTGCATCACTTCACGGTCGTTATGGGTTGCAGCCAATGACTGTAGCCACTTGTCATACCCAGCATGCTCCTCCATCACCTTGCCCTGCTTGGCTAGCCGGGTACAAAATGCCTTGGCTTGGCCGATGCCATCAGCCTCGAGTAACGCCTGTGCCTGCTCTCGTTCACTCTGGCGCTGTTTGAGGCGGCGTAAGCTCAGCAGCTCACGCCCCAATGCGGTGATCCCCGCACCGGCAATACCGGCAACAATGACGCTCCACCCCAAGGCAAGCCAATCCCCCCCCTGGTAGGCCGTGACGACATAATCCACCGTTTGCCACCCCACCATGGCAGCACCGCCAACTAACAGCCCTTTTAGCCAGCCAGAGCGGCGCTTGGGCTTACCGCGCAGGGCTCGATCAAGTTCAGCTTCAACGTCCGGTTGTTCGGTATCCTTCGCTTCAGGCAAGAAGCTCTTGTCCTGCTCGGCAAACTGCAGCTGTGACGTTAGTTCAACCTCGGAGACATCCGCCCCTGGCTTTGATGGCTCATCGAAAACAATTTTACTTTTTAACTGCTCACTCATCGCAATTTGTCCCCCAGCAGGTATTCCATCGCCTTATCCATCCGGATATGCGGCAATGGCTCGTCGCTTTGCATTTCAAGCGGACGGAAATTAATAAAATCAAAGCCAGATTGCTGCCAGAAAGTGTCGTTTGGCAGACGGCGCGGCACTTCACCCGGAAATAAGGTTTTGGCATCACCGTCGATTTGATGGCCACGTAATGCAGGCACCTGACGACCATGATAATCAACAAACCCCGGCTCGGTGGCCTGAATCGAAGACAGACTGACACAGTCCATCTTGATCCCCTCAAACGAGGCGGTCTGCCATGCTTCGTTGACAAGTTGCTGCAGCAAGCTCACCAAATTGGGATGCTGCTCTGGCGTAACATGATCGGCTTTGGTTGCCGCAAACAGTACCTTATCAATTCTGGGTGAAAACAAGCGTTTCAACATTGAGCTTCGGCCGTAGCGGAAGCTCTGCATCAGCTGGTCCAACGCCTGGCGCATATCATTGAATGACTCCGGCCCAGTATTGAGTGGCTGCAAACAGTCAACCAAGATGATCTGGCGGTCGAACTTGGAGAAATGCTCCTTATAAAACGCCTTCACAACATGCTGCTGGTAGTAACGGTAGCGGCTTTTCAGCATACCGAGATTGGTCTCTTCACTGGCATCGGCCCACTGCTGTTCGGTGATCTTTTCAAGCCAGACCATCGGGAAAAACTGTAACACCGGTGCGCCAGCCAGCTCACCCGGTAGGACAAATCGGCCCGGCTGCACCCAGTGCAATCCACCTTCAGCTTTGCACTTATACAAATATTCGGTAAAACGCGCCGAAATCTGTTCAATGATAGCCTCGTCTGCCGGCGCCAATGGGTCAAAAGACTCAGCCATCGCCAACCAATCCACTGCCAACTCAGCACGTTTACCTTTCAGGATCTGAGCTTGCTGGCGTGACCACGCCATAAAGTCCAGCTCCAACAGCGGCAAGTCCAATAGCCATTCACCCGGGTAGTCGACAATATCCAAGTACAACGTGGCTGTCTCTTGCAGTAGCTTCATCGGACCACGCTGCGGCTTGTAGCGCAGGGCCAGCCGGGTCTGGCTGACATCGCGCGTAGGCTCGGGCCAACTCGGAGGCGTCGACAGCAGTGCGCCCATCCCTTCTTCGTAGGCAAATTTCGGCACATGCATATCAATTTGCGGTACCCGCTTGGCACCCAGCAATTGATCATCCCGAACGGCAGTAAACAGAGGCAACCGTGGGTTAGTACTCACATGCATAAGCTGATTAACCAGTGAAGTAATGAAAGCGGTTTTACCCGCCCGGGACAGGCCCGTCACCGCCAACCGGACATGGCGGTCTAAACTCCGGTTCACCAATTTGTTCAACTCATTGCTAAATCGATTCATAAACGTTCCTGACAATACCCCAAAGAAAAGATGCCCCAGAGAAGCAATATCCAGACTATAAATCCCTGCTTATTAACCTCTGATGAATCACGTCATTAACCCAGTAGACATCAAACTGTTGTGGTTAGAAAATGGTTCGCTGGAAAAAATAAAAGCAGGCCATTGCCTGCTTTTCTGCTTGCTCCAAAACTATAAGTTGCGGAACTCGCGGTCCACTTTGAACGCCGATGAGGTCACATAGGCCTCCATATCACGCAACTCATGTTCCATGTTATCGAGCTCACTTTCGACATTCTGTAAAATTTGGCCTGCTGGTTTTCCGGCTTGCCATGGCTTCTGCTTAACATGGTGATCGCGGAAAATCGTCTGCTGCTGTATGCGCTCCTCGGGCATTTTGTCGAGGATCAGCCAAGCGGCGACATAGGCCAGGGTGACAAAGAATCCCACCCCAAGTAAAAACGCTGACACAGTGAGGATCCTCACCAACCAGATTTCCATACCAAAGTATTCGGCAACACCGGCACAAACGCCACCTAGCTTGCCGTTTTTCGGGTCACGGTAGAGGGTCTTATTCATGATTTACGCCTCCACTGCGGGACTTCCGAATCCAAGATACGCTCCAAGGTCACAATCCGCTCTTGCATCTGCTCTGCGCGAGCCACCAGCTCCTGTAGTTTCTGCTGATCATCACCAGACAACCCTTCACCAGCATGCTTCTTGCTTCGGTAGTGGAGGATCAACCACAGCGGGGCAACAAAGATCATGAATACGACTAACGGCCCAACAATAAACCCCATAGACATTATTTTTCTCCTTTTTCGCGCAGATTCAATTCATTAGATTGTCACAATAGCCACTGCCATCATAACAACCAATTTCCGTTAAGGTGAATTACTCTTTGTCCTTGAGGTTGGCTTTCATGCGCTCAAGCTCTTTTTCAATTTCATCTTGTGCCTGCAGATCAGCAAACTCATCGTTTAGGTTCTTGCCACGGCCAATACTGTAGCTGTCGGCTTCTGCTTCCATCTCATCAATACGGCGCTCGTACTGCTCGAATTTAGACAAAGCTTCATCGACTTTACCGGTATCCAATTGACGGCGTACATCACGACGGGTATCGGCTGCTTTGTGACGCATTACCAAGGCTTGCTGACGGGCGCGAGTCTCTTGCAGCTTACGTTCCAGCTCAGCCACTTCTGTTGCAAGCTTTTCGATAGTTGCCTCTACCAGCTTGTACTCTTCATTCAGTGTCAGTGCGACATCGTTAAGTTTCTGCTTTTCAATCAACGCGGCACGCGCAAGATCTTCACGGCCTTTCTGAATCGCCAGGCTGGCTTTATCCTGCCAATCACGGCTCTGAGCCTCAATCGCCTGAATCCTGCGCTGAAGTTCTTTCTTGTCAGCCAATGCGCGAGCAGAGGACGTACGCACTTCAACCAGCGTATCTTCCATTTCCTGAATGATAAGGCGGATCATTTTTTGCGGATCTTCAGCCTTGTCCAACAGTGAGTTGACGTTGGCATTCACAATATCGGCAAAACGAGAAAAAATACCCATAATTACATCTCCTAAATATATTTGCGTTCAGTTCCAGAACTGTAACTCAGTTTACTACTACAACAAGCATGCCAACTTTTTTCCTTTTATATATCATATACTTAGCTTTACACCCCAACAGTCCCCCTGCTAAGGTGTAAGTAATTACGCCAACTATTAGTGAGATTAACCATGCGAAAGACAGATAACCTCATCGGCGAGTCCGAGGCGTTCCTCACGGTACTGGACCAAACCTCGCGCCTTGCGCCGCTTGATCGCCCTATCCTGATCATCGGCGAGCGAGGAACCGGTAAGGAGCTGATCGCTCAGCGACTGCATTATCTGTCACGCCGCTGGGACCAACCCCTCGTTTCGCTAAACTGTGCCGCGCTGAGTGAAGGCGTCATTGACTCCGAGCTATTTGGTCACGAGGCCGGCTCATTTACCGGCGCCAAAGGCCGGCACCAAGGGCGGTTCGAACGCGCTGAAAACGGGACCTTGTTTCTCGACGAGCTCGCAACAGCACCGATGGGCGTACAGGAAAAGCTACTCAGGGTGATTGAATACGGCGAATATGAACGGGTGGGTGGCAGCAAAACTTGCCAAGCCAATGTCCGGTTGATCTGTGCCACCAATGAAAACCTACCGCAACTGGCCGCTGAAGGTAAATTCCGTTCCGACTTGCTCGACCGCCTGGCCTTCGACATCATTCATTTACCGCCATTGCGCGAACGGCAAGAAGATATTTTGCCCCTTGCCGAATACTACGCAGTAAAAATGTGCCGGGAGCTCAGCTTCAGCTTTTTCGCCGGGTTCAGCCAACAAGCCCAGCATCAGCTGCAAACTTATCCTTGGCCCGGCAACATCCGCGAACTAAAGAATGTTATTGAGCGTTCGGTATTTCGCCATAGCATCGAAGAGGAACCGGTAGATACCATTATTTTTGACCCGTTCAAGCCGCCTTGGCAGCAAGATGAAGGCAGTAAAAACCATACCGAGCCTGGCATATCCTCTAATGGCCAAGCTGCCGGCGGCAGCAGCGAAACGTGGGAGTTCCCCTTTGATTTTCGCCAGTGGCAACACGACCAGGAGGTTGCCATTCTCCAGCAGGCCCTCGAGCAAGCGCAGTTTAATCAGCGCAAAGCCGCTGACTTACTCAGCTTGAGCTACCATCAACTGAGGGGACTGCTGCGCAAGTACCAGCTGGTCGGAAATGACTAAAAGCACTATTCTGTACACTTTCTGGCCATAAAGAACCCAGAAATAACAGGTATTTTAGTGAGGTGACTTGGTGACAGACTGGGTTAATGGTAAATTTATAATCTTGTTTCCAAAAAATTTCTTATCCTATGAGCGCCTATACTCGTCTTTTGCTTGTGTGCGTCAGCCTTGCCGGCCTGATTGGCTGTAGTGATGACCCGCAGCAGGATAGCAATATTCGCAGCCGCGGCTTCGTCTATTGCGGACAAGATAAGCCAACAACCTTTAATCCACAGTTAATTGATGGTGGTTTAACGGCTGATACCTTAGCTGCGCAACTTTTCGACCGTCTGTTACTTCTCGATCCCGTTAGCCACCAGCCACTTCCATCGCTCGCCAAGAGCTGGAGTACCAGTGGTGATGGCTTGGTCTATACCTTTATATTACGAGACGGTATTGAGTTCCAAACCACCGATTGGTTTAAACCTACACGCCAGTTCAACGCTCAAGATGTGGTGTTTAGCTTTAAGCGAGTCATTCAGCCTGATCACCCTTTCCATGCCGTTTCCGGTGGCCGCTACCCTTGGTTCGACAGCCAGGGGTTTGATAGCCTAATTGAGAATATCGAGGTTGTTGACCCACTCACCGTCAAGTTTACTTTGAGCCGGCCTGACAACGCCTTCTTGTCCAACTTGGCCACGACCTATGCGGTGATCCACTCGCAAGAGTATGCCGAGCAAACCCTGCGCGCCGGGAAGCCAAGCCAGTTGGACTCCTTACCCGTTGGCACCGGACCGTTTTATCTCGATAGCTACCAAGCCAATGATTTTGTTCGGCTAAACCGCCACGAAGGTTATTGGCAAGGTGCGGCACCTATGGAGCAAGTCGTCTTCGATATCGCCAGCCGCGGTACGGGCACCTTGGCCAAGCTGCTGAGCAACGAATGTGACGTGCTGTCATCACCGGTCGCCAGCCAGCTGCCAATCATCAGTGCCGACGATAATTTTAACCTTAATGCCCAAACCGGCATGAACGTGGCGTTCTTGGCACTTGATAACAATCAGCCAGAGCTGAGTGACATTCGGGTTCGTAAGGCAATTAACCACGCCATCAACCGTGAAAACCTGCTCAATTCAGTCTACTACGGTACCGGCACCAAGGCCCGCAGTCTCCTGCCACCAATGTCCTGGGCATACAACCATGGTAGCCAGGCGCTGGATTATGACCCGGCAAAAGCGCTTTCCTTGCTCAAAGAAGCCGGTTACGACAAAAACCTGACCCTGACCTTATGGGTACCCCTTGAGCCGCGTCCGTATAATCCAAGTCCTCGAAAAACGGCAGAGTTAATCCAAGCGGATCTCAATGCTGTCGGGGTCAAGGTAGACATCATCACCCAAGATACCGTCAACCGCTTTAGCGCGATTGACAAGTTCAACAGTGATTTGATCTTGACCGGGTGGATTGCCGATAACGGCGATCCGGATAATTTCCTACGCCCGCTGCTGTCTTGCGATGCCAAGAAAGCTGGCCTGAATGTTGCGAACTGGTGTAACCTCAGCTTCGACAACCTGCTGGAACTGGCTTCTAGAACCCCTAAGCTGAACCAGCGACTCAATTATTATCACCTCGCCCAAGATATCTTGGATACCGAGGTACCTATTGTCCCACTGGCCCATGGCGTCCATTTCCAGGTTCACCACAAATCCCTTGAGGGTTTGCAGATGAGCCCGTTTGGTACCCGCTCCTTCTCAACAGTCTTCCGGAGCGAGATCTAATATGTTTATCTATACCATCCGTAGGCTAAACCTCTTTCTGATTACCCTGCTGATCCTGACCTTAATCGGCTACAGTATTCTGCGCCTAGACAATGCGTCACTGTGGAGCACCCAACCATTTTGGTCCGGCTGGGCGGTTTACCTCGAGAGCCTGATGGCCGGCCACTTAGGCATGAACCTTCAAGGCGAGCCAATCGTCTACGAAGTGATGGCTGTTTTCCCGGCCACGCTCGAACTGAGCTTCTTTGCTTTTGTGCTTTCGCTGATCATCGGGATCCCTGTTGGTACCCTTGCGGGGGTCAAGCGCGGAAAATACATTGACACAGCCATCTCATCAATCACTCTCGTGGGTTACTCGATCCCACTATTTTGGCTGGCGATGTTGCTTATTATGCTGTTTTCTCTGGAGTTGGGCTGGCTCCCGGTTTCTGGTCGCTACAGTTTGCTGTACGAAATTGACCATGTCACTGGTGTTGCCCTGATCGATGTGATGCTATCTGACAAGCCTTACCGCGCAGAGGCCCTGGTGGATACCATCAAACACCTTGTGCTACCCACCGTGGTATTAGCAATGGCACCGACCACCGAAGTGATCAGGCTGACCCGTGCATCCGTCTCGGATGTCATGGATCAGAACTTTATCAAAGTGGCCCAGACCAAGGGCTTGTCGATGTTTGAAATCATTACCCGGCATGTGCTGAGAAATGCTATTCCACCGATCATCCCGAAACTGGGTATGCAATTTTCGACCATGATGACCTTCGCGATGCTCACCGAATCCATCTTCAACTGGCCGGGGATCGGCCGCTGGTTACTCGATGCCATATCAACCCAGAACTACGTCGCTATCCAAGCCGGTGTGATCACCGTGGGGACCTTTATCTTGATTGCCAACATCCTGTCTGACTTGACCGGCGCCCTTGTCAATCCTCTCGTACGGAAGGAATGGTATGCTATCAAATAACATCTACCAGGAGACCAAGATCCCAACCCAGCGTGAGCGAGCTTGGCTAAATTTCAAAAACAACTCCTTGGCGATGTTTGGTTTATGGTGCCTGGTTCTCCTCTGTATCATTACATTGCTGGCACCTTGGCTGACACCCTACGAAGCCTTTAGCCAAGTGGGTGAGCTGCTCATGCCGCCATCGTGGGATACTGCCGGTAAAGTCGAATACTTCTTCGGTACCGACGATCTTGGCCGCGATATGCTCAGCCGCTTATTGCTCGGCTCACGCCTAACTTTCGGCTACGCTGTGCTGGTGGCCATTGGCTCCGCGACTATCGGGATTTTGATCGGCGTGTTGGCCGGGATGACCCAAGGCTTGAAATCTAGCTTCCTCAACCACGTACTGGATACCGTGCTGTCTATCCCTTCCCTGCTGCTGGCGATCATCGTTGTCGCTTACATGGGGCCGGGCGAAACCAATATCCTACTGGCTATTTGGCTGGCACTGATCCCGCGATTTATCCGTGCGGTGTATACCGCGGTACACAACGAGGTAGAAAAAGACTATATCATGGCGGCACGCCTAGACGGTGCCAACAACTTCTACCTGCTGTACAACTCTATCTTGCCCAATATCCTGACCGTGCTGACCAATGAGTTCACCCGGGCAATTTCCATTGCTATCCTCGATATTGCCGCACTGGGTTTTCTCGGCCTTGGTGCCCAGGCGCCGATGCCTGAATGGGGCGCGATGCTGGGTGATTCCATCGAGCTGATCTATCTTGCTCCATGGACGGTTACCTTGCCGGGACTGGCCATTACCTTCAGCGTTTTGGTTGTAAACTTAGTAGGAGAAGGACTCCGCCAAGCCATAAATGCGGGGATTGACTGATGCCACTATTAGATATTCGTAACCTGACCATTGAGATCGATACGCCACAAGGCATGGTAAAAGCGGTTGAGCGGATGAGCCTGACCATTAACGAAGGCGAGATCCGTGGCTTAGTAGGCGAATCCGGCTCGGGTAAAAGCTTGGTTGCCAAAGCCATCGCCGGTGTGACCAAGAGCAACTGGCGGGTCAGTGCCGACCGTCTGCGTCTGGGTGATGTAGACTTGCTGACCCTGTCAGCGCGCGAGCGGCGTCGGGTTGTCGGCCGGGAAATTGCGATGATATTCCAGGAACCGTCATCCTGCCTTGACCCGTCTGAAAAAGTCGGCGCACAATTAGAAGAAGCCATTCCATCAGCGTCGTTCAATGGCTCTTTCTGGCAACGGTTCCACTGGCGCCAGAAGCAAGCTATCGCCCTGCTTCACAAAGTCGGGATCAAAGATCACCGCCGTGTGATGCGGAGCTACCCCTACGAACTGACTGATGGGGAATGCCAGAAGGTAATGATTGCCATGGCGATCGCCAACCGCCCTCGACTACTGATCGCCGATGAACCGACCAATGATTTGGATCCGATCACCCAAGCGCAAATTTTCCGCTTGTTGAGCCGGATGAACCAACTGGGCAATACCACTATCTTGCTGGTTAGCCATGACCTGACCACCGTGACCCAATGGGCAGACCGGATCACGGTCATGTACTGTGGCCAGTCTGTTGAGTCCGCCAATCGACAACAATTGTTGGAATCGCCGCATCATCCCTATACCGAAGCATTGCTCCGGGCCATGCCCGATTTCAACCTCGATAAGCTTGCCCATAAAAGTAAGCTGGAAACTCTGCCGGGCTCTATTCCCCCGCTTCAGCACCTTCCGATCGGCTGCCGACTCGGGCCCCGTTGCCCGCATGCCCAGCGTAAATGTGTCGAAGTGCCGAAGCGCAGAAAGATCAAGAATCACAAGTTCAGCTGTCACTTTCCGCTGAACATGGAGAGCAATACAAAATGAGTGCGTTACTTGAAGTCGAGAACCTTAAAAAAGACTACCATTACCGCTCAGGCTTATTCCGCCGCCGCACCATAGAGGCAGTTAAACCGGTCTCCTTCAGCTTGGAAGCCGGGGAGACAATTGCCTTTATGGGAGAAAATGGCTCAGGAAAGTCCACGTTGGCGCGAATGCTCTCAGGGGTGGTCGAGCCGACCGAGGGAGTGATCCGTGTTAATGGCGAGCCGCTAACGCACCGTGATTACCAGACCCGCTGCAAGCTGATCAGAATGATCTTTCAAGATCCCAACACGTCGCTAAACCCGCGGATCCAGATCGGTAAAATCCTCGAAGGTCCGCTGAAGCGAAACACCAACATGACACCGCAAGCCCGTGAGCGCCGGATCATGGAAACCCTAAAACGTGTGGGTTTACTGCCTGAACATGCTTATTTTTACCCGCAAATGCTTGCAACCGGCCAAAAGCAGCGTGTATCTCTGGCCCGCGCCCTGATCCTACAGCCTTGTATTATTGTTGCTGACGAAGCGCTTAACGGACTCGATATGTCGATGCGCTCGCAGATCATCAACCTGCTGCTTGAGCTTCAGGAAGAAATGGGACTGTCATACATTTATGTGTCACAGCATATGGGGGTGATCAAGCATTTCTCCGACCGGGTGATCGTGATGCAGCACGGTGTGATTGTTGAACAGGGCAAAACCAATGAGGTATTCGGCAATCCGCAGCACGCGCTGACCCAGAAATTGCTCGACAGCCACTTTTCCGCCCCATCCCATGACCGGAGCAACCGTATCAGCCGGGCAACACCGAAAATAGAGTGTTGATTCTGCGCTACCTAACGGCGTTCAACATGTGACATCCAAAACGGGCCTATCGCCCGTTTTTTGCTTCATCTCGATCTGTTCCTGGCTAAACCAATAGCACCGCCAAGCCACCAAGCATCACCGCCCCAATCACAGGCAAAGCGACATATTTTCGCAAACCCGGCTCGCCGATAAACCACGCCATCCCCATTTTTACCAGGCTATTCACGGCTGCCGCGATAAAAATCCCCATCGATGCCGTTGCTAACATCCGGCCATCGGCACTCTGTCGGCCCAGCGCAAGGGTGATGGCATCGACATCGGTGATCCCTGAAATCGCCGCCAGAACCAAAGTCCCCGTATTGCCAAACCATTCCTGCAACCCATTGGCCAGCAGGATAATCAGCAGCAATATTAATCCAAAACCCAATGCGGAAGTCAGCGCCAGCGGGTTTTGTTTCATCTCGGGGTTGGTCTGGCTATCGACTTTGTTTCGCTGCCAGATCCACCATGCCGGCAGATAGAAGCCAAGCATCATCAACAACATAGGCAGCCATAGCCAATCTATCAGTTGCCGGTTTACAACTGAGCAAACAAAAAGAATACGAGGGAACATGGTGCCGCAACTGAGCAAGATCCCACTGCCTAGCAAGCCATTAAGTTGCGGCTGCTGTTTCGACAAGTGGGAAAACTGTAATGTCAGAGCCGTCGACGAACTGAGCCCGGCAAAGAGGCAAGTCAACAAAATCCCCTTTTGGGTCCCGCCGATCTTCATTGCAAAGTAGCCGACAAAGGAAATACCGGCGATCAACACCACCATCCACCAAATTTCGTAGGGGTTGATAGCTCCCCACGGTCCCATCGGTTCATTGGGCAGTAGCGGCAATAAGACAACAGAGATAAGCAACAAACGAAGGGCGGCATCCAACTCATACTCCTGCAGCCGCTGCAGGGCAGCGTGCAGCTCTTGTTTGTTATCAAGAATAATCGCGGTGATCACCGCAGCAGAGACCGCCAAAGTGGGGTCACCAACAATCGCCAGTGCCCCGAGCAGGAAGGTAATTAACGTCCCCACCAAACCCGTGATACTGAGGTTGGTTTGCCATTTTAGCCGTTGTGAATAGGCCACGGTCAACACGATGGTCAACGCCACAAAGGACAGACCGAGGAATAGCTCTGAAAAATGCTCGGCCAGCAGGCCACAGATACCACCGAGCAGGCCAACGAGCGAATAGGTTCTTATACCGGCAATACGACTGCCAGCCGCTTCGTTGCGCTCGACCCAGCCACGCTGGATACCTATGATGGCACCAAGCAGCAAGGCGATGCCAAGCCGGATATAAGGGGACGTTAGCGCTAAATCCGAGTCCATAGACCACCTAAACTAGATTTCCTTTATCTAGTTTAGGATGAGCAACGACGAGCAACTGTCTGCTCTATCACGAATTTTATATTGATATATAAAAAAACAGGCCCTCATGAGGACCTGTCTTTATAAAATAAGTAGCTGTCAGTTAAGCAAGCGTCTTGTTGATTTCAGCCAGTACCGCAGCAGGATCTGCCGCTTTGGTAATTGGGCGGCCGATAACCAAGTAATCAGAGCCAGCCTGTACCGCTTCAACTGGGGTCATGACACGGCGCTGGTCGCCTGCAGCGCTGCCAGCAGGACGGATACCTGGCGTCACCAGCTTAAATTCGCTTCCCAGCTCAGTCTTCAGCATGGTTGATTCATGGGCAGAGCACACCACACCGTCAAGACCGCTATTCTTGGTCAGGCGGGCAAGGTTCAAAACGTGGTCTTTTGGTTCTGCTGTGATGCCAATACCTTGCAGGTCGGACGCTTCCATACTGGTTAGCACGGTGACACCGATAAGTAGCGGACGGTCTTTGCCAAAAGGCTCAAGAATTTCGCGTGATGCTGTCATCATACGTTCGCCACCGCTGGCATGGACATTCACCATCCATACACCCAGATCAGCAGCCGCAGCCACTGCGCGTGAACAGGTGTTGGGAATATCGTGGAATTTCAAATCCAGAAATACAGAATGGCCCCGATCATGCAGTTTACGCACAAAGTCAGGGCCAAAAAAAGTAAACATCTCTTTACCAACTTTCAATCGGCAACTTCCCGGTTCAATCCGGTCAACAAAGGCTAGCGCCTCGTCTTGGCTTGGGTAGTCGAGAGCGACAATTACTTTTGGATCTAACATGGCATCTCCTGCTTAGTCATAAGGTCAAACTAGCCCAGCTAGCTGAGCGCGCTCAGGATTGTACATCAAAATAGTTTTTTATCGAGCATTAATTGAAAATTAACACCAAACAGCCAAAATGTGCACTCAATACATTTAGCCAATCGTTTATTCAGCTCACTAAAGTTTTTGTTGCCATTTTTCCTGTAAAAATGAGCGGTCAAAATTTTAACTTTCAATATTAGGCCAAATTAGCCTGACTTTAATTACAAAAAAGCCCGCTTGAGTATCAAGCAGGCCTCTTATGATAGTTTTAACATGTAATGAAAGGTCAACAGCCCCTAGACTTATTCGCCATCCAAACCGCGGATAGGCTTTATTGCCCCCCACCCTTTACAAGATGGACATTGCCAGTACAAGGAATGGGTTGCAAAACCACATTGGCGACAGCGATAGTGAGGCTTAATTTTAAGCTGCTCTCCTACCAAGCCACGTAGCGTGGTTAAGCTATCTTTCGCCCTGCCGTCCTCAGCCTCGTCCAAATGATAGTCCATCAGTTGATAGAAGCCCTTCATGGTCGGGTTTTTCTGCAACTGGCGGGTCATGAACGTCTGGGCCATGGTCGGGCCTTCCCGCTTGGCTATCTCGTCAGCCAGCATCAGTTCAGCCGTTGAACCGGCTTTTTGCTCAACACAGTAACGTAGGTACTTAAGCCAACCAGATTCATTGTCCATCGCCTCGTAGCACTGCAACAGAAGTGGCAGCGCTTCGCCAATAAACTCGAGATCCTGGTCAGCAACACGCTCAAGCTGCTTAGCGGCCGCTTTGAACTCTTCTTCGGCTATAAAGATTTTTGCCAGCATGATACTGGCCCTGACACAGCTCTTATCCGCCGACAGCGACTTTTTGATCAGCTGCTTCGCTTTATCAGGATTCTGCGCACTCATTTCAAGCATCGCCATTTCGCACCAGTAGTGGGCAATATCGTGCTTGAGTTTACTCTTACCCATTTTGACCAGGTGGGTAGCAATATTGATTGCCTTTTCCCATTCCCGGGTCTGCTGGTAGATAGTCAGAAGTTGCTGCAAAGCCCCTTTACGATGATCGGGCTCGTCCAGTAGCTGCTCGAAGATTTTTTCGGCGCGGTCAAAGAAACCAGCCGCCATATAATCCTGCGCCAGTTGCTGCAGAGCGAGATTACGTTGATCGATGGTCAGGTTCGGGCGGGCAATTAAATTCTGGTGGATACGAATCGCACGATCAACTTCTCCCCGGCTTCGGAAAAGATTTCCCAAAGCCAGGTGTGTATCGATGGTTTCGCTATCAACCTGGAGCAGCTCAATAAACACGTCTACTGCTTTATCGGACTGATCCGACAACAGCAAGTTCAGACCTGTCACGTACTGGCGTGACATGTGATGAGACTGCTCTTGTTGCTTGTTACTAGCGCTCCTGTTACCCATGTACCAGCCGTAGGCGGCCGCGATAGGCAATAGCAGGAACAACAGTTCTAGCATTAAATGTTATTCCTTAACTGGCTCGGCTCGTAGCTGATCCAATTCTTGTTTCTGCTTTTGTACTTTCTTGCTCAGGCGGTTTTTGGTGAAACGGGTCTTAAGGTATAGCAGGCCACAAATCAGCCAGCCGATCACAAACCCGGAACCGAAGGCGATACCCAGCAAAGTCGAAAGCTGGAATTCTCCCTGGGCTAACAGAAAGTCAAAGTTAACCAACTGCTGATTTTGGGCACCCAGCGCAAGGGTAACCAAAAAACATGCAGCCAGTAAGAGTACAGTCAGTATCTTCATCGTGAATCCTTCTCACTTGAACGAAATGGAGATGATACCTATCTGGTAAAGGCAATGCCCCAAAACAGAAAAACATCTGGTATAAACACAGAAGGGTATGGCCTGATTATGCAAGATTTTGCCTCATCAGACCATGATCAATACGCATAAAAAAACGGCATACTTAACAGCATGCCGTTTTTTTGTTCTAAACGCGGTTAACTAGCAATCGACAAGTTAACACGGTCGCGTAATTCCTTACCTGGCTTGAAGTGAGGAACGTACTTGCCGTCCAGCTCAACTTTGTCACCTGTTTTCGGATTTCGACCTACACGTGGAGCGCGGTAATGCAACGAGAAGCTACCAAAGCCACGGATTTCGATCCGGTCACCCTCGGCAAGTGTCGTAGCCATATGCTCAAGGATTTCCTTAATTGCATCTTCTACCTGTTTGGCAGAAAGATGTGTTTGTTGACTACATAGTCTTTCAATTAATTCAGACTTTGTCATAAACACTCCGTTTTTAGTATGTTTCTCAATAGTATAACCGCTTAGGGGGAAAAGTGATCCCCCCTCGCTCAATTATTCGCCTTTAGCCGCTTTGAAAGCGTCAGCCATTGCGTTACCGAAAGAAGCATCGTCTTGCTTGTTCAGGTTAGCCATAGCTTCTTGCTCTTCAGCAACGTCTTTAGCGCGTACAGATAGGTTGATTACGCGGTTCTTACGGTCAACGCCTGTGAATTTAGCTTCAACAGAATCGCCAACAGAAAGAACTAGAGTTGCGTCTTCAACACGGTCAACAGATGCTTCAGAAGCACGTAGGTAACCTTCAACACCTTCGATTAGCTCAACAGTTGCGCCTTTAGCATCAACTGCAGTAACTGTACCAGTTACTAGTGCGCCTTTCTTGTTAACAGCAACGTAGCCGTTGAACGGGTCTTCTTCGATCTGCTTAACACCTAGAGAGATACGCTCACGCTCAGCGTCAACCGCTAGAACTACAGCAGAGATCTCGTCGCCTTTCTTGAAGTCGCGAACTGCGTCTTCACCAGCAACATTCCAAGAAATGTCAGATAGGTGAACTAGACCGTCGATGCCGCCTTCAAGACCGATGAAGATACCGAAGTCAGTGATAGACTTGATCTTACCAGTTACGCGATCGCCCTTAGCTTGCATTTCTGCGAATGACTGCCATGGGTTAGCTTTACACTGCTTAAGACCTAGGCTGATACGACGACGTTCTTCGTCGATATCAAGAACCATAACTTCAACTTCGTCGCCCACGTTAACAACTTTAGATGGGTGGATGTTCTTGTTAGTCCAATCCATCTCAGAAACGTGTACAAGACCTTCAACGCCTTCTTCGATTTCAACGAAGCAGCCGTAGTCAGTTAGGTTAGTTACGCGGCCAGAAAGCTTAGTGCCTTCTGGGTAACGCTTAGCGATAGCTACCCATGGATCTTCGCCTAGCTGCTTAAGACCTAGTGATACGCGAGTACGCTCACGGTCGAACTTAAGAACTTTAACGTTGATCTCGTCGCCAACATTAACGATTTCAGATGGGTGCTTAACGCGCTTCCAAGCCATGTCAGTGATGTGTAGTAGACCATCAACACCGCCAAGGTCAACGAATGCACCGTAGTCAGTAAGGTTCTTAACGATACCTTTAACTTCCATGCCTTCTTGTAGAGAAGCAAGAAGCTCATCACGTTCAACGCTGTTTTCAGATTCGATAACTGCGCGACGAGAAACAACTACGTTGTTACGCTTCTGGTCTAGCTTGATTACTTTGAACTCTAGCTCTTTGTTTTCTAGGTGAGCAGTGTCACGAACTGGACGCACGTCTACAAGAGAGCCAGGTAGGAACGCACGGATGCCGTTAAGTTCAACTGTGAAGCCGCCTTTAACTTTACCGTTGATGATACCAACAACAGTTTCAGCGTCTTCGTAAGCTTTCTCAAGAACGATCCAAGCTTCGTGGCGCTTAGCTTTCTCACGAGATAGCTTAGTCTCACCGAAGCCGTCTTCTACTGCATCTAGTGCAACGTCAACTTCAGCACCAACTTCGATTTCAAGTTCGCCAGCAGCGTTCTTGAATTCTTCAGCAGGGATAGAAGACTCAGACTTAAGGCCTGCGTCAACTAGTACGTAACCGTTTTCGATAGCTACAACAGTACCTTTAACGATCGCGCCTGGACGTGTTTCTAGTTCGTTTAGAGACTCTTCAAAAAGTAGAGCAAAAGATTCAGTCATTATTTAATCTTCAATGTGATTAACAACCATGGGTATCCTACCGCATGGGGTTGGTAGTAAAGTCAGTTATCATCCGTGACACCGACGCCATCTGCCGAATTATTCGGCTGACAATTTCGTTTCAATATGGGCTAATGCAAGTTCAATGACTTGGTCAATAGACATCTCTGTAGAGTCTAGCACCAAAGCATCAGCCGCGGGACGTAACGGTGCGACCGCACGGTTGCGATCTCGATCGTCACGTTCCTGAATTTCTTTCAAAAGGTGGTCAAAGCTAACATCTAACCCTTTCTGTTGCAACTGCTTCATGCGACGATTCGCACGTTCTTCAGCACTGGCATCAAGAAAGAACTTGACTTCTGCCTGAGGAAACACAACGGTGCCCATATCGCGGCCATCCGCCACCAAACCCGGCGCTTCACTGAAGGCTCGCTGGCGGCGAAGCAACGCTTCACGAACGCGCGGCAGTGCTGCCACCTTAGAGGCTGCCATGCCGGTTTCTTCTTTACGAAGTTCACCCGACACGTCTTCCCCTTCAAGGATCACCTTTACCAACTCGCCTTCAGCCACGAACTGCACATCCAAGTGGGCAGCCAAAGGGACAAGTGCGTCTTCAGACTCAAGGTCAACACCGTGGTGCAGCGCCGCAAGGGCCAGCACGCGATAGATGGCGCCAGAGTCCAATAACTTCCAGCCCAGTTTTTCTGCCAACAGCATGCATAGCGTGCCTTTACCGGCACCGCTTGGTCCATCGACAGTGATCACTGGTGCGTGAGTAGACATAGGTAATCTCCAAACTTGTTTAAATCAAAGCAGTAATACCCATCGCCACGCCATCAAGGACATACCGATACTTATTACCACTCTCAAACGGGGGCATATTATACGAGAAAAAAGTTGTGATACCAATCAGTAATCCGGCTTAAGGCCAAATACTCATCCAGAAAAACAAAAACCCGCTAGCCAGCGGGTTTTCTTTATATATTGACAACTTAGATAATTAGTTGCTCAATATTGCCAACTTATCGAAGTAATCCGGGAAGGTTTTGGAGGTACACTTAGGATCATTGATCGTCACCGGTGTATCACTCAGGGCCACCAGCGAGAAGCACATCGCTATGCGGTGATCGTCATAGGTATCAATCGCGGCATGGGTCAACGTCACAGGCGGTGTAATGGTAATAAAGTCTTCACCTTCAACCACTTCAGCACCCACTTTACGCAATTCCGTCGCCATTGCTGCCAGACGGTCGGTTTCCTTCACACGCCAGTTATAGACATTACGGATTGACGTTGTGCCTTCGGCAAACAAAGCCGCGGTGGCGATAGTCATTGCCGCATCTGGAATATGGTTAAAGTCCAGATCAACCGCTTTCAATTCACCTCGACGGGCAATTACATAGTCATCGCCCCACTCGATTTCAGCCCCCATCGCGGCCAACGCGTCGGCAAACTGAACATCGCCCTGGATACTCTTCTTGCCAATACCAGTCACTTTCACTGCACCGCCCTTGATGGCAGCCGCTGCCAAAAAGTAAGAGGCCGATGAGGCATCGCCTTCCACCAAAAAGTCTCCCGGCGCCTGATAGGTCTGGCCGCCTTTAACGACAAACTCCTGGTAGTCGCGATTTTCCACCTCGACACCGAACTGGGCCATGATGTGCAAGGTAATATCGATATAAGGTTTCGAAACCAACTCACCTTTAATGCGGATCACCGTATCGGCCGAGGCCAACGGTGCCGACATCAAAAAGGCAGTTAGGAACTGGCTGGAGATTGAGCCGTCGATTTCTACTTCGCCACCTTGAAGGCCCGTGCCTTTGATCTTCAGTGGTGGGTAGTTGTCATTTTCCAAATAGGTAATGTCAGCGCCAGCAGTACGCAGGGCATCAACCAAGTGGCCGATTGGGCGTTCTTTCATCCGCGGTTCACCGGTCAGGATATATTCGCCATCCCCCAAACACAGCGCCGCAGCCAATGGGCGCATTGCGGTACCGGCATTCCCCAAAAATAACTCCATTGCCGCGGCAGGCTTGAACGCACCACCTAGGCCCGTGACTTCACAAACGGTCTTATCTTCAGACAGTTGATAGCTCACTCCCAGCTTGGTCAGGGCTGTTAGCATATGACGGATGTCATCACTATCAAGGAGGTTAGTCAGTCGGGTCTTACCGCTTGCTAACGCTGCCAATAGCAAAGCTCGGTTCGAGACGCTTTTGGAACCTGGCAAATTTACGGTGCCATTAATTTTACTGATCGGCTGTAACGTTAAACTTTCCATCTGTTATTTCATTAATCCTGTTTGGTCGCAGTCATTGCAGATTAACCAATAATGCCTCAGTTCGCTAGTACTGAATTCACGCACCTTATTCCGCCTTTCTTGCAACCAACAAAAAAGCGCCCACTGGCGCTTTTGTCATGCTAATTCAGATGAAGCTTAATCATCACAGTCGGATAAATAGGTACCGTCAAAGTCACAATCAAGGTCGACCCAGCGGCCTTCGTATTTACCCAATGAGCTGTCCGACGCCGAGTAGCCCCAGATAGTGCCACCTTTTACCGGCCCTTCGAGTTCGATTTCATCATCAAAGCGATCTTCGCGTTCGATTTCGATCGCTACGTAACGGTCGGAGACAAAGCGGCCTTCAACCTCAACCCAGCTTTTATCAAGATTATCGTGGTTCAGGCCGTCATCAAATTCCGTATTGCGATCAATCTCGATCTCAATACCATTGATGGTGAAAACTCCCGCTTGGTAATTGGCTTCGCCAACGGCCTGAAATTCTTTACCCGATACGATATTGCCATCGTCCTCAAATTCGATTTCAGTCGCAATCAAACGTCCTGAGCGGTACGCCATCTCGACCTCGACCCAGCGGCCGGATGCCAAGTCTTCACGGCGGCCATCATCGAACTCAGTTCTGTCATTCACCTCGATACGCAAACGGCCATTGAGCTCGATTTGGGTCAAACTATTATTGACCCAGGAAATCACACCTTCGACTTCGGTATCGTCGTAATCAACGTCATCTTCAACGTCAACCTCGGTGGCGATCAAAGTATTACCGTGCATATCACCATAGACTTCGACCCACGCCCCATTGGCCAACTCATCCCGATCATCAACATCGGCATTGCTATAATCAACGGTTACTGTGCCAATCTTGAACGTGTTAGCCGTTCTGTCTAGCTGCGAGACCGGGCCTTCCACTTCAACAAAACCAAGATCGGGCACTTTCGTAACCGCAACCACTTCCACCGAGCCGTCAGCCAACGGGAAAGTCGTTACCATTACCCAGTCACCGACACTGATACTGCCCAAACCAGAATATGTCAGCTCGATACCGTTAACCGTGAATTTGCTGCCATTGATCGCAGTGACAACACCGGTTAGTGACGGATCCAGCTTCATGGTTTCAATCGAGCCGCTCTCTGCCTCGATTTGCACTCGCATGCCATTTTCCAATTCAGAAAAAGGCAGCGTCACACCGTTACGGTATACCGCAGGCGCACCTTCGCTACGCAAGGCATAACCGTTAACCGTCACTGTCTTTTCCGCATGGGAAATGTTGGCAACCTGACCGTCAAGACGGCCTGATTTAGTCTCAGTCGCTGAGCTGCCCGAGCCCGAACCGCCTCCACAGCCAACCAACGCCGTTGCGACCAGAGAAGCTAGTGCCATTTTTTTCATAATTTACCTATGATTAATTGTGCATAATTAAGAACTGGCGGTATTTTATAGCTGCGGCTGTGAAGCAAGCGTGAAGAAATGTCTTACGAGGAAAAATATACAAGCTTATGAAAGTGCTGATTGTCGAAGATAACCACCACGTCGCAGAAACGCTGGCTGATTATCTTGAGCTAGAAGGCTATACCATTGACTGCGCTTACCATGGCCTTGGAGCGATCCAGTTGGTCAAGGAAAATCACTACGATGTCATTATCATGGACATTATGATGCCCAAGGTTGATGGGATTTCTGCCGTAAAGAAAATACGCGAAGAAGTGATGTGCGACACCCCTATTCTCTTCTTAACAGCAAAAGATAGCCTCGAAGATAAAATCGCCGCTTTTCAGGCGGGGGGAGACGATTACCTCATAAAACCCTTTGCCATGGAAGAACTATGCCTCCGGTTACAGGCACTTGCTTGTCGAGGGGCACGCAAAGGTATCGGCTTGATCTGCTTTGCCGATATCACAGTCAATCAAGCAACCGGCGAGGTTTTGCGAGCAAACAAACCTATCAAGCTAAGCCGGATCCAACTTAAGATCCTGTCGCTTCTTATGCAAAAAGCGCCAGCCATCGTATCCAGGCAAGAAGTCATAGATACAATTTGGGGAGAAGAGGTCCCCGGAAGCGATGCATTACGCAGCCATGTCTACGGCCTAAGAAATGCCATTGACAAAGGCTTTGCTGAAACACGATTAGAGACTATCCATGGCCAAGGCTACCGCATCAAGAGCTAAGCCCTACCCCAGCATATACCGCAAAATTCGCTGGAGTTTCGGCATCCCGACACTCATCATGTTCACGCTATTCTGGTCAATGATCTATTTAGCCGAGAATGAATTAGAAATCATCAGTCTTCATCACTGGCTGGATACCGAAGCCAGTCGCTACAGCCGCGATTATCAACGATTCGGTGACCAAGCCCAGCCCCCCAATGAAAAAGAGTTCTACAGCTATTGGAGCAAAGAAAACCCGCCATCCTGGCTGGTCAGCTATCAAGAGCCCGGGTTTTATGAGCACCTGTTAGGTAAGGAAGATAAACACTTTATCGTTACCGAGCACCCGTCCGGTGATGGGCTCTTCTATATCGTCTTCCAAGATGATGCCGATGATTATCTCGATGAATACGAGGCCCGCCTGCACTTTATGACATTCAGCTTAGGCGGCTTGGTCTCCCTCGCCGTGCTGGTATACAGTTGGTATTTTGTCAAAAGTGTCTCTCGGCCGCTTGAAACCATCGAGCATAAAATCCGTAATATGCCCCCCGACCAACCGGATTTTTTAGTCGAGACCGATTACAAGGAAACCCGAGAGATTGAACAAGCGTTGCATGAAAGCAAGGTAGATATCGCCCGCTATTTCCAACGCGAGCATGAATTCAGCCGCTTCGCATCACATGAACTTCGTACACCTATCATGGTAATTCAGGGCTCGGCTGAACTGCTGGGTAAAGTGCCTAATCAGCCGCCGCTGGCTGTGAAAGCCATCAACCGCTTACAGCAAGCCAGTGAAGAGATGCGGGAGCTCACCGAAGCCTTCTTGCTGCTTGGTAAAGAGAGTATTGACCAACATCATTTCGGTACCTATCAGCTAGAGCATAACCTCCGCCAGCAACTCGATGCCATGGCCCCCATCTTCGCCAAGCAAGATACCAGCTATGTCTTGGAGACACAGTCACCAAGTACGATTTTCGCTCCGGAAAGCTTTATCAACATTGTCATCAACAACCTGATCAAAAATGCGTTTAGTTACAGCGTGGGCGATATCCAAATCCAGCTTGCCGGGAATACCCTCACTATCATCAACTACCATGATGGCCATGCCACATTCAATGCCGGCTACGGCTGTGGGCTGGTGATTGTTGAACGAATATGTGAGCGTATGGGATGGACGTTTACCCCCAATGACGACAACACCAAATTCACAACGACATTGGTGTTCAGCCACTCTAGAACGGAAAAAAACCGCTGATAGCGGCTTTTTCCGTATTACGAGCAGCAGAGGTTTACCCCTGTAGCTTAAGCATTTTCCTGCTCGAACTGCTTCATAAACTCGACCAGCGCCTGTACGCCTTCTATTGGCATAGCGTTGTAAATCGAAGCACGCATACCGCCAACCGCACGGTGGCCCTTGAGCGCCTTCAGGCCAGCAGCATCCGCCAGCTCCAAGAACAAACCATCCAGCTCTGGGTTCTTGAGCTGGAAAGGGACATTCATCAAAGAGCGGTTGTCAGCGTGAACCTCATTGCGGTAGAAATCTGACTGATCGATATAGTCATACAACACATTGGCTTTGGCTACATTGCGTTGTTCCATCGCTTCCATACCACCAAGCCCCTTAAGCCACTTGAAGACTTCACCGGCAAGGTACCAAGCGAACGTTGGTGGCGTATTGAACATCGACTCTTTATCGACCTGAACGGTGTAGTCAAGGATGCTCGGTAGGATCGACTTAGCCTTGCCTAGCAGATCATCACGAACAATGACAATGGTCAGGCCGGCTGGGCCGATATTTTTCTGGGCACCGGCATAAATCACACCGTACTTCGATACGTCAATCGGGCGAGACAGAATCGTTGAAGACAAATCGGCCACAATCGGCTTGTCCGTTACGGGCAAGTCACGAATTTCCAGTCCATCAATGGTTTCATTCGGGCAGAAATGGACAAAGGCAGCCTCATCAGACAACGGCCACTCTGTCGCTGGTAGAATCGCTTTTTTACCGTCCCGCTCACAGGTGATATCAACCACATTTGGCTGGCAATACTTTGACGCTTCCTGAGCGGCGCTGTGGGCCCAATAACCGCCATCCATATAGTCGGCGCTTTCAGCGTCCCCCAACAAATTCATCGGTACCGCGGCAAACTGGGCACGTGCGCCACCGTGGCAGAACAGTACGTGATAGTTATCAGGAATAGAAAGCAGGTCGCGTAAATCTTGCTCGGACTGTTTGGCCACAGCAATGAACTCTTTGCCGCGGTGGCTGATTTCCATCACCGAGGTACCGAGATCATTCCAATTGACGAGTTCTTGTTGGGCCTTCTTCAATACGTCTGCCGGGATCATCGCTGGGCCGGCGCAAAAATTATAAACGTTGTCCATGGTGTAAGACTTGCTCCTGCTGGAAAAACATAAGGTTGTGGTCATATGCTGTGACCCATGTCTGTTTTTACACCTTTATGACGGTGCTGAAAAGGGGCTAAGGGAAAATAGTATGGCTTTGTCTTGGTGATTACCTTCAGGCATAAAAAAACGCAGCCTAGTGGCTGCGCTTTTATCAGATTAACTAACTGGTTAGTTATTCTTGCTCAGAAGAGTCGTCTGCTGGCGTGTCCGCAGCTGGCGTTTCGCCCTCTGCAGGTGTTTCACCTTCGACCAGTTCCGCATCTTCGATAAGCTCTTTTTCTTCCGGCTCATCGATACGCTGTAGGCCAACAACCAACTCGCCTTCAGTGGTACGGATCAAGGTAACACCCTGGGTATTACGACCGACACGGCTCACTTCAGCCACACGGGTACGAACCAGCGTACCACCGTTGGTGATCATCATGAACTCATCGCCGTCTTCAACCTGAACAGCACCAACTACGCTACCGTTACGGTCAGAAACCTTGATCGACACAACACCTTGGGTCGCGCGGCTCTTGGCTGGGTATTCCTCAAGCTCTGTACGTTTACCGTAACCATTTTCGGTTACTGTTAGCACATCGCCATCGTTGTGAGGAACGATCAAGGAAACAACCTTGTCACTGTCAGCCAGTTTGATACCGCGAACACCGGCAGCAGTACGGCCCATGCCACGCACCTGCTCTTCCGAGAAGCGAACCACTTTACCCGCTTTCGAGAACAGCATGATGTCATCGCTACCTTCGGTGATATCAACACCGATCAGCGAATCACCATCACGTAGGTTCACCGCAATGATACCCGCGCTACGAGGACGGCTGAAGTCAGTCAGCGGCGTCTTCTTCACGGTACCATCGGCAGTCGCCATAAAGACAAACTTGTCTTGTTCGTATTCTTTCACCGGTAGGATAGCGGTAATACGCTCACCTTCTTCCAGCGGAAGGATATTCACAATCGGCTTACCACGGGCAGTACGGCTAGCCAGCGGCAACTGGTACACTTTCAGCCAGTACATGCGGCCACGGCTTGAGAAACACAAGATCGTATCGTGGGTATTAGCCACCAGCAAACGCTCGATGAAGTCTTCATCCTTCATACGCGTTGCAGCCTTGCCTTTACCACCACGACGCTGTGCTTCGTAGTCGCTCAGAACCTGGTACTTCACATAACCTTCGTGAGACAGAGTCACAACAACATCTTCTTGGTTGATCAGATCTTCCAAGTCGATATCGTGGCTAGCAGCTGTGATTTCAGTACGACGTACATCGTTGAACTGCTCTTTCACCGCTTCTAGCTCTTCGCGAATCACTTCCATCAGACGCTCTGAGCTGCCAAGGATGTACAGCAGTTCAGCAATTTCTTCTAGCAGTGTTTTGTATTCGCCAAGGATCTTCTCGTGCTCTAGACCAGTCAGCTTGTGCAGACGAAGATCTAGAATGGCTTGTGCTTGCTGTTCGGTCAGGTAGTACTGACCATCACGGATACCGTATTGCTCTTCCAGCCATTCTGGACGAGCGGCATCGGTACCGGCACGCTCAAGCATTGCTGCAACGTTGCCAAGATCCCAGCCACGCGCAACAAGGCCAGCTTTCGCTTCGGCTGGTGTCGGCGCGTTTTTGATCAGTTCGATGATCTCATCGATATTGGCCAGTGCCAGCGCCAAACCTTCAAGAAGGTGAGCACGTTCACGGGCTTTGCGTAGCTCATAGATAGTACGGCGAGTCACCACTTCACGGCGGTGGTTGACGAAGCACTTCAACATGTCTTTCAGGTTGAATGTCTTCGGCTGGCCGTTGTCCAGTGCCACCATGTTGATACCGAATGTAGTCTGCAGCTGAGTTTGCGCGTACAGGTTGTTTAGAACCACTTCGCCCACAGCATCACGTTTACACTCGATAACAATGCGCATGCCGTCTTTGTCAGACTCGTCACGCAGGGCACTGATACCTTCAATCTTCTTGTCTTTAACCAGTTCGGCGATCTTTTCGATCAGGCGAGCTTTGTTAACCTGGTAAGGGATTTCGGTGACAATAATGGTTTCTTTACCATTCTTCTCGACTTCGATATCCGCTTTCGAGCGCAGGTAAATCTTGCCACGACCTGTCTTATAGGCGTCGACAATACCTTTACGACCACTGATCATCGCTGCAGTCGGGAAATCCGGACCTGGGATATACTCCATCAGCTGATCAATGGTGATGCTCTCATCATTGATATAAGCCAAGCAGCCATCAATGACCTCACCAAGGTTATGAGGCGGAATATTCGTCGCCATACCAACCGCGATACCCGATGAACCGTTAACGAGCAGGTTCGGGACCCTAGTTGGCAGTACCGCAGGGATCTGCTCGGTACCATCATAGTTAGGAACGTAATCTACCGTCTCTTTATCAAGATCCGCCAACAATTCATGGGCGATCTTGGACATACGCACTTCGGTATAACGCATTGCAGCGGCGGAGTCGCCGTCAATCGAACCGAAGTTACCCTGACCATCTACCAGCATGTAGCGAAGAGAGAAAGGTTGCGCCATACGTACGATCGTGTCGTAAACCGCGCTATCACCGTGTGGGTGATATTTACCGATTACGTCACCGACCACACGGGCAGATTTTTTATATGCTTTATTCCAGTCATTGCCCAGCACGTTCATCGCGAATAAAACGCGACGGTGTACCGGCTTAAGGCCATCACGCACATCAGGAAGAGCACGACCCACGATAACTGACATCGCGTAGTCGAGATACGAGCCTTTCAGCTCCTCTTCAATGTTTACGGGCGTGATCTCTTTTGCAAGATCGCTCATGGAGCCAATATCCCTCAGGTAATTTCTGTCGTATACGTATACCAAACGGCATAGTTAGCGCTAAAACGGGCTGAGAGCCAATTTAAGACGATATCTATAACGTCTAGTACCATACGTGCAAGGTGCGAGAATATAGCATATTTCAGCCCAGATAGGCACACCTTTCACCATTATGTTGTGAGTAATTTAGCGGATTGAAAAAAAATCGAAAGCACTAATCTAAGTATTACCTTACTGACAGCCTGTTTTTTGCTCAAAGCTTGTTTTTTATTACTTTTCTTAGTTTTGATTCTGGCACGTTTAATTTGCAACCAATTGTAAATTATTGAGCAAGATCGGAAATACGCCACTTCTCCACCGTCCTGACCAAAAGCTGAACAAAAAACTGATCATTATCAATTTTGCTTTTATGCAGTTAGGTACAATTGAACCCGCAAGAACAAAATCTAAGATTCCAAAAATCAAACATTAAGCGAGGTCAATTATGTTAGGCAGAGTAATCACAACACTTGGTATGTGTATCATTGGCGGCAAATATCTTCTTATGCTCATAATCGCCGGTATCGCCATGACAACAGGTGGTGTACAGGCTGATATGATGCAGCTAGCCATGCTAGAACCAGCTGAGTAAAACCTATGCAAACACGGAATGTTTATCGGGCTTAAAAGTCACAATGCGAACCTAACGCATCACTGCTTTTAAGCCTGAATTGTTTATAAGGGCAGCGAAACTCCTTTTACTTCTCCTTTTCGAAGCTGTTCGCGTCTCTTGTTACAGCCTATGGCTAATTCTGTCGCTCTTCGTTCCTTTTCAGAGCGACAGCCATCTCCCCACTCTTAATTCTCTTTACATGCCAATAATTTCTCTCTAACACCTGCACCTTCAATAAGCTTGGGTATATAATGCCGCTATCAGAAAGGAATATGGCAAAGATTCATGACCAAGCAGTTGAATGTAGACCCAGCAGAAATCAGCAAATTCGAACAAATGGCGTCCCGTTGGTGGGATTTGGAAGGTGAGTTCAAGCCTCTACACCAAATCAACCCTCTACGCCTCAACTACGTGATTGATCGTGCCGAAGGACTCTTTGGCAAAAAGGTACTCGACGTCGGGTGCGGCGGTGGTATTTTGGCCGAGAGTATGGCCGTCGAAGGTGCTGAGGTAACGGGGCTGGATATGGGTAAGGAGCCGTTGACCGTGGCCCGCCTGCACGCTCTGGAAACGGGCACCAAACTTGAGTATGTCCAGCGCACGGCAGAAGAGCATGCCGAGCTTTTTCCAGAAACCTACGATGTCGTGACCTGCATGGAAATGCTGGAACATGTGCCTGATCCGGCATCAGTCATCGCCTCTTGTGCCAAAATGGTCAAGCCTGGCGGGCACGTGTTTTTCTCAACCCTCAACCGTAACTTCAAATCATACCTGTTCGCCATTGTCGGCGCCGAACAGCTACTGAAGTTGGTTCCCAAGGGGACCCACGACCACGAGAAATTTATCCGCCCATCAGAATTGCTAGATATGATTGACGCCACACCGCTGCAAGACCGTCATATGACCGGCCTGCACTACAACCCCCTGACCGACCGCTACTGGCTGGGCAACAATGTTGATGTGAACTACATCGTTCATACCACGATGCTGTAGCAGCAAACACCGCTATACCCAGTATCAAGTTCCTTTTCGCTAGGGTGGATCCACCCTAGCGACTGCGATAGGCGCATTCTTGTTTCATTGAGCACCTCCCCTCTTCATCCATCAATCACCGCTTTGCTATCAGCAGGGAATTATTGCAATAGATCGTACTGATCGCTTTTTCCTCTATTGCCACGTATATACTCATTGATATACCCAGTAATGCCCCCCTTTTCGATACAAGGATCTGTATATGGCGACGAAGAAAAAAGCGATATTGTTCGATCTAGATGGCACCCTGCTAGATACCGCTCCGGACATGGCAAATGCGGCTAACCGGGTACTCGCCGATCACAACCAACCGCCGCTGACCCAGCAACAAATCCAGGCCAACACCAGCATGGGCGCCAAGGGATTGCTGACCGCCGGGTTTGGTCGCATTCCCGAACACCTCGATATCATGGCGCTGAGGGAAGATTTTTTGCGCTATTACCAAGACAATATTTGTGTCAACACATCGCTCTACCACGGCGTGGTTGCCCTGCTTGAACAACTGGATGAAAAAGGGATCAACTGGGGGATCATGACGAACAAACCTGGCTTCCTGACCGACATGCTGCTCCCCTTCTTTCCCGAATTGCTCCGCGCTAAAACGGTTGTCTGTGGCGATACCCTTGCTGTCGCCAAACCCCACCCCGAACCGTTACTCCATGCCAGCAAGCAAATGGGCGTTGATCACCGCGACTGCATTTATATCGGTGATATTGAAAAAGACATGATCGCCGCCAAAGCCGCCAACATGGCTGGCTATGTCGCAGGTTGGGGATATATTGGCGATGAGCATACGCCCTCAGATTGGAATGCGCTTGGGGTGCTGACTCACCCTAGTGAGATTTTAGCGGTCGTCAGCAGCTAGAAAAACGAGTGCGCGCCACTAGCAACGTGCCACTAACTAACCAAGAAATAACCAAAAAAAATGAACTTTATCAACACGTCCAACGCCTGTAAAAAATCAAGGATTTTTTTTTTGCAGGCGCTTTTTTTAACCTCAAAAAATTTTGATTTTTCCTATGATATTGTCACACCTGCGCAAATCAGTTAGTGGGCACTAACTTAATTTTATGAATCCCCATGTTATCCACAGCCGGTTAAAAATTACCGCCTTGCATTACCCCCCTCTCACCACTATCTTGTAACACTATAAGCTCAACACCCCAATATATAGTGTTTTAACAGGCAATCAGAAATCCAACAAAGATCACAATCTTTGCTAACATTATTGCTAAAAGTTACAAAAAACACTGCTATTGATGGAAATCTGGGAAAACTACCAAAAATGAATCAACAGCTCACTGTTACCAAGCGTGATGGACGCACAGAAAGTATCGACCTCGACAAAATCCACCGAGTCATCACTTGGGCCGCCGAAGGCTTAGAGAATGTCTCGGTTTCACAGGTCGAACTCAAATCTCATATTCAGTTCTATGAAGGGATCAAGACTGAAGACATTCACGAGACCATCATTAAAGCTGCAGCTGATCTGATCTCTGAAGAAACACCAGATTACCAATATCTGGCTGCTCGTCTGGCTATCTTCCACCTGCGTAAGAAAGCCTACGGCCAATTCGAGCCACCAACGCTGTTTGACCATGTGACGAACCTTGTCAATAAAGGTAAGTACGACAAGCATTTGCTTGAAGACTACAGCCGTGAAGAATTTGATCTGATGGAAGACTACATCGATCACTGGCGTGATATGAACTTCTCTTATGCTGCCGTAAAGCAGTTGGAAGGTAAGTATCTGGTTCAGAACCGTGTTAGCGGTGAAATCTTCGAAAGCGCCCAGTTCCTGTACATGATGATCGCCGCTTGCCTGTTCGGCAAATACCCGCGCGATACCCGTATGGGCTACATCAAGCGCTTCTACGATGCAGTGTCTCAATTCAAGATCTCACTGCCGACGCCAATTATGTCAGGTGTGCGTACACCAACTCGCCAGTTCAGCTCATGTGTACTGATCGAGTGTGATGACAGCCTAGATTCCATCAATGCCACAGCCAGTGCGATTGTTCGTTACGTGTCGCAGCGTGCCGGTATCGGTATCAATGCTGGCCGTATTCGTGCCCTAGGGTCTGAAATCCGTGGCGGTGAAGCTTTCCACACTGGCTGTATCCCATTCTACAAATACTTCCAAACAGCCGTTAAGTGTTGTTCACAAGGTGGTGTTCGTGGTGGTGCTGCGACCTTGTTCTACCCAATGTGGCATGGTGAAGTAGAATCACTGCTTGTACTTAAGAACAACCGCGGCGTTGAAGAAAACCGTGTTCGCCACATGGACTACGGCGTGCAAATCAACAAACTGATGTACACCCGCCTGATCAAAGGCGAAAACATCAGCTTGTTCTCGCCGTCTGATGTTCCAGGGCTGTACGATGCATTCTTTGCCGATCAAGTAGAATTCGAGCGCCTGTACGTGAAATACGAGCAGGACAGCAGCATCAAGCGTAAGACAATTAAAGCCATTGAGCTTTTCTCGCTACTGATGCAAGAGCGTGCATCAACTGGCCGTATCTACATTCAGAACGTCGACCACTGTAATACCCACAGCCCGTTCGACCCAAGTGTAGCGCCAATCCGCCAGTCTAACCTGTGTCTGGAAATTGCACTTCCAACCAAACCACTGAACAATGTGGAAGACGAAAACGGTGAGATCGCCCTGTGTACGCTATCGGCGTTCAACCTTGGCGCCATTGATACACTGGACGACCTGGAAGAGCTGGCTGACCTAACGGTACGTGCCCTCGATGCGCTTCTGGATTACCAAGACTACCCGTTGCCTGCGGCTTACCGTTCAACCATGAACCGCCGTACTCTGGGTGTGGGTGTGATTAACTTTGCTTACTACCTAGCGAAGCACGGCGTACGCTACTCTGATGGCAGCGCAAACAACCTGACCCACGAAGCGTTCGAAGCGATTCAGTACTACTTGCTGAAAGCGTCTGTTGGCTTGGCGAAAGAGCAAGGTGCTTGCCCGCTATTCAACGAGACGACTTACGCACAGGGCATTCTACCTATCGATACCTACAAGAAAGATATCGATAAAGTGTGCACCGCCGAGCTACGTTACGACTGGGAAGCGCTACGTGAGGAAATCAAGACCCACGGCTTGCGCAACTCAACCCTGTCGGCCCTGATGCCATCAGAAACCTCGTCGCAGATTTCAAACGCGACCAACGGTATTGAGCCGCCACGTGGTTTCGTCTCTGTCAAAGCATCGAAAGACGGTATTTTGAAGCAGGTTGTGCCGGAGTACAGCAAGTACAAAGACAACTACGAGCTGCTTTGGAACATCGGTAGCAACGACGGTTACCTGCAACTAGTTGGTATTATGCAGAAATTCATCGATCAGGCGATTTCAGCAAACACCAATTACGACCCTAGCCGACAGCAAGGCGGAAAAGTGCCTATGAAACTGTTGCTAAAAGACCTGCTTACAGCGTATAAACTCGGTGTGAAAACCTTGTACTACCACAACACCCGAGACGGCGCATCTGATAGCCAGGGTGATGTAGGCGCAGACGACTGCACAAGCTGCAAGATTTAATGATTTGAAACGGTGGGAGCTTCGGCTCCCATCGATGTTGAGGATAAGATGGCATATAGCACTTTCTGTCAAACAAATAACGACCAACTTAAAGAGCCAATGTTCTTTGGCCAACCTGTCAACGTTGCGCGTTATGACCAACAAAAATTTGAGATTTTCGAAAAGCTGATTGAAAAGCAGCTTTCTTTCTTCTGGCGCCCAGAAGAAGTGGATGTGTCCGGCGACCGTATTGACTACAACAACCTGCCAGATCACGAGCGCCACATTTTCATCAGCAACCTGAAATACCAGACCCTGCTTGATTCAATCCAAGGCCGCAGCCCGAACGTAGCCCTGCTTCCGATCGTATCGATCCCTGAGCTGGAAACCTGGATTGAGACGTGGTCGTTCTCTGAAACGATCCACTCACGCTCGTACACCCACATTATCCGTAATATCACAAATGACCCAGCGATTGTGTTTGACGATATCGTGGGTAATGAGCAGATCATCAAACGTGCCGGAGACATCTCCAAGTACTACGATGCGCTGATCGCAGCAACCAGCGATTACCACCGACTAGGTGAAGGGGTGCACAACGTCAACGGCCAAACCATTACGGTGAACCTGCGTGACATCAAGAAAAAGCTTTACCTGTGCATGATGTCAGTGAACGCGCTGGAAGCTATCCGTTTCTACGTCAGCTTTGCTTGTTCATTTGCCTTTGCCGAGCGTGAACTGATGGAAGGCAACGCCAAAATCATCAAGCTGATAGCCCGTGATGAAGCCTTGCACCTAACCGGCACTCAGCACATCCTGAATCTGCTGCGCACCGGCCAAGACGATCCTGAAATGGCTGAGATTGCTGAAGAGTGCAAAGATGAATGCTTTGCTATTTTCCGTGATGCTGCCGAGCAGGAAAAAGAGTGGGCAGAGTACCTGTTCAAGGACGGTTCAATGATCGGCCTGAACAAAGATATCCTATGCCAGTACGTTGAGTACATTACCAACCTACGCATGGCAGCTGTGGGCCTTGAGCATGCCTATCCGGGCGCGACTCAGAACCCAATCCCATGGATCAACTCCTGGTTGTCATCTGACAACGTTCAGGTTGCTCCTCAGGAAGCGGAGATCAGTTCCTACCTCGTCGGCCAAATCGATAACGATGTCAGTGCCGATGATCTGGGTGATTTCGAACTATGAGTCGAGTCGCCATTCGCGTCAATGGTATAGAGGTTCACGGCAATAGCCGTGAGCCTCTGCTCGACCAACTGGAAAAAGCGGGCTTTCAACCCGAGTACCAATGCCGCAACGGTATGTGTGGCGCTTGTCGCTGCAAGCTAAAATCGGGCGCGGTCGACCAACAAGATTCCATGGCATTTATCGCCCCAAGCGAAGTCTTAGCATGTTGCTCAATCCCCAAGAGCAATGTTGATATCGAGTTCGAATACCAACTCCAGCAGCAAGATCAGCAAGCTAGCCTTTAAAAAACAGTCAGTAATCCCTACCAGGAAAAGCCGTTGGACAAGTAATCATGTCGATCGCTATAGGTAACTGACTGTTTCGAAACAGCAAACTTACTTTCCAGCCGAACCACTCTCACCCCGATAGACAATCGTGCCACGTCAGTAAACGCCCTACATACATAACCATCATATTATCAACCACTTACCTATAAATACCTTTCCTATCAATCGATAGCATCACTATTACTTATGCACTACCTTTCATTTTTACTGAACGAAAGGTTCATTAAGTCAAAATAGATTTGACCCGCTTTTTGGGCAACTATTCCGAGCAGATAAAGTTCAAGCAGATAACACAGCTTGGCTGTTTACCATCGCTTCGGAAATTATGTGTATGCAATTACTTAACCGCAATACCAACCCTACTCCCTTGCCAACCCGGCAACCCCATAACCGGAAGACTCTACACCGAAAAAAGCAAGGCTTCGTCTCATTGGTCGGCGCAGGTCCCGGCGATCCTGAGCTATTGACACTCAAGGCACTGAAATCAATCCAATCAGCCGATGTTATTTTGCATGATCATCTCGTCACCAAGGCGATCATTCAAAATGCCAAGCCTGGGACCCATATCATTGAAGTGGGCAAGAGCTATAACAACCCTTCGGCTACCCAAGAAGGGATCAATGCCATGTTGGTTTCTATGGCCCAGCGCGGGCTTCGTATCTGCCGCCTCAAAGGGGGTGACCCTTTTGTCTTTGGCCGAGGTAGCGAGGAAGCCCTCGCCTTAGAGCAAAAACAGATCCCCTTTGAGATCATTCCCGGTTTAACTGCCGCCCTGGGGTGCTGTGCCTACAGCGGTATTCCCCTCACCCACCGAGGGATCTCCCGCGGGTTTACCGTGGTCACAGCCCGCGGCAATAACGAGCAATACCAAATCAACTGGGAAAGCCTGGCAAAACTCAATCACACGCTGGTGTTTTATATGGGCCTACACTGCGCGGCATGGATTGCTTCTAGCCTTATGCTACACGGTATGGATGGAAAAACCCCCATTGCCATTATCAGCCACGGCACCCAACCCCAGCACCATCAGTTGAGCACCACGTTGATTGAACTTGAGAACTGCTTGCTTAACCACAAACCTTCAGCTCCTTCGTTAATCGTCATCGGTGAAACCGTCGATTTAGCCAATCAAATTAAATGGCACGCCAACCACCTGCAAAATGATCCGCTGTTTAACCATTCACTTGAAGGAGCTATCTGATGGCTAAATACCTTACTCTCGATGAACTCGACGAGGCGCTGACACACCTGCGTTCGCAGTACCGAGTACTTGCCCCGGCTTATGAATACCGAGGCGGTCGGTTCGCCGATACGGATAACCTGATTTATCAGGATATTGAGAATGCTGCCGATATCGTCTGGCAAGAAAAGTCCCACTTCTCACCCAAAGAAACGGTACTGCCTATCACCCAAACGTTATTTCATTTCCATGGTGATGAAATCATCGCACCTAGCGATAAAATTAAGCCAATTCTTCTGTTCGCTCGTTCGTGCGATATCCATGCCCTCGAACGACTCGATCATATGTACCTCAAGAATGGCGGCAACCGTGACTGGTATTACGATCGTGTACGCCAGAAGGTGAAACTGGTTCTGCTTGAATGCCAGACGAGTTTCGAAAACTGCTTCTGTGTTTCCATGGGTACCAATAAGACCGATGACTATGCGGCGGCAGTGCGGTTTGATGACAGCGGGGTCGAAATCAATATCAAAGATCCAAGCCTAAAAGGCTACTTTGACCTGCTAGGCTCAGAAAGCAACTTCGAACCCCGTTTTGTCACCAGCAACCCGGTCAAAGTACGCACTCCAGACCAAGTCTGCGACGACCCAGATCGGATCAGGCAAATCCTTACGCATTACCCGCTATGGCAAGAATATGACAAACGCTGTATCGGCTGTGGCCGATGCACGACGTCTTGCCCGACCTGTAGTTGTTACAGTGTTTTCGATATCAGCTACAACACTGAAGCGCGTATCGGTGAACGCCGCCGCCAACATGCCAGCTGCATGACCGGTGATTTTACTGATATGGCTGGCGGACATAATTTCCGCAACAAAACCGGAGAGCGACTGCGCTACCGTGCCTTGCACAAAGTCAATGATTACAAAGCCCGTCAAGGTAATGAGCATATGTGTGTAGGTTGTGGCCGTTGTGACGACCGTTGTCCGCACTACATTTCATTTTCCAACATCATCAATAAAATGAGTGACGTGGTAGAAAGCGTCGTAAACTCAGCAGCGCTGGAGCCGCAACATGACTGAACAATCATCCAACCACCAGTGCCAATGCCACAACAAGCACCACGAGCCAGCTGAAAACATGCTGCTACCAAAGCCTTATGAGATCCTAGCCATAGAGAAGCACACCCAGCTTGAGTGGACTTTCCGGGTCGCCAAAGACTTCGATACCCACTATGGCCAGTTCGTTGAGGTCTCTCTACCACTTGCTGGCGAAGCGCCGATCTCGGTATCTGATTACGGGGATGATTATATTGACCTGCTGATCAGGAAAGTCGGTAAAGTCACCGATAAGCTGTTTGCCCTTCATCCCGGCGACAAAGTATGGATGCGCGGCGTCCACGGCAATGGCTACCCGATGTCGGAATATGAGAAAAAGCAGGTCATCGTGATTGCAGGGGGAACCGGGGTGGCACCGGTCAAGGGGCTGCTTTCGCATTTTTGCCGCCACCCAGAAACAATAAAACAGCTGGATATGATTTTAGGCTTCAAGAACAGAGATGCCGTTCTCTTCCAGCAAGATCTTGAGCTATGGCGACATCAGCAAAATCTGATTGTCACACTGGATGAGGGCGAGCCTGATGACGAATTCTGCGTGGGACGAGTCACCGATTACATAGAGCAATTGGATTTCTCGTGCCCAGAGGCTATTCAGGCGATTGTTGTAGGTCCCCCTATCATGATCAAGTTCGTCGTGCTGGCATTACTGGAGCGCGGACTCAGCAAAGAGCAAATTTGGGTCGACTATGAACGCCGCATGGCCTGTGCGGTTGGTAAGTGTGGTCACTGCCGGATCGGTGACAAATACGTGTGCCTCGACGGCCCGGTATTTCGTTTTGACCAAGCCCAATACATGATTGACTAAGGAGCCACCATGAGTCTTGATATCGACATCATTAAAGCACGTGCCAACGGTGAATATCGCCTGTCAAAGGTGCGTGGCGAATGTATGATCAGCGTCCGTATTCCGGGCGGGATCATGCCAGCCTACCTGCTTTCAACCGCCCAGCACATTGCGGAAACGTTCGGTAATGGCGTTATCCACCTAACAACCCGTCAAAAACTCGCGATGCCGGGGATAAAGTATGAAGATATCCCGCTAGTCAACAAAGCCCTTGAGCCTTTCATCAAGGATATCACTGTCGATCTATGTGGTATTGATGTAGAAGATACCCAAGCGGGTTACCAGAGTATCGGTGGACGAAATATCGTTGCTTGCCAAGGTAGTCAGATCTGCCAAAAAGCCAACACCGACACGACGGGACTCGCACGGCGTCTTGAGCGACATGTCTACCCTCAACCCTACCACCTGAAGATAGTTCTAGTCGGTTGTCCGAATGACTGCGCCAAAGCCAACATGTCCGATTTCGGGGTACTCGGGGTGGCCAAGATTGATTTTACGAGCGATCGTTGTATTGGCTGTGGCGCCTGCGTAAGAGCTTGTGAGCACCATGCCGTTGATTGTCTCAGCCTTGAAAACGGTAAAGCCGTCAAGGAAGAGAGTAAGTGTATCGGCTGTGGCGAGTGTGTTCTGGCTTGTCCAACCCTCGCTTGGCAACGCAACCCTAAACAGTTGTACATGGTCAAGCTTGGTGGGCGGACATCGAAGAAAACCCCAAGGGTCGGTAAGCTATTTCTGAACTGGGTCACAGAGGATGTGCTTCATCAAGTCCTCGACAACCTGTTTGAGTTCGAGCAAGAGATGCTCCATGGCAACCCCGTCTATCTCCACATGGGCCACCTCATCGACAGATCTGGCTACCATGCTTTCAAAAAGCGCGTGATGGAAGGTGTCGAGCTAAACCCCGAGGCGATGGTTGCCGACCGGATCTACTGGGCTGAAGACCAATACGTCGCTAATATGCATGTAAAAGCTATCGCTCAAGGATAAGGGCAGACCAAACTAGCTAACGGTTGGGCTGCTATATTTCGGCAGCCCAACGGATTAATCCACGCCCTAGTATTTATTCTCAACTTGAGCGATACGCTGCAGCGATTCCGAGTGGCCGAACACCGGTTTGCCTTCAAGCCAACGGCGAAGCATATCCAATCCCAGCGTTGCCAATACATATCGATAATCGCGTGAGCCATAGCGGCGTTTTGTCGCGACTTGCTGCGCCCATTCCCCTTCGGGTGTCACCAGAGCCACGACCACATGCCCGTCTTGTTCAGTCCCTATCGCCAACCCAATATCCGCCTGATTTTTATCCCGCGCCACCTGAGCCATCGACAATGACGCACCTAAAGGTGCTTTATCATGATCCTCTGGGGCACTGTCTATACCGAGTATCCAAGATTGGGCAACACACCCCGCCAGACGTTCATCATCATATAGCCAACTGGTAAGAAAGCCCCCTGTATAATGCTCGGCTATCGCAAGTTTATACCCTTTGCCTGCTATCAAGTCGCCAACAGCCTGCAGCAAAGGTTGGTTATGGCCGACGAGGTTGTCCCCTAGCTGGCTGGCAATGGCATCGACCAAGGCCGGCGTCTGCTGGTGTCCCTGCGGACAAAAGACTTTCACCTCGATAAAGGGGAGTTCTGAACGGTAACCAAGCTCGAAGCCGTCCGGCAGTCGAATAGATTGTAGAGACTGGCCGATCCCGGATTCAGAGAGACCAAATGTATAAAGGCGGATGCACTCGCGGGCACTGTCATTGGCATAGTTACTGTCTAGGCGCGGTAATATTTGCTCTTGAGTCATTTTCTTGAATTCACTCGGTACACCCGGCGTAAAGAAAACCCAAGCCCTATTAATCTGCATCGCAAACCCGCAAGCTGTCCCGACCGGATTATCCAGCACTTCTGCACCTTCCGGCAGCATCGCTTGCTTAAGGTTGGTCTCGGGCATCACGCGGCCGAGCCGGGCATATTTTTCTTCCATTGCCACAACCCACTCATCAACCAACTCAAGCCCAACATCGGCAGCTATCGCAGCAGCCTGCGCAGTCAGATCATCGGTTGTCGGCCCCAGACCGCCGTTAACAAGCACCACATCGGCAGTCAGGCTACAGTGCTCGATTTCTTTGGCTAACATATCGAGCTGATCTCCGACGGTCGTCCGCCGCGACAGAGGAAAGCCCCGCTGAAAGAACAGTGACGACATCCACGCAGCATTGGTGTCGGTAATGTCTCCGTGAAGCACTTCTTCACCCGTACTTATCATTGCTATTTTCAGCATCTCTTTTCCCCGTTATGCCGACCTGCGACATCCTTTTTCTATACCAAGTCTCTATTTATCCATTCAAGCATATCTCTAACTATTTCAGCACGTTATTTTTTACGTAATCAATCACTGTCAACCAGATATCGTTCTATGACATATAAAACCCGCAGCGACTGTAATCATTAATTTACACCAAAAAACACAAAAGTTGACAGTTAAATACAATCCCTATATTGTTCACCACCAGAAGCAAGCGTTGCCAAAAGCATTGAAACCACCATTTATCACTATAAAAAATGGATCACACCATGAATAATCACCAAGTCGGCACTTTCTATCGATAGCCGCAATGGCTATATAAAGTGTAAACAAAACATGACACTTCATTGCCATTGTGGCCCTCTTTAATAAGAAAAGGGAGTAACCACAGGTGCAGACACCGCCTCCCGAGCACCAACACCTTGAATACTCGGAGCAATTGACCCCATGTCTATGAACAAGACTTTCGGCAGTATGCTGATCATCGCCGGTACAACCATTGGCGCTGGCATGCTTGCCCTTCCACTGGCCTCAGCCGGGCTTGGCTTTACCACTGCGACTTTGATTATGATTGCGATCTGGTCATTGATGACCTACACCGCACTCTTGATGCTTGAAGTTCACCAGCATGCCGATCACCAAGCGACACTCAACTCATTGGCCCGCGATTTGCTGGGCAAAAAAGGACAATATCTAGCGAATTTTGCGGTGTGTTTCCTGATGTACTCACTGTGCGCAGCATACATTGCCGGTGGAGGCGATCAGCTCAACGACAAGTTGACTAACTGGATCGGTTTGGACATTTCAGCACAAACCAGTACGGTACTGTTTACGCTCTGCATTGCCGGTGTCGTCGCTATTGGTACCCACTCGGTAGACATGGTTAACCGAGTTCTGTTTACGCTAAAAGCCATTGCCTTAGTTGTTATGCTCGGCTTGCTCGCACCGAATGTCGAAGGCGGCTACCTGGTCAACATGCCGGTTGAAAAAGGACTGATCATTTCAGCCTTACCCGTTATCTTCACTTCTTTTGGCTTCCACGGCAGTATTCCGTCTATCGTTCGCTACATCGGCTTGGATATCAAAGCGCTGAAAAAAGTCATGATCATCGGCTCTTCCCTGCCACTAGTACTCTACATTTTCTGGCAAATGACAAGCCAAGGCGTACTCAGTCAGCACGATCTGATGGCAAGCAACAGCCTTGGCTCATTTATTGGTTCGCTAAGTGAATTGCTACATAACCCAATGGTTAGCCAGTCCGTATCTATTTTTGCTGACTTGGCATTGGCCACTTCATTCTTGGGTGTCAGCCTCGGCTTGTTTGACTTTGTTGCCGACAGCTTCAAACAACATGATAAGAAGTATGGGCGACTACAGACAGCAGCTATAACATTTGTTCCACCTCTGGCTTTTGCTTTGTTCTACCCGCAAGGCTTCATCATGGCATTGGGTTTCGCTGCCATTGCTCTGGTTATCCTCGCTATTTTCCTGCCAGTCGCCATGGTAAGTGCACAGCGCAAGCAATTTGAAGAAGACCATAGTTACCAACGTACGGAGCACCAAAAGACGGGCGACCTAAGCAATGGCTACCAAGTCGCAGGCGGAAAGCCCGCAATGATTGCTGCAACCAGTGCCGGCGTGCTGATCATCACCGCCCAATTCCTGCAAATGGCAGGTTTGATCCCAGCGGTTGGCTAACCTAAACCAAAGCGGCAAGCGCAATATGCTTGCCGCTTTAGCCATCAATCCAGCAAAAAAGTTGAACAAGATTATTAATCTCAATAATCATTCATATAAATTGCTAATTTTTACAAAGTTTTTGCACAAAATTGCCTAATAATGATGAATGGCTACTAGGAATTTTTTGTCATTTCAGTGATACTTCCCACACTTTTTTATCCTATCCACCTTGATCTATTGCGGAGCGTATCTTGCGCACTTCACTTCTATCACCACTTGTTCTGGGGATTGCCGCCAGCGCCCCTGCATTCGCATGGAATGAGAATGCCAATGTTGGTTCATTCCAACAACCAACGTTTCTAAACAGCTACGCTTCCCAGCCTAGTCAGCAACATGCTTTCACCAACGGGTTTCAGTACACAGCCATGGATCAAGGCCTTTCGCTGCAACCGGCTGCCACAGAACCAACCGCCAACACGCTACCCAAGCACTTGTCAGTCGCACCGGAAAAAGACTGGGATTATCTGCTTGAGCAGTCATACACCATTTTGGGCTTAAGCGTGGCAACGGTTGGCCTGATGACCCTGCTCCCAGAAAGTGTAACCAACTGGGATCCTGAGGATACAAACTTAAAAGGCTTGGGTAAAAAGTGGTGGGACAATGTCAAGGAAGGCCCGGTTTGGGATAAGGACGACCACTACCTTAACTATATAATGCACCCGTACTTCGGTGGTGTTTACTACACCGCAGCGCGCCATTCGGGGTTTAACGAGTGGGAGTCATTTTTGTACTCAGCGACAATGTCGACATTTTTCTGGGAGTACGGCGTAGAAGCCTTCGCCGAAGTGCCTTCGATTCAAGACATTATCGTTACGCCACTGTTTGGTGCAGCGGTCGGTGAATGGATGTTCCAAACCGAGATGGAAATCACGGCTAACCGTGGCAAAGTGATGGGGTCGCAAACAATGGGTGATGTCAGTCTGTTTCTGCTCAACCCTGTCGGACATATCCACTACTGGGTCACAGACTGGTGGCGTGGTGATGCCGATGTTAGCTTTACTTACACACCGTGGTTCGGTAATACCGAAGCGGCTCACTTTGCACTCGATGCTGGTGCCGCCTACGATCCAGTCTTCGTTGGCCTAGAAGTGAAACTGGCTCTGCAATAAAATCAGAAATGACAGCAAAAAAGCGCGACATCTATCGCCTTTTTTGCTTAATTTCAAGATATTACATATTTTATTTCAGTTTTCGTGAATAAAGCTCACGATTTTATCCCGAATGCGTATTTAAAACGCCGTTTTTGATATAGCATCTGACAAATATCACAATAAATAACAAAGCCTTGGTGATGAACCAAAATTTTTCTCTCTTTGAGTTCCTGCAGACCCCTGTTTGGATTTTCGATATTCACCAAAAACGTATTCTTTGGGCCAATGCTGCTTCACTCTCTTTATGGGAAGCGGAAACGACCAGTGAACTGACTGCTCGTGATCTCAGCCTGGATATGTCAGAGGCCGTCGATGCCATCCTGGACGGCTACCTCAGCCGCTTCCATCAAGGCGAAAAAATCAAAACCTGGTGGTACTTCTCACCCAATAATGTGATCAAAAAAGCATTATGTTATTTTTCGGGTATGCCCGGTCCTGACGGTTCGACCGTCATGCTGGTTGAAGTCATCGCAGAAGAAGCGAGCCTACGGCGTGAGCTGGCATTCTCTGGCAGCTCGAACCTCGCGTTGCTGTTTGAAGAAGACGGCCGCCTGATCAGTGCCAACAATTCTTTTACCCACTCTTTTGGCGAAGACCTCGACGATCTCGCCAGTTTTCTCGGTGATGCCCAATTAGCTGAAAAATGGCTATCCACCGCCAGAACTGAAGGGGTATTGAAAAGCAAGCGACTGTGCTGGACCGGAAAAAGCCACAACTGGCTCAACATCGACGGTAAGTGGCTGTCTGATAAACATCAGCTACTACTGAGCCTAATCAACATCAGCCAGGAAAAAGAGCAGCTCCACAAAGCCAAATACAATGCCGAGCATGACTTCCTGACCGGGTTGCTAAACCGACGCGGTATCACTAATGCCATTATCGAAAACCAGCACAGCCAGCATCCTTATAGCTTGTTGTTCCTCGATATTGATGGCTTCAAGCTAGTCAATGATACCTACGGCCACGCGATTGGCGATAAGCTGCTGCGAGCGATTGCTATCCGGCTACAGGAGGAAGTCAAGTTCAAAGGGCTTCTGGCACGCTTTGGCGGCGATGAGTTTATTGTCCAAGCCGAACACCGAAACATCGACAGTTCGGCTCTGTTTGCCAAGCAGCTTATCAAAGCCCTAAACCGCCCCTTCCACCTCAAGGAAGTGGGTGAATTGTCGATTGGCTGCAGTATCGGTACATCGGATTATCCGACCGATGCGAAAGATATCGAAACGTTAGTGACCCAGGCCGATATGGCGATGCACCGTGCCAAGTTGCGTGGCCGCAATCGCAGCCATCACTTCTCGCCAGATATGGCCGATGCGCTGTATCGCAAAATGACGCTACGCCACCACCTCACATTGGCCTTGGAAGCTGAAGCGTTCGAGCTTTACTACCAGCCGATTGTTGATATGAATTCGAAGTCGCTCAAGGGTTTCGAGGCGTTGATCCGCTGGCATGATGAAGAGCTGGGGCAAGTTTCTCCGGGCGAATTCATCCCGTTGGCTGAAGAAACCGGGCAAATCGTACCGTTGGGTAAGTGGATCCTAAAAACGGCCTGCAAGCAGCTTGCCCTGTGGCGGGAAAAGTACGGCAAGTCGTTCATCATGAGTGTCAACCTGTCGCGTGCCCAGTTGCAATCAAGCTTGGCACCAACCATCGAGGGGCTTCTCATCCAGTACCAGATCCCGCCGTCACAACTTGCACTTGAGCTCACCGAGTCCACCATGCTGCAGGAATACGACGAGGCGAAACAGTGCCTTGATGATCTGGCCTCACTGGGGCTTGAACTCTATTTGGACGATTTTGGTACCGGTTACTCATCCTTGTCACAGCTACAAGACTTGCCTATCAGCACCGTTAAACTTGATCAGAGCTTTGTTCAAGGTGAGCACAAAGGGAGTCAGGCAATTATCGAAGCCACACAGGCCATCTGCGAAAAACTCGCGCTGAAAGTCGTGGCCGAAGGCGTCGAAACCGAGACGCAACTGCGCTATTTACAGCAATGCGGTTTCGACTTCTGCCAAGGGTATTATCTCGGCCGGCCACTGCCAGCCCGCGAGCACGAGGAGCGAAACTTCTCTCTGCTCAATGATATCCCGGATATAAACCCCGAAACAGTTTAACCGCCTCCTCTCGGGGATCGCTCTCGGTAGAAAACAACAAAGGCCAGTCACTGCAAATGACTGGCCTTTGTCTTAGATCTTAGATCTTAGGGCTTAGGGCTTAGTTATCAACCAACTTATCTAGGTAAACTTCGGCGCCATTCCCTGCCATATTGCAATCACACCTGAAACCGAACACAACACCAACAAGGCATAGCGCAGCCATTCCGCCTTGATAAAACGCTGTATCCGGTAAGCAAAGATACTGGCCAGAATAGGCGCTGGCATAATCATCATGCCGTACTTGAAGTGCCACCAGCTAAAGTGCCCCGTCGCAGTCAGTGCCACCAAAGACAGTACACAACTAAACGCAAAATAACCGGCAAGGTTAGCCCGTAATTTTCCGGCTTCGGCGTGTTGCAGCACCAATGCCATTGGCGGGCCACCGATAGAGGTTGAGGTTCCCATCAGGCCTGAGGCAAATCCGGCCCAGAACAAGGCTTTGGGGGTTGGCTTAATCCTGACCTTCAGCAAGCTGATCACCACTGCCAGCAGTACCCCGGCACCTAACACCAAAGCCAAAGACTCCGCGGAAATGTACAACAGTAACCCACCCGCCGCGATAGTGCCCGGAACCCGGCCAACAAAAGCCGCCCCTAAACCACGAAACGACAGCTGAGCACGGTATTGCCACATATTGATCAGTGCCAGCACCAACCCCACCAAGGTAATTGTACCGGGCACAAAGCGGGGCTCAAAAAAATACACTATCGGCGCGGCAACAATCGCCATACCGAACCCCACGGTACTTTGAACAAAACACCCCGCAGCCAGGGCAATGGCACAATAAACTAATGTGCTGGTTTCCATTTAATCCTTTAACTCCGCATGAATCATAATATTTCGGGGGGTGATCGGCTTGTCACAAAATGTCCCAACCGTCACATCATAGCCGGCTTCTTCCATAAAACAGGCCCGATCATATACCAGCCACATCTCCAAAGGTCGACGGAATAATTGACGCAGCAACTCCAGCCGCTCAACCCAATCAAACCGCTGTTCACCGACATGCAGCCAGTGGTCAAAATCGATATGTTCCGGTAATACCACCCCCTTTTGATCCGCCGCCCAACGGCAGAAAGCCTCAAAGCCATCGTTGAACAAGGCCTTTTGGACATTAGGCACCGGCAGGTAATCATCCTCTCCGGTCACACTCCGTTGCAGGCTGTCAAAGCCAAGCCGGAAGCTCACCTCCACAAAACGCAGGTTACGCACCCGGTTACCTGCCGTCACCGTCTCCTGCAAAGGCAAACGAAGATCATGCTTGCTGAGCCGCAACACACTTTGTTTCGCTGGCGTAGACATCGGCTGATAAGCCTTGTCCCTGATCAGGTGGTAGCAGCACGGTGATACACTCACCGCTTGTCCCTTACGCTCAGCGACGCGCTGCAACAGCGAGACATGAAGATCACCACAGGCATGTAAAGCAACCGCATGCTGCCGAGATAGGATAAATTTTCCACTGTCTGACGAAAACGCATCGCCATGAACAAATGTCATCGGCAAAGCCAACTTGCGGGCGGCAGCTTCACCACTTTCACACAGCGCCTGTTGCCACTCTAAACTCGTCACCGACGTTCTATGGGTGGCAGCAAGTACCCGACCAAGGAAGCCTTTCCCAGCACACCACTCCAGCCATGGCAACGATAACGCCGGCAGCACTCCGTTAAAAGCTTGCAACTGCTGCCATTTTCGGCCGGGAATACCGGTGTCCAAACCACGAGGCGTAATACGCTCTACCTGGGGCAAAGCGTCAAGTGCTGCCAGTGCCTGCAGCTCTCCGGCCTGCGGGATCCATTGACTTAATACACTGGCTAACTGATCTGGATTATCTCGGAAGCTAGCAAGTTGCAGCTCATCTAAGCCAAGTAGCCAGTGTGTCAATGCCGGATGGCGCTGCTCCCATTCCGCCTGTGAAGTGGAGAATGGCATGAACTGCCACAATTCACGGGTATCCGTCAGTAAACGATCGAGTTTGGAGAAGCGCGGGGCGTGCATGGTGTACTCTTGGGTTAATCAGAAAAACCCCGGTATTGTAAACGGAAATAAACCAAATGGGCAGAAAGAGACTATTTCACGATAAGAAAGATTCACGCAAAGAGAGAGCAGGCTGCCGAGTGGCAGCCTGAGCAGGGTTATTTTACCGGTAGCGGTATCTTGGCAAACAGGGCTTCTATTTCCGCATTGGTTTTCAGCGTCACCGCCTGGTCAACGACCTCTCGGGTAAGATGAGGGGCAAAGCGCTTGATGAAGTCATACATATAGCTGCGCAGGAACGTTCCCTTCTTGAAACCTATCTTGGTGGTGCTGGCTTCAAAAATATGGCTGGCGTCAATCGCGACCAAATCACTGTCAGTGGCCGGATCCATCGCCATGCTGGCGATCACCCCAACCCCAATGCCTAAGCGCACGTAAGTCTTGATCACATCGGCATCGGTTGCCGTAAACACGATTCTCGGGGTTAGGCCCGAGCGGTTAAAGGCACTATCGAGCTCCGATCGGCCGGTAAAGCCAAATACATAGGTGACCAATGGGTATGCCGCCAAGTCATGGATGGTGATCTCTGATTTCTGCGCCAAGGGATGATCCGATTTAACCACTATCGAACGGTTCCAATGGTAACAAGGCAGCATGATCATATCTTGATAGAGATGCAACGCTTCAGTGGCAATGGCAAAGTCAGTCGTCCCCTTGGACACCGCATCGGCAAGCTGATTCGGCGTTCCTTGATGCATATGCAGTGTCACTTTAGGGTAGCGGGCGGTAAAACCCTGGATCACTGAAGGCAGAGCATACCTTGCTTGGGTATGGGTCGTCGCAATATTCAGTGTGCCCATTTCAGGATGGGTATGCTCACCCGCCACCGACTTGATACTTTCTGCCCGTGATAAAATATCCCGTGCAATCTTGACGATTGACTCACCTGCCGGTGTCACCTGAGTCAAGTGCTTACCACTTCGCTCGAAAATCTGCACCCCAAGTTCATCTTCAAGCAACCTGACTTGCTTACTGATCCCGGGCTGAGATGTATACAAGCTCTCTGCCGTTGCAGAGACATTCAGGTTGTGATTGACGACCTCGACGATATACCTTAATTGCTGTAGTTTCATGGTTCCGCCTAGTGATAGTCCATTATCATCTTTACCCTGCCTCAGGGTGTTTCCCCTGTGCTGTTTTCTGCAGGGCTTTATAACATAATGTTATATAACTTATAGACCCAGTTTCCCAGCATCGGGTGTCTAATTTCCGACAGTTAAGCAACATTTTCGACAAAAATGCCACTTACCCCCTCATTGATAGCGTTTTCATGCCCCTGTACGGAATGGATGCGATAGAAAGCGATCTCGCAGCTATGACCTATTATCGATATGGTGTATCTTATAGGGCTTCACGTAAGCACGGATGGTCTTCTACCCCATGAGCATGCCTCTAATTATTGGCCTGGTAAGCCTGTTGCTGATCTTGATTGTTGGTTACAACATCATCATTCAGTACCGACATAAGCTGGAAAGCGCAAAACAGCAGGAATTAGCAAAATTTATTGCGATTATTGATGCAACCGAAGAATTGATCAGTAACGCCCACCACCTTCCCTACAGTAAAGAACTCTTGGTTTGCCTCAATAAACGAGTCCTGTTCTCTTTGGAAGCGATGAAAGAAACAGACCCGACAGATAAGTCACTGTCACAACGTATTAGCAATGTTGCCGAGCAGATCAACCAGCTCCAAGCCAATTATTCGCAAGCTGACGTAGCGAGCTTCAAAGTCCCAAGCACCGACAAGCAAGCGCTCGGCATGCTGCAGCTTGTTAAACGCCTCAAGAACGTTGTCAAGAGCGAGCACAGCAAAGGCCGTATGCCGACCCAGGCCTTTGTCACCGAGAATGCCCGCCTAGAAGGTATCCAGCTAAGAATCAACATTGAAAACGTGATCAAGCGAGCCAATGAAGCCCGCGTCAAAAGGCAATTGGGTACAGCCAAGCAGTTGCTGAAAAAAGGGATTGATGTCTTGGCCAGCAAAAATGATGACTATGCAAACCAGGCCCGTGAAAAACTACAGAAGATACTCAAAGACATTGATAGCAGCCAGAACATGACCCATGAGCAGCAGCGCCAGCAAATGCTAGAAAAAGATCAAGACGAGCTCGATGTGCTGTTCCAACCCAAGCGGAAATGGTAAGCGCGTCTCTATTCCGTCTCTTCAGCAAGGCCACCATTCGGTGGCCTTGTTTTTTCCAGCCATTCACCGGTTAGATTGGTATACTGGACGAAAATCAACAACAAGACTCAACAAATCTAGCCCATGAATACAACCCAGCACATGATCGACACCTTGCTTGAGCCGATCAAACAGTTCCTGCAATGCGATACGCCTGACGCCTGGATCACCGAAGCCAGAAAACCAGAGAACCTGACCGCGCTGCTGGTTGACCACTGTAACTGCGAGCTTAAAGCCAGCCAGACCGCCATGTTTCTGATCCGCAAATATGCGGTAGACGCTGAAAGCGGAAAAGCACTGCTTGCTTGGGCCAAGCCTTATGAAGAGTTCGTCTATGGTATCGAGCGTGACGCCCGTCGCTTCCATGGCAAGAAAAACGGCCTTGCTGCTGAGCTGAAACCCAAAGCCGGTTTTGTCCATGGCGAAGAGCTGATCGATAAGATGGTTCGCCTGATCAAAGAAGAGTTCCATCACTTTGAGCAGGTACTGGAGATCATGGAAAACCGTGGGATCCCCTACGCCAACCTGCATGCGGGGCGTTATGCCAAAGGGCTGATGAAGATTGTTCGCACCCATGAGCCAAGCACCTTAATTGACAAGCTGATCATCGGCGCTTATATCGAAGCGCGATCGTGCGAGCGATTCGCCAAACTTGCGCCTTATCTCGATGATGAACTGAAGAAATTCTATATTTCGCTGTTACGCTCCGAAGCCCGCCATTACCAAGATTATCTTAAACTGGCCGAGCAAATCGCCGGGGAAGATATCAGTGAGCGGATCCGTGCCATTGGCGCCCGAGAAGCTGAGCTCGTCAACAGCCCTGATGACACCTTCCGCTTCCACAGTGGCGTGCCGGCATTCGCTACCGCTTAAGGCGATAGGCGATAGGCGATAGGCGATAGGCGATAGGCGATAGGCGATAGGCGATAGGCGATAGGCGATAGGCGATAGCCAGAAAAACAAAAAACCGCCTTCCGGCGGTTTTTTTGTTACTGCTATTCAGCTTTTTCTTTCTTCGGCTTCTTTCTCTTGTCGGTAATTTCCCACTTACCGTCAATGAACAGCCCCGTCCAGCCTGATGGTTTACCATCAATTTCCGAACGGATATAGTTTTCTTTCGTCTTACGGCTAAAACGAACGACTGTCGGGCGACCATCCGGGTCTTCTGTCGGAGCATCAGCCAAGTATGTGAACTTCGGCGACAGGCGATCTTTGAAACGAACCAGCTCTTCTACCAGCGGCGCACGGGTCTCACGCGATTTCGGGAAGGTGCTGGCAGCCATAAACAGGCCAGAAGCGCCATCACGCAACACGAAGTAAGCATCAGGATCCTGGGAGCAAGGTAGCTCAGGTAGATGTACCGGATCTTCCTTCGGTGGCGCAATCTCACCGTTCTTCAAGATCTTACGGGTATTCTTACAAGTTTCACTGGTACAACCCATGTACTTACCAAAGCGACCGTTCTTGAGCTCCATATCAGAGCCACACTTGTCACATTCGATAACCGGACCGTCGTAGCCTTTCAGCTGGAACTCACCTTTCTCAACCACATAGCCATCACAGCTTGGGTTGTTACCGCACACATGCAACTTGCGCTCGGCATCGATCAGGTAGGCATCCATCGCCGTGCTACATTTCGGACAACGCTTCTTGGCACGCAGAGCGGCCGTTTCAACGTCCTCTTCCAGCACGTTGATGATACCGTCCTCATCACCCAGGTTGATCGTTGTCTTACAACGCTCCTTAGGCGGTAGTGCATAACCTGAACAACCGAGGAATACACCGGTCGACGCAGTACGGATCCCCATCGGGCGTTCACAGGTAGGGCACTTGATATCGGTCAGTACGATATTGTTCGGCTTCATGCCGCCTTCAGTTTCATCCAGCTCTGCTTTCTCAAGCTCACCAGTGAAGTCACTGAAGAATTTGTCGAGCACCGATTTCCAACCCGCATCACCTTCAGCGATTTTATCGAGGTTGCCTTCCATACGAGCAGTAAAGTCGTAGTCCATCAGATCGGCAAAGCTTTGATCAAGACGATCCGAGACAATCTCGCCCATCTTCTCGGCATAGAAACGGCGTTGATCAACACGCACATAGCCACGGTCTTGGATCGTAGAGATGATTGATGCGTAAGTTGATGGACGGCCAATGCCTCGTTTTTCCAGCTCTTTTACCAATGCTGCTTCAGTAAATCGTGCAGGTGGCTTGGTAAAATGCTGTTTCGGCTCCAACGATTCAACCTTGAGCGTATCGCCCACATGAACCATTGGTAACGTGGTATCTTCATTCTTGCCAGACGGACGCTGAACTTGTGTCCAACCCGCAAAGCGCAGGGTACGGCCTTTGGCTTTCAGGGTGAACTCACCCGCTTCCACCGTAATCGTGGTGGAGTCGTATTTCGCCGGTACCATCTGACAGGACACGAACTGACGCCAGATCAAATCGTACAGTTTGATCGCATCTTGCTCCATGCCTTCAAGGTTTTCCGCTTTCACGTCAACGCTGGAAGGACGGATAGCTTCGTGCGCTTCCTGGGCATTGCCCTTGCTACCGTACACGTTCGGTGATGACGGTAGGTAGTTATCGCCGTATTCGCCAGCGATAAACTCACGTGCCGCTTCAACCGCTTCTTTAGACAGGTTGGTCGAATCGGTACGCATATAGGTAATATAACCAGCTTCATACAAGCGCTGGGCCAAGCCCATGGTGCGCTTAACGCCATAGCCTAGACGGGTACTAGCCGCCTGCTGCAACGTCGATGTGATGTATGGTGCTGACGGCTTGCTGCTGGTTGGTCGGTCTTCGCGGTCTTTAACCTTAAAGGCAGCCTTCTCCAGCAAAGATTTTGCCGCCATGGTGTCGGCTTCATTTTCCGGACGGAATGCCTTGCCTGACTGCTGTGCCACCATCAAACGCAGTGCATCGTTGCCTGCTGTTTGGGTATTGGCATGCATGTCCCAGTATTCTTCCGGGTCAAATGCTTTGATTTCGCGTTCGCGCTCAACAATAAGCTTAACCGCAACCGACTGTACACGGCCCGCAGAAAGGCCACGTGCGACTTTCTTCCACAGCAGAGGGGAAACCATAAAGCCGACCACACGGTCAAGGAATCGACGTGCCTGCTGGGCATTCACGCCATCCATGTTCAGCTCACCCGGCTGCTCAAAAGCCTGCTGGATAGCATTTTTGGTGATTTCGTTGAAAACCACTCGCTTATAACGTGCATCATCGCCGCCGATGATCTCACGAAGGTGCCACGCAATAGCTTCCCCTTCGCGGTCCAAATCGGTTGCGAGATAAACGAAGTCAGCATCTTCCGCTAGCTTCTGTAGTTCGTTGACCACTTTTTCCTTACCGGGAAGCACTTCGTATTGGGCAGCCCAGTCATTATATGGGTCCACGCCCATTTTATTGATCAGCGCTTTGCGATCTTTTTCTTTTTTGATGCGCGCTTTTTCTTCAGCGCTCAAGCCCTTGGTTGAAGTAGGCGCCGCTTTCTTACCAGTGCTACGCGCACCAGTAGGCAAGTCACGAACGTGACCGACGCTTGACTTAACAACGAAGTCCTTACCCAAGTACTTATTGATCGTCTTCGCCTTGGCTGGGGACTCCACAATAACGAGTGATTTACCCATAATAATTCTATTACGTCCTCGTGCTCACAAAACTTAAAATTAAAACAACTAGTTGCACGCTAAAAACTAGAGCTAGCACGGCAACGCTGGTACACCAAACTGATTAAGTAACTATTTAAATCGCGAAATCCAACCGGTTGAGGACAGCTCCGGATAACTAGTTACGTAATGTGATTGGTATTTACATATTGGGCTACAATCGGAGAAGGTCAACTGCTTTTTAACAAAACGAGACCGTTTGGTTGTCCCTTCCCCACTTGTTAACAGACGGTTACACCACTTAGTAAATAGGAAAAAAACGTGCCGACAAGCTAGGCTGCCACGCGATATTCCTCTCATTTATACCGTAAGACTGAAAAACATCTACCACAATGGGCGCTAATCATTACCACCTCAGCACCGGTTTGACTATAAAAAACCACTATTTTTTGCCGTCGCTCACAAATTTTCGGCAATTCATAAGGTTAATGCCTAATCTTTATACCCTGCTGATTTCCCCGCTAGCTGCACAAAAACCATCACGGCCTTTCTTTCAAGATATAGCCAGACATAGCGAAAAATCAACAACGCCACGAAAATGGCATCCGATAAGGCTTTCAAAATTTGTCATCCCGAATCAACTCAAATACACTTAGCCACCTTGGCCGAAAACCCAACCGGCGAACTGCTGTGAGATGAGAGAGACACAATGAGCACCAAAGAATCCATTGCAAATGATGAGCTGCTGATGATTGCCAACCAGCTGATCCAAGATCATGAAGCCTACATTGACGGTATGCGTGCCAACTCTGTTGAAGAACGTGCCGGGGTATTGATTTTCAAAGGCGAGTATTTCCTCGATGACAACGGTCTGCCGACAGAAAAGACCACGGCAGTATTCAATATGTTTAAATACCTTGCCCACCAGCTTTCGCCGAAATTCACCCTCGGTAACTAATGTAATACCGAATAGAAACAGCCCCGCACAAAGCGGGGCTGTTACATTCTAGAAGACAAAAAACGCTTACATATCAATGGTCATCGTATCTTTGTCATCCTTGGACTCGTTGTCCGCACGTGGCCCCGACGGCGGCGCACCACGCCCCTTAGGATCGGCACCAAACTGATTATCTCCCACTGTGCCATCTAAGATACCCAGCTCAACAATCACAAAGATCGGCCCGATCAAAGGCAAGAATGTCAGAATGATCCACCAAGCGCTTTTATTGCGATCATGCAGGCGCTTTACATTCAGAGCCGCAGAGGCCCAGAACACAAATACCAAGACAATAATCGACAGAATATTAAGCAACGGATTACCCGAATTTTCCGGTGTGGTGTAGAGAAACACCGGCAACGATACCAGCAGCACGGGAATGCTATACAACCAATAATCCCGGCGCCGCATCCGTCCCTGAAATGAAAACAAGGCCCACTTTTGACCCATCGTAACCTCTTTATACAATTGGACGTTTAAACAATAGGACGCTGACCACGGCTGATCCATTTCAGCAAGACATTATCAGCAGCGTCGCCGGTTGCACCGGCCAGTTTTTCAGCCAGTTTCTTACGCTGGACATAACGTACCTGCAGCACTTCGCGATCTTTACACGATAGGCTGATGTAGTCATCGCTGGTGCCAATCTCGTCCACCAAGCCCAGCTCAAATGCCTGTTTACCAAACCAGTGCTCTCCAGTGGCCACTTTGGCCAAATCTAGCTCAGGGCGGTGCTCAGACACAAACTCTTTGAACAAACCATGAGTCTCTTCAATCTCGCTCTGAAACTTTTCACGCGCCTTATCAGTGTTCTCTCCAAACATCGTCAGCGTACGCTTGAACTCACCAGCGGTGATCTGTTCGAATTCAATATCGTTTTTCTTCAAGACTTTATTGAAATTTGGCAACTGGGCGATCACCCCGATAGAGCCAACAACCGCAAACGGTGCCGAGATAATTTTGTCGGCAATACAAGCCATCATGTAACCACCGCTGGCAGCGACTTTATCAACAGAGATAGTCAGTCTGACTCCGGCCGCTTTCAGGCGATCAAGCTGGGAAGAAGCAAGGCCGTAACCATGTACCATACCGCCCCCCGTCTCTAGGCGCAGCAGTACTTCATCGCCTTCCATTGCCACAGCCAGAATAGCGGTCACCTCTTCACGCAGTGAGGTCACTTCGCGGGCATCAAGGCTGCCATGGAAGTCCAGAACAAACAGACGTGGCTCACGCGAGTGTGACAAGTCACCTTCTTTGGCTGCTTTCTTCACTTCATTCTGTCGCGCCTTGTGCTTTTCCTTGTCCGCTTTCTTTTCAGCTTTGCTGCGAGCTTTGAGCAACGGCTTATCAAATAAGTGAGACTCCAGTTGATGCACAGTGTGCTTGTACTGCTCAGTCAGATCAGTGACCTCTAGCTCACCTTTCTGGCTACCGTGATGGCCTTTCACACTTTTAGCCACCACCAGAATAGCGACGAATGCCACAACCACCGTGGCAATCTTGGCTAGAAACAATCCATAATCAAACAAAAAATCCAATGTCGAGTCCTCATTTATTGGCATTCAGCCATTGTAACCAAGTTGTCACCCATACCGCTATCGCAATATAGCTAAACCACTTCAAGATGAGAATAGTTTGGGTATACAATGAGCTGACGAAAAAACCAATAAGGAAGTACACAGTGGATTATCAAATCGCTGAAAACTCACTGAAAGATAGAGTTATCCTGGTAACCGGAGCGGGTGATGGAATAGGCCGCCAGGCTGCCATCAGCTATGCCGCCCACGGCGCGACCGTTATCTTGCTAGGACGCACCGTTGCCAAATTAGAAGCCGTTTACGACGAAATCGAATCACTGGGCTACCCGCAACCAGCGATTATCCCGATGGATATGATGGGTGCCACCAAGCAGAACTACCTTGATATGGTCGAAACCATCGAGGAGCAATTCGGCCGCTTGGACGGTGTGCTGCACAATGCCTCTCTGCTGGGGGTACTCAGCCCATTCGACCAGCTTGGCGAAGATACCTTTGATGATGTCATGCAGGTCAACGTCAAAGCCCAGTTCCTGTTGACCCAGGCCATTATGCCGCTGGTCAAGAAAGCCGAAGACGGTCGCATTGTATTCACCTCATCAACCGTTGGCCACCAGGGCCGCTCCTTCTGGGGGGCCTATGCGATGTCTAAGTTCGCCACCGAGGGAATGATGCAGATTTTGGCGGACGAAATGGCCAATACCGCAGTGCGCGTCAATGCCATCAACCCGGGCGGAACCCGTACCGGTATGCGTGCTAAAGCCTTCCCGGCAGAAGATCCTTCCCTATTGAAAACACCGGCACAGATCATGCCGCTGTACCTCTACCTGATGGGCCCTGAGAGCAAGGACATCAACGGCCAGTGCATCGATGCCCAGCCCAAACGTAAGCCGGGCGCGGCAAGCTGATTGCCTGTACCAAAACAGCAGATAACAAAAAAGCAGCCATTGGCTGCTTTTTTTCATTTATCGGCTTACTTGCGTGAACACGACTATTTACGTGAACGAGGTTTAGCCGGCTTGTTCTTCAACGGGTTACGACGGTTCGCTGCATTACCTGACGGCTTGCGGCGTGAACCGTTGCTGTTCTCTTCACCCTGGTTACGGCGGTTCGCTGTATTGCCTGAAGGCTTACGGCGTGACTCGCTGCTATCTTCACCACGGCGGTTAGATACATTGCCTGAAGGCTTACGACGCGACTCGTTGCTGCTCTCTTCACCTTGGTTACGGTTTGTCGAGCGACGCTGGTCTTGACGTCCACCACGGCGACCGCGGCCGCTATCATCGTTCAAACGTTCTTCATGACGACGAACGGCACGACGGATCTGGCGAACACCACGCTTGCGCTTCTGGCCTTCAACCGTCAGCATAGTTTCCGTTTCAGCAGGTAGCTCGACTTTCTCACGCAGGTAGTTGACGTCTTTGAGCTCAAGCTCCATCCAGCCACCGCGAGGAAGATCTTTGGTCAGGAAGATGTCACCGTAGCGAACACGCTTCAAACGGCTTACTGTCACGCCTTGCGAGTCCCACAAACGACGAACCTCACGGTTACGACCTTCAGTGATCACCACGTAGAAAGTATGGTTCATACCTTCACCGCCAGCGTAGACCACGTCTTCAAAACGTGCCATACCATCTTCAAGTTTCACACCCTTAACCAGGTTGCGAACCATATCTTCTGTTACTTCGCCAAATACACGTACCATGTATTCACGCTCAACACTACGGCTTGGGTGCATTAGGCGGTTAGCCAATTCACCATCAGTAGTGAACAGCAACAGACCTGCCGTATTGGCATCAAGACGGCCTACTGATACCCAGCGACCACCATTAAGACGAGGCAGACGATCAAATACCGTACGACGACCTTCTGGGTCATGACGAGTACACAACTCACCTTCCGGCTTGTTGTAAGCCATCACACGGCACACTTCTTCCGAAGACGACACCAGTTGGATGTTGTGGCCATCAATGCGAACACTGACTGACAAATCATCCAGTCGGTCGCCAAGTTTGGCTACCTTACCGTCGATACTAACTCGACCGTTCTGGATCATTAATTCGATTTCTCGGCGAGAACCCTGGCCAGAACGCGCCAGTACCTTCTGTAATTTTTCACTCATTAGACAAACCTTTGTCGCCTTCACAGGCGTCGAAATATCATCATGCTTTAAGCCATCTTAAAGCGATGGCGGATTATGCCAAAAGCTTAGCTGAGATACCACCGAAAACACCGTAATCACACGGTATTTCTTGTCATATTTCACCCACTAAACAATTGGGTGCATATCCACGGTAAGTTGGGTTGATCACTCGAACGGAGAGGGATCACCGGCACCAACCCGGGCCACTTCCATTGCATCGTTACTGAAGTCAATCACCGTAGTCGGTTGCTCACCAAGGTATCCACCATTAATGATCAAATCCACGGCGTGCTCTAGCTTGTCGCGAATATCTTCTGGATCGGCTTCGGTGGTTTCGTTACCCGGTAAAATCAATGATGTCGACATCATTGGTTCACCCAACGCATCAAGCAAGGCCAATGCAATCGCATTATCGGGCACGCGGATACCAATGGTTTTTCGCTTCGGGTTCATTAAACGGCGCGGTACTTCCTTGGTTCCCTTGAAAATAAAGGTGTAGGCACCCGGTGTATTGTTACGCAGCAAGCGGAATGCCGCGTTATCAACGCGGGCATACAGTGACAGCTCAGAAAGATCACGGCATAGCAGGGTAAAATTATGCTTGTCGTTCAAACGGCGGATCTGGCAGATCCGCTCCAATGCTGATTTATTTTCCAACTGGCAACCAAGGGCATAGCCAGAATCGGTAGGATAAACGATCACCCCACCATTGCGGATGATCGCCACTGCCTGGTTGATCAGACGTACTTGTGGCGTTTCAGGGTGAACATAAAAAAACTGACTCATTCTTCCTCCATAGGAAATGCAGCCTAATCGCGCACTTCCTCATCTATGCGTTTCTTCTCAACGCTCCAGTTCTGCCAGACTTCAGTCACCCCCTTGGGCAACCACAGATTGCGGCCAAGTTCGGTCCATGGCGAGGCATAATGGAAATCAGAGCCTTGTGAAGCAAGTAGCTTGTAATCAATTGAATAGTCCCCGAGCAGGCGTCGCTCCTGAGGTGACTGTTGAGGCTGCGACACTTCCATGGCATCCCCTTTGGCTTCCACAAAGGCGGTTAGCATGCGCTTTTGCCATTTTGCGGTCATGTTATAACGGCCTGGATGGGCCAGCACCGCCTGTCCGCCGGCTTGATGGATAGCCTCAACGGCCTCGGCCATCGAACACCAGTTAGGCGGCACATAACCGGGGTTGTTGCGGGTCAGGAACTTTTTAAACACAGCCTGCATCGTTTTGGCGTAGCCCTGCTCGACAATCCACTGGGCAAAATGGGACCGGGTTAAGGTGGCACCGTTGGCTATCGCCTTAGCGCCCTCCAGAGCTCCCGGCATCCGGTTCTTTTCGAGCCGCTCTCCCATCAAAGCAGCGCGATCTGCCCGCCGCTGTGCCTGCTCTTCAATCAAGCGAACCATTGCAGGGTGTTCAGGGTCGATATTCAAACCGACAATGTGAATATCAAAATTTTGCCAAAGTGTCGATATTTCAATGCCTTTGATGAGAGTCAGAGGCAGATTTTTTGCTTCTATCGCCTGTTCAGCAGCAGCGAGCCCGGCCACTGTATCATGGTCAGTAATAGCCAAGACATCGACACGGCGTTCAACCGCACGCGAAACAAGTTCTTCCGGTGATAGCCGTCCATCTGATGCGGTGGTGTGGCTGTGTAAATCAAACAACATAAATTATCTTCTTGACTTTACTCTCGCGAACTAGTCTACTAGTACGCAATTACCCAGTATTACACTGATTAGGATAGTTACATGGTACAGCAAATTCATCATCAGCTCTGCGCTTTCTCATCTTGGTGGTGGCACTTCCCAACGCGGGTGGTGTGATTAACTGTGCCTTAAACAGATTACACAAACCCGCCATAGGCGGGTTTTTTTATAACCAAATTTAGCCTGACAACGAATTTTACCAGTGCGCCACCATCAGCAAGCGCCTGAAGAGGAAAAGAATATGATCATCGTACTCAAGCCAAACGCAACTGAACAACAAGCCAAAGAAATTCTAGCTCGCATTGAAGAAGCAGGCCTAAAACCACTCTATATGCCGGGTGTTGAACGTATTGTCCTGGGCGCATTGGGCGATGAGCGTGTTCTCCAGCAACTTCACCTTGATGCCTACCCTTGTGTAGAAAACGTCAAGCCTATCCTGACCAAGTACAAGATGGTGAGCCGTGAAGTACAAGCCCACGATACCGTGGTACGGTTTGGCAATGCCGCTGTAGGTGGTGATAAGTTTGCCGTTATCGCCGGTCCTTGCTCTGTTGAATCTGAAGAACAGCTACTTAGCGTGGCTGAAGTGGTGAAAAAGCACGGGGCAGTTGCCTTGCGCGGCGGCGCCTACAAGCCACGTACCAGCCCATATGATTTCCAGGGCATGGGTGTCGAAGGGTTGAAGCTGCTGAAAAAGGCCAACGAACAGCTGGGTATTCCGACCGTATCCGAGGTCATGGAAGTCAGCCAGATGAATTCGATGTGTGAATATATCGACTGCCTTCAGATTGGCGCACGCAATATGCAGAACTACGCCCTGCTAAAAGCGGTCGGTGAAAGCAAAAAACCGGTCTTGCTCAAACGCGGACTTTCAGCCACTATCGAGGAGCTGTTACTCGCGGCGGAATATATCTACGATGCAGGCAACCCAAATATCATCCTGTGTGAGCGTGGAATCCGTACCTACGAGACAGCAACTCGTAACACATTGGATTTAAACGCTGTGGCTTACCTTAAACAACGCACTCACTTACCGGTAGTCGTTGACCCGAGCCACGGTACCGGCGTTCGTGAACTGGTGATCCCACTATCACGTGCCGCCGCAGCGGTCGGTGCTGACGGTATTATCGTTGAATCACACCTTAACCCGTGTGAAGCCTTGTCGGACGGCCATCAAGCTCTGACCGGTCCAATGTTTGAACAGTTGATGCAAGAGTTGAAACCGTTTGTAGAAGCGGCAGGGAGAACGCTGTGAATACTACCCCACTAGGCGTCGGTGAGCTGGAACTGCTCAGCCTCGATGTCCCCTATGTGGCGGATCCGACGGAGTTGTATTACTCCGTCTGTGGTAACCGCCCACACAACCTATTGCTGGAGTCGGCCGAGATCGACTCCAAGCAAGACCTCAAGAGCTTGATGCTCATTGATGCGGCAGTCCGGATTGTCTGCCGCGGCAAAGTCGTCACCCTTGAGGCCTTGACCGATAATGGCCTCAATGTGCTGCAAACATTGGAAGGCAAGATGCCTTCCGATATCAGTGCCGCACGCCAAGGACGCCAGTTGGTACTGACCTTTCCATCGGCAGAACGTGCTTTGGATGAAGATAGCCGTCTGCGCCAGACCTCATCGTTTGATGCGTTGCGAATGATCCAGCACGCCTTCAATATTGCCGGTCACCCTCGCGAAGCACTATTTCTCGGCGGGTTGTTTGCCTATGACGTGGTTGACGGCTTCGAGCCGCTACCCGGCGTCCAGCAAGACAACCGTTGCCCGGATTACCTGTTCTACATTGCCGAAACCCTGTTGGTCATCGACCACCAGCGCCGTAAAGGCAAGCTACAAGCAACCCTGTTCGGTGGTGATGAGTATACTTCAAGCTATTTTGAACTGAGCCGCCGCTTGCAGCACATCAAAGAAGCCTGCCTGGAGCCAATGCCGCTCCCTGCAGCCGAGCTACTGGATGAATGTGAGCCGGTCGCCAGCGTTAGCGATGAAGATTTCTGCCAGCAGGTAGTTGATCTGAAAGAACATGTTATTAAAGGCGATGTATTCCAAGTGGTGCCGTCTCGTCAGTTTACCCTGCCGTGCCCATCACCGCTCAATGCCTACAAAGAGCTGAAGATCGGTAACCCGAGTCCGTACATGTTCTACCTGCAAGACGCTGATTTCACTGTTTTTGGCGCTTCGCCAGAAAGTGCACTCAAGTACTGTACAGAAAGCAACCAGATAGAGATCTACCCCATTGCCGGCACCCGCCATCGCGGTAAGAACGCTGATGGCTCCATCAACCTCGACCTTGACGGCCGGATTGAACTTGAACTGCGCTGCGACATGAAAGAGAACGCCGAGCACATGATGCTGGTTGACCTGGCCCGTAACGATGTCGCCCGGATCAGTGAGCCAGGTAGCCGCTATGTGGCTGACTTACTCAAAGTCGACCGCTACAGCCATGTGATGCACTTGGTATCCCGCGTTGTCGGCCAATTGCGCGGCGATCTAGATGCCCTGCACGCTTACCAGGCCTGTATGAATATGGGAACCCTTACCGGCGCCCCGAAAATCCGTGCCATGCAGCTTATCCGTGACGTCGAACAACGCCGCCGAGGCAGTTATGGTGGTGCTGTCGGTTACCTGACCGGCCATGGTGATATGGATACCTGTATCGTTATCCGCTCGGCCTATGTCGAAGATGGCGAAGCCAGTGTGCAGGCCGGTGCTGGCGTCGTCTATGACTCCATACCGCAAGCAGAAGCCGATGAGACCCGGGGTAAGGCACAGGCTGTCATCACCGCGATCCGCAAGGCACACAGTGCTCCCGTTACTAGCACCGCGACAGCTAACCAACCACGCTAAGGAGCCACTGATGTCCCAACCTCATATTGTATTGCTTGATAACTTTGACTCCTTTACCTACAACCTGGTTGATCAGTTCCGCTCGCTGGGCTGCGAAGTCACGATTTACCGCAACAGCCTGACGGTCGAGCAAATGGAGCAGGCGCTGGCTGAAAAAAACAATCCGGTACTGGTATTGTCACCAGGTCCTGGTGCACCAGCTGATGCGGGCTGTATGCCAGAACTCATCAAGCAGGTTCGCGGAAAAGTACCGATGATCGGCATTTGCCTTGGCCATCAGGCCATTGTCGAAGCCTATGGCGGCAAAGTGTCGGGCGCAGGCGAAATTGTCCATGGCAAATCAGCCATGATGAGCCACACCGGTCACGATGTGTTTGGCGAACTGCCAAGCCCGCTGTCCATTGCCCGCTACCACTCTCTGGTTGCCGAGACTGTCCCCGAGAGCCTGGATATCATTGCCGGTGTCAATGGCTTGGTCATGGCGGTGACCAACGATAAGGATCGCGTGTGTGGCTACCAGTTCCACCCCGAATCGATCCTCACCACCCAAGGTGCCCAGCTACTGACCAATACGCTGGACTGGGTCACGTCGTCACCGACCGACAATAATGAGCCGAACCAATAATCAGCCGGTATAGACAATAAGGATTTTAATTATGGATGCGACCATCTACACCATTGCCGACAAGCTCTACAACCAACAGACACTGAGCCAAGAAGAAAGCCAGACCCTGTTTGATGCCATCATCAAGGGCGAAGTCGAGCCGGTATTGCTATCAGCAGTATTGACTGCGCTGAAAATCAAGGGTGAAGCGCCAGCAGAAATCGCTGGAGCCGCCAAGGCACTGCTTGCCAACGCCAACCCGTTCCCAAGCCCCGAGTACGACTTTGCCGATATCGTCGGTACCGGCGGTGACGGTGCCAACACCATCAATATCTCTACCACAGCCGCTTTCGTGGCTGCCGCTTGTGGCGTCAAGGTCGCCAAGCACGGTAACCGTGGCGTATCGAGCAAGTCGGGTTCATCGGATCTACTGGATAAATTCGGTATCAATCTGGCAATGAAACCCGAGACCGCCCGTGAAGCGCTCGACGATTTGGGTGTCTGTTTCTTGTTCGCCCCGGAGTACCACGGTGGTGTTCGCCATGCGATGCCGGTTCGCCAGACACTAAAAACCCGTACCATTTTCAATGTGCTGGGTCCTTTGATTAACCCAGCTCGCCCTAACATCGAGCTGATGGGTGTCTACGACGCTTCGCTGGTTCGCCCGATTGCCGAAACCATGGCTGCTATGGGTATGAAGCGTGCAGCCGTTGTTCACGGCAGCGGCTTGGATGAAGTCGCAATCCATGGCGAAACCACGGTTGCTGAAATCATCAACGGTGAGATCACTGAATATACCTTGACCCCGGCTGATTTCGGCCTTGAAAGCCACCCGCTTGACGCGATCAAGGGTGGAGAGCCGGAAGAAAACCGTGCCATTATTACCAATATCCTGACCGGTAAAGGCACCGATGCCCAGATGGGGGCTGTCGCGGTCAACGTAGCCCTACTGCTACGCCTATTCGGCCACGAAGATCTCAAAGCCAATACCGAAAAGGCCATCAATGTCATGAAATCTGGCAAAGCCTTTGAGCTTGTCGGCCAACTAGCAGCACGAGGTTAAAGATGGAAACGGTTCTAGCAAAAATTGTCGCTGACAAACGCATCTGGGTTGAAGCCCGCAAGGCCGAGCAACCGCTTGATACCTTCAAAGCTGGCTTGGTGCCAAGTGATCGCAGCTTCTACGAGGCCCTATCGGGTGATCAGGCGGCATTTATTCTGGAATGTAAAAAAGCGTCACCGTCCAAAGGCTTGATCCGCCAGGATTTCGACCTCGACATGATAGCCAAGGTGTACAACGGCCATGCCAGTGCTATCTCGGTACTGACTGACGAAAAATATTTCCAGGGTAACTTTGACTTCCTGCCAGTGGTACGCAACCAAGTCCGCCAGCCAGTGTTGTGCAAAGACTTCATGATTGATACTTATCAAGTTTATCTGGCACGTCACTATAATGCCGATGCTATTTTGTTGATGCTCTCGGTGCTAAACGACGAGGAGTACCTTGAGCTGGCTGAGGTTGCCGAGCAGCTTAGCCTGGGTATCCTGACCGAGGTCAGCAATGAAGAAGAGCTTGAGCGCGCCATTGCCCTCAAGGCCAAGGTGGTCGGTATCAACAACCGCAACCTGCGCGATCTCAGCATCGACCTGAACCGTACCAAAGAGCTAGCCCCTCGCCTACCAGAAGGAACGATTGTAATTTCCGAGTCGGGGATCTACAACCACCAGCAGGTGCGAGAGCTGTCGGCTTACGCCAATGGCTTTTTGATCGGCAGCTCACTGATGGCAGAAGACAACATCGAGATGGCAGTACGTCGTGTTCTGCTTGGCGAAAACAAAGTCTGCGGCCTCACCCACGCCGACGATGCCGCTGCCGCATACCAAAGCGGTGCTGTCTACGGTGGCCTGATTTTTGTCTCCGGCTCACCTCGCCATGTTGATATTGAACAAGCGCGTATGGTGATGAGCGGCGCACCACTGAAATATGTCGGTGTCTTCCGTAACGCCGATCCAGACGCCGTGACCAAGGCAGCAAAAGCGCTATCGCTTTCAGCCGTTCAGCTGCATGGCGATGAAGATCATGACTACGTTGCGGCTCTGAAGGGTCAACTGCCTGCAGAGTGTGAAATTTGGAAAGCCCATGGTGTGACTCAAACGGCACCTGAGCTGGGTGAATGGCAGGTCGACCGCCACTTGCTCGACAGCAAGGTCGGCAGCCAGTCTGGCGGAACAGGCATCGCTTTTGACTGGAGCCTGATCCCCGCCGAGCAAAAGCAGATCACCATGCTGGCAGGCGGCCTTACCCCTGACAATGCCTGTGAAGCGGCCCACCTTGGCTGCCGAGGACTAGATTTAAACTCCGGGGTAGAAAGCGCACCCGGTAAAAAAGACCCAACGAAATTGAAAGCGGCTTTCGCGGCTATCAGAAAGTATTAAGGAAAATAAACCATGAATAAGATAAATGCCTACTTCGGCGAATTCGGTGGTCAATACGTACCGCAGATCCTCGTCCCAGCATTGGACCAACTGGAAGCCGCTTTTGTTGAAGCCCAGCAAGATCCTGCGTTCCAGAAAGAGTTTATCGACCTGCTAAAAGATTACGCAGGTCGCCCTACCGCACTGACCTTGTGCCAAAACCTCACCAAGGGCACCAAAACCAAGCTTTACCTAAAGCGTGAAGATTTGCTGCACGGTGGTGCTCACAAGACCAACCAGGTACTTGGCCAAGCACTGCTAGCTAAACGCATGGGCAAAGACGAGATCATTGCCGAAACCGGTGCCGGTCAGCACGGTGTAGCGACAGCCCTTGCCTGTGCACTGCTCGGCCTTAAGTGCCGTGTTTATATGGGTGCCAAAGATGTTGAGCGCCAGAGCCCGAACGTATTCCGTATGAAGCTGATGGGCGCAGAAGTGATCCCTGTCCATTCTGGCTCTGCGACGCTAAAAGATGCGTGTAACGAAGCAATGCGTGACTGGACTGCAACTTACGACAAAGCGCACTACCTATTGGGTACCGCTGCAGGCCCTCACCCGTTCCCGACTATCGTGCGTGAATTCCAGCACATCATCGGTGAGGAAACCAAGGCGCAGATCCTTGAGAAAGAAGGTCGCCTGCCAGATGCCGTGATCGCTTGTGTGGGCGGTGGTTCAAATGCCATCGGTATGTTCGCTGATTTCATTGAAGAAGAAAGCGTTGGCCTGATCGGTGTTGAGCCTGCGGGTAAAGGTCTGGATACCGACATGCACGGTGCACCGCTGAAGCACGGTAAGCTGGGGATCTTCTTCGGTATGAAAGCCCCGTTGATGCAGGACGAACACGGCCAGGTTGAAGAGTCTTACTCAGTATCAGCAGGTCTGGATTTCCCATCGGTTGGCCCGCAACACGCCCACCTCAATGCCATTGGCCGCGCAACTTACGAAGCGGTTACCGATGACGAAGCGCTGGATGCTTTCCAAGAGCTGGCACGCAGCGAAGGGATCATCCCGGCACTTGAGTCTGCCCACGCACTGGCTCATGCCTTGAAGATGATTAAAATCAACCCAGAAAAAGAGCAGCTACTGGTCGTTAACCTGTCCGGCCGTGGCGACAAAGATATTTTCACTGTACACGACATTCTAGACGCAAAAGGAGTGCTGTAATGGATCGTTACCAAGCCCAATTTGAACGCCTGGCGGCAAAAAGCGAAGGCGCATTTGTTCCTTTTGTGACCATCGGTGATCCGAATCCGGAGCAGTCACTGAAAATTATCGAGACCTTGGTAGAAGCAGGTGCTGATGCCCTTGAGCTGGGGATCCCGTTCTCCGATCCACTGGCCGATGGCCCGACGATTCAAGGCGCGACGATCCGTGCCCTTGAGTCAGGCACCACCCCAGCAGTGTGTTTTGATCTGCTAAGCCAGATCCGCGCCAAGTACCCAGAAATGCCAATTGGCCTGCTGATGTACGCCAACTTGGTGTTTGCCAACGGTATCGAAAACTTCTACCAGCAATGCGCCGAAGCGGGCGTTGACTCGGTACTGGTTGCCGATGTACCGGTGAAGGAATCTGAAGAATTCCGTGTTGCTGCAGCCAAGTACGGCATCCACCCTATTTTCATCGCACCGCCGAATGCCGATGAAGCCACACTGAAAACCGTGTCGGAGTTTGGGGGTGGCTACACCTACCTACTGTCACGCGCGGGTGTAACCGGTACAGAAACCAAAGCGGGCGCACCAATCAACCATCTGCTTGATAGCCTCAAGGCGTACGATGCACCTCCGGCTCTGCTTGGTTTTGGTATTTCCGAACCACAGCAAGTTACCGAAGCCATCGAAGCCGGCGCGGCGGGCGCAATCTCTGGCTCTGCCGTAGTAAAAGTGATTGAAAATAACCTTGATGATCACGATGCCATGCTAAGCAACATGCACAGCTTTATCAGCAACATGAAGGCTGCTACGCGTAAGCGCTAATTGCCCCTAGCCATCAATTTCAATACCAAAGCCGTCCCAATATATCTTGTGGGCGGCTTTTTTTGACCAATACCAACCTACCTCGTTTATTTACTCAACGGCTTATTCAAGTTGGCATTATTGCCAGCTGATGACTAATCTGTTCGTTAATATTAATCGAGATCAAAGATCTCTTGCCCCTCTCCCAATACAGTAACCAACTTGTTAATACTTGGTATCAACAAATTGCAACATTGAAAGTTAATAACATCAATCCAGTAAATGAATGATTGATCGATATGATATTTCCGTGTAAAAACACACGCACAAAATATTGGGTTAACAATTCACACAATTACAAAACAAATTGCCAATAGATTTGTGAACAATATCGAACACAACTGAGGTATCTAACCGTGTTAAAAGAAAAAGGACTGTTTGGCAACATCGGCGTACAAGTCGTGATCGCCATGTGTGTGGGAACCCTCGTCGGTGCGATGATGGGCCAGTCTGCAAGTATGTTTGCTCCGCTGGGCAGCATCTTCATCCATCTGATCAAAATGTTGGTGATCCCATTGGTTGCCGTGGCGATTATCTCCGGTGCAGCCGGGCTTGGTAGTAGCCACTCGGCAGGGAAAGTCGGCCTGTCGACGCTGGGCTTTTTCGGTCTGACCTCGGCGGTCGCTGTTGCACTGGCCCTGTTCATGGGCGTCGTGTTCCAGCCAGGTGTCGGCGTCGACATGACAGGTGTGGAAGGCATGTTCTCCAACGTCTATGCCGACAAAGGTGAGATGCCGACATTCTGGGCTACCGTGCTAGGCATGATCCCAACCAATGTTTTCCAATCACTGAACGAAGCGAATATCCTGCAAATTTTAGTGTTCTGCCTTTTCTTCGGTATAGCCGTTTCTAAACTGGACAAAGAACGCCGCGACCCACTGATCAACGGGGTGAATGCCATTGTCGATGCCATGGTATGGATGATCAACGTGGTAATGAAAATTGCCCCGCTAGGTGTCTTTGGTCTGATGGCTGATGCCGTCGGTACCTTTGGCTTTGGTGCCCTGATGGTGGTATTCAAGCTCTTTGTGGTGTACGTCATCGCGATTCTGATCTATGGCTTTATCTTCTATCCCGCCATGATCAAAGTATTCAGCAAAACCTCTCCGCTTAAGTTCCTATCAGCAATGAAAAAGCCGCAAGCCGTCGCGCTATCTACGGCTTCGTCAATGGCGACCCTGCCGGTAACCATGGAAGTGTGTGAAGAAGAGCTTGGGGTGAAAAACTCTACCGCCTCGTTTGTGTTACCGCTTGGTGCCACCATCAACATGAGCGGTAATGCTATTTACTACGGTTTGGTGGCAGTCTTCTTTGCCCAGATGTTTAATATTGAACTGGGTATGGGGGCTTACATGGCCATTATCATTACCTCTACCTTAGGTGCTATCGGCCAGGCCGGTGTACCGGGGCCCTCATTCTTGGTCGTAGCGGTATTGCTCGCCGCCGGGATCCCTATCGAAGGCCTACCACTACTGTTTGCTCTTGACCGTATCTTCGACATGATCCGTACCGCACTGAACATTACCGGTGACGCAGCGTGTGCCGTTATTGTCGATAATATGATCAATGATGCACCTCAGGACACGCCAGAGCCAGAATCTAGTCATCGCAGCTAACTCAGCTTAGCGCCACCTAGAGTCACACCAAGAGCTGCAGGGTTAAACCTGCAGCTTTTTGCTTATTGATATATGATAGCCACATAACCCCATGGTACTGGCTCCCAACATGAAGCAACTGTTTGATTTTATTCCTCTGGTCATATTCTTTATTCTCTATAAAACCCATGATATCTATGTCGGGACTGGGGCATTGATTATCGCGACAGCCATTCAACTGGTTGTCACTTGGATGCTGTATAAAAAGGTAGAAAAGATGCAGCTGGTGACGTTTGTCATCGTTGCTGTGTTTGGTGGGTTAACCATTTTTATGCACGATGAAAACTTCATCAAATGGAAAGTCACCATTGTGTACGGTATTTTTGCTGCTGGGCTAGCTATCAGCCAGTTGTTAGGTAAGCCGCTGATAAAAGGCATGTTAGGCAAAGAACTCAGCCTACCGGATAAGGTCTGGAACCGAATCAATAGCGCTTGGGCACTGTTTTTCGTTGTATGTGCCGTCGTGAATGTCTATATTGCCTTCCGTTTACCGCTCGATGTGTGGGTTAATTTCAAAGTATTCGGTCTATTAATCCTGACTTTGATCTTCACCATTGCCACCGGCGGCTATATTTACCACCATATGCCAAAAGAACCCGATTCAGAGTAGTATAGAGTCGCATCATGACATCAGAAAATAATATTCCTCGCGGGCAATTGTTGCTTCGCACTCTTGCAATGCCAGCCGACACCAATGCCAACGGTGATATTTTTGGCGGCTGGATTATGTCTCAACTTGATTTAGCCGGCGCTATCTTAGCGAAAGAGATCTCAGGTGGACGCGTTGTTACCGTGTCCGTCGATAGCATCGCTTTCAAAGCCCCAGTCAGCGTGGGTGATGTAGTATGTTGCTACGGCGAATGTAGCCGTATCGGTAACTCATCAATGAGCGTAGCACTTGAAGTATGGGTTAAGCCTGTAGCAATTGATGCTGTCGGTGATCGCTACCGTGTATGTGAAGCGACATTTAACTATGTTGCCATTGACAGTAACGGCCGCCCACGCCCAGTTAAAAAATAAATTTATTGTGCCAATCTTTATAAGTCATTGATCTAAGCCATTTGCTATCACAATGGCGCTCACAGACTTATGTAGACTGGTATAGAACAGTGCAGAAATCCGCAAAAAAGCCCTAACATAATGCTAGGGCTTTTTTTTTCATTTATGATAGGAAAAATTTGTCACACATTGCCGCCTTCCTAAAGTTCACCTACATAGGCTGAGGTCGGCAGTTTCAAGGAGAGAGCTACATGTGGTACGTTATTTTTTCCCAGGATGTTGAAAACAGCCTTGAGCGCCGTATGAGTGTGCGCGAAAAACATTTGGCAAGACTGAAAGATCTCCAAGAGCAAGGCCGTTTATTGGTTGCTGGACCGATGCCCGCCATCGACAGTGAAAATCCAGGTGAAGCTGGCTTTACTGGCTCGACCGTGATTGCAGAATTCAGCTCCTTGGACGATGCCCAAGCTTGGGCCGATGCCGATCCGTACATCGAAGCCGGTGTCTACGAGAAAGTTATCGTCAAACCGTTCAAGAAAGTACTCCCATAACCCGTAATTTGAGATAACAACGTTATGCTAAAACGCACCCTCGTTTTATTAGGCGCTGTCGTGTTGGCAGGCTGTGCTTCAAATAAAGAAGAGCAAGCCATCATGGATTTGGCGAGAGCCCGAGCTATGGCTATCAACAACAAAGCCCCGTATGAGAAAATTGATCAATACCAGATCATGAAAGCCCAAGCACGGGAAAACATTGTCGAAATTACCATCTTGTACGGCGGTGGCGGTAAAACCCCACCGACACAGGCCGCCAAAAGTGCCGCTCTCAACTACTGCAACAGCAACGAGCTAAGCCCAATGGTTAGCGAGGGGGTAAATTACAATATCGTGATTATGGACATGCGCGGCCGCCCTATGGTGACTCAGCCGATCACTGCAGATGTGTGTAGTCAATTAGCGAATTAGTAACGGGCGATTGGCGTTTTTTTACCCGTAATCAACCCAACCAACTAAAGCTTTATACAGCTGGATAAAATTTCAAAACTTAGCCTTCAGGGAAGAAGGCTTAGAGCTACATGGACGTACTCGTGCGTTTTTGAAATTTTCATCCTGATGATTTAAAGCCTTCGAAAAAAACGCCAGCATTGCTGGCGTTTTTCTTTTGGGCTATTGGGAAATTACGAGCGCTCAAACAGCAGCACTTTCAGCCCACCTTCCGGATCGATATCCTTGAACTCCGGTGGATTTTCCAAACGGTGCTGGTAAACCAGTTCTGGCGCTTCCGCTGCCATTCCCTCAATCAAGAAAGAAGACGACACACCGGGATCATTGACACAAGCGAGTACCTGACCGTTTTCTGTCAGCAAGTCAGGCAAACGACGTAGGATTTTCTGGTAATCCTTGGTCAAGGCGAAGCTGCCTTTTTGGAACGATGGCGGGTCGATGATGATCAGATCATACGCGCCAAGCTTGCGTACTTTGCCCCACGACTTGAACAACTCATGGCCAAGGAAGCTAACTTTGGACAAGTCATGCTGGTTCAAGTGGTGGTTATCGCGGCCGCGGCTCAGAGCAGCTCTGGCCATATCAAGATTAACCACATGCTCTGCCCCACCGGCAATAGCAGCGACAGAGAAACCACAGGTATAAGCGAACAGGTTAAGCACTCGCTTGCCTTCTGCATGACGCATAACCCAATCACGGCCATAGCGCATGTCCAAGAACAAGCCATTGTTCTGCTTACGGCCAAGATCCAACTTGAACGTGAGGCCATTCTCAACCACATCTTGGTATTCGCTGCTCTCACCCCACAGTACCTCCATCGGTGAGCCTTGGCGATCACGGTGCTGGAGCAGTAACGATGTCGCCCCACATTGTTGCCACACTGGGGTTTCAACCAATGTCTCAGCCATGTGCTGCAATTGTACTAAGAATTCTTCAGACGGTTCTTTAAACAGCGAAACAAGAACTTGTCCGCTTAGCCAGTCGACAGTCAACTGCTCAAGACCCGGCCAGCAACGGCCACGGCCATGGAATAACCGGCGCACTTCATTTGGCGGTGTCGCCAGTTCAGCCATAAGGTGTTGCTCAAGGTTTACTAATGCACTCGGTTCCATAGTTCTACTGCGTTGGGAAATTGAGGAGCGGTATTATAGATTCCATTCCGTTCAAAACGAAATAGCATCACGCGACAAGCTTGAGATTTTCTTGTTCAGGTTGGCGGCAGCTAGCGAGGTGAACGTACTCTGCCTGAAGGCGAATTTGGCGCTGGCGGCGGGTACGGTTTTTGACTATTTTACGTTGTCGACGAAATGACGCCAGCCCCCAAAAACGTGATTGGTTCTTTTTTTTCTTCAATCGCATGCGAAGCGATACGGAGCGGGTAAGGCGCATATTGAATCTCGGTCTAGGTAAGTCCTAGACCGGTATTATAGGTGAAACCTTACGGTAATGTAATTTGTGAAAGGTCAAAATAGCAGCAGTCGACCTGGATTTAACAAGGAAAAACACGGGGTTTAAACAATTCATTATCATTAAGCCCTATTTTTCTACATCAACCTACCAAATAGTGGTTAAAAGGCAACCAGCACCGCCATTACCTCTTTTCCGAAACCCAGTTACTTTTTTTCCAGGTACTCAGTTACTTTTTTCCAGGTAAAAGCGGCCAAGCCAATTCCCAAGGCGCGGCCCACTCGGCCAATACCTGCTGGGTTTCGGCGACTTGCCATAATTCACCCTGCGATGGCTGACAGATAAATTGCCACTGCTGCTCAGCATAGGAAAAGCGCAGCGCATAGGCATGTAGATAACCACGATCCGCCGATTCATTGCCATAAATATTATCACCGGTGATCCCTGAGCCCACGCTGCGCAAGGCGACACGGATCTGATGGGTTTTTCCAGTATGCGGTTTACACAAGAACAAGCGTCGGCCTTGGCCTGCGGCGGCAGAGAAAAATTGGGTGACCGCAGGGTTCTCGCGACTGCTTTCCAGCTTCCAGCTACTGCGTCGTGAGCGGGTCATATCACCGATGACCACGCCTTGCTTTTTCTTTGGCTTCTTGGTGCCTATCGCCAAATAGAACTTCTCGACGTCGCGGTCAGCAAAACACTGAGATAACGCAGCGGCGGCTTCACGGTTGCGACCGAGCAGTAGCAAGCCTGATGTCATCTTATCCAACCGATGGATGAGATAAAGCTGCTTATCCCCACTCTGTTTCGCCACTTCCTGCAGTAGCATCACATCGCCATCGTCTTTGTGAACTGACACCCCAGGGTGCTTATTAATCACAAGAAAGTCTGGGTGGGTGTGGAGAATATCGAACATATTGATTGGCTCTTGGCTGAGGGCTCCGGCGTTGGAGTGCGAAGTATACCGCTTATCGCTAATATTTCCACAGAGCCATTCCCACAGATTCCCGCAAGCAAAAAAAAACGGGAGCCATTGGCTCCCGCTTAGAGGTGTTAAGCTGTATTCCGGTTTATGGGGTCAGCTTATGTGGAATGACAGTTTCTTGGTTTTACAGCTTCTTAGAAACCAAGGCACCAAGACCAATAATGGCAAGGCCCAGTACCATGATTTCACCTTTACCGCTGTCAAAGCCTGCCTTCACACCAGCAATTGCTACAATCGCGATAGCGAATGGGATCACGTACTTCACTAGGTTGTACCATAGGCCGAACAGTGGGAACTTGAATTCACCGTCATTAGTGATTTCTTTTTCAAGTTCGCTACGGCTCAGGCGCCAGCCAGCGAAGATACAGACCAGCATGCCGCCAACGGCCAAGAAGATCTTATCAGTTAGCAGGTCAAAAATATCAAACGCACCGGTCTCGAACAATGTTGGACCTAAGCCACCAAGAGAAAGCGATGCAAAGATACACAGCACAGCCATGACAGCACTTGCCGAGAACACCGCTGTTGAACGCTTCATGCCTTTTTCGTCAATCAGGTAAGACACCACGACTTCTAGCAGCGATACCGAAGACGTCAATGCCGCAACACTCAAGCCAACGAAGAACAGCAGTGCAAGCAGTAGACCCACAATGCCGCCCATTTCAGCAAATAGCTGAGGCACAACAACGAAGATCAAACCCGGGCCAGCCGCAGGTTCCATGCTGAATGCAAACATGGCTGGGAACATCGCCACACCAGCAAGGATTGCAACAGCGGTATCCATTGCCGTTACCATTGCTGTAGTTTGCACTAAGTTTTCTTTCTTCTTCAGGTAGCTACCGTATGTGATCATACAACCCATACCCAAGCTCAAGGAGAAGAACGCCTGACCCAGTGCTGCCAATACAACCGTACTGTCAACTTTGGAGAAATCAGGTTTGAATAGGAATTCAAGACCAGCTGCTGCGCCCGGAAGGCTTAGGCCTTTGATTGCCACAATGATCAGGATAGCGAACAGTAGAGGCATCAAGATCTTACCTGCTTTCTCGATACCGCCTGAAATCCCTTTGATTACCACCAGGATGTTGAAGACAAGGTATAAGCCCATCCAGAACAGAGGTTGGATTGGGTTCGAGATAAAGCTACCAAAGCTATCACCAATCGCTTCTGGTGTGCTCAGTAGACCTGTCGAAATTTTGTAGATGTAAGCAATAGCCCAGCCACCAACGACCGGGTAGAAGCCCATAATAAGCAGGCCACTAACCACACCGATCACACCGACGAATGACCAACGGCGATCAGTTGATTTAAATGCACCTACTGCGGAAAGGCCCGTCTTACGGCCCACGGCAAATTCAGTCAGCATGACGCTGAAACCGATAAAGATAACGAACAATAGGTAAATAGCTACGAAAGCACCACCACCACTCTCACCAGCTGTGTATGGGAACTTCCAGATGTTACCAAGACCTACTGCGGATCCTGCCGCGGCCATAACGAAGCCTAATTTTGACCCCCAATTATCACGGGGTTGTGTGGTTGTATTACTAGTAGCCACGTTCTCTCCAAGGTTTTGTTGTGTTTGCTAGAGTTTGCTAGTAATAGGCGTCGAGAATATGTTGTGTAAACTTATGTGCAAAGTTATGTGTACACTTATAGGATAGTTATTGACGCTCTATATATGGCAAGTAAAACAGGTTGCGATTAGAATGTGAAGCCCGCGCTTCTAAATTTTGATTATTTACTGCTTTTTTACATCATTTCTTAGCATTTCGCTTATCTTTTGCACGAATAACACGTGCTAATTTCACATTACTCCTACAATTCAGTGATTTCCTCTTATCAAACTTAGCACATATTTCGTGTGAAATTTCGCTGGTATTCCGCTAGTTTCAATGCAAAATAGAGTAAAATTACAAACTCTTATTAAAGATACGAATGGAACAGTTCTATCAAATCCTGGTCTGGGCTAGCGTCTTCTTCTATTGGCTGATGATCGCTGCCGTCACTATGCGCATTGTCTTCAAGCGCAGAGTGGTCGGTGTTTCACTTGCCTGGCTCATGATCATCTTTATCATCCCGATCGGCGGGGTGATCGCTTACCTGTTGTTTGGTGAGCTCAATTTAGGAAAAAAACGCGCCCAGCGAGCCAAAGTCATGTTTGAGCCTTTCGCTGACTGGTTCCAGCGCCTCAATGACTGTCCCGGCCACCAACCAGAACTGATGAGCGAGCATGCCCGCCCTATTAGCGATTTATGCGAAAATCGACTAGGGATCCCGGCCTTGAGTGGCAATAGCCTTTCACTGCAAGACTCGCCGCAAACGATACTGCGTTCTCTGATCGAAGATATCCACCAAGCCAAAGCCTCTATTCATCTGGAGTTTTACATTTGGCATCCCGGTGGACTGGCCGATGAAGTAGCGACCGCTTTGATTATGGCGGCCAAGCGCGGGGTCGAGGTGAAGGTGTTGCTGGATGCGGCTGGCAGCATGCGTTTCTTCCGTTCCCATTGGCCAAAGCTTATGCGCCATTCCGGCATTGAAATTGTCGAGGCGTTGGCCGTTACGCCATTTAGGATGTTCCTACGCCGGATGGACTTGCGTCAGCACCGCAAGATTGTTGTCATCGACGAGAACATCGGCTACACCGGTTCAATGAACTTGGTTGACCCAGCCTATTTCAAAACCGATGCCGGCGTCGGCCAGTGGATTGATGTCATGGTCAGGGTAACAGGGCCATCTGTTGCGGTGCTTAACGGTATCCAAGCGTGGGACTGGGAAGTTGAAACCGGTGAGCGCTTCTTACCGCAACTTCCTGAATGCTCGCTACCCAGCCAGGCAGAAGCTTCAGATATGATCCAGGTGATCCCATCTGGGCCGGGCATGCCTGATGAAATCATCCATCAAGCACTGCTGCTGAGCATTTACCAAGCCAAAGAAAGTGTGGTGATCACCACGCCGTATTTTGTGCCGAGCGAAAACTTGCTCCATGCAATGAAAGGCGCAGCACACCGCGGAGTCACTGTCGATATCATCATCCCCGATAAGAATGACTCCATCATGGTGGAATGGGCCAGCCGCTCCTTTTTCTCGGAACTGCTTGCTGCTGGCGTCCGTATTCACCGCTTCCATGGCGGTTTGCTACACACCAAATCAGTAGTGATCGACAAGACCCACTGTCTGATTGGCACGGTTAACTTGGATATGCGTAGCCTGTGGCTGAACTTTGAGGTGACGCTGGCGGTGGATAACCCCGAGTTCACCCAGCAGCTAAACTGGCTACAGAAAGAATATATGAGCGACTCAAGTTTGGTCGATATGGCCGAGTGGGAAGAGCGGCATATCAGCAACAAGTTGATTGAACAGTTCTTCTACATGTTCAGCCCGTTGTTGTAGATTAAATATTGTAAGCTGAAGCTTCGTGCAATAAAAAAGGCCATTAAGGCCTTTTTTATTGTCTTTATTTACCAATTCGCTTCGCCAACAAATCCAGCACCAAACGGCTGTCTGCATCTCGGATAGTCGGTAGCTGGAAGCGCGCCTCGCGGGTATCTTTGATTGATACCGTAGCACTGATCAAGGCTTCCTCACCGCCCGCTTCTGCCAAGCAGTTGCCAAAGGCATCCAAGATGCGCGAGCCACCCCAGAAACGGCTATTGCCTTCCAAGGCACAGCTGTTTGCCATCATCACAGGCACGCCGTAGGTCATCGAGATAAAGTCGGTATTGGTTTTCCAACCTTGCGGGTTGGAGAACTCATCAGACACAATATCAGCCGCCGAGTTGACCGGAGCCAGCATCAGTGCCGGCTTGTCCAGCATCGCTAGGTGCGGCAAAGCCGGGTTCCATAGATCGGCGCAAATCAGAGTATGCATCGGCCAGCCGGTGATAGGCGTGCAAGGCTCAAGATCTTGGCCTTTGCTATACCACTTCGCCTCTTCCAGCCCACCATAGTTCGGCAGGTTCAATTTACGGTGGATGTGAACAACCTGACCGTTTTTCACCATTGCTTGTGCATTGTAGAACTCACCAGCCTGATCTTCTTCGATAAAGCCAGCGCTGACGACCATGTCACCAGCGGCATCAGCAAGCTGCTCAAGCAACGGGTGATCAGCCCCCATCGCCACATCCAGCGTCTTTTCGCGCAGGCTGTAGCCTGTTAGCGAAAGCTCTGGAAACAGCAGCACCTCAATACCCTGCTCACGGGCTTGTTCGATATAGTGAAGGTGCTTTTCCAGGTTGGCCTCAACATCACCCAGCACAGGGGCGATTTGGGCAATACCAACATGTAATACTTCTTTCGTCATGTTAAAACCTCATACCAACCTGTTTAATACTGAGTTGGTATTAAAAGGCCAGCATACGCTGGCCTTAGTAAACGTTAGGTACTTGCCGTGAATTACAGCAGACCGTTTTGCTCCAAGAACTGGCGAGACACACGTTCAATCGACAGACCATCCACATCGACCTGGGCATTCAGGCTCGACATCGTGGTATCGTTCATCAGCGCCGACAGTACATTCAACTGTTCTGCCAATTGCGGATTAGCAGCAAGTGAGTCCTGTCGAACAACCGGCGTCAGTGCGTAGTTAGGAAAATGGTTGCGATCATCTTTCAGCACATAGAAATCAAACGCCTTTACGCGGCCATCCGTCGCGAATACCATCGTGATATCAACCACTTCCTGTGACAGCGCCTGATAAACCAAACCTGAGTTCATCTTACGCAAGTTACGGCGCGGCATCTCAAACTCATACGCTTCAAGCAGTGACTTCAAGCCATCCGGGCGCGCCGAAAACTCAACGTTACTGGCCATCTGCGCGTCTTTGCCATCTTCAGACTGCAGCCAGTTCATCATATCGGTGATCGACTCAATGTCCTTCTCTTTGGCAAAGTCTTTACGCATTGCCAATGCATAGGTGTTGTTAGCCTGTGATGGGTCAAGCCAGATCAGGCCCACTTTTTCATCCAACGCTTTTACCCGTTGGTAAGTTTCTTCAGGATTGAGTTTCTCAACCACTTTGTTGAACGTCACCAAACCGGTACCGGTATATTCCCAGTACAGGTCGATCTGACCGTTCAGCTGCGCGGTACGCAGGACTGTTGAGCCCATACCATCACGCTGGTCCACATCGTAGCCTAAGCCGGTAAGATACTGGGCCGTCATCGAAGACATAATCAGCTGCTCGGTATAACCCTTGCCGCCAACCACAAGCTTACCCGCGGCCTGGGACGAGACCGAGAACACCATTACCGAGAACACAGTGGCCACGGCAGCCAATAAAGAGATTACGCGTTTCATCTTTGTTTCACTCCGTGCCATTACTTACGGTTAGGGTTTACACCCTTGCTCACAATCAGGAAGGTCACAAAACCCAATATCACATCCATGATCAGTGCCAATACCGCGGTTGGGATCGCACCCGCCAACATCATCGGCGTATCATAAAGGTCGATACCGGCGAAGATCAGCTCACCCAAACCGGTACCACCAATCTGGAAAGCCAGCGGCACCGTACCAATGTTGATAGCAAATGCGGTACGGATACCCGCCATAATGACGTACATCGCGTTAGGCAATTCCACCTTCACCAACTGCTGCATCGGCGTCAGGCCGATACCGGTTGCCGCCTCTTTCAAGTGTGCAGGTACAGATAGCAAGCCCGTGTAGGTATTACGCAAGATTGGCAACACCGAGGCAAAAGCCAGTGCGATGACTGCTGGCTTGTCACCGATACCCAAGAAGCTCATCGACAGCGCCAGCACAGCTAGCGTTGGTACCGTGGTACCGATGTTAAAGATCTGCATCACCACATCAGCCGACTTCCGGTAGGACGGACGGCTAAGGATAATACCAACCGGTACACCCACAAGGATCGCGATAGAGCCAGAAATCAAAGTCAGCTTGATATGGTGGCCCGACAGGTACAGAATTTCGTCCCAGTAATGAATAAACTGTTCGACGAAACCTGATGACTGCACCCAGATCCCCAACAGGAATACCGTAACCAGCAGCAGAGCGTTGAAATAAGGGCTTAAGTTAATTGACTTCATCCCTTACCCCTTTTTACGGAAACTGGCTCCCAGGTGGTGTGTAATACCACGCTGTGAAATTTCGCCACATAGTTGGCCTTGCTCGTCAACAACAGCCAGCCAGCTAATATCATGGGCAAACATCTTAGAAACAACGGCACGTAAATCCTGCTCTTGTTTCATCAGGATAGGTAGACCGTCGTAATGATCGCTACACAAACCGCGCTGGCTCATCGCCACTGACTTGGTGATCATACCGATAGGCTGCTGCTGGTTGTTCACCATCACAATCATGCCGTGGCCGTAATCGTTCATACGCTGCAGAGCAACTTCAAGCGAGTCATTTGGTGATACCGTTGGCACCTGACGATCCATCACTTCACCGGCAGTTGATAACTGAAGGCGCTTCAATGTGCGGTCGGTACCGACAAAATCAGCGACAAAGTCGGTCGCAGGGTGGGCCAAAAGCTGGTCTGGGCTTGAGTATTGCTCAAGCTGACCATCGCGGAAGATTGCCACTTTATTCGCCATCTTCACCGCTTCATCAATATCGTGGGAAACGAACATGATGGTTTTCTTCAGCTCTTTGTTCATCTTCAGGAATTCTTCCTGAATCACTTCGCGGTTGATGGGATCGATTGCACCAAAAGGTTCATCCATCAAAAGTACTGGTGCATCGGCCGCCAACGCACGGATCACACCCACACGCTGCTGCTGGCCACCTGAAAGTTCATTCGGGTAACGCTTCATGAAGGCATTGGGATCCAGTGCGACCATATCCAGCAGATCTTTCGCTCGCTGGGTACAACGCTTGGCATCCCAACCCATCAGTTTCGGGATCAGGCTGATGTTTTCTTCAATGGTCATGTTCGGGAACAGACCGATTTGCTGGATAACGTAACCGATGTTACGGCGCAGCGTTACGGTATCGATACCGGTTGTGTCTTCGCCGTTGATCAGGACACGGCCAGATGTTGGCGTTACCAGGCGGTTGATCATCTTCAGCGTGGTGGTTTTACCACAGCCTGATGGGCCCAGCAGGACACAGATTTCGCCGGTCGGTACTTCCATGTTGATATGATCGGCCGCTGTCACCACACCCTGTGGTGTTTCAAAAACTTTTGTCAGGTTCTCAAGTTGGATCATGAAAACGCCCTCTTAATTCGTAAAACTTAGCCGTGAACGACGACACCTTTTGGTGTGAATTTCTTCTGGATTTTCGCCAGTACCGTATCGGCAAAAATGGCCAACAGGCTCACAGCTACAGCACCAACAATCAGCTGGCGCGGATCAGACTGGCTGATCCCTCGTGCAATAAACGTCCCCAAGCCACCGGCACCAATATAAGTTGCGATAGCCATAACACCGATGTTCATCACGACAGCAGTGCGCACACCCGCCATAATCACCGGAATAGCCAGTGGGATCTCAACCAACCGCAAGCGCTGCATGTTGGTCAGGCCGATGCCCCTCGCCGCTTCGCGCAAAGCGGGGTCAACGTTGTTAATTGCGGTATAGGTATTACGAATAATGGGCAACTGCGAGTACAGTAAAACTGCAATCACTGCTGGCAGATAACCAATACCCTGGCCGATAATCGACAGCACGGGGATCATGATCCCGAACAAGGCAATAGAAGGGATCGTAATAATAATGGACGCAACGTATAGCACCACATTGGCTACACGCTGATTCTGGGTAATTGCGATACCAATAGGTACCCCTGTCATCATAGCCAGGCCAACCGCCAAGCTAACTAACGACAGATGCTCTACAGTTCGAGAGACAATGACATCCCAGTTGTCCAGAACGAAATTGAAAATTTCCAATTTGCACTCCTGGATTTAAGAGTTGAACACAGATTGTTTATTGATCATTTCCGCTTAGATGCCGGAAACATTGATACAACCACACGGTTGTCAAAACAGGGGCTCCGCCCTGATAGACATGGTTTTCACCATAAGAATCGCTTGTCTGACCAGAAGTCATACAGGCGAAAAAGGAAGGGGGATTCTAGTGAGTTACCCTGACTACCTCAAGTTTTTTCAGAAATTATTTTGATCTCACTACTTAATGATGAGCAAAAAACAAACATTCAATGAATAATTCATTGATTTGAAAGAAAACATGAAATGTGAAAATTACAATGAGCTCGTTGTATTTTGTTTGGAAAACTTTGCCTCAACTTCAAGATAAGCAACTACAATTATATCCAAGTGACTACAAGATGTTTGCTGAAGTAAGCGCCTTCAACTTACTTAGGGATATCATTCAGGATGAATATTGGGGGAGAGCCAATGCGACAAGCGCGTTCGAAGCTAATGATGTTTTGTCTTCTTATTACATTGTCTATGTGCATTGCATTTACGGCATGGGGACAATCTATCCCACTCGCGATTGCCGGGTACACCCCATCAGGCGAAAAGCTGACACATGAGCTTGCACGCGAACAGCTCGAGCAGCTTCCCCAAACAACACTGTCAACCGACTTACCTTGGCTTAAGCAAAGCGCCACTTTCGAGGGAGTCCGCCTACTCACCCTCCTCGAGCATTTCAATTTATCGACCAGCAAGCTCAAGCTACTTGCCCTCAACGATTACTCCGTCGTCATCAGTCATGACTACATCAAACAATACAACCCATTACTGGCTATAAAAAAAGATGGCCAATACTTAAAAGTTCGCGATTATGGTCCCTATTGGGTCATTATCTCTCTCAATGAACACCCAGAAGCCGCCGAAACCAAGCATCTTGCCAATATGGTTTGGCAACTGACATTTATCGAAGCCCAATAGCCGAGTTGTGATATGGGAAGTTGTTGTAGCCGTAAAATCGCATTCGTGCTCACTTACCTAACACCATTGCTTATTATCAGTATCCTGATTGCCGTGGCAGCCTTGAAACGCAATTCAGACACCATTGCCAACAGCCAGAATGAAGCAGCATGGTACGTACTCCAACTTAACAAGGAGTATGCCGAGTTCCATCATCAACTACACCGCTACGCGGCTGGCAGTAGTGACCATAATGATATGATGCTGCAATATGAAATATTGTGGAGCCGATTCACAACCATTCTGACCAACTCCCATATCAGCCACCTCTATCATTTTGATGGTGCCTACCACCAAATCAGCAAACAGTTTGCCTATATCCAGTCTATCGAGCCGCAACTCATTGCCCTTGAGACGGGTGAATCTGACAATGTATTGATCAAACAGGTAAAAGAACGCTATGAAAACCTAGTGATTTTTCTCAGCCATAAGTTCCGCCTTTCTAGCGGTGATCTGTTAAAGCGGGTAGAAGCGACCCAAACGATGAAATTACTTATCTACTTCCTACTCTGTGCCATCGTACTACTGGGCGGGATTTTATACTGGGCACTGTGGCGCGAATCAACATCCATGCGCAAGCTGGCGATGAGCGATACCCTAACCGGGATCCGCAGCCGGTTGTGGCTCAACCAGCGCCTTAACGAATTAGTCAAGACCAAGCAGCCATTTCGCTTCTACCTCATTGATTTAGATAGCTTCAAGCTGGTCAACGATACCCTAGGACACCACATAGGGGATGAGCTGCTGATCATCGTCGCCAACAGGCTGGCAGCACTAAGCGGAGAGCACTACCACGTGGCCCGTATGGGCGGAGATGAGTTTGCGGTTATTGAATCTCTCTCGGTGCAGCATGAAATCAATATCAGCCAAAAACTACTCAACAGTTTCCAGCAGCCGACAATACTGAATGGCAAAACGTTCCCGATTTCCGCCAGCATCGGCAGCAGTGAATACCCGCTCAATGCGTCGAGTGTAAGTGAAGTCCTGCAACAAGCTGACTTTGCAATGTACGAGGTCAAACAACAAGGTAAGAATGGGGTATTGCATTTTACTCCCCCCATGATGCAAACGGCGAAGTCCGGTAGCACCACTTCCAAAGTAAAACCGTTTACAAAAAGTCTTTAACCTCTGGTCCCCAAAAAAAGGGCAAAAAAACGCCCACCTGTGGTGGGCGAAAATAACTTGGGTATATTTAATGCAGTGGTTGAAAAAGACTTACATTGCCGCAGCAAAGATAGAAGAAATCTCTTCGTGGCTTGCTTGTTTCGGGTTAGTAAAGCCACATGCATCTTTCAACGCATTGTCTGCCAACACGGCAATATCTTCTTCTTTGGCACCCAACTGCTGTAAACCTGCTGGAATACCGACATCTTTGGACAGTATCTGAATCGCTTCCAGTGCCGCATCAGCGCCCTGCTCTGCTGTCATACCTTCCACATTCACGCCCATCGCTTTTGCCACATCTTTTAGGCGGTCAGGACAAACCTGCGCGTTATAACGCTGAACATGTGGTAGCAATACCGCGTTACATACACCATGTGGTAGATCGTAAAAACCACCAAGCTGGTGCGCCATCGCATGCACATAGCCTAGCGAGGCATTGTTGAATGCCATTCCCGCCATGAACTGCGCATACGCCATTTGCTCACGGGCTTCAATGTTCTGGCCATCGTTTACTGCGGTGCGTAAATGGGCTTGGACCAGTTCGATCGCTTTGATTGCAACAGCATCGGTAATTGGCGTCGCAGCAGTAGACACGTAAGCTTCAATTGCGTGAGTCAGTGCATCCATACCAGTTGCCGCCGTCAAAGACGCCGGTTTAGCCAGCATCAGCTCAGGATCGTTAACCGACATCAGCGGTGTGGTGTTTTTATCAACGATGGCCATTTTGATGTGGCGCGCTTCGTCAGTAATGATACAGAAGCGAGTCATTTCACTTGCCGTGCCGGCTGTTGTGTTGATAGCAACCAGCGGCAATTGAGGTTTGGCTGATTGGTCGACACCTTCGTAGTCGGCAATCTTACCGCCATTGGCCGCTACCAAGGCAATACCCTTGGCGCAGTCATGCGGAGAACCACCGCCAAGCGATATCACGAAATCACATTCACCGTCTTTCAGCAGTGCCAACCCCGCTTCCACATTACCAATGGTTGGGTTTGGTTGTGTACCGTCAAAGACAACAGAATCAACATCACGCTGTGATAGCAAGTCCGCAACCTGCTTTACCATTCCAATCTGGCTAAGCACTTTATCAGTCACAATCAGGGCTTTTTTAAAGCCATGAGCTTTCACCGCGTCTACCGCTTCAGTCAAACAGCCCGCGCCCATCAAGTTTACCGCTGGGATAAAAAATGCACTACTCATGATAAATTCTCCATAATTATCAAAAACTAATTACCTTAGCCAGCTTATAGACAGCATTTTTCGTTATGCTTAAACAGGCTAGACGTAATCCGTCTTACTCTCTGCGAATAAAAGCTACCACCTGAAATGTGTGCAACAAATTGATCTTGGACAAGTTATAAATTCACAGGAAAAATTCATGCGATGTAGTTTGAGCTAGATCACCAAATCAACAAGTTACACGCCATAATTGTCTACTACTGGAAACACTACTTTTCGATTTATCACTAAGCTTGCCAACAATTTGTGATTTATCGCCCATAAAAAAACGCTGGCTTATGCCAGCGTTTTTCTGTTTCTAACAAGTGATGACTGCTTATTTATTGCTTGATCCAAGCATCTTGCCAAGCGGAACCGAATCCTGGCTCATAGTGATACGGTGAGTCAATATTACACCAACCACCTTCAGGGAACGGACGGCACTGATAGGTGCTGCCATCACGGCCTAGCACCACTGTCTGGCCAGGAACATAACTACCGATCCCCTCTGGGTAAGCGAAGTCATGCTCGCCACCACCCGAGCTATCCTTGATGGTAATTGACTTGGTTTCTACCACCTTCTGCTCGCTGCTATCCTGATCAGTCGCCGTCACTACCACGCTGAACGATCCCGTCTGGTTAGTAGACAGGGACATGCCAACACTGCTGTTATCGATAACATTATCGTCCGATGCCAGTTGTTGGCCCGAGCTATCCAACAGCTTCATGTAAATCTCGTAATGGCCCTCGGAGCTCACTGTAGCTTCGATGTGAGCATTGCCATCAGCACCTAGGGTGTATTCACTTTTCAAGCCTTGTACGGTTACCGGAGCGGGTTCAATCACATCCCCATCACGCACATCCAGCGCGTAGTTATAATCCGAGTTGGTGACAAAGACCTGGTTGGTATACAAATCCGATGGCTGATAAATAATGTCGCCAGAAGCTTCTTCCACACCGACTTGGGCAACCGTCGTGTATTTCTCGTTGATCAGCTGGGCCAACTCATAGGACCAGGCATTGATGTTCTCGTTAGCTGCTGTAATAGCCAGTTTCTCGAACACAATTTCAGAGCCTTGCTTATTGAAGATACGGAACCACACGCTTTCACCATCTTGGGCTTCAACACCCGGCTTGACGTACTGACCCTTAGAGGTCCACTCCGGCGGCAACACTTCACCGTCAAAGCGGATATCACTACAGTTGTAGAAACCTTCACCTGCAGGATCATCACGCTGCCAGCGAGACACAAGTGTGGCTTCTCCCGAGCGACCGCTAGGTAGGGTGACATCGATCAGGTAGTAATCACCGTTACTTTCCTTCGTCACAGCCACATTGCCTGCAGTATCAATCAGCTCCAGGTCATCCCATCCCAAACGACTGTAAGCGGCATTGTAGCCCGGCTTGGTCAGGTAGAACTGCCAGAAGCTCGGGTTATGCGCCGCTGTTGCGCGGTAACGCAGCGTAAAGGTTTCACCGGCTTTCATGTCGGTGCGCTGCCAGTGCTGAGATGCAACACTCATCCCGCTCTTACGCGGATCACCACCGGAACAGATAGTACCGTCTGGCACCTCCACTTTCACCGCATCCATGTTGGTGTAGTCTTTAGTCAAGGCTGCAAATTCGTTTTTCTGCACCAAAGGATAAGTGCCCGATTCATTAAATGCAGCACGGCACGCTTCATTGGGGATCTGAGAACCGTCAGAAGGGCCCCAGTGACCACCATCTGATTCACAGATCACTTGACGGGCCGCAGGGAAATCGGCCCAGCCGTGAGCACTGGCGTGCAACGGGGAAAGGGCTGCCATAACTGACATCGCGCCCAAAGAAAAGTTAATTACTTTTTTCATATGTAGCTTCCATTATGATTATTTTGGGAAGCCAGCTAACGGGAATAAGCCACTGCTTTGATCTTATAGTTTGACCTTGCTTTTTCCTATCAGGTAACTCCGCTACCTTAGAGACAGATCCTAGTGACAGCTCCATGCTACAACCAAGATTGCTCCTTAGGCCGGAAGTTTTGCGCCCTACCCTTTCGGATAATTAGCCTTTAGCTGACGATATAAAGACGAGTCACTGCAAAAGAGACTCGCGTATATTTATAGATTGTTTTTAACTGCCAGCAAAAAACAGTAATTAGTAATGGAAGGGTGATCTCATTTAATTTCTTTCATTAAGATAAATAAAATTAATTTACTGAAATGAAATATTTAATTCATCAAGAATCATTTGCCACACCAATATAAATATCAATCTAATTTGAACCGTTAATATCAAGAGGCAAAGATGATAAGTTGAACAATAACAACAAAAAACAGACAGAGCGACATTATTTTCCAAAACTTGACCGGGTTCTTACTTTTCAAAGGGCGTTTACTTGCCTGCCTTATTACCTGAGAGGATGGGTGGTAGAGATCAGCCACTAATTCAGACAGCGCGTCATAACGTTGACAGGCTTGGGGGAAACAGCCTTTCCTTAGCACTACATCCAACCATGTGGGCAAGTCATCACGATAACTTTCCAAAGGTATATAATCTGGCCATTGCTGTGATGGCTTTGATAACGATAGTGCGTTAAATGTATTCGAAAATGAATAGGGGAAATAACCGGTCAACATCTCGTAAATAATGATAGATATAGAATACATGTCAGACCTCATTGTTGCTTTCACCCCCAATAAACCTTCTGGTGATAAATATTTAATATCGCCAACCGGGAGTGTTTCGGTTACCGGTGTGCTTAATTCATCAAAATGTTCAGAATAAACAGAGCCAAAATCGATAATGACAATTTGCTCTAATTGATTAACGATCAAATTTTCTGGCTTAATATCACGGTGAACAAGTTTGTAGCGCTGTAAAACTCGAACGGACTTAATGATTTCTTCCGTCATAACCCGCACTTTTTCTAAATCAGGCGAGGGGTTATCTTCCATCCACTGTCGCAATGATTTGCCTTCCACCCACTCACAGACATGATAGAGAAAAGAAGAATGGCGAGAGAAAGGATAAATCTTCATTATTCTCTGATGGGATACCTGCTCACCAATCCAACCTTCACGAACAAAGCCTTGCAAGTACTGGTAGTCTTCAGCAAAGTTCAGCGAAGGAACCTTCAGGACATAGCGCTTGGTATCAAACTCACTGACAGCCAGGTAAATATGGCTGCGCGGCCCGCTGTGCAATACCCGCAAAATCCGGTACTGATCGATGCGATTCCCCTCTTCCATCACCGGGGGGATCACCCGGCTCGTCAGCTCCTCGATATATTCATCTAAGGTGAGGGTGGGGAGAGACGCCACCTCAAGCAGCAAGCCTGACACATTGTCCTGGCTTCCGGCATCCAGTGCGGCTTGCACCAACTGCTCGGCTTGCTGCTCTACAGTAGGCTTTAATGATGGCGATTGCTTTGATGATAGCGATGGTTTTGATGATAGCGAAGACTGTGCCCCAGAATCTACTGACGATAACGCATGTTGCAGATCGGCTCCGTCCAGCCATTCATGGATCCCATCGGTCGCCAGTAACAGCCGATCACCTTTTTCTAACCGTAATTGCTGAAAATCGACTTCAAGATGGCTATCCATACCTAGCGAACGGGTTAAGAAATACTGCTGGCCATACTGATGACGACGATGATCTTGGGTGAGTTGGATCAGGGCCTGATCACGGTACAGATATGCGCGGGTATCCCCGACATGCATAATATAAGCGGTATTTGATTTAATGATCACCGCACAGAACGTGGTCACCAATCCGTTATGCTGCAACTCAGTTTGGCGACCTTGATGAAACAGCCATTGGTTCAAAGCATGAAGCACTTTACCTGCAGATTGCTTCACCCCCCACGTTTTCGGGGTCGCATAGTATTCTTCGATAAATTGGGTCACACAGATTTGGCTCGCCTGCTGACCCTGCTCGCTACAGCTCACCCCGTCAGCAAGGCAGGCAACCACACCTTTGTGCAAGAGCTCACCACGATAATTAGGCTGGCAAACAGCAAAGGCATCCTGGTTGCTGGGCTTACGCCCCGCCACTGAACATCCACCAATATCCAGTTGCAGGGTATTGGTTTCTTCAGCCTGCTTATGCTTTTCTGCCTTCACGCTAACGATAACCTTAGGTTGTACTATCTCACCCATCCACATCACCTTCTGGCACTGGTTGTCCGGCTTATCGATTGGCGACATCAATCATTATGATGCTACCGTCTTCATTAACTTCAGCAATTTGTCCGCTCGGCTCTTCCATCATCAACAAGGTGATAAAACCAATCACTGCCGTGGCTGCAATCACATAGAAGAAGGTGCTGTAGTCAACCACTGACAAAATGGTGAGGTAACACACCGCCCCGACATTGCCGTAGGCACCGGTCATCCCGGCGATTTGTCCGGTCATCCGGCGTTTGATCAGCGGTACGGTGGCAAATACCGCCCCTTCCCCAGACTGGACGAAGAAAGAACAAGCCATGGCTGCGACCACTGCTAGCCACAGCGGCCAGCTACTATCGACCTGTCCCATCAGGAAGTAACCGGCCGCCAAACCGGCAGTCAAAATAAGCAGGGTTGGTTTACGTCCAAACTTGTCGGAGAGCCAGCCCCCTCCCGGACGCGACATCAAGTTCATAAAGGCATAGGCAGAAGCGACCATCCCAGCCATCACCGGGGTTAACTCAAAGGTTTCCGAGAAAAACAGCGGCAACATCGAAATCACAGCAAGTTCAGAACCAAAGGTAGCAAAGTACAACACATTCAATACCGCCACCTGTTTGAATTTGTAGCGATGCACCTCAGGGACCGGCTTTTCAAACACGGTTTGGTTAACTCGCCATACCTGCAAAACCTCGTAACAGTAAATCAGCACTAGCACGACATAAACCCCCATGACGGCACCATCGCCAAGCATACCGACCCCTGACGGCGACAGTTTCCAAGCCAACAAGGCCAGCGCACCGTACATAGGCAGTTTCATCAACAGCAATAGGAAGAAATCCCCCTTGGACGTCACCTCCATCGCGCCTAACTGCTTTGGCTTAAAATAGGTCGCCCCTTTTGGCGTGTCCGTCACATTGGCGTAAAACACAAAGGAAAAAAGCAGGCTCATCACACCGGTAATCGCCATGGCATAACGCCAACCATCTTCACCACCGAACATGATCGCGACAGTTGGCAATGTGAACGCTGCAGCCGCCGAGCCAAAGTTACCCCAACCACCATAAATACCTTCTGCGGTGCCTAACTCATTATGCGGGAACCACTCAGAGACCAAGCGGATCCCGATGACAAACCCTGCACCAATGAATCCCAAGGCAAAACGGGCAATCGCCGCCTGTATGAAGCTGTCGGCAAAAGCGAAGACAAAACAGGGAATAGAGCAGACTGCCAACAATACGGAATACACCAGTCTCGGTCCGTATTTATCAGTGAGCATCCCGATAAGCACCCGAGCCGGTATGGTAAAAGCCACATTGAGGATCAATAACGTTTTGATCTCTGCGGTGGTTAACCCTAACGAGCTCTTCACCGATTGGAGGAGCGGAGCGAAATTGAACCATACAAAAAAGGTAATGAAAAACGCAAACCAACTGAGGTGGAGGATTTTCATTTTCCCCTTGAACGAAAAGATATTGAACTTGCCTGTTTCTGACATCTTGGTATTTCCTATTCCATACTGACTTACCACTATCAATGCATTGTTCATACCAAGATTAATAGTCACTAAATATCATAACCTTATAATGAAAAAAGACGAAAAAATTAGAAATCAGGCACCAACATGTTACAGCCCCCCATAAGTGAGCACCAAATTGAATCAATACAACCTCAAACAGGCATTTGGTATCACAACAATGAAAATACATTACCGACTAAATCTATATAGTTATGATATAGATACAAAAAATCACAGCACTTGCTGTGATTTTTTGTCATATCGCCTATTTACTGCATATTAAGCTGAACTTCTTCCCCTTGGCACCTGACCGAGAACGTTTTTAATTTCACCTCTGGCAACTCAATGCATTGACCAGTTAGCAAATTGAAATGCTGCTTGTACAGGGGAGAGGCAACTACAATGTCATCCCCCAGCGATCCGAGGATCCCTCGTGACAGTACATTGGCCTCACCCACCGGATCATAATTATCAACAGCATATAATGAATCAGTACGGTGACAATAAAAAATTGCCACTTGCTCATGCCCCCACAGGACACAAACTCCCGAGTTTTTGATTAATGCATCACGATGGCACACGGTATACCACTCTGCCTGCTTCTGCTCCATGCTTACCCCACTCTCTACTTAGTAATATCAATAACATTGATTTGTTCGCCGACGGTGCCTTGCGGTAAGTTGGCCTGCAGCATTCTTTCCTTATGTGCCCTTTCCTTGCTAGTAAGCGGCCTGCGCTGTCCCCGCTCTGGCACATAGGCCAGTTGGCTATCTTGCTGCTCGCTATTGATAAAGTGTTTGAAGCGCTGCAGCTTCTGTGGCGATGCTAAGGTTGTTTTCCATTCACACTGGTATTGGCCGAGTGTTTGCGCCATCTCCTGCTCCAGCTCTGCAGCAAGACCTAAGTGATCATCAACCACCACCTTTTTGAGATAATCCAACCCGCCTTCTAAGTTTTCCAACCACACGGACGTTCGCTGCAGGCGATCTGCTGTTCGGATGTAGAACATCAACAAGCGATCGACATAGCTCACCAAAGTATCGGCATCCAAATCCGTCGCGAGCAAATCGGCATGGCGAGGGCGCATTCCCCCGTTACCGCAGACATACAGGTTCCAACCATTCTCCGTCGCAATCACGCCGATATCCTTAGACTGGGCTTCCGCACATTCGCGGGTGCAGCCTGATACGGCGAATTTGAGTTTATGGGGCGCGCGCAACCCTTTGTATCGATGCTCGAGATCAATGGCAAAACCAACACTGTCTGCCACGCCGTACCGGCACCAAGTACTACCGACACAAGATTTAACGGTACGAACCGATTTGCCGTAAGCATGACCGGTCTCAAAACCGGCATCGATCAACAGGCGCCAGATTTCAGGAAGTTCATGCAACTGGGCGCCAAACAAATCAACCCGTTGACCGCCGGTGATCTTGGTATAGAGATCAAACTGCTTGGCCACCTGCCCCAGTACAATCAGCTTATCCGGCGTGATCTCCCCACCCGGGATCCGTGGCACGACGGAATACGTGCCGTCTTTTTGCATGTTGCCGAGAAAAACATCATTGGTGTCTTGCAACTCCAGGTGCGAGTCGGCCAATACATAGTCATTCCAGTATGATGCCAGCATCGAGCCCACGGCGGGTTTGCAGATATCACAACCCAAACCACGACCATATTCTTTGAGCAAAGCATCAAAGGTGGTGATCTTTTTCACCCTGACTAAATCAGTCAGCTCCTGACGGGAATAGGCAAAGTGCTCACAAATGTGGTTGCTCACTTCGACGCCCATCGTTGCCAACTCGGCATCCATCACTTGCTTCGCCAGAGCCGAGCAACCGCCGCAACCGGTAGAGGCTTTGGTGGCTGACTTCAGATCGGCCATCGATGAACAGCCATCAGCCACGGCCTGCCTGATTTGCCCTTTGGTCACGTCATAGCATGAACATATCGAGGCACTATCAGGCAGTGCTTCTACGCCCAGTCCAGCCCCCGCACCTTCCCCTTCGAACTGGGGCAAAATTAATACCGCCGGGTTTTCTGGCAAAGGCATACCATTGAGCTTAATCTGCAGCAATGACTGGTAGTTACTGACATCTCCCACCAGCACAGCGCCCAGTACCTTGTCACCCTCGGGGGATAGGACTAAGCGCTTATAGACTTGTTCCAAATCATCGCTGTAGGTGTAGGACAGAGCACCGGGAGTTGCGCCACTGACATCACCAATGCTGGCAACATCGACCCCCAGTAGCTTCAACTTGGTGCTCATATCCGCACCGACGAAAGACAAGCCTGCGTCTGGTTGGCAGAAGTGGCTGGCCAGTACTTTTGCCATTTGATAGCCGGGTGCCACCAGACCGAAAATACGCTGTTGCCACAAGGCACACTCTCCAATGGCATAGACATCCTCGGCACTGGTCTGGCAGTTGTCATCAATCACAATACCGCCCCGCTCCCCGACCTCAAGGCCGCACTGGCGGGCCAGCGTATCTTGTGGGCGGATCCCTGCAGAAAACACGATCATATCGGTTTCCAGGTATGAGCCATCAGCAAAGTTCATCCGATAACGGCAGCTTTCACCGGCGACAATCTCGGTGGTGGCCTTTTCGGTATGCACCGATACGCCCAATGATGAAATCTGACGGGCAAGCAAGTCTCCTCCGCCCTGATCCAGCTGAACCGCCATCAAGCGCGGAGCAAACTCCACCACATGGGTCTCGACACCCAACTGTTTGAGGGCGTTGGCAGCCTCGAGCCCCAGTAATCCGCCCCCGACAACGACCCCCACCTGGCTCTGTGCCCCTGACTCGGCAATCGCATCCAAGTCTTCGATTGTCCTGTAAACATGACAATGCGGTTGGTCGTTGCCGGGGATTGGCGGAACAAAAGGGTAAGACCCTGTCGCTAATACCAATTTGTCATAATGTTCACGCTGCCCGCTTTGGGTGACAATGATCTTTGCGACGGTATCTATTTCGCTGACCTGCTCATTGAGCAGATACTTTACCCCATTATTTTGATAATCCGTTTCATTGGCTAATGCCAGATCTTGCGCACAGCTCCCGCTAAAATAACTACTTAGCTGTACTCGGTCATAGGCCAACCTCGGCTCTTCGGAAAAGGTCAGGATACTGAACTGCTGTTGCTTGTCCCGAGCCAACATATCTTCAATAAACTTGTGTCCGACCATTCCGTTGCCGACCACAATCATTTTTTGCTTATCCATTTCTACTCTCCCCTGAACGACTGACTTCACTACTTGCTCTCCCTCGCTCTCAAGCCGACAGCTGGAGCTGTTGTTCGGCAACATGGCTTACCCACTGCAATTGATCTGACAGGGCAACCACCTCACCGACAACGATCAATGCCGGTGAAACCACCTGGTGACGCTTCACTAGTTCAGGTAAATACTGCAATAACCCGGTCACTGTCCGTTGCTCAGGACAACACCCTTTCTCGACCAAGGCCACCGGGGTATTGGGATCTGCGCCCCCTGCAACCAGCTTGTCTCTGATCATTGCCGATTTACTGACCCCCATATAAAACACCAAGGTATGATCAAGCTGTGCCAATGCATGCCAATTAAGATCCAATGACCGCTCGGCATGCCCGGTGACAAAAGTACAACCTTGGGAGTAGCCCCTGTGGGTCAGTGGAATGCCGGCATAGCTGGTGCACCCCGCTGCAGCGGTGATCCCCGGTACGACCTCGACGGGGACATCAGCAGCTTTCAGGGCCAGCATCTCTTCACTCCCCCGGCCAAAGATAAAGGCATCGCCACCCTTGAGCCGACAAACCGCTTTACCCTGCCAGGCCAATTCCACCAGCAGGTTATTGATCGCCTCTTGGCTGGCACTGTGCTCTCCCTTTGCCTTGCCGACATACATTGCTTGGGTACCCGCAGGAAAACGCGCCCGTATCTCCTTGCTCACGAGGCGGTCGTAAACAATGACATCTGCCTGTTCAATACTTTCCATCGCCTTAAGCGTTAGCAACATAGGATCGCCCGGCCCTGCACCGACCAAATCCACCCTGCCTACCCTGCGTCCTGATGCGCCAGAGGCTCTTACCTGATAATTCGCGGCTTGGTAAGCCCCAACTTGCTCTCTGATCGTTGGCATACATCTCCTACCCATTCATATCCTTTGAAACCTGTTATCAAGGTAGTGAGCAAAGACGATGCCAGCCCGGTGCAACCACTATCAGTAAGAATTGCAACTAACTGTTATTTATTAAAAAATCCAACATTTTCAAACACAGCTCGATGACAATCGAGCATCAGTCTCCTCCGATGACTGCCCAGTCTCCGTGCAACCAAAGCACTGTTTTGCACCAAGATAGCCACCAACCCAGTATTTCATACAACACAAGGTACCTATTTAGGGTTACACACAGAGCTTTCACCTACCAAAGAACCAAAAGACCATCTAATCCACCAGCACACTAACCCTTTCCAGCACCAAGAAAGCTGGCCTGGTTATTGCTCAACTCTTATTCGACATACTGATTTTCAAAGCCAAGGAGAACAACAGGTGACCCAAAAAGAAAATACTTGGATTAAATCGACCTGTGCCTACTGCGGAGTAGGCTGTGGCATTGAAGCCAGAGCAAATAGCCACGGCGCGTTGGAAGTTCGCGGAGATAGCCAGCATCCCGCCAATTTTGGCAAGCTATGCTCCAAAGGATTAGCCCTCGGGGAGACAGTCGGCATAGAAGGAAGACTGCTAAAGCCGAAAATTAACCAACAGGATGTATCGTGGGAGGAAGCTCTGGCCGATGTCGCAGGGCAGTTTAACCGTGTGATTGAACAGCATGGCAAGGAGGCGGTGGCCTTCTACGTCTCGGGGCAATTACTGACTGAGGATTACTATGTCGCCAATAAACTGATGAAAGGGTTTATCGGTAGCGCCAATATCGATACCAACTCTCGTCTTTGCATGTCGTCCAGTGTCGCTGGGCATAAACGGGCATTTGGAGCTGACATCGTGCCGGGCTGTTATGAAGATCTCGAATTGGCTGACTTGATCGTCCTTACCGGTTCGAACCTGGCATGGTGTCACCCGGTCCTGTTTCAGCGAATTCGCGAAGCTAAGGTGAAAAGGAAGAGCAAAGTCATCGTGATCGATCCGCGCTATACACCGACCTGTGACATTGCCGACATGCACCTTCCTCTATTACCAGGCAGCGACATTGCCCTGTTTAACGGCCTTCTGGCATTCCTCAGTGAAAACAGAGCATTGGATTTTGACTATATAGAAACGGCGACCGAAGGACTGGATCTGGCACTCGCGACTGCGTTTCGGTTTGGCGATATAGAATCGGTACAGGCTGTTACAGGACTCGATAAAGCGCAGATCCTTGCTTTTTACCAGCTTTTTGCTGCCAACGAGAAAACCGTCACGGTTTACTCGCAGGGCATTAACCAGTCCACATCAGGCACCAACAAGGTCAACAGCATTCTCAACTGCCATCTGGCGACTGGCCGAGTCGGTAAACCGGGCAGCACGCCCTTCTCCGTTACCGGCCAACCCAATGCAATGGGTGGGCGTGAAGTCGGGGGACTGGCCAATATGCTGGCTGCCCATATGGACTTTGACAACCCTAAACACACCAAGCAGATCAGCGAGTTTTGGCAAACAGACAGCTTGGCTTCTACCCCGGGCCTCAAGGCCATGGATATGTTTAACGCCATCGAGAGCGGGAAAATCAAAGCCATCTGGATAATGGCAACCAACCCTGCTGTCAGCTTGCCAGACAGCGACCGTATCAACACCATTTTGGCTAATTGCCCTTATGTGGTGGTGTCTGACTGCATGGACGATACCGATACGCTTCGCCATGCGAATGTGGCACTACCCGCCCAAGGTTGGAGTGAAAAGTCGGGCACTGTCACCAACTCGGAGCGGCGGATATCCCGCCAACGACGCTTATTACCGTCTCCGGGCGAGGCCAAACCCGACTGGTGGATCATCAGCGAAGTGGCCAAGCAAATGGGTTTCGACTATGCCTTTAATTACCAAAATGAAGCCGACATTTTTCGCGAATATGCCCTGATGACCACCTTGGGCCAGGAGCGAGCAACGTCCGGTACCCCCAAACACGGCATCGATGCACTGTGCAGACCGCTGAACCTATCAGGGCTTACTGGCTTGACGGCCAAGCAGTACCATCAAATGCCCCCACAACAATGGCCGGTCACAACCTATAGCCAACCCACTACACGACTATTTGGTAACGGCGAGTTTGCCACACCATCGGGTAAAGCGCAGTTTATTGCCACCGACTACCGGCCGATTGCAGCCCCCCCCTGCCCCCAATACCCTTTGCTGTTGAATACCGGACGGATACGGGATCACTGGCACACCATGACCCGAAGCGGTTTATCCCCCCGCTTAAGCGAACATATCAGCGAGCCTTTCCTCGCCCTATCGGCACAGGATGCCAAACGCTTTTCTATCGCGCCCAACGCATTGGTTAAAGTAACCAGTCGTTATGGTGATATCTTGCTCAGAGCTCGGATCAGCAAGGAGTGTAAACCCGGCCAAGTCTTTGCCCCGTTTCATTGGACCAATTGCACCACCAGCATGGGCAAGGTTGATACGCTTGTCGCCGGACATCGTGACCCCCTTTCTGGCCAGCCGGAGTTTAAAGCCACTCCGGTAAGCATTGAGCCTTCACCCTACCAAAGTGAAGCACTGCTAATTAGCCAGGATAAAAACGTGACGGCCAGCCTGAGCGCCAAAGAACACTGGACGAGCCAGCGCACCCATAACGGCCACCTCTTTCGGGTAACGTCCCAGCGCCCTCCCGAACAATTACATGCCTGGCTAGCGGGGCACCTTGCCCGTAACCAGAGCTGTGATCAGGGGAAAGGTCAGCAGCTCATTAATATTGAAGTGAACAATGAAAGCCGCTATGCCCTGTTTCAAAACAACCATATCCATAGTGCCTTCATCGTTAGCGATGACTTACACAATAGCGACTGTGATTACTTATATACCTTAATTGGCAGGCCGTTATCAGACCCGCTAGTGCAAGCTCTGTTTACCGGCAAAGCGCCACCGGGGCACCAACATGGACGGTTGGTTTGCGCGTGCAAGCAAGTCGGGGTCAGAACCATAGAACAAGTGATTCGAACAAAGTCTTGCTGCTCGGTGAAAGAGATCAGCGAGGCGACTCAAGCGGGAACAGGATGCGGAAGCTGCTTATCGGAGTTGCAGCTGATGCTTGACGAAATACAAGTGAAGCAGGTGTAAAGATCCTAGATCCTGGATGCGAGTTCCTAGATGGGTCCTGGGTCCTGGGTCCTGGGTCCTGGGTCCTGCAGTTGCGTGAAAAGCATAGCCTGTCAAGTTTCGTTCTTAGCTCTTCCTAGGGACGAGGTTCTAGACTCTGCTTTTATCGCTTTTCCTATATTCCAGATACGAAAAAGGCCTCGTCTTTCGACGAGGCCTTTTTCTAAATGTGGCGGAGAGATAGGGATTTGAACCCTAGATACGCTACAAACGTATGCCGGTTTTCAAGACCGGTGCTTTCAACCACTCAGCCATCTCTCCGAATTGTATCACCTTAAAAGATGATGGCGGTGAGGGAGGGATTCGAACCCTCGATACGTTGCCGTATACACACTTTCCAGGCGTGCTCCTTCAGCCACTCGGACACCTCACCACATTGTTGTTTTGACGCCTTGCGTCTCAACGGCGGCTAATGTAATCACTTAGCGTATCAGGGTCAAGTGCTTTTACCGAAATCTTTTTCAATTGGCGAGGAATGGATCAAATTGTACCAATGTCCAGCAAAGCACGACGCCAAATATCGATGGCATGTGCTATATACGCAAGATACACTACAATTTAACACGTATTATCAATCTATTATCTCTCAAGCCAATTTTATCTAACTATCTTATTCAAGCTTGAGTCTCTGTCTTTTTGGAGTGTTATGATCTTCCGGCTATTTTCTGCTCTCGCCTTCCTCATGCTAAGCCTGACAGCCCCCCTCAGCCATGCGCTAGAGGGGCATTACGACGTTTGGAACCAAACTCTGGATGAGCAAATCAAACAACTCAGTGCCCAGGACAACACACCAGAAATCGTCAAAGAACTTGATACCCTGCAAAATGCCAAGGGGATGATTGAGAACGCGGTCGGTTTTGATGAGAAAACGCAAAGCTACCGCCAACTGATCGAAGAGTTTCCGGCACTCAGCGAAAAACTAAAGCAGCAAGTCGATAACTTTGCCACCACCAAATTTCCTGATTTCAGAGAACTGTCGCAAAAAGAATTGGCCGATGCCACTAAACAGCAAGACGCTAAAATAAAGCAGCTAGAGCAGAGCCGTAACAACAGCAAAAACGAGTTGGGCTCGATTGAAAAAGGGATTGATGAATTTTCGAGCCGCTCTACCCAACTGCGTGATTTAATCAAGCAGGAGGAACAAACGCTGCGACAAATTGAAAATCAGCCAGAGACCAAAAACCAGCAACTGGTCCATCAAATTTCCCATCAATACTATGTCAGTGAACTGTATATGCTCGAAGCGGAGCAGCTCAGTGCCGGCAACCGCCGCACCCTCGTCAAGCAACGCATCCAGTTACAGAACCTAGAGATCGATGCACGGCTGGCCTACCGTAATACGTTACAACGTGAACTATCCCGCCAACAGCGTCTTGATACCGATATCTCCTCGGAGCAAAACGACCAGTTTGATTTGGATCTTGACGGACAGCCTGAGAGCCTTCGCCAGCTGACCATCAACAACAAACGTTACATTGCGACACTAAAGGGGATCACATCGCGCAGCGAGCAGGTCCAACAAAGTCTCACCACCACCCGTAAACAAATTCGCAAAGTCGAAAGCACTGCCGACGATCTGGAGACCATGGCGGAATGGCTCAAGCTCAGTCCGGCATTCAGCGAAAACTTACGCACCCGTATCAGCCGCTTACCGGCCAACCCCCCCATTGAACAGCTGGATAGGGATATCGCCCAAAACCAGATAAAAAAATACGAATACCAACAACTGGCGGATTCTCTGAAAGAGAACCCCTCTTCCCCAGGCACTAGCGATCTCAATGAAGAACAGCTATTGCAGGAAAATGCGCTCATTGAAGCTAACCAGATACTGCTCGAAAAACTCATTGACCAAACTGACACCCTGATCTACCAACAAGCGACACTGAAAGTCTCCTACGAGCAGCTAAATAGCAATCTCAACGACCTGCATACCTCAGCCAACAAGCAATTGTTTTGGGCACCGGATACCAACCCGGTCAGCATCAATTTTGTCATTGCCACCTGGGAAAAGCTCAAGTGGTTCTTTTCTCCTTACCAGTGGGTAGGTTTTATCAAGTTTCCAGCGGTTGCGGACAAAGTAAAACTGTCGTTCGCACTGACCATTATTGCCGTCATCATCCTCGGCTTAAGCTGGTGCCGAAAATACTGGAAGCGCTACCTTACCGATACCAGCAAAAAAATCGGCAAGGTCACCCAAGATACCTTCCGCTACAGCTACAGCAATGTCTTCTTCTCATTTTTACTGGCATGGCCGATCCCGATCATTGTCGGCTTGGTGGGGCTGACTTTCTCCAGTGGCTGGCAATACCCGTTTGTCCACCACCTCGGTCAGGCGCTGACGCTACCGATGGCGCTTGTCATGTTCTGCTTCATGCGCGAGTTAGTTCGCCCTAATGGTTTACTGGTCAGCCATTTTGAATGGGAACAAGATCTTATCGGTCGCAGCTTTACCCATTACAAGCAACTGCTGTGGGTCTACCTGCCGATGATGGTGATCCAGCAATTTGCCCACCTCTACAGCGATATTGATGTGAATGCCACCTTAGGACGGTTGGCATTTATCATCAGCAATATCTCGGTAAGTTATTTCTTGTGGCGGATGTGCAAAGAAAAACTGCCGATGACCTACGGCAATCTACCGGAAGGTAAAGCCCATATTGGCCACCACCTGTTTTGGTGGGTACTGATCCTGATCCCGCAGGGGCTGAATTACACGGCGCTCAAAGGCTATCTCTCCTCATCGCAGGATGTGATGTACAAGCTGGAGTTTTCCGCGGTCATCGGGGTGATCACCATCTTGATCTACTACCTCATCAAGCGGTTGATGCTGATCCAAAAACGGCGACTGGCCTTTGAGCGCGCCAAGGCCAAACGCCAGGAGATCATCGCCCAGCGGATCGCTGAAGTGGAAGAGGATAAAGAAGAGCATTTCGGTAGCAACGAAATGCAAATTGAGATAGAAGAGCCAGAAGTCGATCTGGACAAAATCAGTGCCCAGTCGCTGCGTTTGTTGCGTTCGCTGTTGCTGCTGATTTATTTAGCCTGCCTTTCTACAATATGGGCCGACTTCTATCAGGCAATTTCCTACCTTGGCGATGTAACCCTGTGGGATGTGACTAATAAGATTGATGGTATCGATGAACTCAGCTCCATCTCGGTCACTAGCGTATTGCTGGGGCTACTGGCCTTTTGGCTGACCGCTATCGTTGCCCGCGATCTACCTGGTGCCATGGAGTTATTGATCCTCCAGCATCTTGACCTGTCACCGGGTACAGGCTATGCCATTACCTCTTTAACCCGTTATATCGCAATCATCATGGGGATCTTGATTGGTTCGGGTTTGGTGGGTTTTGATTGGTCTAAAATGCAATGGCTTGTCGCCGCGCTGGGTGTCGGCCTCGGTTTTGGCCTTCAGGAAATCTTTGCCAACTTCATTTCCGGCCTGATCATCTTGTTTGAGCGCCCGATTCGGATCGGCGATACCGTTACGATCCGCAACCTGACGGGGATTATTGCCAAAATCAATACCCGCGCGACAACGATTGTCGATTTTGACCGAAAAGAAGTGATTGTCCCAAATAAGGCATTTGTCACCGAACAGTTCATCAACTGGTCACTGTCAGATCCCATCACCCGCGTGACATTATCAATCAGTGTGAATTACTCAGCCAACACCGACCTGGTCACCAAGCTGTTGTTTGAAGCCGCGGAGGAATGCGAACTGGTACTGGACAACCCGGCCCCTGAAGTCTTTTTCCTGACTCTAACAGCCGATAGCCAGAACTTCGAAGTCAGGGCCTATGCGGCAGAAACTGCCCACCGCCTGAGTTTGACGCATGACCTGCACAACCGGATCAAACATAAATTCAACCAGCACGGTATCCAAATAGCCAACCCGCAGCTTGAAATCCAAATGAAACGCCGCCGTGCCTCAAAGGCATGATTCAGTTACCTCAATACCAAAAAAAGCCCCTTTCGGGGCTTTTTTTTAAATTACTTGCTTCGCTCTGCAGCGCGCTCATTTTGCATTTGGATATAGCTGCCCAAATGCATCGAGGCTGGTTTACCTCGCAAAATATAGGGTAACTCACTAGGCGGTACAGCTGCTTTGCTGGTAGGGCGCATTCTCACATACAGAACGCGGATCATATTACTTGCAACGCCTTGGCAACAGCGGTCTACCCAAGAAAAGAAGCGACCGAAAAGACCAATTTTCAACCATAGGACAAACTGACTAACGCCTAACATTGCTGCTAGCGACCAATGTACCTCAATCATTTTACTTCCCCATTATTTTATTTTGGCTTGCAGAACTGACTGAGGTAACTATGCCAATAAAATCATGAATAATATGCCTATGGCTGTAACTGAATTTAACCTGAATTGCCCACTCCCGCCCCGATTAACCATTTTTGAAATCAAAGATCCCAACCATGAAAACAAAACAAGTTGTTAACACACAAGAACACAACAAGCATAACCAGCTAATTTAAAAGGGAAATATTTCAAGCGCGAAAAACAACGCGCAACAAGACAACAACAAACCGACATTGCCGAGATCATTTCTTTGATGTAAATCAATTTATCAACCTTTCACATCTATCACAAACAGAGATATGTTTTTACAAACAGAAACAGCTTGTTCAATACTTACCCGAGCATTTTCATGCATTTTAGAAGCAAATATGCACAAGTAGCGTACGAATATTTGTACTCAACGAGAAGTTGGGGATGGTTAGCTAGGGAGTAATTTTCAGATCATGTTGAAATAAACAAAAAACCCCTGAAGGCATTAACCTTCAGGGGCAAAATAAATCGACTTTATTATGTCTTTTACGCTTGCTGGTAGTAACCAGGTACTCGGAACATACGGCGGCACATTTCTAGGAATTGGCCATACACTACGCCAAGCGCTCCCGATACAAACGCGTTACTGGTAACAGCCGTAATGATCTGATCAAAATCAGCGCCAACGACCAACAAGATGCATGCATAAACCGGTGACTGGAACAACACGTAGGCCAACATATCTGATAAGCCTTTCATCCAACCCGCTGATGACAGCTTCATCCCTTGTCGGATCATCATGTCGCGGAAAACACCATATGGCCAAGCTATCGCTATATTGACTGGAATCGACAAGGTTCTTGATGCAAGAGACTGTTCAAACGTCATTCCAGATATGAACACTTCTATCATCATGCCTGTAATAAAACTAAAAATTACCATCGCAAAGGTATCGGCGGCAGCACTTCTTACGTTAAATTGCCCTCTAACAGACATAACAAAACCTCAAAATATAGTAAATACGACCAGACATTGAAAACTTAGTAGTGAGATAAACTGGGTAACTAGCATCAAGCCAGTTGATGCGCGTATTAGAACAGGAAATTTGCAGAATTACCCACCAAAGATCGTGAATGTTTGTAAGTTTACAACCAATTATGGCTCAGTCTTTGGCATGAACCTCTACACTGGCACCACTGACGTGCCTCAAGGCGTATTGCCTGTTTCTCTAGCCCCCAAAAAACAAACTTTTCTAGATACAGAAAGAGTATTAGACGCGGGTTTAATTATGGTTTTAACGGTTATGACTAAGATGCGACTTAATCTGAGTCATAAGACAAAATAGCTACGTTGCTATATGGCGCGGTGAGAGGGCGCATCTTAAGATGCTGATTTTATTGGGATGTATAAAAAAAACAAATGCTATCCCATAGAGGAATAAAGCAAACAAAGAAGAGATTTATATTTAAGATGTACCTATCAGGTAGAAATCCCACAAAAGATAAATATTTATTCACCATACCTTGTAAAAATGAAATTAAACTGCAATAAAAAGCAGTTAATCCTTAAGGAAGGTAAGAGTCTTGTTAGCTCATAGCCGCAGATGAATGAATAAAAAGCCCCAGCAAAAGCTGAGGCTTGTAACCTATACCCAAGTAACTTTAAGTTGCAGGGTTCAGAGGCAGTGATTCTAGCGCCTCAACGATCGGGTAATCCGCCGGACAAAGCGTGAAATCCTTGATTTCATCGCGCTCAACCCATGTCGCATCCTGATGACTATGGAGTACCAGCTCCCCAGATACCCAATGGGTCAAATAACCTTTCAGGTGAACGACTTTATCACCGTAGTCAAACACACTGTCGGCAAGAAATCGTCCCGTCGCACTTTCAATCGCTAGCTCTTCACGCAGCTCCCGCTCCAATGCCTGTTCGTCGGTTTCTCCGGTTTCCACTTTACCACCGGGAAATTCCCACAACCCGCCTTGGCTGGCATGATCAAGACGCTGAGTAAGCAGGTACTTACCCTGTTTCTCTATCACGCCGGCCACCACGAGAATAACGGGCTTAGATGCATTTGGCTCAGATGCCATGACGCTATTTACCGCAGCACTGTTTGAATTTCTTACCACTGCCACACAGACAAGGATCGTTTCGGCCTATCTCTTTATAAGGATTCACCGCTTTAGCGGCATTGCCCTGCTGAAGATCATCCGCTGCCATAACGACTTCAGTTAACATCAACGGCAACTGAACATACAGTTCTGCCGGTGCTGGCATCCCTGTAACACCGGCCTCTTGCATCTGGGCCAAGGTATTTTGCTCATCCATCATCAGCATCACTGTCGTGATCAACGCCGATAACATGCGCATTGTACCGTCTGTCAGCGGCTGCTCAGCCCAGTTAGGTTCGATATGTGGCCATACAGCCAAAAAGCCTTCTGCAAATTGCTGCATCGCTTCGGTCAGCTCACCAGCATCTTCAAAGTTCAGCTCTGACGGCAATGCATACTCACCGGCCTTGATATGACGATACTGCAGTTCAAAATGGTTCAACACTGCCATTTTATCATCTTGGTCCAGCGCAACCGGCTCATCTTCGTCAACACCACCAGTAAGCAGTACTGGCAGCCAGATTTCTGGCGCTAGCGGTTTTGGGTTCGCATTGGCTGCCAGCAATGCACCTTCTATAAAGGTCGCCGGCATTCCTTCCCAAGCCTCAGGTAACGTCATTAGTTGTGTCATGGTCGGTTCTCGTTGTCTGTTTCGTGGGCTGATTATATACCCAAGTCACGGCAAGTTGCAGGATTCTGAGCTTACTTAGCCATACCGCTTTTTGCGCCAGAACAGGAAATTGCTGACAAAAAGACAAACCTGTTGAACTTTGCAGCAATTGGTGGCAAAAAGAAGGAGTTATCATCAGGATGGTGGAAATTAATGACAGGTAGCAGTGCAATCATCGCTGGCGGCAGTGGATTGGTCGGTGATGAACTCTTACATCTTCTTCTCAAGCAATCGGAAATAACGACGGTTTACGCCCTCTCCCGGCGAGAACTGCCCCTGCACGGCAGCAAACTTCAACAGATCATCCATCCCGAATTGCGTATCACCGAATGGGAAGACGCCTCCCCGACCCCTACTGTGGGTTTTATCTGTCTTGGCACGACCAAAAAACAAGCAGGGACAAAAAAAGCCCTGGAGGCTGTGGACTACCAACTGGTCAAAGACGTGGCAAAAACCATGAAGATGTTGGGCGTCAGGCATATCGTTGTGATATCCAGTCTGTTTGCCAGCCCTTGGTCTCCGTCTCACTACCTGCGCTGCAAAGGAAAAATGGAGCATGCGGTTGTGAAAATGGGCTTTGAGCATTGCATCTTTGTTCGTCCCGGCCCCCTCAAGGGGGATCGCAGTAAACCGCGAAAAGATGAACTGTTGGTACAAGGGCTCTTCGATGTCATCCACCCACTGGCTATTGGACCTCTCGCCAATCTTAACCCTATCCCAGCGGAACAAGTCGCCCAGAAAATGTTAGCACTTGCTCAAGAGGCCCAAAGGCACGAACTACCGAAAGTATTTACTCTATCGGGCCGGATGCTTGCCTCACACTGAGTCATATTCTGGTATTGGACAAGCCCGTCATTACCCTCTAGAATCTCGCTCCCAACAGGCTCTGAGCTGACAAACCGGATCAGCTCTTGCCTATACTTTTGCACATTGGCACAAAAGAGAAATCACATGCGAGTAATTCTAGGCCCGATGGAAGGTGTTCTTGATCACCTGATGCGGGAAATGCTGACTGACATCAATGATTATGATCTGTGCGTCACGGAGTTTGTTCGTGTGGTTGATCAACTCTTGCCAAGCAGTGTGTTCTATCGCTTGTGTCCCGAATTACGCCAAGGCGGGAAAACCGTCGCCGGCACACCGGTCCGCGTCCAGCTCTTGGGGCAAGATCCTAACTGGCTAGCAGAAAACGCCCACCGCGCCGTTTCTCTTGGCTCACCCGGCATTGATATTAACTTCGGCTGCCCGGCCAAGTCGGTAAACAAAAGCCGTGGCGGTGCGGTACTGCTCCAAGATCCTGACTTGATGCATGACATTGTCAAAGCCGTGCGTGAAGCCACTGATCCCCGCTTTCCGGTCACGGCCAAAGTCCGGTTGGGCTGGGATGATCCAAACCACTGCTTTGAAATTGCCGATGCCGTCGCTCAAGCGGGTGCCGATGAGATAGCGGTCCATGCCCGTACCAAGACCGATGGCTACAAGGCAGAAACCATCAAGTGGGATTATATCCGCCAGCTGAAAGAAAAAATCACCACGCCAATCATTGCCAATGGCGAGATCTGGAATTACCAGGATGGCCAGCGCTGTATCGATGTCACCGGCAGTGATGCCCTGATGGTGTGCCGCGGTGCGATTAACCTGCCAAACCTTGGCAATGTGGTCAAACACAATGAAGAACACATGGAATGGGAGGCGGTACTTCAACTATTGCTGAAGTACTCGACCTATGAAATCAAAGGGGATAAAGGGCTGTACTACCCGAACCGTATCAAACAGTGGTTTGCCTACCTGCGCCATGAATACCCGCAGGCCAAGGCGTTGTTTGCCGATATCCGCAAGCACAACAAAGCGGCCCCTATTGTGGATATTCTCCAGCGCAGTTACGCCGATCTCGCAGCCTGATTTCCCACGTAAACCAAACGCAAAAAAGCCAGCAACATGTGAATGTGCTGGCTTTTTTTACGCCCTGCGCTCACGCCGGATCTGATCCAATGCATCCTGAACCGTATCCAGTTCATCATCGGTTAGCTCGCTGAACGCGGCCAAGTAAGCGAGTCGGGTCACTTCAGTTTTACGACGCCGCTCTTCCTGTTCATGCACCTTGTACATCCTATTGGCTTGGAAGTGCTGGAAGAAGCGCTCGATATCTTCTACCGCCAAACTCGATTCCGGTTTGAGGTAATCAGTCATGATTTTAACGAAGTCATCCGGCAGGTGGATATTGAACTTGGGATCCATCGAATAAATAAACGACAACTCCATCGCCTGCCTGTTCTCTTCCCGGCAACGCCAGAACTGAGCTGTGCACCCATGGGTAATTTGGACATCCCCCACCTTGTGCAGAGATTGCAGCGCTTTCCCCACGTCTGACGCACTGCCCACCAGCAGACACTCGAATCCCCGCGAAATGGCGTACACCCCACACTCCCGCGGCAGTGTCTCACGGTTGACCATTGAGCACTGGTGGCTTGGCATTGGAATTCTTGGCTTGTATGCCCGCCTCAGAGCACTCATTGCACTTACCCTACATCATCATTTTGAGTAAGTATCCATATGCAGACAATTTTTTCAAGATCTAGAAGAAAAAACGCATAAGACCAATAGCCTAGAAGACTTCGGGGGGAAGAAAGAGAGTGTTAGCTGAAGTGGTAATTTGAACGATTTCGTTAATATGGATTGACATTATAGGCACATGAAGAATCTACTGATTTGTCTATTTACCAATCAATATAACTTCAGAATATAGGTCATTTTCAATGAAATAAATCTAAGTAAACAATTGCTTACTTTGCAATCAAGAAGGTATAATGAAAATTATTTTAAAGCAATAACATTTGTAGCTTTTAAACGTTATTATTAATTATATCAACCACTTTGGGACAGAGATTAAGCTGTAGAACAGTTAAATCAAAATGTTTAGTACCTATGAACACTCATTCATCTAATAACCAGCTATATTATCTAGATAGTCTAAGGGGTATTGCCGCCATTTGTGTTGTGATTTCTCATTGTTTTCTTTGGTTTCTTCCTGGTATGCATACAGGTTTATCACCCGAGGGGTCAATTAGTAATTTAGTTTTCAATAGCCCATTTACTTTTTTTTACAAGGGAGGGTCTGCTGTGCTTCTCTTCTTTGTTTTGAGTGGTTATGTATTATCTTTTTGCTGTATAAGTAAAAATTTAGATTCTGGCTACATTCAAAAGTCAGCAGCAAAAAGATATTTAAGGTTAGGAATACCTGTTGCAGGTTCTATAGTAATATCATATTTTTTAGTTTTATCTAATACTCTCATCATTGACACTTTAGACTTAAATAACATATCTAACTTTCAGTTATTTTACACGGCTTTAAAATCAGCCATTTTTGGTGCAATGCTGTATGGAGATGGTACATTTAATTATGTATTATGGACAATAAGTGTTGAATATTATGGTTCACTACTTGTATTTGGGTTTTTATTACTAGTTGGAAATGATTTATATAAAATAAGATATTTATCTGCTTTTATTGGCATTGCTCTAATGGTTAATGAAAACCCGATGCTCATTAACTACGGGTTATTTTTCGTTGGGGTTTTTTTATCAACATTTGAGATTAGAAAAAATAATAAGTTATCTAGTAATGTTGCAGCCATTTCTATTCTTTGCCTAGGCCTCTATTTCCTAGGTTACAGAGCTGAAAGTGAGTCTTATTTCACGCTTGCAAAAGTACTTGGTGCTTTTCAATATACATTCAACTTTCCAATCCAATGGCCAACATTTATACCAGCAGTAGGTTCTATTCTCATTTTATCGACAATATTGATTAATGATAGCTTACTATCACTACTTAACAATCGATTATTTTTACTTATTGGAAAGTTATCTTTTTCTATATATTTACTTCATGCTTTAATTTTAAGTATAGTTGCACCTAAGATAGCATTGTTGGAAATATCAAATGGAAGTAAGGCTTTATATTCCTTTACAATAACATTATTCCTTACTTTAATATTTTCTTTTATCTATTATAGACATGTAGATAAAAGAACAATTAGATACCTAAAAAGAATATATTAATCATCTATAAAGCACTAATTCTATAGTTTTAGTGCTTTATCAGCTTTTCACTAGCCCCCATTAACTCATTAAACTACATCACTATTGGGGAAACAAAGCTAATCAAGGCTATTAAGTGAAAACACCGTCCTACTTGACTTGTTTTTAGTATTCCTCAATCTGTTTTTTTCAAAACAAATACCTTTTCAACAACCAATTAGCTCTGTATTCTAGCTGGGTGATTCAAAATATGATCTTCCCAATCGATGACATCAATCTCGTACACTACGGTATCACGTACCGATTCACCAGCCGCATGCATGGCGTCTTTCGAGCCAGTTAACAGTGGGTGCCACTCAGGCAGTGCTTTGCCTTCAGCCAACAAGCGGTAGGCGCAGGTTTCCGGCAGCCAGACGAACTCGTCGATACGGTCGCGGGTCAGCTTGAGGCACTCTTCACCGGATTCAAAGCGGTTTGGGTAGTCTTTACAAGAGCAAGTCTTGTCATCCAGCAAGCTACAGGCAACATTGGTGTAGTAGATTTCATCGGTATCATCATCGATCAGCTTGTGCAGGCAGCATTTACCGCAGCCGTCACAGAGCGCTTCCCACTCCTGATCGGTCATTTCCTTCAAATCTTTCTCTTGCCAATAGTGCGTCATCACTTTGCCTTCTGTTACTCTCACCTTGCGACTTGCCAAGGCCTATCATGGAGGCGGTTTTATAGCTCCCACACCCGCAAAGTGCAAGCACTTCCGCCCCTTTCACACCATTATCACCACGTAATAAGAATCAATCTTATCCATAGCCGATAAAGTCACATTTTTTTGATCCATGACGGAGAGAGTGGTAACGTTCGCAACCGTTTTAATTAGTGTAGATGAGTGGTAAGTGATGGAGTGTCGACTAGGCTGTGGAGCATGCTGTATTGCACCGAGTATTTCTTCGCCGATCCCCGGCATGCCAAAAGGCAAACCCGCTGGCGTTCGCTGCATCCAGCTCAATGACAACAATTTGTGTAAGATATTCGGCAAGCCTGAACGTCCTGCCGTCTGTCATCATTTTAAAGCCTGCCCGTCACTGTGCGGAAGTAGCAACAAGCAGGCATTAGAAAACATTACTGAATTGGAATGTATGACTTAAATTGCAACCTTGCCGGTTAAGATACGCAAAACAGACTTGGCGTGCTCAACAGCCTGATGGCCTGAATGAGTAAGATAACCGCCATCTTCCTGCGTCACCAACCCTTTCGCATACAAGCGCTGTGCAGCCTGTACCATCTCAGGCACGGCATCACTACGTACTTTTATCCCCTCCAAATCACTGTGCATTGGGAATTTCACTAGCAAGTTCATCTCGTGAACTAAATCGGCATTGTACGGCATGCTTTTCTCTCTTACTGAATTAACCTAACAATAATACTAGCGGCTTGGCAGAATAATTGTAGGTGTTGAGATCAATTCAGTGGCATCGTGAAAGCGAGCAAGATCATATTTTTGCTATAAAAAAACCGCCCTTATGGGCGGTTTATTCAATCTTGCGCTTAACCGTTATGCTTGAATACCAACAATTAACCAAGGTGCATTTGGTGCACGCAGGTCGCGCTCAAGGTGCCAGATATCAGTAATATCTTCTTCAACACCTTCCTGACCGTCTTTGTAGCGGCCAGAGAATTTAATACTCAGCTGCGCGATATTCGCATCGTAGTCAGCACGAACCAACTCGGCATCAACGTACATCACTTCGGTATGCTGTTCGCCGTCTAGCTTGGCGCGTTCTGCAATCAGGTCATCAAGCAATGCCGGGCTGACATACTCGCGGATCTTACCTAGCTCGTTATGATTCCACGCGCCTTGGATAGTGCGGTAGTGCTCGCGAGAGCCGTTTAGGAACGCATTCATATTAAAGCCCGGAGGCAGATTGAATGGTACTTCGCTATCGGTTGATACGTACTCTTCCTGTGCCATGCCAGCTTGACCACCCTGGTTCGCCTGCTGGCGGAACTGGTTCGGTTGCTGCGGCTGACGCTGGGAGTTACCGGCATACGCTTCGCGGTGACCCATAGGGGTCGATTTTGCGCTGCGCATGGTTTTGAATAATTTGAAGATAACAAAGGCAATCAAGCCCATGATCAAAATATCCATAAACTGGATACCTTCAAACGCACCGCCAAAGAAGGCTGCAAGCAATCCACCCGCCAATAGTCCGCCCATCAGGCCGCCCATTAATCCCTTCTTGCTTGATTTTGCTGCCTGATTAGCACCTGGTTGTTGCTGCTGTCTCAGGGTGTCCGTTTGTTGCGGTTGCTGCTTTTTCACTGGCGCAGTTTTAAAGCTTTTGCCAAATGATTTACCGCCACCAAATTTCTTTGCCTCAACCTGCGGAGCGACAAACGCGACCGTTATTATCAGAGCAAATATTGTGAAGATGCGTTTCATTTGAGTGAATTACCTTTGCCTCATATTGGAGAATGCATCGTAAACCGCTTCAACTGAATGTCAACCAAACCACACAAGCAAATTGTTACTAATATTTAGTGTCGATGAAATTCTTCTGTGTCATGCTAGACTGGATTAGAATTTAACCTCAATAACATCAAAGTGTTAATAATATTTATCTAGACGGGTTCATATATGCAAGACACTCATAGCAAACTGATCGGATATCTATTGTGGATTTTCGGTTTTACTGGTGCCCACCGCTTTTACTACGGCAAACCGGTCACCGGCACTATTTGGTTTTTCACGCTGGGACTGTGCGGCATCGGGTGGTTAATCGACCTGTTCCTGATCCCTTCGATGGACAGGGAAGCTGAGATGCGCTTCCAAGGCGGAGAGATCGATTATACCGTTACATGGCTACTGCTGACATTCCTTGGGGTGTTTGGCGTGCATCGAATGTACATGGGGAAATGGCTCACCGGTATCTTGTACCTGTGTACCTTCGGCTTTTTCCTGATCGGTATCTTGGTTGACTTCTGGACTCTCAACGATCAAGTCTCGATTCAAAACCAAGAGCGACGCCGCGCCTAACTACGCTTTTGGGGCTTTGTGCGCTTTGAAAGTAGTCAATCATGTTGCCAGCACGCAAAAAAGTGCTGGCATTTGCCATGACTGGCCTCACAACTCACCAAGTAATTGTTAGAAAAGATTATCGATAAAGATAAGATACTTGACCTATTCTTGTGGTTAACACTAGAATATCGAACAATGTTCTAATTATTTTTTGCCTTTCTGCAAAAAAACTTATTTTGCATCATACCCACTTGAGTTGGGCATATTACAATTAAGCAAAATAATACTTATTCGATTAAGAGTAACTTCGATGGCAAGACGAAACGACCATACTCGCGAAGAGTTGGTAAGTATGACACTGGAGCAAGTCAAAAACTTTCTCGCTGAACACCCTCACCATGAACTTAGCCTGCGCAAAGTCGCCGCAATGATTGGTTATGTACCAAGTACTTTGGTTAACGTGTTCGGTAACTACAACCTGCTACTGCTGCACGCTGTTGCTCAGACTCTTGATGAGTTGTTCGCAGAAGCAGAAGCTGAAATGAAAGAAGCCTCATCAGCGGAAGATGCCCTAAAGCGCCTTGCCTTTTGTTACCTTGACTTTGCCTCGCGAAATCCATACCGCTGGCAGTTGATTTTCCAACACACCATGAACGGTGAAGAACTGCCTGAGTGGCAGTCGGAACGTATCAACAACATGACAGGTATGCTGGAAACCTTGATCCAACAAATCAACCCTCAGCTCAGCAGCGATGAAACCCTTGAGGCAAGCCGTGTGATCTGGTCTGGCGTTCATGGGATCACCTTGCTATCGGTGGATGACAAGCTGTTCACCTCAGTTCCTGTCGATGGCAAAGCATTGATTAATAACCTGCTAAGCACTTACCTTAATGCTTGGAAAGGTTAATTAACAACGCTTAATTATGCTATATCTGGCCTTGTTAGAGGCCAGATATCTATACTCTCATGTCAACAAGTGATAACGTCATTTTTCAACCCGCAATACCTGCGGTGATTACTTTCGATGATCAATTCGAACTCAGGCTAAAGTATTCATGTCAGATCAGTCTCGACTCCTAACCCAGCGGCGTTTCCTGCCCTACTTTCTTACGCAGGCCTTCGGGGCCTTCAACGACAATATCTACAAAAATGTCTTGCTTATCCTGATCGCATTTGCGGCACCTGGCACCTTGCCTGTAGACAGCGATCTGATCATCAACCTGGCTGCGGGCTTATTCATTTTGCCTTTTTTCCTGTTCTCCGCGACCGCTGGTGTGATCACCGATAAATACGACAAGGCCACCATCATGCGGGTGGTCAAAATGGCTGAAATTATCATCATGTCGCTGGCAGCCTTTGCCTTTATCAGCGAAAACTACCTGATGCTGCTGATCTTACTGTTCCTGATGGGCACCCAGTCAGCCTTTTTCGGCCCTGCCAAATATGCTCTGCTACCCGAGCAACTGAAAAAAGAAGAGCTGGTCTCTGGCAATGCCTTGGTTGAAACCGGCACTTTCCTCGCTATCCTTATCGGTACCTTACTGGCTGGCGTCATTGCCAATTCAGAGCAGGCAACGTTTATAGCGGCAATCAGCGTCGTCAGTTTTGCGGTTATTGGTTATTTGTGTTCGCAAGGGATCCCCAAAACTAAACCGAGCAACCCTGATCTGAAATTCAAGTGGCAACCGGTACGGCAAACCCGCAAGACACTGGCTATTGCCCGCAAAGATAAAACCGTTTTCCAATGTATTATGGGGATCAGCTGGTTCTGGTTCCTCGGTGCCAGCTACCTAACGCAATTTCCCAATTTTGCCAAACTACACTTGGGGGGGAATGCCGCCTCGGTCTCTTTCCTGCTGACGCTGTTTTCAATTGGCATCGCTATCGGATCACTGTTATGCGACCGTATGTCGGGCCACCGCATCGAGCCGGGGATCGTACCGCTGGGCAGCATGGGGATCACCCTCTTTGGTGCCGGGCTGATGTTCAGTACACCCAGTTCGCTGCCGGAAACTCAGTCCATCATCGCTTTTGTTACTGATCCACAGCTGTTGAGTGTTTTTGTTTGCCTGACCATGCTTGGGGTATCAGGCGGGATCTTCATTGTGCCGCTGTATGCCATGATGCAGCACCGGGCAAAAGAAAAGGAACGCGCTCAGGTTATTGCAGCCAATAACATCTGGAACGCCATTTTCATGGTTTTCAGTGCAATCAGCGGTATTGTGGTGCTATCGGTATTGGAATTCACCATACCGCAGTTCTTCTTGATCCTCTCAGTGCTGAACCTTATCGTCGTGGCCTACATTTATATTCAGGCACCCGACTTCTTCTGGCGCTTTATGGTCTGGCTAGTCAGTCACACCATGTACCGAGTGACCCATAAAAATCTCACCCATATTCCAGAGAAAGGCGGCGCGTTGATTGTTTGCAACCATGTCAGTTACATGGATGCCTTACTGCTAGCCGGCGCTTGTCCGCGCCCTATCCGCTTTTTGATGGATAGGGACATCTATAACTTGCCGATGATCCGAGGCTTCTGCCGTGCCTGTAAAGTGGTGCCTATTGATGCGACGGATAGAAAATCGGTCATGAAAGCCTTTGTCGATGTCAGCAAACGCCTCGAGCGTGGTGAGCTCGTCTGTGTCTTCCCTGAGGGCCAGTTAACCTATGATGGCGAAATGGGGCCATTCATGCGGGGTATCGACCTTATCATCAAGCGCTCGCCAGTTCCGGTAATACCGGTGGCTGTCCAGGGATTGTGGGGAAGTATTTTCAGCCGAGAAGGCGGCCGAGCTTTGTTGAAAATGCCTAAGCGTTTCTGGTCAAAAGTGACGATTGTTGCTGGTGAGCCCATTCAGCCAGAAGAGACTAACAGTGTCCAGCTCAGGGAAGAAGTATTGACTCTGCGTGGGGATAATCGGTAAGGAACCTAGAAATAAGCTAACAGAAAAAGGCCCGAGGTGTTTACCGCGGGCCTTTTTATTTGGAGAGTTAGGGTTGTTCAGCGAGCCATTGTGCTAGTTGCTTGCGGGATATTTTGATGCCACCAGCACTAAGCTGTGAAGGCAGAAGCAGATACTTCACCGGGCGACGAAAGCCTATTACTTGCTGCTTCATATAATCTTCAAGCTCGGACACCAATGCCGCATCAAGCTCTAAAGAGGTTGCCACGATAGCAGCTGGTCGTTGGCCGTACTCCTTGTCATCCACCGGTAGCACAAATGCCTGATGTACGGCAGGATGGGCCAATAGCACCCTCTCAATCTCTTCCGGCTGAATATTCTCGCCGCCGGAAATGAACATATTGTCCTTGCGGCCACGGATAAACAACTCTTCATCATGCCAATCGGCAAGATCTTTAGTGGCAAACCATTCCTGCTCAGAAAAAGGGAAAATCGTCCGGTTGCGGTAATACCCCATTCCCGACGTCTTGCCCTTCACCAGCACTTCGCCATCCTTGAGCATCAACTCACGGTTTGGCAACACCGCACCGACACCCGTACTGTGATCAGCAAGCTTGGTCGTTACCGTCGAGGCCATTTCAGTCATACCATAGCCACACCAGCACTCGATACCCGCTTGTCTGGCACGTTCGGTCAAGCTAACCGGGATCACCGCCCCACCTAGCAATACGCGTTTCAACCTCAGCGCGGATTCGCTGTTATTATCCAGCACCCGCTGGAGCTGGGTCGGAACCAATGAAGCATGAGTAACTCTACCCAACGCTACGTCCAATTCCTGTGATGGCTCAACGGCCAATTGCGCGCCGCGGTATAGCCAACGCCAAACAATCGCCATGCCGGATATATGAAATAGCGGCAGTGACAACAGCCAGCTATCCTCAGCATCAAACGCCATCCATTGCAGTAAACCGGCTGCGCTAGCCAAATGGCTTTGCGCATTATGCACGACGGCTTTTGGCTGACCTGTCGAGCCCGAGGTCATGGTCAAGGTAGCCGCGCGAGACGCTTGCCAGGTCACCGGCACCATTCGTGGCGTTTGCGGTGGCAGCAGCTGTAATCGAGGCAGCCGTGCTTGTTCTAGGGCTTGTTCACAGTCTTGCTCATTGCCATGAATACGGTCAAACGCATCCACTGATTTAGCCGGATACCAAATAAAGTCGCACTCAAGCTGTGTCAGTTGACTGGAAAGCTCTTGCGGGCTCAAGCGAGGATTCAGCCCGACATAGCGCGCCCCGGTTCGCAAGATGGCCAGCAACAGCCAAATCACCGATACCGAATTAGGTGCCACAACCGCCACCAGCTGATCACGTTTCAGACCCTGCTCGACCAAGCCTTGCGCATATTCATCGACTCGCTCGGCCAATTCAGCCCAGCTGAATTGTTGCTCGCCAAATGAGAGAGCGACCGCTGACGGCCGCTCTTTTACCCAATGTTGCCATGGCCATGTGGAAAACGTCACGTCCGCGACGTCTTCCGCATGAACAGTTTGTCTTATTTCGACCATGCCACATCCAGCTCAGCCAAGGTTTTCAGCGGCAACTCACATTGCGGCCATGGCGTTTCCAGCTGGCTAAGGAACAACTGCATGGTATCAAGGCCAGGGATCACATCCGGGGTCTGCCACTCAGCAAAACGGGCTAACTGGTTCAAACCCAGACTGGTTTCCATACTTGAGCTGATCACGGCGGTCAAACCTTGCTCGTGCGCCTGTGTAACCAGTTCAATACAACGCTGAACACTACCGACCAGCGTCGGCTTAATCACAATCGCTACCACACCCGGCTCAGCTTTAACTTCAAAGCCTTCATCGCGCACGGTTTCATCCCAAGCGATATTAATGCCGGTTTCCTGAGCAAAGGCCAAGCTATCGGCTGGTGACTGGCAAGGCTCCTCAAGGAAAGCAATACCACCGCGATTTTCCGGTTTCACGTACTTGGCAAACTGCTGGGCTTTTAGTGGTGTCCACTGGCGGTTGGCATCCAAACGCAGGCGGATACCCGGAATAGAGTCGATAAACATATTAGCGACCATGCCATCGCGCACCGCTTCGTACATGCCGACTTTGATCTTGGCGACTTTCTCGCCCGGCATACCATTCAAAGCAATAACAAGATCATCAGGATCACCTGCACAAAGCGGCGCGACGGTATAGTTACCAACTTGTGGTAGGCCACCTTGAAGCTCAAGCTCTGCCATGCTCAAGCCAAATGCCACAGATGGAAGTGCCTCTTCTAGCTCGAACGCCTTACCCGATACCCATAGTTCCAACAGGGCTTGGGCCTGCTCGCCAGCCTGCTCTGCGCTCTCTTGGCTGAACTCAGGCAATGGCGCAATTTCACCGTAGCCTTTTTTATCGCCGTCCTGCAGCTCGACAATCCAGCCGTCACGGTTAACCAACCGCTGGGTTCGCAGGATCACACCGGAGTCCATAGGAAGCTGATATTGGTATAGTTTCGCGCTACGCATAATAAAATTCCATCTGCCTTATTCTTAAAAGAATGTGCTTAAAGTAAAGTTCTTAAAATAGAGCTCTCAAAATAAAATCGTCTACCGCTCCGGCAAAGGCGTATGGCTGTTCAATATGAACATTATGACCAGCCCCTTCAATCACCTGATAAGACAGATCGGAGCCCGCGGCCAGAAGCGTAAACTTTTGGTCCTTCTCTCCGCAAAGATAATGCACAGGGGTGACTAACCCTGTTAGCTGAGACTGCAGGAGAGGTTGTTTGGCCAACGATGTAGCCAGTAGCATATGTGCTATAGAAGAGCCAAGGTTATCACTGCGCTTGGCGATCAAACCTTGTCTTTGGTCATGATTCAGTGATGAAAATACCGGTTGTTGATACCAATCGGCCAACACCTCGGCAATGGGCTGAGAAGCAAATCGCTGCGCCCACCGCTGATCATTGTCCAGCCTTGAAGCCCGCCCGCTTTGAGGCAAGCCAAAATGCCCACCTTCCAAAATCAAGCCTGCCAGTTTAGCTTTCGGATCATCGGCTTGGTGGCAAGCATGGTACATCGCCAGCCTTGCACCTAACGAATAACCAACCAGAACATAGTGCTTTACCCCACGGGAGACCAAGGTCTCGGTCAACCATTGGCTAGTTTGCTCAAAACCGTCGGCTTGGAGTAACCGGCTATGGCCATGGCCGGGCAGATCGACGGTCAGGCAGGGATACTTTCCGCTCAGTTGGTTAACGACCTGCAACCAATCACGGCCAGACCCCAGCAAACCGTGCAGAAACACCAGTGTCGGTGGGGTCTGCGCGGCTTGGGAGCTAAAGTCCTGATCTTTGGAGTAGGAGGCTTGAGCGTAAAAGGTTTCAGAGTAAAGTCGCATGCTTGATCTCGCTAAACATCGCACGTAGCAAATCGCCACTCTCCCCTGCGGGGGTCTGAACTTCAACGAGCGTTGCACCAGCCGTTGCCAAGCCGTTTTGAATCGCCAGCTTGGCCTCATCCAATGTCGCAGGGCAAACATACTCCAACCCGAACATACCCGCGGCATGACCAAAGCTTAGGCCATGGGGCATCCGGTATAAACTGTCTCTCTGGGCATCCGGCACCGGTAGCAAATCAAAAATCGCCCCGCCATCGTTGTTGGTCACCAATACCACAACCGGTTGCTCTACCTCTTTAAGCAAAGCCAATGAATTGAGGTCATACAGCAACGAGGTATCGCCGAGCACACTGAGCAGCGGCTGCTTACTCGCGCGCTGTACACCTGCGGCAGTGGCGATCAAACCATCGATACCCGAAGCACCGCGGTTGGCATAGGTCGCGGTTTGCGGCATCCGGCCACACATATCCAGCAAGCGGACAATGAGGCTATTGCCCAAAAACAGAGCCGTGTCTTGACCGACCCAATCCATCATATTCGCTGCCAAGCTCACTTCGTTCAGTGCCGTGTACTTATTCCGGATCGCTGTTAGGCAGTGGTTCGAAACGGCTTTAAGGTTATCAGCCCAGCCGCTAGTCGCAGCACCGACAGTATGCTCCGTCAGTAACCTCGAAAAATCAGCAATATTGGCCTGGATACGGGCAGTTGCCATAAAGCTAGGATCAAGCGCTACTGCCAGCGGGTCCACTAACCAATAATGCTGCCAGTGCTTGGCGCTAATAAGCTGCCCCAGTCGCTTGGAGACCAAGCGACCGCCAAACTGAATAATACTGTCCGCTTGCAGCAAATACTGACGGCATTCCTCGTTTTGCAGCCAGGCATCAAACCCCGCCCACTCACTGCTGCCACCGGCTTGGGGATCGGCCAACAGCGGCCAGCCAAGCGCTTGTGCCAGCGCACACACAGCAACAAGTTCATCCGGTGCCACTCGACCTGCAATCACAACCCCTTTTTTGCCTTGCAGCAATTGCCACTGCTCGACATCAAGGACTGCACCATTTCGTTCGGCATCAACATACTGAGTAAAGCGTGAATGGGTGGATTGCCAATGTTGGACGGGTTGGAGGTAGTCGGAAAAATCACACTCCTCACCATATAAAGGCTCAGGGTAGTGGCAATTGAAATGTACCGCACCACCGCGTTGTACCTGCTGGTACATGACTTTATCAACGGTAGATAGCAGCCATGCCGGACTGATGTCTTGGGTAGGCGAAGGAATGTCTTCAAACACGGTGACATGGGTAGAGAAAATACCATGCTGACGGATAGCCTGATTAGCACCACAATCGATCAGCTCAACCGGGCGGTCAGAAGTCAGCAGTACCAGCTTTTCCCCTGTCAGGCCGCTCTCTGCCACGGAGGGCAGCAAGTTGGCAACAGCAGTACCGGATGTCACCACCACCGCCACTGGCTCATTGGTTGCTTTGGCGAGGCCAAGGGCAAGAAAACCCAGCCCGCGTTCATCAAAGTGAGTATGAATAGCCAGTTTGCCATTTTTGGCTGCAGCCAGTGTCAGCGGCGTAGAGCGAGAGCCAGGGGCAATACAGATGTGCTTTACCCCGTGGCGTACTAATTCTTCGAGCATGAGCCCTGCCCACAACTGGTTCAAGGCTGCTCTTATTGAAACCCCATAGCTCATGCCGTCTGACGCTCCCAATCAACCTCATCGCTGGCCAGTAAACTGCAAAGGGTCGACGTTTTACGATCAAGCTCTTTCCACTCACTGTCTGCTGTTGAGCCTGGAACAATACCGGCACCGGCAAACAGGTGTAATTCGTCACCCATGATCAACGCACTGCGGATAGCGACACAAAATTCGCTGCGATGCGCCCCCAGAAAACCGACCGCACCACTGTACCAGCCACGGGCAAAGGGCTCATTCTCGCTGATAAAGTCCAATGCTTTATCCCTTGGCAAACCGGCAATTGCTGCCGTTGGCTGCAGACTATCGAGCAGTTCAGAGTTTTCAACACCATCATTAAGCTGGGCATCGATCCCCCGCTTGAGGTGCTGGACCTTACGTAAGCGAATAAGCTCCGGCGTCTGAGCCACATTCATGCTGGTACAACGAGGGACCAGACGGTCAACGATATCATCAACAACCAAGCGGTTTTCATAACGGTTCTTGTTGTCGTCGAGTAACCATTTTGCCAAGCGGTCATCTTCAGCAATATCGGCACCTCGTCCGATAGTACCTGCCAACGCCTCGGTAAGCAGATCTTGCTCTTGGCGTAGAAACAACCGCTCAGGGGTAGAGCCGACAAAGCAATGCTTGGCATCGAGTGCCATCATGAAATGGAAGCTGTTATGGTTACTGTCACGGCTCGCTTTTAGCAGCTGGGCCGGAGAGACAGGCGTATCAAGGGTCAGGGTCGTTTTACGCGCCAAGACCACTTTCTCGAACACTTTCTGGGAAATTGCATCGAGGGCGTTGCCTATCATCTGTGACCACCCTGCGAAGTCCGGGCTATATGTCCGGCCTAAAATCTTACTGGTGATCTGCGGGACTTCAACCGTATCAAGTGTTAGCTGGGCTATGGCCTCAACCACTTTTTCTCGGCTCTCGGCAGACAGGTTCACCGCAATATTCCAACCGCCGTCCAAACGGAAGATTTCCAAGACAGGCAGGAAAAAGAAAGAAGGCATGCATCGTCTGTTACGCTGGGTGCGGCCGTCAAACGAGCGCCCCCCCCAAATACGCTGATCGTCTGCCAAAATTTTCTCGGCAGCTTTAGGATCGGTAAATGTTTTAATTTGCCCGAGCGCCACTACTTCCTCTCGGCAATCACGAGACTGCCAATAGAACTTAGGAAACAGGGGTTGGGATTCCATCCAATCAATCAGATCGGTATTGGCTGGCAGATCCAGCTTTACCGTGACTCGTTGAGTTGTTGGCGTGGATTGTCGAATTTTTTCAAGTAGTAACTCAACGGCTTTTTGTAACGCGGTCAAGGTAACCTCACTCAGCTCTCAAGCACAAAATTGGCTCATCCCTGGCTGATGGTAAATGGCTAATCAATTAGCATCTTTCGCCCTATATGTGGTCCCCCAGCAAGTCATACAGCTGAAAGCAATAGACCACATACCGAATGTTGGCATTCTACCCCAGAACTCCCATTCTGACTAATAAAGTAATGACTCAACATGAATCTTCACATCTCATCACAATTCACTGCTTCTGCCTCATAATTACCGAGCCGTGTCGATAGCGGACTCACGAGATATTATTTTGCCGTCAATTTCGACCATTCAGGCTTAAATAGCACCATTTTTTGCTGAAATCTCCAGCAATTCCCTGCATTGTAATATTTTATTCTATTCAAAGAGGTAAATACCCCCTGTTTTATCACCCAGCCAGTGGATCCCACCTGACAAGTTAGAATTTAATTATACAAACCACTATTTTACGCTACTTATCCCTACAGGGTGTTTATTTATTAAGGTTTTATAGTGTAATTTGTTGTAATTAACGGCTTGAAACAGGATACCACCACTAATGCAAAACATCGGGATGTCATCAAAACTCAACAATGTCTGTTACGACATTCGAGGTCCCGTTCTGAAGCATGCCAAACGCATGGAAGAGGAAGGGCACAAAATTCTCAAACTTAATATCGGCAACCCTGCGCCGTTCGGTTTTGATGCCCCTGATGAAATTCTGGTGGACGTGATCCGTAATCTGCCGACTTCTCAAGGCTACTGTGATTCCAAGGGCATTTATTCGGCCCGAAAAGCGGTAGTCCAGCATTACCAGAAACGCGGAATGCTTGATCTGGACGTGGAAGATGTCTATATCGGTAACGGTGTTTCCGAGCTGATTGTGATGGCGATGCAAGCGCTTCTCAACAACAATGACGAAATGCTGGTTCCATCGCCGGATTACCCGTTATGGACTGCCGCAGTCTCGCTATCTGGCGGCAAAGCCGTTCATTATACCTGCGACGAGCAATCCGACTGGTATCCAGATCTCGACGATATCCGCAGCAAAATCACCCCGAATACCCGCGGTATTGTACTGATCAACCCAAATAACCCGACAGGCGCGGTTTACAGCCGAGATTTCCTGCTGGAAGTGGTGGAAATAGCCCGCCAGCATAAGTTGATCATTTTTGCCGATGAGATCTATGACAAGATCTTATATGAAGGTGCCCAGCACACCTCGATTGCACCGCTGGCCGAAGATGTCTTTTGTATAACCTTTAACGGTTTATCCAAATCATACCGGGTGTGCGGTTTCCGCGCCGGGTGGATGGTCTTGTCCGGCCCGAAACATTTGGCAAAAAGCTATATCGAAGGACTCGAGATGCTCTCGTCGATGCGCTTGTGTGCCAATGTGCCGATGCAACATGCCATCCAGACTGCACTGGGTGGCTACCAGAGTATCAATGAACTGATCCTGCCGGGTGGACGTTTACTGGAACAACGTGACCGTGCCTATGATTTGCTGACATCGATTCCGGGTGTTTCCTGTGTGAAGCCCAAAGGGGCTTTGTACCTGTTCCCGAAACTGGATCAGAAAAAATTCAACATCACCGATGATCAGCGCTTTGCTTTAGACTTCCTTCAGCAGGAGAAAGTGCTGGTTGTACATGGCACCGGCTTCAACTGGAAGCAACCGGATCATTTCCGCATCGTTACCCTGCCGCGGGTCGACGACTTGGAAATGGCAATGGGGCGCCTGGAGCGCTTCCTGCACAGCTACCGCCAGTAGATAGGCGATAGGCGATAGGCGAATTTACTATGCTGAACTACCACGTCATTTTATCGTTACCTTGAACAATAAAAAACGGGAGCAATATGCTCCCGTTTGATTTTTCATCCAACGCCTTAATCACCCTTGTCGCTTTAACCTCTAGATACTTTGCCTCTATCCCAGAACCTCAGGCTGATATTTGCCACTAATACCTGTTGCCACTAGCCTAGGGCCTCTAACCACTTTTCCCCAGAGCCTCTGGCCGCTCTTGCCCCTAGCCGCAAAATAATTAATCGTTTGCTTCGCGGTAAATTCTGTTACCTTTAAAAGGTATTTGATTTTGTACCCTGTCCTCTCCGCCAAGAAGTATCGCTATGAAACAAAGCCATTTTTTTGCTCATCTTGCCCGAATGAAACTGATCCAGCGCTGGCCGTTGATGCGCTGTGTCGAAACCGAAAACATCTCAGAGCATAGCCTTCAGGTTGCTTTTGTCGCCCACGCCCTTGCTTTGATCAAAAACCGTAAATTCAGCGGCAATACCAATCCTGAGCGTATAGCACTACTGGCGATGTTCCACGACTGCAGTGAAGTGCTGACTGGCGATATGCCCACCCCAATCAAATACTACAACCCGGCGATTGCCGAGGAGTACAAAAAGATAGAGCTCGCAGCCGAGAAGAAGTTACTATCAATGCTGCCTGAAGAGTTCCGTGATGACTACGCCCCGCTACTCGATAGCCATCAGGTAGACAAAGATGACTATGCTATCGTCAAGCAAGCCGATAGCTTGTGTGCCTACCTAAAATGTCTCGAAGAGCTCAATGCGGGCAACCACGAATTTACCTCGGCCAAAAACAACCTTGAGCAGACCCTGCATGCCCGAACGACTCCAGAAATGGAGTATTTCCTGAAGACGTTTGTCGACAGCTTTAATCTAACCCTTGATGAGATCAGCTAATGACAGTTATCTCCCTCTCTTCTGAGTTCAACCAACAGTGGGAAGCACGCAAAAGCAATGAGCAAAAAATGCGGCGCAACGACCATCGCTCGGCTTACCAGCGTGACCGCGCGAGGATCCTTCACTCAGCCGCTTTTCGTCGGCTGCAGGCAAAGACCCAAGTCCACGGTGCCGGGCATCATGACTTCTACCGTACCCGCCTGACCCACTCACTGGAAGCATCACAAATTGGCACCGGCATTGTGGCCCAGTTGAAGATCAAGCAACCAGAATTTCGTGAACTACTACCCTCAAACAGCCTGATGGAAAGCCTTTGCCTTGCTCACGATATCGGCCACCCTCCTTTCGGCCATGGCGGTGAAGTCGCCCTTAACTACATGATGCGAGAGCACGGTGGATTCGAGGGCAATGCCCAGACGTTTAGGATCGTTACCCTACTCGAGCCTTATACCGAGCAGTTCGGTATGAACCTGTCACGGCGAACCTTGCTCGGACTATTGAAATATCCGGCTTTTATTATCCATACCCGCGCGACAGAGATGCCGGCGGATGTCCATCATTTCCGCCACCTCAAGGCCAAGGACTGGTATCCGGCCAAGGGGATTTACAACGATGACAGTATGACCTTTGACTGGGCCTTGGCACCCTTATCCGACCATGACCGCCAGCTCTTTAGCCAAATGCGCTGTGAGCGCGCCAAGCCGAGTGAGCACCTGAAGACCCAATTCAAATCTCTGGACTGCTCTATCATGGAGCTGGCCGATGACATCGCCTACGGCGTCCATGACTTGGAAGATGCGATTGTGATGGGGATAGTCACCCGGGAGCAATGGCAAGAAGCGGTTGCCAGCAAGCTGGCCGATTGCGGCGAACCGTGGTTGGAAGAGCGTATCGGGGTATTGAGTGACCAATTATTTGGCACCCACCACCAGCGCAAAGATGCGATTGGGGCGATGGTCAATGCCCTACTGACCTCGATCCATATCGCCCCAACAATCCAAAATGGCATCGATAGCTTTGAAGCACCGCTATTACAATGGAATGCATTCTTGTCTGAACCGATGGAGCTGGTACTTGAAGTACTCAAACAGTTTGTCAGCCAATATGTGGTCCATAAGCCAGATATCCAGCTATTGGAGTACAAAGGTCAACAATTGGTCATGGAGTTGTTCGAGGCCTTTGCGTCGGATCCCGAACGCCTGTTGCCAGAAAACACCCGTGAGCGGTGGCGCCACAGCAACGAAAAAGGTGAGAATGCCCACCGGATCATCGCCGATTATATTTCGGGTATGACCGATGGCTTTGCCCAGCGGCTCTACAGCACCTTATTCCAGCCGACGACAGCCAGTGGCATTGGCTTTCATGGGGGGGATTGAAAGTAGGTCCTGGGTCCTGGGTCCTGGGTCCTGGGTCCTGGGTCCTGGGTCCTGAAAAAGCGTTTCTACTAGCTAATCGATGTCAAGCTCTTCGCTCTTATTCTTTCGCTCTTCCCGCTTCTCCTAGGACCAGCTTTTCCTAGTACCCGCTCTTAACGATAGTTCCTCTCAAACACCCCTTCGGGCATTTGCTGGATCTGGAACTCGATCATTTGATTGAACGCCTCGAGCAGCGGGGCAAATTTATCGTCATCTCCTTCCAAGGCAGTAAGGGCGAGGTAGCCGGCCTCGACGGTCGACACACCTATTGATTTGGGCGATTTTCGAATTCGGTAGTTGCCCTGATCGACGTTATCTAACTCTACCGTGGGCAACTGCTGCAAGTTTGCCGATAACTGCCACATCTTGTAGGCTTTCTTCCAGGTACCATCAAGCAAAATCAATGTCCGTTTGGTTATCGCACCTTGAGTTTGCTCAGCGCCAGCAAGACTCGAAATAGGTACAGCCTCTTCTCCCGGATATACCACCCATGCCTGGCGGCTCGGTTCGGCCAGCAATTGGTTGATTTCTTCATGCTGTGAAAAGTCTTCGCCCACCCACAGTTTGGCGCTAGGAAGCGATAAAGTCAGGATCCTTGCCGTACCAATCGCACGCTTTACTTCCGATGGATGTTGTAAAATCCACAATTCAGTTTTAGCATCAAGCTGTTGGATCCAGCGGCAAATACATGCCTTGGTTGCTTTACCGCACTTTTCACAGTATCGACTCATCGAGGTTGCCTTGTCTATTCGCCTATTCGTTTTCATTCTCATCGGTATAATGGCCATTGCCCAGTTATCCAGCCTCCAACCACTGCTGGTTTGGCAGCGCCCTGATATCACGCATGGCGAGATTTGGCGGCTCGTCAGTGGCAACCTGACCCATACCAACTGGGCACACATGATAATGAACAGTCTCGGCTTGGCAATCATTACCTTCATCTTTCGCCGCTATCTTACCTCAACGCGCCTTGCGCTCCTTATCCTGTCTATCGCAATCTTTATTGGTATCGCCTTATGGTTCAGCCCGATGAGTTGGTATGCTGGGCTATCAGGCGTGCTCCACGGGCTGTTTGCTTGGGGGGCCATACAAGACATCAAAGCGAAAGATAAACTCGGCTGGCTATTGCTGATAGCCGTTATCGCTAAGGTTATCTGGGAGCAGGTAGCTGGAGGCTCAGCCAGCTCAGCTGAGCTAATAGGTGCCAGAGTGGCTGTTGAAGCGCACTTAGCCGGTACTTTAGGTGGGGTGTTGTTTGCCGCTGCAGAAAATATGAAAAAGAAGATTGCTATTGATAATTAGTTGCACTTAGAATATACCTTTAGGCAGCTAACTTTATTACTCACTCGTGGGCAACAGCAATGTCACTACCGTCTGAAATTTTGTACCGCATCAATATCTCACTACCAACTGGTATCGTAAGGGTTGGTTCAAGGGGTAAATACAAGTTCCCGCTCGAGGCAGCCAAGCGTATAGCCAAAGAGTATGAAGATGATGGCTATACAATCCAGTTTACGCCTGCGAGGCCACGCTTTTCCTACCGCGCAAGTTAGTGGTGATTGGCGATAATTCTGGTTTTCTAAAAAAAGAGCATCGAAAAACAAATGCTCCTTTTTTATCCAAATGCTACTAGCCTGTTTAAAGCTTAATACGCTCTCGATTTTTCTCGACCGTCGACGCGCCAATCCCCTTCACCTTGCTCAGCTCTTCCGCAGAAGAGAAAGGTCCGTTCGCGTTACGGTATTCAATAATACTGACAGCTTTCTCTGGCCCAATACCCACCAATAACTTATCCAACTCTTCGGCATTAGCATCATTGATATTGATGGTGATTTCAATGCCCTCATGACTCTCACTGTTGGCAACCGCAGGTAATGCCAGGCCAATACCCAGCGCAACAACCAACGACATAGATACAATAGCTTTCTTCATGCTTTTTCTCCTTGTATTAATTCAGGAGTAAGGGTGGCGAAGCACTCGCTGGCTGTATATGAGGAATGTTTTTCTTTGTCCCAAAAAACGACGGGCCGCACAATGGCGGCCCGTCTAGCAACGTATTAGTTACACTTAATTCGTTGTTGTATCAAGCACAGGGTAAGAGACCTTGGCTGCATTACGCAGTACATCCAGGGTCGCCATGACATCCTGCTGAGCATGCATTTGCTCAAGCTGCTGCGCCATCTGCTGATCAACGCCATCAACGTCTGCTTCAAGCACCTTGTCCAACGCGATGATTAGCATGTTGCCAGCCATATCACGGGTCACACCGTATACCGACATATCTGCTGCTGGCTTGGCAAGACCAAACGCAACTTGAGCAATCTGACGGTCAGAACCCATACGGTTGATGGTTTCAGACTCTGAGAAGCTTAGGCCTTCATCTGCCAACACCTCGGTATTGCCATCTCGTAGGGCAGCAACAAGCTCATCCGCTTTCGCGTTTGCCGCTTCCTCGCCTTTGATAACCGATAGCTGCTGCTTCACTTTCGCCGACACTTCGTCAAATGGCAGTACCATTTCAGGACGAGAGTCATCAACACGTACAACAACAACATGCTCAGGACCGATCTCGATAATATCTGAGTTCAGACCATCTTCACGTACTTCAGGGCTGTTCAACGCCTGCTGTACCGCTGGGTTGGCTAGCACACCCGGTGCATCAGACTGAGAAATAAAATCAGTGGTCTGAACCGTCGCATTAACCGCTTCCGCCGCATCCTCTAGTGAGTCAGGCAATTCGAACGCCTTCTCAGCCAACTGGGTCTGCAGATCGTAGAAGGCTTCAGCTGCACGCTGCTCACGCAGCTCAGCAAGAATTTCATCGCGAACCTCAGTAAATGGCTTCACTTTCGGCTCTTTGATATCATCCAGCTTGATGATGTGGTAACCGAAGTCAGACTCAACAACGCCAGAAATCTCACCTTTGTTCAGAGCAAATGCCGCCTCTTCAAAGGCAGGATCCATCACGCCACGTTCAAACCAATCCAGCTTACCGCCATCTTTACCGCTGAAGGTGTCATCAGAAGATGTTTTCGCCAGTTCAGCAAAGTCAGCACCACTGTTGAGCTCTGCCAACAAATCTTCGGCTTTAGTCTTCGCTTCGCTACCTTTACCTTGAACCAAAATATGGCTTGCTTGGCGTTGCTCAGCAGTACCGTATTTATTTTGGTTCTCGTCGTAGTTTGCTTTAGCATCGTCTTCAGAAACGCTTAGCGTCTCTTTCAGGTTGGTGCCTGACAATTCGATGTAAGCCGCTTTGACTTGATCTGGTCGGGTGAACTGCTGTGGGTTCTGCTCGTAGTAAGCAAGTGCTTCCTCGTCAGTCACCTCAGCCTTGTTGGTAAACTCAGCCACATCCAGTGTCAGGGTACGAATTTCACGCTCCTGACGCTCAAGCTTGGTCAAGGCTGCCACTTCGTTGCCCAACGCAAAATCACTGCCTTGGATAGCCAACAACAGCTGCTGGCGCAGCAAGTCGGTACGCATAGATTCCGCAAACATATCTGGTGTTAAACCTGAGCGACGAAGCAGTGCGTTGTACTGCTCGTTATCAAATGCACCGTCACGCTGGAATTCAGGCATAGAAAGAATAACCTGAGTGACCTGCTGATCGCTGATACGCAAACCAAGCTCATTAGCACGCTGTTCGATCAACAGGTCATTGACCATGCGATCGAGCACACTGCGGCGGAACTGCTGCACGTAAGCTGGGTCACCCATCAGGGTCGAGAAATAATCACCCAACTGTGCCTGCATGCGGTTACGCTCGTTCTGGTAAGCCATTTCGAACTCACGCTGACTAATTTCACGATCGTCCACTTTCGCAGCAACTTGCTCACTTCCGCCTGCAAGATAGCTACCTACCCCTGCGAAAACAAAAGAAAAAATAATCAGACCAAGGATAAGCTTGACCCAAATACTGCTCGCGCCTTCGCGCATACGCTCCATCATAATTTGCCGTATCTCCTACCTATTCGATTTGGCATGGTAATACCAATCTGTGATAAGCCTAATAAAGACTCGTGAAGCCTGGATGACTTCGAAACTATAGCTTACCTGTATTGATATTAGTGAATAATGCTAACAGGCGAAGACCTGAAAAATTCACACTTTTCCAAAGTAAAAAAAGCGCACCGACAGGATGCGCCCTTTATCATGCCAGGTTGCCCATTAAGACAACCTGAATGTTCGTTTGTTCACACAAACCGGCGGGCTAAGCCCAGCGCTTAGTTTACAGAATCTTTAAGCGCTTTACCTGCTTTAAAGCCAGGTACTTTCGCTGCAGCGATTTGAATTTCTGCACCAGTCTGTGGGTTACGGCCAGTGCGCGCTGCACGCTCACGTACAGAGAAAGTACCGAAGCCAACAAGCGCAACCTGATCACCATCTTTCAGGCTATCAGATACAGCGTCGATGAATGCATCCAGTGCACGACCCGCAGACGCTTTAGAAATATCTGCATTTTCAGCGATTTTATCAACTAGTTGAGTTTTGTTCACGATCTATCCCCTCTATGAACGTTATCCGGTTGTCGCCTTCATGGCAAAATTTACATCACGGACAAAAAGAATCAGTTTCATTATATCAACACCGAACACAAGTTCACGTGTAGACATTGATTTTATTGAGCTAACGGCAAATTAGAACTCACTTATAGCCACACAAAAAAACGCTGACAAGGTTTTTATCCTCGAAAGCGTTTTTTCATATCTTAACTTTGCTGCAGGTCACTGTTTTGGGCGTTTACCAGCTCAATACCCGTTGGATTATTCTGCAGTGCAACGGTTAGCACTTCATCAATCCAACGCACTGGGCGCACTTCCAGATCGGCAATCACGTTATCCGGAATTTCCTCCAGATCACGTTCATTTTCCTTCGGAATCAGTACCGTTTTGATACCACCTCGGTGAGCAGCAAGCAGTTTCTCTTTCAGACCACCGATTGGTAGAACCTCACCACGCAGGGTGATTTCACCCGTCATCGCGACATCGCCGCGGACTGGGTTACCTGTCAGGCTAGAAACCAGCGCCGTGCACATAGCAATACCCGCACTCGGGCCGTCTTTCGGGGTCGCCCCTTCTGGAACATGCACATGGATATCACGCTTCTCATAAAAATCAGGCGCAACACCCAGACGCTCAGCACGGGTACGAACAACCGTCATCGCCGCCTGAATCGATTCCTGCATCACATCACCCAGTGAACCGGTATAGGCTAGCTTGCCTTTGCCTGGCATTGACTCGGTCTCAATGGTTAGCAAATCGCCGCCCACTTCGGTCCAAGCCAAACCGGTAACCTGGCCAATACGGTTGTTCTCTTCGGCTTTACCGTAGTCAAAGCGCTGCACACCCAAGTATTCTTTCAGGTTGGCCTGAGTAATAACGACTTTCTTGGTCTCTGGGTTGAGCAGGATCTCTTTCACGGCTTTGCGGCACAGTTTAGAGATTTCACGCTCAAGGCTACGTACACCGGCTTCACGGGTATAGTAACGAATGATACCAATCAGCGCGGAGTCATCCACTTCGATCTCGTGTGGCTTAAGGCCATTACGCTGGACCTGCTTCTCCAACAAGTGGCGCTTGGCAATATTCAGCTTCTCATCTTCGGTGTAGCCCGACAGACGAATCACTTCCATACGGTCAAGCAAAGGGCCCGGGATGTTCATCGAGTTCGATGTCGCTACGAACATCACATCTGAAAGGTCGTAGTCGACTTCAAGGTAGTGGTCATTAAACGCACTATTCTGCTCAGGATCCAACACTTCTAGCAATGCTGATGACGGATCACCACGCATGTCTGACGACATCTTGTCGATTTCATCAAGCAGGAACAGTGGGTTCTTAACCTCAACCTTGGACATTTTCTGGATCAGCTTACCCGGCATCGAACCGATATAGGTACGACGGTGACCACGGATTTCCGCTTCGTCACGCACGCCACCCAGCGCCATACGGGTATATTTACGCCCAGTTGCGGCCGCAATAGACTGACCCAAAGAGGTCTTACCGACACCAGGAGGGCCGACAAGACACAGGATAGGGCCTTTAAGCTTGTTGATGCGGCTCTGTACTGCCAAGTATTCAAGGATACGCTCCTTGACGCGCTCAAGGCCGTAATGGTCGGCATTCAGCACTTCTTCGGCCTTGGCTAGATTCTTCTTCACCTTGGAGCGCTTGAACCAAGGTACGCTCAGCATCCAGTCAATGTAGCCACGCACAACCGTTGCCTCGGCAGACATCGGCGACATCATCTTAAGCTTCTGCAGCTCTTGCTCTGTCTTCTCGCGTGCCTCTTTCGGCATCTTCGACTCTTCGATTTTCTTTTTCAAAGACTCGAATTCATCCGGCGCATCATCCAGCTCACCCAACTCTTTCTGGATAGCCTTCATCTGCTCATTGAGGTAGTACTCGCGCTGGCTCTTTTCCATCTGCTTTTTGACGCGGCCGCGGATACGTTTCTCCACCTGCAGCAGGTCAATTTCAGACTCCATCATCGCCATCAAGAACTCTAGGCGTTCTACGACATCGATGATTTCCAGTACTTTTTGCTTATCTGCCAGCTTAAGCGGCATATGGGCAGCAATCGTATCAGCCAGACGGGCAGCTTCTTCGATACCATTCAGCGAGGTCAGAACCTCTGGCGGGATTTTCTTGTTGAGCTTGATAAACCCTTCGAACTGGTTGATTGCCGTTCGAACCAGCACTTCCTGCTCGCGCTCATCCATTTCCTCGGTAACCAGGAACTCGGCTTGGGCACTGAAGAACTCGTCATCACGCAGGTTTTCGACTTTAGCACGCTGCTGACCTTCAACCAGCACCTTCACCGTACCGTCAGGCAGTTTGAGCAGCTGTAGGATAGTCGCAACCGTGCCGACATCGTATAGGTCGGTAATTGAAGGTTCGTCGGTCGCCGCTTCTTTCTGGGCAACCAACAAAATCTGCTTGTTATCATCCATCGCCGCTTCAAGGCAGCGAATAGATTTATCCCGGCCTACAAACAATGGAATGACCATATGCGGGTAGACCACCACATCTCGCAGTGGCAGAACGGGGATCTCAAGGCGTTCCGAACGCTCCAGGTTCATATTATTCTCTCTTCCGTTCACTCTTATTAATGAGTATATGGGGGCATGGGCGCAAGATTCAACGGGATATGTAGCAGAAAATAAAAAAGGAGGCGATTGCCTCCTTTTTTTAATCGCTCCGGGCAGATATTACTCAGCGCCAGCTGCTTGGCTTTCGGTGTTTTCGTAAATCAGCAGAGGCTCAGACTCACCTTTAATTACTGATTCATCGATAACAACCTTGCTCACACCCTCTGCTGAAGGTAGCTCGTACATAGTATCAAGCAGAACCGCTTCAACAATCGAGCGCAGACCACGCGCACCCGTCTTGCGCTCCATTGCCTTGCGGGCAATAGCAACAAGGGCATCGTCACGGAACTCAAGCTCAACATTTTCAAGCTCAAGAAGTGCTGCATACTGCTTGGTAAGGGCGTTTTTCGGCTCACGCAGGATTTGTACCAGCGCGTCTTCATCCAACTCGCTCAGGATAGCAGTTACCGGAAGACGACCGATGAACTCTGGGATAAGGCCGTATTTGACCAAATCTTCAGGCTCCACCTTCTCAAAGAGATCGCTCAAGGTACGAGACTGATCTTTCGAGCGGACATCCGCACCGAAACCGATACCGGTGCCGGTTGCAACACGCTGATCAACCACCTTGTCCAGTCCGGCGAATGCACCGCCACAGATGAACAGGATTTTTGACGTATCCACTTGCAGGAATTCCTGCTGTGGGTGCTTGCGGCCACCTTGCGGCGGAACCGATGCAACCGTACCTTCAATCAGCTTCAGCAAGGCTTGCTGAACACCTTCACCCGAGACATCACGGGTAATTGATGGGTTGTCGGACTTACGGGAGATTTTATCAATCTCATCGATGTAAACAATACCGCGCTCGGCCTTGGCTACATCGTAATCACATTTCTGCAGCAACTTCTGGATGATGTTTTCAACATCCTCACCCACGTAACCGGCTTCGGTCAGGGTGGTCGCATCCGCCATAGTAAACGGTACATCCAGCATGCGTGCCAATGTTTCTGCTAGTAGCGTCTTACCGCTACCGGTTGGGCCGATCAACAAGATGTTACTCTTGCCCAACTCAACACCGTCACTATTGGTATCGCCATTACGAAGACGCTTGTAGTGGTTGTATACCGCTACCGCGAGAACTTTCTTCGCATGAGACTGACCAATAACGTATTCATCCAGGTTTGTACGAATTTCCTGTGGTGTCGGAAGTTCATTGCCATCACGCTTTGGCATTACTTCTTTGATTTCTTCACGAATGATGTCGTTGCACAGGTCAACACATTCATCGCAAATATACACAGAAGGGCCTGCAATCAGCTTGCGAACTTCATGCTGACTTTTGCCGCAGAAAGAGCAGTACAGCAGTTTTCCACTACCACTCTCTTTTCGCTTATCTGTCATTCGCTAACCTCTATTCGGGTCTTACCCCATCATTGCCTTTGTTTTGAGTGTATAACAACTCAAGTCTTTTTGCTCCGCGCAAACGGCTAAGTCGCTGCACGGAGACTAAAAAACTTAATCTCGGTGACTCAAAACTGCATCGACCAAACCGTACTCTACAGCTTGCTCTGATGACATAAAGTTATCACGATCGGTATCACGCTCAACCACTTCAAGTGGTTGGCCGGTATGCTCTGCAAGCAAACCGTTCAAGCGCTGTTTGATCGTCAGGATTTCCTGGGCATGGATCTGGATATCAGAAGCCTGGCCCTGGAAGCCACCGAGTGGCTGGTGGATCATCACGCGGGAGTTCGGTAGGCAGTAACGCTTACCTTTGGCGCCGCCAGCGAGCAGGAATGCGCCCATAGAGCATGCCTGACCCATACAAACAGTGCTGACGTTCGGCTTGATGAACTGCATGGTATCGTAGATAGACATCCCTGCAGTAACCGAGCCGCCCGGTGAATTGATATACAGGAAAATGTCCTTGTCAGGGTTTTCAGACTCAAGGAACAGAAGCTGCGCAACGACTAGATTGGCCATATGATCTTCTACCTGGCCGGTCAGGAAGATCACACGCTCTTTCAATAGTCGGGAATAGATGTCGTAGGAACGTTCACCACGAGAAGTCTGCTCGACCACCATAGGAACCAGCGCATCCAAAATTGGCGACATGGCATTTTTTTCTTGGTAGCTCATAACGTTATTTCCCTAAAATAAATGGCCCGAATGAAATTACTCTCACACGGACCATTGTTAGCAGAAGATTTGAAGTAAAGTCAAATCCCTACAGTAATTTCAGTAAATTATGCAGCTGGCTGCTGGTTCATCAGATCGTTGAAGCTAACTTCTTTATCTGAAACCTGAGCTTTAGCCAATAGCGCATCGATAGCTTGCTCTTCTAGAGCAACGTTGCGCATGTTGTTCATCATCTGCTCGTTTTTCTCGTAGTAAGAAACAACTTCTGTTGGATCTTCGTAAGCAGATGCCATCTCAGCAATGATAGCTTTAACACGCTCTTCATCAGCTTTTAGCTCTTCAGACTTGATCACTTCACCAAGAAGTAGACCAACAACTACGCGACGCTTCGCTTGCTCTTCGAACAGCTCACGTGGTAGCTCTGGTGCATTAGCAGCATCACCGCCGAAGCGCTGAGTTGCCTGCTGGCGTAGAACGTTGATTTCTTGATCGATAAGAGCAGCAGGAACAGTGATGTCGTTCTGCTCAACTAGGCCATTTAGAACCTGATCTTTGATACGGTTCTTAACAGCTTGCTTCAGCTCGCGCTGCATGTTCTTGCGAACTTCAGCTTTCAGGCCTTCAACAGAACCGTCTTCAACGCCGAACTTAGCAACAAACTCTTCAGTCAGCTCTGGTAGTTCCTGAGCTTCAACTTTGTGTAGTTTGATAGCGAAAGTCGCTGCTTTACCTTTTAGGTTTTCAGCGTGGTAATCTTCAGGGAAAGTCACTTCTAGAGAGAACTCTTCGCCCGCTTTCTTACCAACGATACCGTCTTCGAAACCTGGGATCATGCGACCCTGGCCCATTGCAAGAGCGAAACCTTCAGCTTTACCGCCTTCGAATTCTTCACCGTCGATAGAACCAGTGAAATCGATAGTTACGCGGCTGTCAGCAGCTGCAGCGTCTTCAACATCGCTCCAAGTTGCCTGCTGCTTGCGAAGCGTGTCTAGCATAGTGTCAACGTCTTCGTCTTTCACTTCTACTGCTGGTTTTTCAACAGTGATGTTTTCTAGGCCAGCTAGCTCGATTTCTGGGAAGATTTCGAAAGACGCTTTGAATACAAGGTCTTTACCTTCAGCGATCTCAACAGGCGTGAAAGTTGGTGCGCCTGCTGGGTTAATCTTTTCTTTAACGATCGCTTCGATGTAGTGACGCTGCATCACTTCACCTAGGATGTCCTGGCGAACAGATGCGCCGAACATACGAGCAACCATTTTCATCGGTGCTTTACCAGGGCGGAAACCATCGAAACGACGATTCTTAGCAATTTTCTTCAGCTCAGCAGCAACAGCGTCTTCGATGTTTGCAGCTGGAACTGTGATAGTTAGATGGCGTTCTAGACCTTCAGTGGTTTCAACGGTAACTTGCATTTTATTTAACCTCAAAACTTACTCAGTATTCTCTGAGTGATGTTGCCGATCAGTCATACTGACGGTGGCATCCTTTCGTGTTATGGCCAGCAACCACGGCCAAACCATAACGCCTTAATTCTGTGAAGCGCGGTATTATAACGGTCCTCAGCCCTGCCGTCGAGACAGAGTGGCCGCACCGCAATCAAACCTTTCACACAAGATAGGGGCAAAAATTCCATTTACAAGGGAAAACCCCAAAAAAAACGTTTCCTTTTACGTTTTTTTGACCGTACACGGTTTTAACTGCCTCTTTTCCCGCCTAAACGCCGAATTTTTACCGTACAAATATCATCCACCTAATTCACTACAGTGAATAGTTAACCGCGATGCATGCTGATGCGTATTGTTTTGTGTATTTAGCCCGCAGGAATAACGTTGACCGAAGGAAAATAGCCAATAGCCAAAGTCAAAAACAAGCTAAAAGAATCTAAATTGCCGACAGGCTGCACAAAAAATAAGCAGCTCAAACTTTAAGATACTTGTTGAATATTCCCCAGGAGAATGACGCGAAGTATTGCGTAAGCTATAAGGATAAAGACAATGAAAAGGAATAAAGCAACAGTGATCGCCTCATGGCAACCCAGTAACGACCGAGAAAAAGAAGCACTGAAACAATTTCTGCTTAACGAAATAGCAGGATGCAGTAAGCAACACCAAGGAGGCACGGGAAAGACAGGATTTAATACGGGTCGATTGATTCGCTAGAGATAGCAATAACATAAAGGGGAGATGGCACGCCCTGTAGGATTCGAACCTACGACCACATCCTTAGAAGGGACGTGCTCTATCCAGCTGAGCTAAGGGCGCATCATTGTAACGCTAGGTTACGGGACGGAATTATACGTTTCCAACCATGAACGTCAATGCCTTTTCCCCTATTTTCTCCGTATTTGCGTTTAAGTGACTAAACATAGAACAAATTGGATAATAAGAGGCTATGGGGTATACATTGTTAAATATTACTCCCGGTAAACCTGTACAGGTTAAGAATACCCACACTCAAGCAGTAACATTACCAAAGCGTAAACAAAACTCACACGCAAACGTTTGCGCTATAGATCTTCGTAACATTCTCTGCGACAATACAACAACTAGGCAGCACTCATAACGCTCTCTCGGGGGTGTATTCAATCACCCAAGCTGCCCGCTTCACGCTCAGTCAATTTCAGTCCAAAGGATAAACATGGCCGCTCAAATCATTGATGGAAAACTTATTTCGCAAACAGTTCGTCAAGAAGTTGCTGCCCGAGTCAAAGCACGCCTCGATGCCGGCCTTCGCGCACCAGGATTAGCCGTTGTTTTGGTCGGCCAGGATCCCGCCTCGCAAATTTACGTCGGTAGTAAACGTAAAGCCTGCGATGAGGTGGGTTTTGTATCCAAGTCCTTTGACTTTCCTGCTACGACAACTGAAACCGAATTGCTCGCCCTCATCGACGAGTTAAACAATGACAACGAAGTCGATGGTATCTTGGTCCAGCTGCCTCTCCCTGCAGGCATTGATACCACCAAGATTCTTGAGAGAATCGATCCTGAAAAAGACGTCGATGGATTCCATCCCTATAACGTCGGTCGTCTATGCCAGCGTATCCCCAAGCTGCGCTCGTGTACTCCAAAAGGGATCATTACCTTGCTTGAGCGCTATAATATCGCCCTTCGTGGTAAGCATGCGGTGATTGTTGGCGCGTCCAATATTGTCGGCCGCCCTATGACGCTTGAACTATTACTTGCTGGTGCTACTACCACCACTTGTCATCGCTTTACCCAAGATCTTGAAAGCCATGTACGCCAAGCTGATATTCTGGTCGTCGCGGTGGGTAAACCTAACTTTATTCCGGGCGATTGGATCAAAGAAGGGGCAACAGTGGTTGATGTTGGTATCAACCGCCTGGACAGCGGCAAGCTAGCCGGTGATGTTGAATATGATATTGCCCGTGAGCGCGCCCGCCATATCACCCCTGTACCGGGTGGCGTTGGCCCAATGACAGTGGCGACCTTGATTGAAAATACCCTGCTCGCCTGCGAGCAGTATCACGATAAGTAAAGATCTGGCGATTCTAGAAATGAAAAAGGGCCGGGTGTTGATTGCAACACCCGGCCCTTTTAGCTAAAGAAAATGACTTTACCTATGGCCTCTAGCCCTTGGTCTCAAGCCTTTCTTTCAAAAACGCCGTAAAGTCTTCACCTAGAGATTCATGGCGCATGCCATATTCGACAAATGCCTGCATATAACCAAGCTTGCTGCCGCAGTCGTGGCTCTTGCCCGACATATGGAAAGCATTCACCTGCTGATCTTCCATCAACATATCAATGGCGTCAGTCAACTGGATTTCATCACCTGCGCCCACTGGCGTACGCGACAATAGAGACCAAATTTCAGCCGGTAGCACATAGCGGCCAACAATAGCCAAGTTAGATGGTGCGTCTTCGCGAGCAGGCTTCTCTACAACTTTGGTCATCGCCGCCGTTTCACCCGGTTTCAGCTCTGCACCACTGATGTCAGCCACGCCGTAGCTGGAAACCTCAGACATAGGTACAGGCTCAACCATCACCTGGCTGATCTGGGTATCATTAAAGGCATTGACCATCGCTGCCATATTTTCGCGGCGTAGGTCACTGGCAGCTTCATCCAAAATCACATCTGGCAGTACGACAGCAAAAGGCTCATCGCCAACCAAAGGATGGGCACAAAGCACAGCATGGCCTAGACCTTTCGCCTGACCCTGACGCACATGCATAATCGTGACATCTTTCGGACAAATCTTTTGTACTTCCTCCAGCAACTGGCGCTTAACACGTTTCTCAAGCGTCGCTTCCAGTTCGAAAGAGGTATCAAAGTGGTTCTCAATAGAGTTCTTCGATGAGTGGGTCACCAACACAATCTCTTTGATGCCGGCCGCCACACATTCGTTAACCACATACTGAATCAACGGCTTATCAACAATCGGCAGCATTTCCTTTGGAATAGCCTTGGTGGCCGGAAGCATTCGGGTCCCCAAACCAGCAACAGGGATGACCGCTTTACGTACAGGGGAAGATGTAGACATATTATTTTCCATTTAAATTATTCAAGCCACTATAACAAACTCACTGCAAACGAATCCAACCTTGCAGTAAGAGTGGTTCACTTTTTCACCAAGTCTTCATTCTGGACACTGACCTTCACCGGTTTACCAAGCAGCTGAATCATCATGAATGAACGCTTTTCACCGTCAGGTTCTTGATAAATGGCCTCAATACCTTTGAACTGGCCCTGTGTCAGCTTGAGTGTCTCGCCCGGCTTAGGAAGATCTGACAGTTTTGTTTGTTGTTCTTCAGAGTCTTCATTTATCATCAAGCTATAGATGAGATCAGGGTTCACTGTCTGTGGCCTCGCCCCTTGGCGGATAAAGTCAGCAACTCCGCGAGTAGAGCGTACAGTGGTATAGCTGATATCTTCTGGATCGAAATAGACAAACATATAGCTCGGGAACAAAGGTTCAAAAGTGGTAACCCGTTTTCCTCGGGCTATTTTCTCCACCGTTACCTGAGGGTAGTAACACTCAACCCCTTGACGATCAAGATTGATCACCGCACGTTCCTGTTCACTGCGCTTGCAATATAGTAGGTACCAATCTTTCATAGCAATCTCAGTCAGTTAATCCTCTAGCCTTCGTTAATTATACCTAAGCCACCCTCACCGACAATGTTTTGCCTGCCACCAAAGCCAATCTATCCGCGCTTTGGGGCTAAAGTGCATAACTAGCCAAATATGTAACAATCATTAATATAAAACCATAGTGAGATCAAACACCAAAAAAACACACAAAATAAGTATAAACAACCAATAACAGTTAACAAATCAGCACATTCTCCACACCACTTCTGGTAAATCTGAAATTTCAATTTTGAGTAAATAGCAAACAAATGCTTGCTAATCAACACGTTACATTGTTTTTGTTTTGTTTTTAATTTGTAACGATTTGCAGTTTAATAATTTGTCATTTATAAAAGAGGCGACATTAGCAAACACAAAATCAATTAAATTTAGAGAATAATTATGAGCAATCTGAATAGTGGCACGTTGTTAGGCCATCCTAAAGGTTTGTTCTTACTGTTTGGAACTGAACTGTGGGAACGTTTTTCTTACTATGCGATGCGTGCCATTCTGGTGCTTTACCTCACCGACAAAACCATCAATGGTGGTCTTGGTTGGTCGACACAAGACGCCCTTAATCTTTATGGCATTTATACTGGCTTGGTTTATATCACCCCGCTTATCGGTGGTTATATTGCCGATAACTTCCTTGGCCAGCGCCGTTCAATTATCATTGGTGGCATCTTAATGGCCCTGGGCCAGTTTACCCTCGCCCTTCCAAACAGCATGGTCGACCCACATTCTGTGACAGCCTTTTACCTCGGCCTAGGCTTACTAATCATTGGTAACGGTTTGTTCAAGCCGAATATTTCAACCATGGTAGGCGATCTATACCAAGACGGTGATAACCGCCGTGACGGTGCATTCACTATCTTCTACATGGGGATCAACCTTGGCTCATTGCTAGCCGGTATTATTGCAGGTACCGCCTCTGCCGCTTACGGGTGGAAAGCCGGCTTCCTAACGGCGGGTATCGGTATGTTGATCAGCCTAGTCACTCAGCTAATTTTTGCCGAGCGCCTACTGGGCAACATTGGTAAAGAGCCAGCGGCAAAACGTGCGGCAGCGATGAACAAGTCAGGCAAACAAGAACCACTGACTAAGCAAGAAAAAGATCGCCTGAAGGTCATTATGATCATGGGTATGTTCGTCGTCATTTTCTGGGCAGGCTTCGAGCAAGCCGGTGGCCTGATGAATATCTTCTCGCAGCAGTACACTGACCGAATGATCGGTAGCTTTGAAGTACCTGCGGCATGGTTCCAGTCACTCAACCCGTTCTTCGTGATCACCCTTGCACCACTGATTGCGTCAATCTGGGTAAAAATGGGCCCTAAAGAACCAAGTTCCCCGGCTAAATTTGCCATGGGTCTGTTCTTCCTCGCTGCAGGCTTCGTTTGCATGATGGGTGCTGTGATGCAACAAGGTGGCGATATCACCGTGAAGACATCCATGTTCTGGCTAGTCGCTGCATACTTCTTCCATACTCTGGGTGAGTTATGCCTATCGCCAATCGGCCTATCAATGGTAACTAAACTGGCTCCGCTACGCCTTGCCTCTCTGATGATGGGTGCGTGGTTCGGCTTCAATGCGATCGCTAACTATGTGGCCGGTATTATCGGTGCCCACGTTGGCGAAGCAGGCCCGATGGCTATCTTCAGCGGTATTGCCATTGCTGCAACCGTTGCTGGTGTCCTTCTGCTGCTATGCTCTAACCAGCTTATCCGCTGGATGCACGGTGCCGAAGGTAAGGCGGTTGAAGAAGAAGCAGAGCCTCAGCCAGTACAGGCGTAATTTCTTCGCAACAAGCTGTTTTCTAGCAACAGCAACGACATCACAATAAGTGAACATACAAAAACGGAGAGCCAATGCTCTCCGTTTTTTTATGACCGTTATTTACAGCCCCTAGTTTTTGGCTTTTCTCTTGAAGGTTAAGCTAAAGCTGGCCGAACCTGTTTCACTCAGTGACAACCGCCCACCTGAATCTGAAAGCTTGAGGCTCACACTATCATTCTTACTCGCTTGATTTCCCAGCCATGGCTGGGCTTTTACAACTTGCTCCCCATCACTGGTTTGCAGCCGGGCTGAGAGACCTGCAGACGCAATGTTCAAGCTTTTATCAGTCACATCAAAAATACCAAAAATTGCCTTTATCGGAGAAGCATAACCGGAATGGCACATCCCCTTTTCAATTAGCTTAATGAGTCCTGAGATAGTATTTTGATCGCCCATACGGGTACGTAGATAATCGTTGAAGAAAGCCCGGATCAACAAAGTTGTCGCCGTACCGTTATCGCCGCCCGTCGCCGAGTCGACCAAGTAAAACGCCAACCTGCCATCCATCAACCAGGTGTAATCGAGTAATACAGGCTGAACATCCGTTGCCTGCAATATACAATAATTTAACTGCCAATCTCCGAGTGAAGACTGTGTTTCAGGCATCAACCCTATCAGCAACTCACGAGCAGCCCTTGGGTTCGCTTTAAGCTCCTCAATGTGCCACTCAAGCTCTTCATCAACGACTGTTTCTTCTTCGATATTTACCCACTGGCTAGAAAAGCCAAGGTTTTCCGTGACGGAATCTTCCGATTTGAGTACCGACATAATCGCCGATTTAAGCACCATAATGTTATCAAGCGGCTTGATAAGAAAATCCTTCACCCCATGGCGCAAGGCTGCCGCCACGTCTGACATATTACCGGTACCAGAGATAACAATGATCGGTACCATTGGATATTGCAGTGAAACTTCCTCGACAAACTCCATCCCTGTCAATATCGGCATGGCTAAATCACATAGCAAAATGTCAGGCATATCATCTCGCAATGCCTGAAGCCCCTCCAAACCATTTTCCGCCTCACGCACTCGGCAACCCTGGCTAACAAGAAAGCCAGAAAGCATGGTTCTAAATACTGGATCATCTTCGACGATCAGAACGTCTTTATCTTCAAGCAAAGCCTGCTCCCTGACTGAAGAATGGTAATGGTGCTTGGCACCTCGGGTGCCGCCTTGCTGGGAATGTGTACTCATGACAACGCTAACCACAGGCTTGACTAACCTAACAAAAGCATAGGTCGAAATCCGCAGATCGTCAGGGGATTAATGCTTTCCGTGACGAAAATATTGAAAATTGTTAACAGCATCAAAATTTAAATTTTTCAAATACTAAGAAATACCCCCAAGTGACCTCAAGTAACTTGGGTATAGCTTCAAAGAAAAATACGCGTTATCTTGATTTACAGCAAAAGTTGTCTTGAAAGCGTCATCTTTTTATATATTTTGTTATACAATTCCCCATTATAAGTTTTCAGTGTTGTACAGTTATGAAGCTTGACGATTTAAATTTATTCCGCATGGTTGTGGAGAATGGCAGTTACACAGCGACGTCTCGTAAGACCCAGGTGCCCGTTGCCACCCTGACCCGGCGTATCCAGGCACTTGAAGAGTGTTTGAATATCCGCCTACTAAACCGTCATGCAAGGAAGCTATCACTGACAGAAGCCGGACAGAAATTTTACGATGAGTGCAGCCCGTTGCTACAGAGCTTGGTCGATACGGCCGAGCATGTCAGCGAAGAGTGCAAAGGGGCAGCCGGTAAGCTAAAGATCGCCGCGCCGTCAAACTTGACCAAGGTTATGTTACAGCCTTTGCTCAATGCCTTTATGCAAGAGCACCCAGCAATCCATATCCAGCTGATGATGAGCAATGATCCAGAAATTCTCGACCCAACAGATTGGGACGTCATTTTCCGGGTCGGCCCACAGCGCGACTCCACCTTGATTGCACGAAAGATCAATGCGGTGAAAGATATTTTGGTCGCCAGCCCAGATTACCTTAACCACAACTCCGAGCCAAAGCACGCTCAAGATCTACACCAGCACCCATTGCTAAAGGGTAAGCCGCTACTGCGTTGGCGCCTAACCAACTGCGATGGCGAAACTGTGACGGTATCGGATCGTGGCCGTTACGAAGCCAACGAACTCAATGTTGTGCGCAAGGCCTGTATGGCAGGACTCGGGATCACCCTGATGCCCGATGTGATGCTGGAGAAATACATTTCCTCCGGTGATTTAGTGCAAATCCTCGAAAACTGGTCTTCGAACCAGCGTGATGTATACCTGATGTATAACCACCGTGATTACCAGCCAGAGAAATTGCGGATTTTCATTGAGTTTGCCAGCGAATACTTCAAACTCTAGGCTACTCAAGATACAAAATACCCTTCTCGCGTCATCTAATACGCGGGAAGGGATCCCCCTCCAGCTTTCCCCCTCTTACTTCTGGTCACCCATAATCGTGGCAGTAACAAACCGAATATTGATCTGTTTGGTATTAGATAGCAGTACTTCCTTGCTAAGTGTTTCAACCCCGACTAAACGTTAATAGTACTGGCAAGAAAAGCCTCCCTGAATTTGTGTTTACTGGTAGGCAAAGCCATCGCTAGCAAGAAGAGCACCCATAGCACGAGATGAACTGACGCTGTGTTCTTCGATAACGGACGAAAATAAGCACGACTCGATGAGGAAGCGTTATGATTCTGGGACATTTATTCGGTTTGTACACCCACCCCAAGCAAGAGTGGCGGGCGATTGACAAGGAGCATGAAGGGGTCCAAAGCAGTCTAAGCCATATTTTACTGATTGCTTTACTGCCACCAGCGTTTGCCTTCATCTCCAGTGTCTTTATTGGTTGGCGTATTGGTGTTGGTTCACCTATCTACCTCACCCAAGGCAGCGCGCTGGCAATGTCGGTAGCCATGTATTTTGCCCTGATAGCAGGGGTCTTTGCCCTCGCCTATCTCACCTACTGGATGAGCCATACCTTTGGTTCGACACCGACTTACACACAAGCACTTGAACTGGCTGCTTATACCGCAACGCCACTTTTCATGGTCAGTATCGCGGCTATCTACCCACAAGTCTGGTTCCTGATGATTGCCGGTCTTATTGGCATCGCCTACTCGGTCTATCTGCTGTATACCGGTGTCCCTATCCTGATGCATATTCCTGAAGAGCGCGGGTTTATCTATGCCAGCTCTATCGTAACCTGTGGACTGGTGCTGCTGGTATCCATCATCGCCGGCTCGGTGATCCTGTGGAACTTAGGCATTGGACCGCAGTTTAGTCACTAGGAAAGCGGTCCTGGGTCCTGGGTCCTGGGTCCTGGGTCCTGGGTCCTGGGTCCTGGGAAAAATAATTCGCCCCCGTTTGCCTTCAAACACAAAAAAGCGAGAGATTTTCAATCTCTCGCTTTTCCATCATTACTAACACAGAGCGCTACTTCTATAGTTCTTCCCCGTACCTAGGACCAAGAACCAGCTTTTCCAGCCCTTTACACCCCTTTACACCCCTTCGTTGTGCAACTCGAGGTTCGCCAAATCCTGTTGGATTTCACGCTGAATTTTCGAATCTTCACTGCGCAGTGACTCCAAGTAATCCAAGTACGACTGATCAATATCACCCGTAACATAAGAACCACTGAATACAGAAGTTTCAAATTTTTGGATATCAGGATTGCCTTCGGCAACGGCATCAACCAGATCTTGTAGATCTTGGAAGATCAACCCGTCAGCACCGATCATCTTGCTGATCTCATCCACTTCACGGCCGTGGGCAATCAACTCATTCGCCGTTGGCATATCAATACCGTAAACGTTCGGGAAACGCACCTCTGGTGCCGCTGAGGCTAGGTAAACCTTACGCGCACCAGCGTCACGTGCCATTTCGATGATCTGCTCTGACGTCGTACCGCGAACAATAGAATCGTCCACCAGCAATACACTCTTATCCTTGAACTCAGACCGGATAGCATTCAGCTTGCGTCGAACTGACTTACGACGCATTTGCTGGCCTGGCATAATGAAGGTACGGCCAACGTAGCGGTTTTTCACAAAGCCCTGACGGTATGGCTTGTCGAGAGTTCGGGCTATTTCCAATGCGCTGTCACATGATGTTTCAGGAATTGGGATAACCACGTCAATATCCAGATCAGCCCAGTCGCGCTTGATCTTCTCGCCGAGCTTCTGACCCATGCATACTCGCGCGCTGTAAACCGACACCTTGTCGATAAACGAATCAGGGCGAGCAAAGTAGACGAACTCAAACACACAAGGGTTTAAGGTTGGATTATCAGCGCACTGCTGGGTAAACAGCTGGCCATCAAAGGTAACGTAAACCGCTTCACCCGGCGCAACGTCGCGCATGAAGTCAAAACCAACCGCATCCAATGCAACAGATTCTGAGGCAACCATGTATTCAATCTGGCCTTCGATTTCACGTTTACCCAGACACAATGGACGGATCCCGTGCGGGTCGCGAAAAGCAATCATACCGTGGCCGATAACCATAGAGACCACAGCATAAGCCCCTTTAACCATGCGGTGCACTTCGCGCACGGCATCAAAGATTTCTTCAGGAGTGATTGGGTAGGTCTTGGCGCTTTCCAGTTGATTTGCCAGTACGTTCAGCAAAATTTCTGAATCAGACGTTGTATTGACGTGACGACGTGCTTTTTCGAACAACTGATCTTTGATTTCGGCCGCGTTGGTCAGGTTACCATTGTGAGCCAGTGAAATACCGTAAGGTGAGTTCACATAGAATGGCTGGGCTTCTGAGGCACTCGAACTGCCTGCAGTCGGGTAGCGCACATGGCCGATCCCTACGTTACCCTGCAAACGTTGCATGTGTTTAGCTTCAAACACATCACGGACCAAACCGTTCGCTTTACGCAGACGAAAACGATTGCTTTCTAAGGTAACAATACCAGCCGCATCTTGGCCGCGATGCTGTAACACGGTCAATGCATCATAAATAGACTGGTTAACCGGGGTTGAACCCACGACTCCGACAATACCACACATGTCCTAAATCCTCGTCACGCTTCAATTGAATTTCAGCGGGTATTGGACTGTGCCAAATACCCGCTGAAAGCTTTCCTTTTGGTATCAGTCCATTAAGAGACTGAACCCGTTACGTTCCACACCGTTCACTAAAATGCGCCCGGTAAAAAGCTTGATGTGTCCTTTAAGTACGTGAAGAACCATTCAATCACCACGCCAAACTGAGGGATCAACTGGGACTGCAACCACCAGTCTGAATCGGCAAACCCCGTGAAGGCGTCGATGAAGAACAGTACCGCGGCAACAATCAATACGCCGCGTATCCCCCCGAACACTATGCCCAGTACCCGGTCTGTACCTGACAGGCCCGTTTTCTGTACCAGTTGTCCAATCACATAGTTCACGACTGCGCCGACTATCAGCGTGGCAATGAACAAGGCAGCGATCGCACTGCCGTTACGAAGCATCTCGTCGTCAATATTCGTGAAGTAAGCCGCCAGCTGAGTATAAAAATTGCTTGCGACAAAAAAGGCTGCAAACCATATCACTAGCGAGAGTGCTTCCTTGACAAAACCTCGGATCACACTGACCAGAGCCGAGAAGCCTATTACGCCTAAAATTACGTAATCAATCCAGATCATCATTTGTTGTATTCATTTTGTTGATGCGTATTCTAACAGAAAAAATGAGAACGCAAACGTTTACCTAAGGGTTAAGTGGATTAAATCTGACCAATCGGCCTTTTAATCCGGTCAATTCTTCCAATTTTTTGATGTCCGCCGATAGCTTTTGCTTCGACACATCAGGGCCAACGACAACCCTGGCAAGATCGCCCTGTTGCGGCTGCTTTGGAAAAACATGCGCTTGATAACCCGCCTTGCGAAGACGCTCAACCAACTGGTTAGCGTTATCAAAATTGCGGAAAACCCCCAATTGAACCACCCAAGCAGTGTCTTGGTTACCCACTTTAGGCTCGGTGATAGGTTGAGGCTCAACCTTCAATGGCTGGTTAGCCGCCTCGATAGCCTCTGCAGTCACTTCTTCCTGCTTCGGCTCATCAATCACGACCGTGACCGGTTCAGGGGGTAAATCCACCTCTGCAAACTCCGGAGCAGGGATCGTTTCATACTCTACTTCAGCGGTGGTTTCAGGCTGCAGCGGAATACTGGCAAATTGCTCTTGGTAATGCTGTTTTTTGCCGTCGAACAGATCAGGAAGGAATATCACCCCGATTGCCACCAAAATGATTGTCCCGACCAACCGGCTCTGAAATTTACTTGCCACAGTTACTCCTGGTTCTTTACTTCAATGTGACTGGTTATCTGACCTACAGTGTAAAAGGAGCCAAATACAATTACCATATCGTCAGCCTGAGCCTGTGTCAGCGCTTTGTCATAAGCCGCTTCAGGCGTCTGGTATGTATCGGTTCCCGACGGTAAATGGGACAGGATCTCTTCAGCTGTCGCCGCTCTCGGGCCTGTCAGCGAGGCTGGATACCAGCAATCAACCACTTCCGTCATCTCAGCAATGGTAGCAGCAATATCTTTGTCGTGGAGCATCGCCACTACAGCATGGAGCTGCTTCTTGCCGAACTTGTTCTTAATACCCTCTAACTGAGTGGCAAAATACTGTGCCGAATGTGGGTTATGAGCCACATCCATGATCACCAAAGGCTGCTCTGACACTATCTGCATCCGCCCCGGCAACGTCGCCTCTGCCAACCCTTCCGTCACGTTTTCATCAGTGATATTGAGCTCTGCAACTGCCAGCGCCATCAATGCGGTTGCCGCATTGGGTAGAGGTAGCGATGGAAGCGGCAGTTTATCTAATGTGAAAGCACCGCTTTGCCAGTTCCAATGATCAGCTTCGACACTGTACTCAAACTGGTAACCGACCTGAAAAAGCTTGGCACCGATATCATCGGCGTGAGCAGGTACGGTTGCCGGAGGATTTGGCTGACCGCATACCGCTGGCCTGCCACTACGGAAAATACCGGCCTTTTCATAACCGATAACGTTGATGTCATCACCCAACCAGTCAACATGGTCAACCGCCAGGCTGGTGATCACCGACACATCATGGTCAACAATGTTCGTGGCATCCAAGCGACCGCCAAGCCCTACCTCCAGTAAAACGACATCAACCTGACGAGACTTGAATAACTGAAGCGCAGCCAAGGTGCCAAACTCAAACAGGCTCAAGCTGGTTTCCCCACGCAGTTGTTCAATCGCAGCAAAAGCTTCACTATGAGCGCTGTCTGGCAGTTCAATACCGTTGATGCGAACCCGCTCGTTATAACGCACAAGGTGAGGAGAGCTATATACCCCAACACGATAACCGGCCTTGAGCAGGATCGCTTCCATCATGGCACAGGTCGATCCTTTACCATTGGTGCCTGCGACAGTGATCACGCAAGGAGCTGGCTTGATTAGATCGGCTTTCTCAGCCACCGCCTGTGCTCGGTCAAGACCAAGGTCAATGGTGCTAGTATGGAGTTGTTCAAGGTAAGTCAGCCATGAGGCCAAAGAGGAGTTTGCTTGAGGTACTGTCAATCCGGACATCATATTTCATTTCGCTATAACAATATGAGCCCTAATTTACCACTGAACGCGGCCAGACCAAACCGCAATGTATTGATTCTTGATAGTGAGGGGCTTATACAAAAAACAAAACGGGGCCTAAGCCCCGTTTTCTGTCAATATCGTCAGCGATACAAACTTACTCTTCAGTTTGCTCTTTCTGCTCGTTTTGCTCTGCAGCCTTCTCTTCAACCGCTTTTACCGGTTTCTCGACAGGTACAACAAGTGGTGACTCAACCTGAGTCAGCTTAGCAACCATGCCACCAATACGCTGACGCATTTCGCGACGGTCCACAATCATATCAATCGCACCGTGCTCAAGCAGGAACTCACTGCGCTGGAAACCTTCAGGTAGCTTCTCACGCACCGTTTGCTCGATAACACGCTGACCCGCAAAGCCAATAAGGGCTTTTGGTTCACCGATGTTAATATCACCCAGCATCGCCAAACTTGCCGATACCCCACCCATTGTTGGGTCAGTCAGTACCGAGAAGAATGGCAAGCCTTTATCAGATAGGCGCTCAAGTGCAGCACTGGTTTTCGCCATCTGCATTAGCGACATCAGCGCTTCTTGCATGCGGGCACCACCACTGGCAGAGAAACATACCAAGGCACAGTTGTTGGCAATCGCCTCGTCCACAGCATGTACAAACTTGGCACCCACGACAGAGCCCATCGAGCCGCCCATGAAAGAGAATTCAAATGCACAGGCAACCAATGGCTGGCCTAGCAAGGTTCCTTTCTTCACGACCAGCGCATCTTTCTCACCGCTCGCTTTCTGAGCAGAAGATAGACGGTCTTTATATTTCTTGGAATCACGGAACTTAAGCTTATCTTTTGGCTCAAGATCAGCGGCAATTTCAACCTGCCCTTCTTCGTCGAGGAAGGTTTCCAAGCGACGACGCGCTTTCATGCGCATGTGATGGTCACATTTAGGGCAAACTTCCAAGTTACGTTCTAGATCGGCGTGATAAAGCACTTGTTCGCAAGAAGTACATTTGGTCCACACCCCTTCTGGGATAGACGCTTTGCGAGAAGAAACAATATTGCTTTTAGTAAGGATCTTTTCCAGCCAGCTCATGAATGACCTTTTATCTTTTATTTCCCTGCCCTTAGGGTCTTAGCACAAGTCTTTGCAGCAGAGAATTACAAATTCGTTAATTTACCGAGGTGGAATTAAAGCACAAACTCGTCTAACTGTAGATAAAAAACTGGTACTACAAGTTAGCCCGAGATAAATCTAACCGTTACCTGACCGATTAATCAGGTAAAAACAGCGGACCGACAGGGACATTCGGCAGGTCATGTTCTTGAGGATAGTCAACGTCCACCAAGTACAAACCTTCCGCTTTCGCTGTTGCTCCTGCCAAAGTACGATTTTTCTGGGCCAGCAACCACTGGATCCATTCCGGCTTTTCTTCGCCTCGGCCGACTTTAATCAGGCTTCCTGTAATGTTGCGAACCATATGATGGACAAAGGCATTAGCCTTGATATCAATGATCACAAAGTTACCCTGACGCGACACGTTCAAATGCATTAGGTTACGCCATGGACTACGAGATTGACAATACACAGCACGGAAGGATGTGAAGTCATTCTCACCCAACAAGTACTGACCCGCTTCGTGCATCGCTTTTTCATCGAGTTCGCCGTGATAATGGCTCACCCCTTTGGCTAAAATAGCAGGACGGAAAGCATGGTTATAAATAATATAGCGGTAACGGCGCGCCGTCGCCGTAAAACGGGCGTGGAATTCGTCATCCACAACCTTGGCCCAGCGAACCGCAATATCTTTAGGTAAGTGGGCGTTCACCCCCATGCTCCACGCCGCCATTTTACGGTCAACGTCAACATCAAAGTGAACCACCTGGCCGGTACCATGAACCCCAGCATCGGTCCGTCCCGCACACTGTACCTCAATCGGCTTATTGGCAATCTTGCTCAGCGCCTTTTCCAAGCGCTCTTGAACACTGTCTACGTCACGCTGGCGTTGCCAACCGTAGTATTTCGCACCGTCGTACTCAATACCTAAAGCTATTCGCATAATATTCTTCGTCTTGCTGGCGGCCAAAGGCCGGTTTTCAAATTAAGTGGGGGATTATAACAAAAAAAGCGGAAGCATGTGCTTCCGCTTTTTTACTCCAGATCCTAGATCCTGGGGGCTAGTTCCTAGATGACATCTGGGTCCTGCAGGAGCGTTTTTCGTAGTTACTTCATGTCAAGTTTTTCGCTCTTGTTCTTCCGCTCTTCCCAGGAACTAGGAACCGCTTTTCCTAGGAACTAGGTAATCTTCGCCAACAGCGTTTTCGCCTCTTGCTGTAGCTCACCGTTGTCGCCTTGGGCCACTTCTTCGAGCAACCCGCGGGCACCTTCGCTATCATTCATCTCAAGGTACGCTTTGGCCAAATCAAGCTTGCTGGCAAACTCACCTTGGCTGTCGATATCCAAACTACCAATATCGGCCAGCACATCAGGGAACTCATCCAAACCGACATCAAGGTTCAGCGGCGCTTCATCCAACTCACTATTAGGCTCCTCACCGTCAAGATCCTTCATCAGCTCATCAATACTGATATAAGAAGCTTCAGGTGCTTGGCGATGGACTGGCTCTGCAACTTGAGGCTCAATCACCAACTCACTGGCCGCTTCTTCCATCGCAGGCTGAAACGCGTTTGCCTCATCCTCGACCACTATTTCTGAGTCGGCACCGTCATCAACCATGAGATCATCTTCGTCGAAGACTGGCACGTCTTCGATATTCATCTCTGGTTGTTCCCCCCAATCCTCACCTTCAAGTTCGGGTTCAGGGCTACTCGCCGACCAAATTTCATTCTCTTCCGCTGACAGGTCTTCGTCCGCAGCGCTATCTCCGACCACATCTTCCGAGCGGCCCACCAGCTGCTCACGCTCCCAGTCTGCCTGCAGTTCAGGATCGTTTAGCAATGCATCCATATCCAGCCCTGCCGAGTCGACAAATTCATCGCTCAGTTGCGCTGCGGGAGCCGGTGTAGAAATAGTGTTTTGCCCCATGCCTTGGGTTGCAGCGGCTTGTGATACAGAATCTTGTCCTTCAGAGCCTTGTAGATCAGGACCTTGTGAAACCGAAGCTTGCGGTTTGAACCCTTGCTCTACTTCATATTGCTCTAGTTCATGCTGCTCATCGAATGAAGCCTGTAGGGCTTCGTCCTCATTGAATTCCGGCAAACTTGCCGGATCCAAGGTTTCAAACTCAATATCCGGATGACCATGAAGCGAATAAGGACTCGCTGGCGCTTGCTCGGGCTGAACATGTTGCTCTTCCGTGACAGCATCCAGGAGCTCTTCATTTACTTGAGGTTTCTCTGCCGCTTCAGCGGCCTGCTGTAACTGACGAACGATATTATCAAGCATGGCCTGCTCATCGTCTTCGCTCAGCACTTGCTCTTGTTCTTGCTGCGGCTCTACATCCGGATCGTTAAAGGCGGCCTCTTCATCGAATTCTGGCAGATCATCGAGTGTCAGCGGTGCATCATCAAATTCTTGCTTCGCAGGCTCATCAACGGCTTGCTGGGCATCACTCTCAATCCGAGGCGCCTCATCAAGCTCTGCCAGCAGAGTTTCCTCATCGAAGATGGGGAACTCTGTGCTGTTGTCTTCAGCTTGCTCTGCTTGCTGAGGGCTCAGTGCCTGATGCACTGACTCCTGATTGCTTTGTTCTGATGTTTCACTATCGACCAGCTCCTCAACATCTGTCCGCTCCTCAACATCAGCCTGTTCGTCATGCTCCAGACTCTCAAGCAGCTGTTCAACCGTTTGGCCGATGGCTTCAATTTCAGCGCTGTCGTCCGGCGCTTCAGCACCCAGCATATCGGCATCAGCCGAAGCAAGAAGCTGCTCAATCTCATCGATTTCAGGCTCTTGGGCTAATGGCTCCTCAACAGCGAGACTGCTCTCTACCTTGTTGGTATCAACCGGTTCATCAATCGCGGTATGTTGCTCCAGAATGTCATCAAGCAGCTCAGTGCTGTTCTCTTCGATGCTGATGTCATCCAGCACCGATGGCTCTTCTACCGTTTCACTGAGCCCTGATTGACCAAGACCGGTTTCAAGCCCTGTATCACCAAGTTCATCGGTAGTATCGGTATTAGCCAACAACTCATCCAACAGCTCGGTGCTATTTTCATCGATTTCAATATCGTGGCTGGCCAACAAACTGTCCGTTTCCGGCTCATCGAGCAGCTCATCAAGCAATGCAGTACTGTCTTCTTCCACCTCAATGTCGGAAGTGAGGCTATCTTCATCATCGAGCAGTTCATCGAGAAGCGCTGTCGGATCGCTAGCAGGTACATCCGCCACACTGTCGACAGCGTCATCAAGCATGGATGAAAAATCAACATCCATTGCTGGCGAGGCCATCATCTCGATATCGGCTAAAGCCTGATCAACCGCCGCCTGCTCGAGAGTTGCCTGTTCAGTCGGTGCGGTATTTACCGCGCCAGTATCGGCTCCGGTACTGCTAACATCGGCACTATTGGCACCAATACTACCCACACCTACGCTATCGAATAAAGCATCCAACTCATCTTGATCGACCATCTGATCGGGCTGTACTTCTGGCTCTTGTTCCTCATCGTCGGTCGCAGAGGAGAACAACTCGTCCAGCATGGCCTGATCGACAATCTGCTCTTCGGCCGACGGCTTCGACGATGCGTCCAGATCCAGCTCATCACCGTCATAAGACAGGTCAAAGCTGTCTTCGTCGTCTTCATCGGCCTGCAGTGACTGCTCCCACATCGCAGCCAGTTCTTCATCTGAATTCGGCTCTGGCTTCTTGTCCATTTCATCCAGTGCCCGCTCCATATCTTCCAGACCAATAGCTTCATCATCGCTATTGACCGAAATGCTACTCGCACCGAGATTGCCACCGAGATCATCAGCAATGTCAAAGCCATTACCACTGCTGTCTTCCTTAGAAGCCAGCGAGGACTCTTGGCCAAACAAGCTGCTTTCAGGATCATCGAACAGGGAATCATCATCACCGAACAGATCTTCAAGCTCTTCGTCGTCACCCAGTGTCAGGCTCGGCACATCTTCGTCATCGGCCGGCACCGGTGGTGGCGGAGGCATCATTGCGGCTTCATCTTGGCTTTGCGGGGCGTCCAATGACTTCACATCATCTTCCGCTTCACGCTTGCGGCCAAGCAGGAAGTAAGCCAGTAAACCGGCTATCAATACACCAGGGATCAACGCCATTGCGGCCAACAGCAATGGGTTGGAAATCATACGATCGAACAAGCTAGGCTGAGGCTCAACCACTTGTGTTTGTAACGCCCGCTGTTGGTCGATAAAACCCTTGATCTGCTCACGCAGCACTTCATCGTCGGTCAGTTGTTGTTTCAACGCCGACACTTCATGCTGCATCTCGGCAAGGCGGACACGCAACAAATGATTGCTCTCGAGCAGTTTGGTCATCTGCTCGTCAGAGGCATCCAACTGGACCTGCAGAGCGGTCGGTTTAGGCGGGATCAGTGCCGTTTTAGACACTTGATCTTGAGTTTTAACCGCGGTTTCGACAACGGGTTCCGGTTTTTCCTGCACCTGCGCGACGACTGTCGGCACGTTTTTCGGTGCAGCGTTCGGTGCTGGTTTCGGTGCCGAAGCAACCTCTTTCACTTGAGGTACAGGTGTTTGCACTACAGGCTTAGGCGCTTGAGCAACGGGCTCAGGTTTTGCTGCCGTTGGTTGCGGCGTCGCTACCGGGGATGGCGTGGCAGCCGTTCGAGTCTGGCTCCGAGAAGGGGTTCGCTGATCGGCTTCCAAACGCTGCTTAACCACATCGATACTTTCACGACGCATTTGCGCTTCTGTCGGGATTGCCAACATGCTGCCCGGAACCAAGCCGTGAATATTACTATTTTCAAATGCCTGTGGATTCTGGCGGAAGATAGCGCCGATAACCTGATAAATAGAGACTTGATTATTCGGCCGATAGCGAGTCGCAATCGACCACAACGTCTCAGCGTTGGTAGTAGGCCCATAGCGCAAAGCATTGGCAGACGATTGTGTGGACGCTCCTGTGTTAGCTGGCAATGAAGAAGCTGTAGGCTGTACGCCTTGGGTTGGCCCAGTAATACGAACGGTATTTGCGTGGACCGGAGAATAAATCACAGCGGTGGAAAATATTACCGGCAGGAAAAAACGTTTTATCATCGTCGAAAGATCAGACACTGCCTGTCATCCTCTTTGGCAGGAAAATAGCTAAGAATGCATAGCACACTGCATGAATATAAAATGCATGCGCACAGCCGTATGATACAAGATTATTTAATTTCGGCCTATTCACAATAATCTTGAGCGTGACCGACTCAACCAATTGATACTTCGGGAGCAAGGTCGCATTCCTATACTCCGTTAGCTCTCTCGATTGATATTGATAGTAGATTCAGTAAGTTGAAAATACAACAGCGCCCTGTTTATAAAACAGGGCGCTGAATATTTTATGACGCCAAGATAGCTAGTCGATAGCACTGGCCTCATCGATTGTATTACAGGTACTCTTCAATCAGCTTTTCTGCGATCTGTACACTGTTCGTCGCCGCACCTTTACGAACATTATCGGCAACCACCCACATGTTCAGACCACAAGGGTGGCTGATATCTTCACGGATACGGGCAACCATAACGTGGTCTTTACCGGTCGCGTCACTCACCTGGGTCGGGTAGTCATTACCATGGAAGACTTCAATACCTTCGGCATTTTCCAACAAGCTAATAGCTTCTTCGACATGTACCGGCTGGCAAGTTTCAACATGAACGGCTTCGGCATGACCGTAGAACACAGGGACACGAACACAGGTCGGGTTAACACGGATATTGTCATCACCCAAAATCTTCTGGGTTTCCCACACCATTTTCATTTCTTCTTTGGTGTAGCCGTTATCCATGAACTGATCGATATGTGGCAAGCAGTTAAAGGCAATCTGCTTGTCGTAAACGTTGGTTTCCGCTGGCATGCCGTTTAGCAATTTGGCGGTTTGGCCAGCAAGCTCATCAACACCTTTTTTACCTGTGCCCGATACCGACTGGTATGTCGCCACATTAATACGCTCGATACCGTATGCTTCATGGATTGGCTTCAGCGCCACCAGCATCTGGATTGTCGAACAATTCGGGTTGGCAATAATATTACGGTTACGGTACTCCGCGATCGCGTGCGGGTTTACCTCAGGGATCACCAAAGGTACATCGTAGTCGTAGCGGAAGCGGGATGTATTATCGATAACAACCACACCGTAATCAGCAGCCGCTGGCGCCCAGCGCTCAGACGCATCTGCACCGGCAGAGAAGATAGCTAGCTGAACTTGGCTCCAGTCAAAATCTTCAACATTGGTGACACGCACAGACTTACCTTTGAAGCGCAAGGTTTTACCCGCACTACGCTCAGAAGCAAGTAAATAGAGATTGCGAACAGGAAAATTGCGTTCCTCAAGAACTTCTACAATGGCTTCGCCGACAGCGCCGGTCGCACCGAGTACTGCAATATCAAATTCCTGGCTCATGGCCTTTCCTCTACTGTAAAACCTAATTTAGCCAGCGACTCTACCCCAAAATGGGCCTCTCCCGCTACTGTAATCGCGCTATATTCACGGCGATCCCAGTAATTTTTACGCATCCGATCGAAAGCAGTCGCCATTTCCGGGCTCCCCTCTGCCGTTTGACCCATTTCACGGCGGAACAAACCATCATCACGGCGCACATCGTAGACAATCTGAGTCAGGCTAAATAGCGTCGGCTCATCCCACGCTCGGCTCAAACTTACCTGTGGTACCGGCGCGATCGGTAACAAGCTGGCTGCCGTGACCTGCTGATCTACAGCAAGGAATTGACAAAAGCTGTTGTAGACCATGGTAGTACCACGCGCTTTGCCTTCTAACCCGTAGCCAGCCACATGTGGGGTCGCAAAAGCCAACAATGGCAATAGTTCGAGATCAACCTGCGGCTCGTGTTCGAATACATCCAATACCGCTGTCAGTCTCTTACCCTCGCCGGATTGGCTCTGCTGCAAGACTCGCTTGAGGGCTTGGTTATCCACCACAGGGCCACGGGCAGCATTGATCAGTATTGCACCGGCCTGTAAATCGGCAAGGAAAGCGTCACCCACCAAGTGATGGGTCGGATGCTCGCCATCGCGAGTAATTGGTGTATGCAAGCTGATCACATCACATTGCGAGCGAATATCTTCCAGCGAATGGAAAGTCCGGCTATCACCTTGTTGCTGTTTAAGCGGATCATTGAGCAAATACGGGATACCTAGAGCATCCAAGCATTGGGCAAGGTAGCTACCGACATTACCAGCACCGATGATCCCCACCTTCTTATCGAAAATCGAAAAACCCTGCTGCTGGCCGAGTACCATCAAGCTACTCAACACGTACTCAGCTACACCCACCTTGTTACAGCCCGGCGCAGAAGTATAGGTAATGCCCTTGGCTGCCAGTAGAGCTTCATCGATATGATCCTGACCGGCCGTTGCCGTACCGACAAACTTCAGCTTATTCGCCTTGGTCAGCAAGGCGTCGTTGACCTTGGTCACCGAGCGGATCATCAGCGCATCAATATCCACCAAATCCTCAGCAGTCATCGTTCTGCCCGGCTTGCTGATCACCTCGCCCAACTGGCTAAATAACGCCTCGGCATAAGGCATGTTCTCGTCAATGAGGATTTTCATGGGTCGGTTTCCTTATAAAGCGGTTCTGTTTAGAGGAATGCTATTAGATTGGGAGGTGATGGGCAATGGGCGATAGGCGATAGGCGATAGGCGATAGGCGATAGGCGATAGGCGATAGGCGATAGGCGATTCAATAATTAGCCCCAGCCATCTTACACATCAAGTTTCACTTCAACTATGCTCTTTCACCTGACCTCTGGCCAATAGCCAAGCTCTTTGCCTCTAGCCCCGTGCATAAAAAAGCCCAGCAGAAATTCTGCTGGGCGAACGTCCAGGAAATAAAACACCGACTGGGATCATAGACAGCTCCCGCAAAAGAAAATACTATTCACACAGCCAATGTCGCGTCTGTTTTTTAGGCACTGACTCAAGGTCATAACAGCTAGAGCAGTCCCCGCAAAAGGCTTTCTAGCTGAGTATCTTAGTCAGTGCCACCCCTGGAAAATGACAAAAGTCGGTAATCTGGGCTAGAGGCTATTGGCAAGTGGCTATCGGCTCACTTCTTCTACCCAACTTTAATGCCCCCACCCTCGCATAAATTATGCTTCGTATTTCTTGATAACCAGTGTGGCGTTAGTGCCGCCGAAACCAAAGCTGTTGGACATTACAGTCTTCAGTTCTTGCTCGCGCGCTTCGGTCACGATATCAAGACCTGCAGCCGCTTCATCCAAGTTATCGATATTGATGCTTGGTGCGACAAAGCTGTTATCTAGCATCAGGGTTGAGTAAATTGCTTCGTGTACACCCGCCGCACCCAGTGCGTGACCGGTCATCGCCTTGGTCGCAGAAATCGCAGGGCTGTTATCACCAAATAGCTCTTGGATAGCACCTAGCTCTTTCACATCACCTACCGGTGTAGATGTACCGTGGGTGTTGATGTAATCGATGCTGTCTACATTTTGCATCGCCATTTTCATACAACGCACCGCGCCTTCACCTGATGGTGCAACCATGTCGTAGCCATCAGAGGTCGCGCCGTAGCCGACGATCTCGCCGTAGATTTTCGCGCCACGAGCCAATGCATGCTCTAGCTCTTCGACAACCAGCATACCGCCACCACCAGAGATAACGAAACCGTCACGGTCGGCGTCATAAGTACGTGATGCTTTCGATGGATCGTCGTTGTACTTGGTCGATAGTGCGCCCATGGCATCGAACATCATGGTCAAAGACCAATCTAACTCTTCACCGCCACCAGCAAATACCACGTCTTGCTTGCCGAGCTGGATAAGCTCAAGTGCATGACCAATACAGTGAGCAGATGTCGCACACGCAGAGCTCATGGTGTAGTTCACACCACGGATCTTGAACGGCGTTGCCAAACAAGCAGAAACCGTTGAAGACATCGTACGCGGTACCATGTAAGGGCCCACACGCTTCACGCCCTTCTCACGCAGAATATCGACAGCCGCCACCTGGTTGTAAGAAGACGCACCGCCAGAACCCGCAACAAGGCCAGTACGGTCATTTGATACCTGATCTTCTGTCAGGCCAGCATCTTCGATTGCTTGCTCCATTGAAAGGTAAGCAAAAGCGGCAGCATCGCCCATGAAACGCATCTTCTTACGATCGATATGCTCAGAAGGGGTCATTTTCAAATCGCCCCAAACATTACTGCGCAGCTTCATTTCTGCAAATTGTTCAGAGAAGTTAATACCGGATTTACCCGCTTTCAATGACTCCAGCACCTCTGCAACGTTGTTGCCAATGCTGGACACAATACCCATGCCTGTAATTACGGCTCGTTTCATGATGAATTCCTACTGTCATTTATACCCAAATAACCTCTGTCGAAACAATCAACAACCTGAGGTAACTTGGGTATAACGCTGAAGATAATAACGGGTTTATCTGTCAAAAGTGGTCAGCTTTCCTGTTGATCGGGTACAATCCACTGCAATATCCCCCGTCACACCAACCATGAGGCTTCCTCCCTTGTCTGATAAAGCACAAATGTCGCCTAGTACAGCCAAACCGTCCATGAACAAAACAACCTCGGCAAAAATCGAAAATGCCGTACTGGACTGGAATGAATCAGGCACGCCTGTTTCTAATGACTTTGACGATGTTTACTTCTCCAACGCCAATGGGTTAGAAGAAACACGCTATGTGTTCCTGCACCAAAACGGCTTGCCTTCGCGTTGGGAGTCCTTCGACCGCCGCCGCTTCGTGGTCGCTGAAACGGGATTCGGTACCGGCCTCAACTTCCTTGCCGTCTGGCAGTGGTTCAAAGCATTCCGCCAAGCAAACCCGGATGCGATCACCAAAGAGCTGCATTTCATCAGCTTTGAAAAATTCCCGGTGACCAAGGACGACCTGATCAAGGCCCACCAGTCGTGGCCTGAGCTGGCTGACTTAGCGAGCCAACTCCATGCCCATTACCCACCTGCCGTGGCCGATTGCCACCGTATTGTGTTGGAAGACGGTATGATCACCCTCGATCTGTGGTTTGGTGATATCAAAGACTGTATGCCACAAGTATGGACGAATAATGACGGTATCGTCGATGCGTGGTTCCTCGACGGCTTTGCCCCTAGCAAAAACCCAGAGATGTGGAACCAAGATCTGTTCAACGGGATGGCTAAACTGGCCCGTGTCGGCTGCAGCACCGCAACGTTCACTGCGGCAGGCTTTGTCCGCCGCGGCCTCATTGAAGCTGGCTTTGACATGAAAAAAGTCAAAGGCTTTGGCACCAAGCGAGATATGCTGGCCGGCAGCGTAACCGAACGCAAATACGGCAGTAACGTTAAACCATGGTACTGTCGCAAACCAGCCAGCAATAAGAGCGGACAGGAAACGGAAGTCGCCATTATCGGGGGGGGCGTTGGCTCGGCGACGACGGCCATTGCACTGGCACGACGTGGCATCAAAACCACCCTGTATTGTGCCGATGCGCTACCAGCCGAAGGCGCATCCGGTAACCGCCAGGGTGCGGTATACCCATTGCTCAATGGCTCTAATGATGCATTGTCGCGCTTTTTTGCCCCTGCATTCCTCTATGCCCGCCAGTTTGTGGATCAAGCTGCCCAACAAAAAGCATTCGCCCATGACTGGTGCGGTGTGACCCAACTGGCTTGGGATGACAATGCCACCAGCAAACTAGGCAAAATGATGACCGGCGGCTTCCCTGAAGCGCTTATCCGCCAGTTGGATGTCGAACAAACCGAACAAGTCACCGGTGTTACTTCAGGCCATGGCAGCGTCAACTACCCGCTTGGCGGCTGGCTATGCCCGCAGGAGCTTACCCGTGCTTTGATTGAGCAAGCACAGGAAATGGGCATGCTTGAGCTCAAAACTCAGATAGACATCCAGCAGCTTACTCAGCAAGACGATCAACAAAATAACCAGCAAGGTGAGCAAAGCTGGCTACTGACCGACCAGCATGGCCAGAGTTACCAGCATAGCACTGTGATTGTGGCAAACGGCCATCGCTTTGCCCAATTCCCGCAAACCGAAGATATTCCAGCGTACTCCGTCCGTGGACAGGTTAGCCATATTCCAACCAACCCGACGTTGAACCCGCTGAAAACCGTGCTTTGCTATGATGGTTACCTCACTCCGGTCAATGCCACCGGTGAAAGCCACTGCATCGGTGCCAGCTACCGCCGCGGTAGCACCGATTTAACCTTCAGCCCTGAAGAGCATACAGAGAACAAACAGCGCTTGGTTGACTGCCTGCCAGAGGCTAACTGGCCGCAAGATATTGATATGTCTGGTGAGCAAGCTCGAGTTGGTGTTCGCTGCGCTAGCCGCGATCACCTGCCGTTCGTGGGCGATGTTTGCCAATATGATAACTTGCTAGCGCAATACGCTGATTTGAAAAACCAGCAGGAAAGCGCCGAAGACGTACCGGTTTACCACAACCTGTATGCCATGATTGGCTTGGGTTCACGCGGCCTCAGCTCTGCCCCTTTGCTCGGCGAACTGCTGGCTTCGCAGATTGGCGGCGATCCGCTACCACTACCAAACTCTGTACTGGAAGCGCTGCATCCGGGACGGATGTGGGTGAGGAAATTGGTGAAGGGGAAGAAGGTGTAGAACCTAGAACCTAGAACCTAGAACCTAGAACCTAGAACCTAGAACCTAGAACCTAGAAAAGCTTGGCTCACTGATGATGTGAGTCAAGCTTTTTTCTTTTTGCAATTTACTGACCGGCTTGAACAGTTGCAGGAGGTGCAGGATCATCACCACCGCCAGAATCGGACAGTGCTACACCAATTACGACTGCTGCTGCACCAACGGCCAAGACCGTTGCGGTTATACCACCAGCGGAGGCTGCAAAAGCCGTGTCAATGCCAGCCGCTTTACCGGTTTCTTGGCTAGCCGCTTCAACGGAGGCTTTTGCCTGCTGTTGATTCGCATTGGACTGAGTGCTGGTTGATGCATTGTCTGCCGCGAGCGCAGACAGGCTTATAAAGCCCGATAGGAAAATTGCCGCCAGTGAAAATTTCATAATTACTATCCCCAAAGCGCAACATATAGTTATTGATATGTATGTAAGTATAGATGGAGATAGAAAAGGCGAAGGACGTCTTGAGTTGAGTCTTGAGAATGAGAAGGAACGGTCCTGGGTCCTGGGTCCTGGGTCCTGGGTCCTGGGTCCTGGGTCCTGGGTCCTGGGTCCTGGGTCCTGGGTCCTGGGTCCTGGGTCCTGGGTCCTGGGTCCTGCAGGCAGCGTTCGCTATACAATCACGAGCTGGCAAGCTCTTGCTTCTGCTTTTCCCAGGGCCTGCCCTTCCAAGACCCTAGTTCCCGCTCTTTCTAGGAACTAGGATCTAATATCTAGGAACCGCTTCGCTATTAATCCGCCCCAAACAAATCGCGGGTGTAGACTTTGTCAGCGACATCAGCCAATTCTTCGGCCATGCGGTTGGATACAATGACATCAGAAAGTTGCTTGAACGCTTCAAGATCCGTCATCACTTTAGACTGGAAGAATTCATCCTCTTGCAGCACTGGCTCATAGACGACAACCTGGATCCCCTTGGCCTTAATGCGTTTCATGATGCCCTGGATAGAAGACGCACGGAAGTTATCGGAGCCTGCCTTCATGATCAGACGGTAAACACCAACAACCTGTGGTCTTTTGGCGATGATTGAATCAGCAATGAAGTCTTTACGAGTGCGGTTGGCATCAACAATCGCGCCGATAATATTGTTCGGTACCGATTGGTAGTTCGCCAACAGCTGCTTGGTATCTTTCGGCAGACAGTAACCACCGTAACCAAATGAAGGGTTGTTATAGTGGTTGCCAATACGAGGGTCGAGACCGACACCTTCGATGATCTGACGGCTATCTAAACCATGGGCTTCTGCGTATGAGTCCAGCTCATTGAAGTAAGCCACACGCATGGCGAGATAGGTATTTGAGAAAAGTTTAACGGCTTCAGCTTCAGTAGAGTCGGTATACAGTACCTGAATATCTTCTTTCACTGCACCTTGAACCAGCAAGTTGGCAAACACTTCTGCCCGCTCGGACTTCTCACCGACAATAATTCGTGATGGGTGCAAGTTATCGAACAGCGCACGGCCTTCACGCAGGAATTCCGGCGAGAAAATCACATTTTCACAGCCCAATTCATCTTTAATACTCTGCGTGTATCCAACAGGTACGGTTGACTTAATGATCATGACGGCCTTTGGATTAATCACCATCACATCTTTGATCACAGCCTCAACAGAAGAAGTATTGAAGTAGTTAGTAATTGGATCATAGTCAGTCGGCGTTGCAATAATCACATATTCAGCCCCCTGATAAGCCCACTCTTTATCGGTCGTCGCCTGAAGAGCCAGCTTTTTTTCTACCAGATACTGAGAGATTTCTTTATCTTCAATGGGTGACTGCCCATCGTTAATCAAATCCACTTTATCTTGGATGATGTCTAGCGCAACTACCTCATTATGCTGTGCCAAAAGCACAGCGTTTGACAGGCCTACATATCCTGTGCCCGCAACCGTAATCTTCATCACTCAACCTCAATAAATTCAGCAAAAATCGCAATATCAACCCTTGTCCTGATATTGCTTCCTACTTACTGATCTGTATATTCTAGTGGAAACGATAGTACCCCAGTAACATAACAGAACATAGTGATGGTTTTGCTTACATTACATAATGATGTGCAGAATCAGACCGTGGAGGTTTTTTGCTCAGCCGTAATAACCACCTCACAGTCCGGATTCATGGTACGAAGCAAAGCGGCGAGTCCAGTTTGAGCACGATGATCGCCATGAACAAGGTGAATCTTGTTAGGCCCTCGTTCAATATTAGCGACAAATTGGATCAAGTCGGATTGATCAGCATGGGCTGAATACCCAGAGAGGTTATGTATTTTTGCCTTTACATCGATAATCTTGCCATTTATTTCCACCTTTTTCTCTCCACGAGAAAGGGCATAACCCAGTGTCCCCATAGCCTGATACCCGACCATAACCACATCCGTACTGGATTCTGGTAGCAATGCTTCAAGGTAATTCAAAATGCGCCCGCCGCTACACATGCCACTGGCAGCCACCACAACAGCAGGCTCTTTCGTCGATAACAAACGGTTGACGAGGGATTGATGCTGATGGTGAGAGTCCACAGTAATGCATTGCTCGAATGACAGTGGATGACGCCCAATATTTTGCCGAGCAATGGCTTCTTTCTCCCAAAGACGATAAAACATTTCGTACTGCTTGGTGACTTCATCCGCCAAGGGAGAATCAAGAATAATCGGTAGCTCCTGCCACCTCATACGCTCTGAATTGACTTGCAAACTGGGTGAAAATGTCTCGGCAATTAAACTTTCGATATCAAACAGCAGCTCTTGGGTACGCCCAACACTAAAAGCCGGGATCAATATCGCCCCACCATCAAGCAATGACTGTTCAATGATACGTTTAAGGCTTTCACTTCTTTCAGTATGCCGCTGGTGCTGACGATTCCCATAAGTGCTCTCCAGCACCAATATATCCGCTCGCTTGGGCGATTCCGGATCCACTAGCAAAGGCGTATTCGAAGGGCCGAGATCACCTGAAAAAACGACCACTTGGTCATCAGGCAGTACCACTTCAACATAGGCGGACCCCAATATATGCCCTGCTTGGCGAAAATAAATCGCGAGCCTATCACCATTAGGTAAGATCACTGGTGCTTGGCAATCGAAAGGGACCGGCCGTAACTGGCTTTTTATAAGGGAAATAAACTGACTACGCTGAGCTTTATTCAGGTTAAGCTGTATTTTCAACCCATCATCAAGCATCAATGGCAGCAACGCCGCCGTCGCTTCTGTGGCATAAATCGGCCCTCGAAAACCTGCGGCCAATAGCCAAGGAATTCGCCCAATATGGTCAATATGGCAATGGGTCAGTACCAAAGCCTGAATATGTTCCATCGGAAAATCGATATTCAATGAACGAGGGGCTTCACTGCCTTGAAACAGGCCGCAGTCAACTAATATGCCATATTCCCCCCACTGCAGTTCATGACAAGAGCCAGTCACCCCCTCATATGCGCCGTGATGTACGATATTCATATGCCAGACCTTTACAAAAATTCATAGCGATAATGACAAAAAAAAGGTCACCTGCACTATGTGGGGTATTATGATTAGCGTTACCTCGCAAAAATAAATGCAAAAATGCATTATAAATCAAGCAAATCAAGACATGGCCGAGTACTATCTTATCAATAAGATTTTGTTCTATAACATACAATTACGATTGAATTGCTCTTAAGACTTCTGTAAACACAGAATTCTTGATAAAATTTCGTAAGACCATCACAAAACAACACTAGTAGTATCCAATGTTTGCTGACTTTTTTTTCGTTTTTTTCTCGTCTTTAACTGCATTATTTTTGTTACGAAAGTTTGCCAAACGCATTGGACTCGTCGACAACCCCAATGCAAGGAAACATCACCAAGGGGAGGTGCCTCTTGTTGGTGGTATTGCTATTTGCATCTGTCTAGCTCAATACCTTTACTACAAGCCTGGTATCTTAAATGATTCAGGCCTATATGTTTTCTGCATTACTACTCTAACCATTGTTGGCGCAATAGATGATAAGTTTGATGTTGATTTCAAACTGAGAATGTTGTTACAAGGGGCACTCTCTATATGCATGATCTACTTTGCAGGGCTTGAACTGCATACCCTAGGTAACTTAATCGGGTTTGGCGATATTGACTTAGGCATATTTGGTTATTTGATCACAGTGTTTGCGGTCATTGGTGCAATCAACGCATTTAATATGGTGGATGGTATTGATGGGTTACTTGGGGGCTTGTCAATAGTAACCTTCGGGTCATTGGCTTTCATTCTGGACTACGAAGGCCAAAGCAACTTAGCATATTTACTAATCATTGTAGTTATTACGATTATCCCATACATTTTATTAAACTTGGGAGCATTCGGTCGACGAAGAAAGGTCTTCATGGGTGATGCCGGGAGTATGTTAATTGGCTTTACCGTTATTTGGATGCTTCTTTTAGCGAGTCAAAATGGAACTAAGTCCCCACTAAGGCCTGTAACCGCTCTTTGGCTTATTGCCATACCGCTAATGGATATGGCTGCTATTATGATCCGTCGTATTAAACGTGGTGATTCACCATTTAAACCAGATAGAGAGCACTTACACCATATATTTCAACGTCTAGGTTTAAACTCTGTACAAACTTTAATAGCCATATGTAGTATGTCTACTTTATTTGCTATCTTTGGTATTTATGGTGAAATGCATGAAATTCCAGAATATGTTATGTTTTGGCTTTTTTTATTTGCATTTGTAATTTATTTTCTGGTTATTAACAATGTCTGGAAGATAACAGCCTTCCTAAGAAGGTTTATACCGCAGCAAAAATAAAAAAAGCCACCATATACAATGGTGGCTTTTTGCTATAAAAAATTACTGCAATATAGACAAAATTTCCTTAGTCATCTCTTTCATCAGTGTTGTATTACCCTTCGATTCAACATTTAATCTCACGACAGGCTCAGTATTTGACATTCTCAAATTAAAGCGCCAATTTTCGAACTCGAGTGAAATGCCATCCGTTTCATCTACCGCAATGGCATCTTGCTCAAATCGCTCTCGGACACGTTGAATAGCTTCTGCTGGGTTTTCTATTTTTGAATTTATTTCACCAGATGACGGGTAAGCTTCAATACGCTCTTTAACCGTATCAGATAACTTCATTTCTTTAACCGATAACAGTTCTGAGACCAATAACCAAGGTATCATCCCACTATCACAATACGCAAAATCACGGAAGTAATGGTGTGCACTCATTTCTCCACCATAGACGGCGTCTTCCGTTCGCATACGCTCTTTAATAAAGGCATGGCCAGTTTTAGACATGATAGGCTGACCACCGGCACTCTTGACTACGTCAATTGTGTTCCAGCTAAGTCGAGGGTCATGAATGATTTTTTCACCTGATTGCTTTTGTAAAAATGCCTCTGCTAGAAGTCCTACGATATAGTAGCCTTCAATAAATGAGCCATTTTCATCAAACAAGAAGCAACGGTCAAAATCCCCATCCCAAGCAATACCCATATCAGCGTTATGTACTATTACAGCATTTGCCGTATCAGCTCTGCACTCAGGAAGTAATGGGTTAGGAATGCCATTTGGGAAATTACCATCAGGCTCATGATTAATTTTCACGAGTTCAATTGGCACTCTCAAAGATTCAAAACGTTTTTCGATTTCATCAATAACATGACCAGCCGCTCCATTGCCAGCATTTACAACTAATTTTAGCTTTCGAATATTATCCGGCTTGATATACCCCATCAAGTGATCAACGTAGGCTGACAGGTTTGATTGTTGACGGTATTCACCACGCTTCTCTATAGGTGGGAATTGATTCTTCTCTGCCAACATCTGAATATCTCGAAGACCGGTATCCCCACTGATCGGCTTAGCATCCTCACGGACAAACTTCATACCGTTATAATTCACTGGGTTATGGCTTGCTGTTACTTCTATGCCTCCATCTACACCCAAGAATTTGGTTGCAAAGTAGATTTCCTCTGTTCCAGTCATTCCGAGATCGATAACATCACAGCCGGAATCTAACAAACCGTCAGACAAGGCAAGCTTCAACTCTTCAGAGCTCAGCCGAATATCCCCACCAACTACTACTTTTTTAGGCTTTAAATGCTCACCAAATGCTCTACCAACTCGATAAGCAATGTCCGGATTAAGTTCATCACCTAATCGTCCACGTAAATCATAAGCCTTAAAACAAGTTAATTTAGACATAACACGTTACTTCTTAAAAAATTGAGGAATCTTTGAAAAGTTTTTCCAAAATACAGCTAAAGGCCAAAACAAATGATTAACTGTCAATGCTCGAATATCTTCTTTCGTTTTCTGGATTATATTACTAATACTTCGATTACTCGCTCCACCAACACGCATCTTGATGGTTACTTTTTCTAAGTATTTCATGGAAGCATTATTGCACCACAGATAACGTAGCAAAGAATCGTAATCTGCTGCTATTTTATAAGATAGATCAAAGCCCCCCCACTGTTTATATCGTTCCCGCTTCATATAAAACGTTGGGTGAGGAGGCATCCAGCCAAGCTTTAATTTACTTTTTTTATACGGGCCACTTTTCCAAAAACGAATCACTTTGCTTGTTGATTCTTGGGATACATATTCCAAATCACCATAGACAGCATCAACATCTCCAGCTAGAAACTGATCGACAATATCTTGTACAGCTTCCGGGTATGCAAAAAAATCATCAGAATGTAAAAAACCAACGATATCACCTGTAGCTGCATTGATCCCTTTATTTAGAGCATCATAAATACCTTTATCAGGTTCGCTAATTGTGATTGAAACTCTAGATGACTGGGCTTGGATGACTTCTAGGGTGTGATCAGTCGAGCCCCCATCAACAATAATATATTCGATATCCGGGTAAGTTTGCGCCTCTAGAGAAGCCAATGTATCGTGAATTGTTTTTGCACTATTATAAGTAGCAGTAATAATACTAACTTTCATTTTTAGTACCCTACGCCATAATCTTCAATACGCACAATATCATCTTCCCCTAAATAAGTCCCCGAGCGGACTTCTATAAGTTCTAGTGGCAACTTACCGGGGTTCTCTATTGAGTGAGCCACGCCAATAGGAATATAGGTAGACTCGTTCTCTCCCACTAAGAATGTGTTATCACCCTGACGAACACGAGCAGTACCAGCAACAACAACCCAATGCTCAGCTCGATGGTAATGCATCTGCGTCGCTGTTTTCTGACCAGGCTTCACCATCAAACGCTTAACATGAAAACGCTCACCATCGGCAATCGCATCATGCGAGCCCCATGGACGATAAACCTCACGATGTTGCAAGTGCTCAGGCCTGTTTGCAACTTTAAGCTGACCTACAATACCCTTAACGTCTTGGACTTTGTCTTTGTGAGCGACCAAAACTGCATCTTTTGTTTCCACTACCACTAAGTTATCGACACCCACCGTCGCGACCAATTTGTTTTGAGAATAAACATAGCTGTTAGTCGTTGACTCCATCAGCACATCGCCACGGATCGCATTCCCCTGCTTATCCTTGTCGTTAACCTCCCACAGTGCAGACCACGACCCCACATCACTCCACTGCGCATCCATCGGCACAACGACTGCGTCCAAGGTCTTTTCCATCACCGCATAATCAATAGAATCATCAGGACAAGAAGCAAAAGCGTCAGCGTTCAAGCGAATAAAATCAAGATCTAGCTGAGAGCCAGCTAATGCCTGACGGCATGCCGCCAACATATCCGGACGATGGGCATCTAACTCAGCCAAATAACGCGAAGCGCGAAATAGGAACATACCACTGTTCCAATAATATTCATCGGTGCTCAAGTAGGCTTGCGCTGTCTGTAAATTAGGTTTCTCGACAAAAGCAGCCACTTCAAAAGCAGATTCGGAGACAGGAGCCCCTTGCTGAATGTAGCCGTAACCTGTCTCCGGTGCGGTCGGTACGATCCCAAAGGTCACCAACTTGCCTTCTTTTGCATGGGGAACCGCTTGGGTAACAGCATCAGAAAATGCTTGATTGTCCTGAATGACATGGTCTGCCGCCAACACGAGTAAAAGAGGATCATCGCCATTTTGTGTGGCTTGCAAGGCAGCCAACGCAATTGCCGGTGCCGTGTTACGACCAACTGGTTCTAGAATAATTCCACTGTGAGCCATATTGGCTTGGCGAAGCTGCTCAGCCACAATAAACCGATGTTCTTCATTACAGATAAACAACGGGGATTGGTGCGGAAGTGCAGAAAGACGACTGACGGTTGCCTGCAGCATAGTTTCCTGACTAGCTAAAGCAAGAAACTGTTTGGGATAGTGGGTACGAGATAACGGCCAAAGACGGCTACCTGAGCCGCCTGCCATAATTACTGGTAATAGCATATCATCAACAAATTCAGGTTATTGAAAGTACAGCTTAGTATTGACATGGACATCATCGGCGTGAAGTAACTCGTCGATGTCAAACCACCGGTAGTGGCCGTGCTGCTCTTTGGGTAATTCGGATAATGCAATCTCGGCTTCTAAGCTATAGCCAAGAACAACATAATGAGTAGTAAAATCGGTGCCCGAAAAATTATCGGAATAAAAGTGCTCGTAGGAACCGAGGCTCTTTGCCTGCGTAAGGCATCTTTCTATCCCTAACTCTTCCTTTACAAGACGAAAAAAAGCCGCGGCCATGGTCTCGTCTTTGCAAATACGTCCGCCGGGTACAAACCAATACCCTTTAGCTGGTCGGTTCAGGCGCTGCCCCAGCAGCACCTGGCCGTGTTGATTGCGTACAATCAAATCGAGAGAAACCAGCGGGGTATGGGCAACAACCTGTTTGAATAACGCCGTCTCCAAACGTTGTACCATATTTCCCCCTTAGGCTCTGAAGTTATTCTGGTTACCAAGGAACCACTGATAAGTGTGTGCCAGACCCTGTTCGAGTTCGACACTGTAGCGCCAGCCGAGGTCTGCCAAGCGGCTTACATCCATCAGTTTTCGCGGTGTACCGTCCGGCTTGGTGCTATCGAAGACAATGTCACCCTCGAAACCAACCACACGGGCCATGGTTTCTGCCATCTCACGGATTGTGCAATCCACCCCCGTACCTACATTGATGTGCGATAGCATCGGCTCTGTATTAGACTCATACAAATCAGTCGACAACTCCATCACATGGATAGAAGCCGCTGCCATATCATCAACAAACAGGAATTCTCGCATCGGCTTGCCGGTTCCCCACACAACCACTTCCTTGTCGCCACGAAGCTTGGCTTCATGGAAGCGACGCATCAATGCAGGGATAACGTGCGAATTATCAGGGTGGAAATTATCATTCTCACCATAAAGGTTTGTCGGCATGACACTGCGGTAATCACGGCCGTACTGACGATTATATGATTCACATAACTTGATACCTGCAATTTTAGCAATCGCATATGGTTCATTGGTGGCTTCCAGTGTTCCAGTCAACAGGGCAGCCTCTCTCATTGGCTGCTCGGCTAGCTTAGGATAAATGCAAGATGAACCAAGGAATAGTAAGTTCTGCACACCAGACTGGTGAGCAGCATGAATAATATTGCACTCCATTACCAAGTTTTCATAAATGAACTCAGCCGGATAAGTATTGTTGGCATGAATACCCCCTACTTTAGCTGCCGCTAGGTAAACCTGGTCAATATTTTCTAAAGCGAAAAACTCAGACACCGCCTGCTGACTAGTCAGATCAAGGTCTGAGCGTTCACGGACAACCAGCTCAATGTCATCACGCGTCGATAGTTGGCGGACAATCGCTGAGCCAACCATTCCCTTATGGCCAGCAATAAAAACACGCTTCTTACTCATTGTCGTCCTCGTTACCACCTAGGCCGTGAGCATGAAGAAGAACACGTTGTTTAGCTTCAGCAAAACTTGATTTGTTTTCTAGGGAAATTGATACATCAAAGCCATGTGACTTAAGCAACGCATGCTGCTTAGCTTTGCTAAGATCGGCCTCAACCATTTCAGCGCACATCTCTTCAACAGTGATTTCTGGTACCCAACCAAGCTTCTCTTTGGCTTTGGTCGGATCACCCAGCAAGGTTTCCACCTCTGCAGGGCGGAAGAACTGAGGGTTAACACGAACAATTACATCGCCAACCGAAACATAAGGAGCAATGGTCTTATCAACGGCTGTTACGGTCGCGATTTCGTCGATACCGTTACCGCTGAACTCAAGCTCGATACCTGCAACCTTTGCCGACATACGCACATACTCGCGCACTGAAATCTGTTTACCGGTTGCAATAACAAAATCGTCAGCAACATTCTGTTGAAGCATCATCCATTGCATTCGAACATAGTCCTTAGCATGACCCCAATCACGCAAAGCATCCATGTTGCCGAGTTCTAGACAAGTCTCTAGCCCATGGGAAATATTGGCAATCGCCCTGGTAATTTTACGCGTAACAAACGTTTCACCACGACGTGGTGACTCATGGTTAAAAAGAATACCATTACATGCATACATACCATACGATTCACGGTAGTTGACAGTAATCCAATATGCATACATTTTTGCCACAGCATAAGGAGAGCGAGGATGGAATGGTGTAGTTTCCCGCTGAGGGATCTCCTTCACTTCACCATAAAGCTCAGAAGTGGAAGCTTGATAGAAACGCGTTTTCTTTTCTAAGCCATTAATGCGGATTGCTTCAAGTAAGCGGATAGTTCCCATCGCATCAACATCGGCCGCATACTCCGGCGATTCGAATGAAACAGCAACATGAGACATCGCACCTAAGTTATAGATTTCATCTGGCTGAATTTCCTTAACCAAACGGATCAGGTTAGACGAATCTGTTAAATCCCCGTAGTGCAAATGAATATTATCATTGCTATTACATACAGCATCAACACGCTCTGTATTGAAAGAAGATGCTCGACGTATCAAACCATGTACTTCATAACCTTTTTCCAGAAGAAACTCAGCTAGATAAGAGCCATCTTGGCCGGTAATACCTGTAATTAAAGCAATTTTATTATGCATATGTATTCTCAATTAAATCAGTTCAGCGTAAACAGCAAGGGTTTCTTGGAAGCACCTATCCCAAGAAAATTTAGCTGATTGCTCCAAGCCAAGGGCTTGAAGCCTAGTTCGTTCCTGGGCAACAAACAAACGGTCTATCAATGTTCTAAATTCATCAACATCCGCTGAGCGAGCTAACAAAGCTGCGTTACCTCCAACTTCAGGGATAGAGGAGCTATCCACGGCAACAACGGGGCACCCAGCTCTCATAGCTTCAATCACGGGAATCCCGAAGCCTTCATAGCTGGAAGGATAGAACAAACAAAACGCGTTATTGTAAAGAATATTCAATTCAGAGTCATCTAGTTTACCTAACCACTCGAAGCGATTAGGGAGGTAAGAATGAAGCAATTTAAGCTCACCTTCATCAAGCTCACCTCCCCCAACAATTGCTAACTCTAAATCTGAAAAAGAAGAAAGAGCTTTGACGGCCATTTCAAAATTCTTATAGCCTTTCCTTGCTCCGATGAAGACAACTTTACTCGTTGCCATTCTGGACTCAGATTCAAGCAAAAAGTAATTTTCTGACACACCATTGTGTACAACTCTAATGCGATCCTCAGAAATACCGACAAACTCCTGAAGATCCTTCGCTGTGTTATGAGAAACACATATATTGATATCAGAATTTCTTACTGCACGATTTTTTTGCCAAGAGTGAACAGCTAAGGGGATTCCTGTAACGAATTTCTCGTAAGTAAAGTCATGAACCGTCGTAACAACATTGATATCTTGTTGTGAAGGAAGACGGTAATAGCTCGAGTGAAAAACATTTTTATGCGAATTCAGTTGAGAACTCAATGGTAGATCAAAATAACGCTGATACTTCTTAAGTCTCTCTGTTAAAATAAGATGTTCAACATTGTTTACCTTACATCCAGATAACAAGTTATTGAAATAAACCGTTATCCCACCGTGCGACTGTAGATTATGAATGATAGGATCATAAATTATCATTACTTTTATCACCTAAATGGTCTGGGTTGATGGATATCAACCTCATAAACCAACAAAACAAAATGAATGGTAAAATATAGAAAGAATGCCTAATAAGCTCAGATACAAACTCAAAAGAGTAGCCTCTCATAACAAAGAAAATGGATTTCATGGCTATGAGGCATAGAGAAAATATAAATATACTCCTCCAATTTGGCACATCAGGTCTTATATTAAAAAATAAAGAGTAACACCAAAAAACAATCGGAGTAACTAAAATAACACCTAAAAAACCAAAATATAAGTATAATTCAGCAAGTAAACTACCACCTAAACCAAACCCATGCAGCCCTGCTGTAGGATTAATATATTGAGAAATCACTTCAATTACAGAGTTATAGTTGACGGTGATATTTAATTTATAAAACAATCCATAAAATGGTGATATAAAAAACCTCAAGATATGTTCAAGAAAGTCAGAGTAACTAAGCACACTTGAAAACATTGTAGACAAAGGGACGATAATAAGACTGGTCCCCTGATCTCTCAACAAAGAAAATAGTACTCCACTAGCAGCTTCTTGTCCTAAGCGAAAAGATGCCATAAACTGAACAATATAAAGTAAAGTTATACCTAATAAAAATAGAGGTAGTAGCTTTACAACGTTAAGCTTATGCTGCTCAAACTTCTTACCATACAGCCAAATAACAACAATAAAATTAGTTATAAATTCAGCTCGCCCCCCCTGTAAGAGAGCAAATACACTAATAAATAAAAATAAGGCTGAATATATAATAAAGTTTTTATGAGAATTAATCGATGATAAGAAACAGAAATAAATAATAGTTGACAGAGTAGCTACAACTCTAACTACAAAAGGAACCTGATTGAGCACTTCGACATAATTTGACTGAAAGTATATATAATCAAATCCAGTAACTCTCAAAATTATAATATACTTCGCAATATAAAATAAACTAGCTGTTAATGCACAAATCTTCAAAAAACCATAGTTACTATTATTTTCAATCTTTTTTATACGCGTATATCTTTTTTCTGAAACCAGAAACCCGGTCAATATACAAGCGAAAGAAAAACATAGTAAAAGAACGTTCTGCTGATAAAGAACCTCATCTTCCACCCGCATTGGAAAAAAGAAGGTAAACTCTCTAACATTAAAGTCAGAAAATAAGTCTATTAAATATCTAGATACATAAAACAGTATAAATGTCGAATATAACAATGCGTAAAAACTTAAAATGCCAAATTTTTTAATAAGCGCAAATAATACTAACATTGAGTATGTTATAACCAACACTCGAAAATCAAATCCGAGATTTAACAACCAAAGTGATAATAAGAAAAGACCAAAAAACAGACTAAAAACGCCTGAGCTTAACCTTATGCGTTCCTCATTATATGCCTTACTTAAAGATCCCATTCATAAAGCCTTTTAACTTATACCAATAAAATCTCTTTTCCTTTTTGACAATCATTGCCAATAAAGTTCTAGACATCACTCGTGATAATTCAATATATGGAATATAATTTAATTTTGATGAGTGCCTTTTACAAATTTTAGAATAGCCAATTGCATAATTATAAAATTTGTGACATTGCTTATCGTAATCTATATCAGCATACTCTAGGGGATGCATAACATTAAGTTCTGGTGAGTATAGTGGCTTATCGCCATTAATGAACAACTTTAAGAGTAAATCGGTTTCCTCTGAACCTCCATACTTAGCACCAGCACCAAACATTTCATCAAAACAACCGACTGTTTCTACAAGCTCACGTCTGATGACAACAGATAGACTTAAACAAATAGAAAATAACTCAAAGGCACTAACATACTTCTCAACAGTAGGGAATTTCCTACCACCGTATGGACGGTTACCTTCTGGAGCAATAGTAATAGGGAAAGAAACAATATTATTGGAATTAAGTTTCTTTTCCAATGTCACAAAATCAAATCTAGAATAATCAGCATCATCATCTGAAAAGAAAACAAACTCTCCTGAGGCCTTACTCAAGGCTATATTTCTAGCTTTAGATAATGGCAGTTTATCCGATTTTATATGTACAATATTTATCGAATAGTTTCTCAGCAATTCGTCATATTCATCATTAGTTTGATCTACAAAAATAATCTCGAATAATTCGTTATCTAATGAATTATTCTCTAACGATGATAAAAAACTTGAAAATTCAGGGATCCTTCCACCCTGAGATGTAGAAATAAAACTATACTTCATTTTTTAACCTTAAAACATTACTCCAAAAGTTCGCAGGCACAAATTCAGAGAAAACATTAGAATCTTCGTAAACAAAGTCAGTTTCACTGTTACAAACAGTGAGGTATTGTTTAATTACTTCAGATAAGTCTCTCTTTACTGGGTAATAATTATTAAACCTTGAGAAAATCTCAACTTGTGCAGGAATTTCTGTCGCCACTACTGGTACGTTTAATGACAAGGCTTCAACAACCACCAACCCAAATCCTTCCCAAGCAGAAGTCATAAGAAGCAACTTTGCACCTTTAACAATTGGGAATGGGTTTTTCAGAGCGCCAGTAAGAATAACGTTATCCGTTAAACCAAACATTTCGATATCTTGTGAAATTTTTTCTTTATCTGGTCCATCACCAATAATGTAGTGTCGGAAATCTGGCTTGATTTTCTTAAGCTTAGCCAAAGCCTCTATCATAAAATCATAGCCTTTGGCATTACAGAGTCTTCCTACAGATACCGTATAATCACCTTTAGGCAAACTATAACGTTCTTTTCGGTTCGACTTTTCTTGAATGCTGTCTATGTTTATACAATTATACAGAACTTCAAAGTCGCCATGCTCACCATACTTTTTTATATAGCTTTCAAGAGCCGTCTTACTAACGAAAATAAGTTTAGAGAACTGATTATATGTCCCTATTGAATGCTTAAATCTGGGATCTTGTCTCGTTAAATCTGTATGTATCCAGCATACTTTCTTTGAATCAAGAAGCGAAACTAGTCGACAAGATTGATTTTCTAAGAAAGAGATTACTAAATCACTTTCTACTGATATATCTAACTTCTTTGCGATAAACTTAGAGTTAAATATTAGTTTTTTGAAAAAGAACCTCGTTCCCCTAAAAAACAAACCCTTTTTTTGGAAAGAGTTAGGAAAAACTGACTGCAATTCAACCCATTCAGGAAGGTCAGCTTCAAGTTTTCCTCCACCATGAATAGTTACAACTTTTAATTTCAAGTTTTCAGGGGCACATTTTAGCATTTCGACCAAATAGGTTTCTGCTCCACCTATATCCAAACTATCAATCACAAACACGATTTTTTTCAAAAACCACCTCTTTTGAAAAATATGTATATAAAATAATATTGAAAACTTGAGGAACAACCAATAAGACAAAAATATAGGTCATATCTATTATTTCAGGCTTAAAAAAGTATAGAACGAGAAATACAGCAAAGTTAACTATATTTATAGCCATAGTTTCTGTCATCTTCCCTAATGCAAAAACAAGCCTGCTTATAGGTTGCTCTATGACTACAACCATATAATATATAGATAGCAAAATAGCTATATACATAAAGTTGTTCATATTTGAAAAGTCTTTTAGTTCAAAATATTGAATCAGCTCATATAAAAAAAGAAAAGATAAGATCAAGAATGCATAAGTTAAACTCGTCTTAAGTATCGTTCTGAATAAGTATTGACGAATACTGAGCAAGCAAGCCGATTTAGATTTGACCTGTTCTATGCAGTTAATAACAAATAAATTATTTTGCGGAGTAACGGCGATTAGCAAGATTGCGTTCAATATTTTACTTGCAAAGTTATATGTTGTTAGATATCCAGGCGATAGAGCCATTAATAAAGCAGGGAAAATAAGGTCTTTAACTGAATAACAAATAGCGCCAAGTTTAAGTTTAGAGGACTCAATGACTAAGGGCCGATCAATATAAAACACACCTTCCATTATAAATTGCTTTCTCAGTAAGAATAAAGCAAATAAAACAGAAACAAACATTGATACGGTTAGCAATATGTACTCAACATCAGGTACATCATAAAATGCTAACAGCAACAAAGTTCCAGATGCTCCATATACTATATCTGTAAAATACATTTCAGGTAGCTTAGCCAAAGAGTGCAGTACTCTCTTTAAATAAACCTGTACTGAAATAAAAACAAAAAACAGGGAAAATTGCCTTATTTCAAGCCAAATATGATTGTCATATAGGATATCCAGGCCAATACTCGGCAATACAAAAATAGCCAACGCTACAGCTATTGATGCTACAGTATTTAGAATTAAACTATTAGTGATTATCTTATTTTTTTCCTTGGAGGCAACTATCTTAGGCATAATTGCTTCCCAGTAACACTGAGGAATATAAGAGAGAAAATTACATACCGTTAATGAAAGAAAAACTATATCACTATTATGAGTAAGGCCATACTTAGATGTCACAAGCACGACAATCAAAGTCGTAATGACAAGTGATAGCCCAGAAAGAATAGATAGTTTCATTAGATTCTATTTAAGAAGTAAGACTTAACTTTTGGATATTTGACCAGCTTGAACTTAACATAACTGAGCAAACTTCGTATCTTTAAGTATAAACCAATATTTAAACCCGCTCTTTCCTTGAAATAGAGAGCGGTACCTTGATGATTATTTATTAACAGCTCAGAATATTTTTTTGTCAGCCCATCATCAAAATATACATGCTCAAGTATACTTTGGTTTATGCCAACTTTTTTCCATTTCTTTGCTATTCGATTCCACACAACTTCTTCAGTTATAAATTTTTCACCATCAATTTCTGGAAATAAATTTTCTTTTAGGGCCTCTGCTCTAAACACATCGACTTTATCGCCATGAATGCCATATTTGTAAGTTAAGATAAAGTGCCTTTCAACAACTTCATTATATGGAAACTTTTCAGGTAATATTTCACCGTTCTCATTTTGGCAAAGAAAGGAAACACAGCCTACATCTTGATTACTACTATATTTATCCCACCCATTATAAATCTCTTCAATAAAATTGGGTAAACATATATCATCACTATCAACAATGACAGCAAGAGCTGTAGAAACTAAAGTAATTCCGTGATTCACTGCACGATGCTTTCCACCATTAACTTGCTTAACATACTCTATCTCATATTGACTAGCTTCAGTGATCCATTTTTTACACGTTTGCTCCGTTTCATCGCTAGATCCATCATCAATGATTAACCATTTAAATGAATAGCATGCCTGAGCATCAAGGCTTGTTTTCAACTTAGCGAGTAAATCAGAACGGTTATATGTTGGTGTTATTACTGTTAGTATAGAGTTTCTTTTATTCATTTCTATAAACCAAAAATTTTGCCCATATTTTCATATGGGCACAGTTCAAAGCTTCATGAAGGAATTATTTTTTCGCCAAATTATAGACACGGTTCATCAATACTAGGAAAACGCCAAAAATAAATCCTAAAATAGCACCCATCAACAATAAAGACAGTTTCTTAGGTGTGGTACGGAATGCCGGTGGAAGAATAGGCTCTACAAGTTTATATGCACTAAATGATACGCTATCATTAAAGCTTTGCGATTCAAGAATAGATAATTTTGAAGTGACATTGATTAATCGTGGCTCAACAATCGAGAAGTCTTTTAGACTTTCAAGTATTTTAATTTTTTCCGCTATTGCTTTTGTACCGAGGTTTATATTAAACAAACCCGTATCTTGCAAGTTTGCTAATGGTCTTTCTTGTTCTGCCGCTTTTGCAACAGCTTCTGAATAGCGTGCTCTTTCAAGCATAAGCGCTACTTTCTTTTGAGCTTGATGCAATAGAATTTGATGTTGATTATTTAGTTCTTTTGTCTTTACAGACAGGAGCGTCTTTATATCGTTAAAAATCTGAACTTTAACTTTTTTATTAACAAAATCAACGTAGTCAGACAATATTTCTGCGGCACTTTGGGAGGTGTTAGATCGAAAACTTATCACATATTCAGATTTCGTATTCATGCCTGTTGGCCTGCTTTCGATATTTCCTAGCCAACTTAAAATATACGCACCATCCCTTTCAATCGATAAGTCATCGAGTACATTGGAAAATTTTTCGTTTGACTCCAAAAACTCCCGTTTAGTGATTGCAGCATTAAAAGTGTCAACATAGTCTGCAAAAAAGTTTTTCGAGTTGACGTATTTATCTAACTGACGACTTATAATGATACTGCCATCATCCTGGTAGACGTCAAAAACAGGCTGATACGCTTTTACTGATTCCTGATATTGCCTATTTTCACCACTATCTGCTTTAGTGATCAATGCACTCGAAGTCCACCACTCTTGTGCAGTGAACATATAGGCAATAGATAGCATAACACCAATAACAACCGTGCTAACGATGACTAGCTTACCCGCCCATAATGTTCTAACAACCTCTAGAACGTCAACATCATCATTATCATTTTTACTCAACACTGAAGCTCATCCATTTGATTTATAAGGAAATTATATTTAAATTAGGCACGCTACCGCCCTCGGGTAAAGCTCCCGATAAGCAGGTGCGCATCTAAATCTAACGCCCATAATACAATACTTGATTGGAACTTAATAGAAATCATCTTAGTAGCGTATTCCTACCTATGGCCTTTAAACTTCAACTAATTGATTTTGCTTTATACACAGAATATCTCTACAGCCTTAATATTGGCGATTGAATTATCGCTTTATAATTCAATGTATAAAAATCAGCCAATATGAAATTGAAACAACGAAGGAGTAAATAATACAGATTCATAATAAAGCATTCCTTTTTAAAATATACATTATTCAAATTAATATTTATAACTACAAATAATGATGTTGCTAAACATAAAGGCATGCCACGAACTATTTCCAATTGTATCTCTGTGAATCAAAATACCTACAGCTTCTTCGCCCAAGCTGTTGCAGACTCATTAATCAGCTCATAAGCAAAGTCGAATGCCTCTCGGCTCTGACGGTAAGGGTCAGGAATATCTTTCTGACCTATCCACTGACCAAACAGCATTGTTTTACCACGTGCTTCTGGGGCAATGTTTGTTACGGCTTCAATGTGGCCTTTTTCCATTACAAGGATCAACTCATATTCTCTGCACAAGTCGCTCGTTAGCTGCTGAGCAACATGCCCTTCAAGGTTGACACCATGCTCAAGCGCCACTTCAACGGCGGTTTTGTCTGCAGGTTTTCCTACCAAAGCACCTACACCTGCAGATGCGATATGTTTGTTTGGAAGATGGTGCTTGAGCAAGTATTCACCAGATGGAGAGCGGCAGATATTCCCCACACAAACAACCAAGATCTTGTTAAACATATTGTCCTTCACTCATTTAAGGAAAACCTATCTAAGGCTACTGCCTCTAGACACCATTCCGTACTATAACCAAAAATTAACTGTGGGCAGTTTACAGGATATGGAATAGCTTTGCAGCCCTAAGAAATCTGTCCTTACACCAATAAATGCATGATGAACTGCGCATCTAGCTGATTTACGAAATTATGCACAATTCACAAAAACATTAGCGATTTAATGACGTAAAAGACAAAATCACCAAAGGAGATAACCATCACAAATCAAACACTTAAACGTAGGTTAACAACAACTCAAATACCAATTGACAGTTCTTCTAAGTCCTTCAGAAAAGCCAACAACAGGCTTCCAGCCTAGCTCTTTTCTAATTTTGCTTGCATCAATGGCATACCGTGTATCATGCCCCGGTCTATCAGAAACATAAGTGATTAAATCTCTGTACTTTTCAACACCTACCGGCTTATTGGGTGCCAGTTCTTCCAGAATGTTACAGACTGCTTTTACAAGGTCTATATTTCTTACTTCATTATTCGCACCAACGTTATAAGTCTCTCCAACCTTTCCTATCATCAACATGGCATAGAGGGCCCTTACATGTTCTTCACCGTGCAACCAGTCACGTATTTGCTGCCATTACCATAAATGGGTAATGGATTACCTTTAAGCGCATTAGAAATCATCAGCGGAATTAACTTTTCTGGATGCTGAAATTGTCCATAGTTATTAGAACAATTGGATATGACAATAGGAAATCCATAGGTACGGTGCCAAGCACGAACCAGATGATCACTATAACCAAAGCAAAAAACGAGTTCGTAAATTCCGCCCTTTGTTTGTCCACATTCTAGGAATATCACACTAATCCAATTTTAAGTTTATGATATCACACAGCCAAACTTGTTTATTGCTCATCACAGCCGCAATGAGCATGCCTAAAACGACACCCAGTGAATTTGCCAACAAATCAAAAACCGAGCACTCACGCCCGAACCAAGGCTGGATAAGTTCAATGACACCACTGAACAGCACAATAGCAGTACAATGCTTGTAAAAAGCACGCTTGGTAGAAACAGCATATGCCGCAACAATGGCAAACACCGCGTAAGCCATGAAGTGCTGTACTTTGTCGATATGGGGTATCGAGACTAACTCCGGGCCGGTAGATTTAAGTGAGATAAACAGGATCAGAGCAACGTAAAGCAATAGAGGGAGTCTTTTTAGCATAGGTTCTGGGTTCTGGGTTCTGGGTTCTGGGTTCTGGGTTCTGGGAATTTTGACGGGGGATGAGGAAATAGTAAAGCGGGAAAGCGGGAAAGCGGGAAAGCGGGAAAGCGGGAAAGCGGGAAAGCGGGAAAGCGGAAATATACAAGAGCAAGCTATATCAGCAAGCTCTCATACAATTTAATTTGCAAAGTTAAGCGCCCAGAGTATGACTTACCATGTAACTGAGCTTTTCACTGCTATTTAAGCAGCCTTGACTGCTTCAGCAATATGCTCTGCCCATTGCAGAGCCATCTCTGCCGTCTCTGCTTCTACCATTACGCGGATCAATGGCTCTGTGCCAGATTCACGCAGCAAAATACGTCCTTTCGCTGTATCAGTACCCACTTCCATCGCTTTTTCTGCATCAACCACTGCAGCTTTAACGAGATCTGACTCCAGCGGTTGATTCTCTCCACCGAACCGAACGTTAATCAAGATCTGAGGCATCATTGGCATGTCGGCTACAAGCTGATCCAAATTCTTACCGCTGCGAGCAATCACTGCCAGTACCTGAAGAGCGGCAACAATGGCGTCACCAGTGGTTACTAGGTTACGACAAATCACATGGCCCGAGTTTTCACCGCCAAGCCACCAATCGCGCTCAAGCAGTTGCTCCATCACGTAGCGGTCACCGACATTGGCACGAACAAACGGAATACCTAGTTTACTCAAGGCAACCTCTAGGCCCATGTTAGACATCAAAGTACCGACCACACCGCCTTTAAGCTGGCCATCAATCAGAGCTTGCTTGGCGAGCACGAACAAAATCTGATCACCGTCTATCACATTACCTTGGCTATCGACCATCATAATGCGGTCGCTATCGCCGTCTAGGGCAATACCCATATCAGCCTTGTACTCAACAACCGCCTCTTGCAGCATACCCATCGAGGTCGCACCGCACTTATCGTTGATATTAAGGCCATTGGGTTTATCACCAATTGCAATCACTTCAGCGCCAAGCTCGCTGAATACCGCAGGGGCAATGTGATAAGCCGCGCCATTGGCACAATCAACCACCAGCTTCATGCCAGCCAGAGACAAAGATGACGGGAATGTACCTTTACAGAACTCAATGTAGCGACCTGCTGCATCATCCATACGTTTGGCTTTACCCAATAGATCCGATGATACGCACCGGATGTCTTTGTCCAGCTCAGCTTCTATAGCTAGCTCTACTTCATCTGGTAGTTTCTCACCACTTTCAGAGAAGAACTTAATACCGTTATCATAATACGGATTGTGTGACGCACTGATCACAATCCCCGCTTCCGCACGGAAGGTTTTGGTCAGGTAAGCTACCGCTGGTGTTGGAATTGGGCCGGTCAAAATCGCGTTGATACCCGCCGCAGAAAGGCCTGCTTCTAGCGCTGATTCCAACATATAGCCTGAGATACGGGTATCTTTACCGATAATTACTTTCTTAGTACCAAGACGTGACAATACGCGTCCCGCCGCCCAGCCAAGCTTCAATGCAAAATCCGGGGTAATTGGGTACTCACCCACCTTGCCACGTACACCATCGGTGCCGAAATATTTTCTAGTCATGGTTTTGTCTTTTTTATAAATGTGGAGTTTAAAAAATCGAGGTTCTGGGTACCGGCGTTTTTCAAGGTATTTGCCGCCTAACCATATTTAAGCCGCTTGTCCCAGAGTCTCATTTATATCTGATTTTTCTGGGTTAAACATGACCGGCCCAGCGGGTTCGCATTTCCTTATTTCTCCTGACCAACGCTCTGGGTTTTGTGCCTTTGCTTTCTCGTACATTGCCTTTCTCTTTGTCAGTATGTCTGCATCCTCACGACGATGACGTTGCCCTGGAGTCACGAAGCCTATACGACTGTGACGGTGTTCTTCGTTGTACCACTCGACAAAGTTCTTAACCCAATTTCTGGCATCCAGATTAGTGAAGCCGGATGCCAGAAATTGTGGCCTGTATTTTAATGTCCTGAACAAGGACTCCGAGAACGAGTTATCATTACTAACTCGTGTTCGACTGTGGGAGGGTGTCACACCCAACTCACACAACTTCGCCTGTAAAGTCGCTGAACGCATGGGACTGCCATTATCCGAATGCAGGACAAGTGGCGTGCGGAAGCATTGCTCTGCCATTAAGGTTCGCTGCATCAAGATCGCAGCTTGCTCTCCTAATTCTCTATCATAGACTTCCAATCCAACAATTTTACGGCTGTAAATATCTTCGACTATATAGAGATAAAAGTACTCTCCTCGAACGATACTACCTAGATAGGTTATGTCCCAAGACCAAACCTGATTGGGTTTCTCCGCTGTATAACTCATTGGTGCTTTCAACTTCCGCGGCGTTTGTGAACAACCACGAGGGTGGAGTTGATTATGTGCTTTCAGAATTCGATAAAAGATTGATTCTGACGCCAGGTACACGTTGTCATCCGTCAATCTAGGAACGATCTGAGATAGCGGAAGACTGGCATATTCTTCACGATTACAGATTTTAAGGTGCTGAACCACATCACCGTCAGATAGTTTATTTGCCGGCACTGGACGTTTCGTAGTTGGTCGCCTGTCACCTTCGATAACCCCATTGTTTAGCCAGCGTTGTAAAGTACGTATTGACAGTTCAATGGTCTTACAGGCCTTTATTTTACGAGCTCCTGACGTGACAGCCTCGTCGATCCAGGGTATATTTTCTTCCGTTCAACAAGCGGAGTTAATCGTCCTCGTTGTCCTCCCATAGGGCCTTGAACTTTTTTCACAGCACCAGTAATGCTGCGGTTTCTGCTAACGCTTTCTCTTTCCGCCGGAATTTTTTCAAGCAGCTTGGTCTTGAGCCACGCAGATTTTAACTTGGCTTGCGCTTCCTTATCGCTGGTTTTAGCAGTGGCCGTGCCGTTGATACAGGCTTCCCGCCATTGAGCAACGTTTTCCGGATATAGACCTTTAGAATGGCAATACTCTCCGAGTTCGATTTCGGATTGGCTGGCGGTTTCAACAACTACGGCAAATTTTGCTTCCGGCGACCATTGCTTCTGAGATTGACCACTGTTAGGCACTGGACTTCCAGTCTCTCTGATTTTATTACGCCAATTGTACAGGGTTGCTTCGCTAATGCCTTCTTGTTTAGCCAGCTTTGGCACTGACATACTCATCGGCGGCATCAACTTCTTAAGAATGGCGTTCTTTCGTTCTTCTGGATAGTAGGGCATCTTTTCTGCTCCCCCCCAGTCTAATTTACGGATTTAGATTCGGCGACAACTATCCTTACAAAGAGGGCTATCCAACTACTGATAAATTAATTATATCGGATCAGAAAAGATCCCTTGTATAAACATTATCAGCGACATCAGCAAGCTCTTCTGCCATTCGGTTTGACACGATCACATCAAACATCACTTTGAATTGCTCAAGATCTTTAATCACTGTAGAGCAGAAAAACTCTTCTTCATCAAGTACAGGCTCATAAACAATTACTTCAAATCCTTTTGCCTTAATACGCTTCATAATCCCTTTAATGCTAGAAGCACGGAACTTATCAGAGCCAGACTTCATGATAAGTCGGTAAATACCAACTGCTTTCGGGTTACGCTTGATAATTGAGTCCACAATAAAATCTTTACGCATCGTGTTGGCATCAAAAATGGCGCCAATCAAACAATTGGGAACATCCTGATAATTTTCACGTAGCTGTTTAGTATTTTTAGGTAAGCTGCAACCACCATAACCAAATAATTGATTATTATAGTGATTTCCAATGTACGGGTCTAAGCCTACACCTTAAATGATCTGGCGCGCATTCCAACCATGAGACTCAGCGTAAGAATCTAACTCATTAAGGTACGCTACTCGCATTGCTAAGTAGGTATTTGAAAGCAGTTTGACAGCTTCTGCTTCTGTGGAATCAGTGAACAGAACGTCAATATCTTTTTTAATTGTCCCTTCCTCCAATAAGTTAGCGAAGATTTCGGCACGTTCACCAACAATAGTACGTGAGGGATGCAAATTTTCGTACAATGCACGCCCTTCACGCAAAAACTCTGGTGAAAAAATAATATTTTCACAACCAAATTGTTCTTTAATTTGTTTTGTATAACCAACAGGGATCGTTGATTTTATCTTCAACGATATCAGCAGCAATAACTTCATGATTCTGTGCCAATAGCACAGCATTGGAAAGGCCTACATAGCCTGTACCTGCAGCTGCAATTTTCATGTGTTTCCTAATTAATTTTTATCGTATCTAAAACGGGAAAACTAGTGGTGTCGATAAAATCACCACTAGGGAATAAGTCAATGATACCTTCCACCCTGTTTTGATGAAATCCAATACTCTGTAATCACCGGCATTCATTACCATCAGGTTTGTTTGATAACCAAATGGACTGATAAAACTTGCACTTGCACCATAAGCAACTGCCATCACGAATGGCATATAGTTCACACCATACGATTGGGCCACGCCCAGAGCAATAGGCAATGCCAAAGCTGCAGCCGCATTATTAGTGACAATCTCAGTGGTGATCATCGTCATAAAAAATATTACGGTTAGAGCAACCCAAGGGCCGCTATTACCCGCCACGTTAGTCACCATATTCGCAATTTGCTGTGCTAAACCGCTAGTGGTGAATACATCAGCAATACAAAGCGCGCTAGCAATCATTAGCCAGATTTCAAACGGAAAACGCCGGCGAATATTAGCTCCAGTCAGCACCTTAGATAACACCATGGCTGCGACATAAATCAGCAACCCTGAAAAGAGGCTCATGATACCTGTGGTAGCCATAGCAATCATTGACACAAAGCCACCAATTGCAACCACTTCTTGCCAAGGCTGTAGGCGTGATTTAACTTTCAAGCCTGAGATAATAAAAAAGTTGCGGTCAACATTTCGATGTTTTTCAAAGTCTGGCCCAACAGCCAAAACCAATTTATCGCCAGCATAAATCACTTGCTCACCGAGCTTGCCACTGACCTTCTGGCCATTGCGGTTAATCGCCACGACCGCCGCATCAAAGCGTGAGCGGAACTGGGTATCTTTCAGCGTTCTGCCGAGAATGCTGGATTCGGTACTGACAATTACTTCAATCAAATTGCTAACTAACAAACCGTTGCTATTAGCGAACAGGCTCAAGCCATCAAACTGCTCTAGTTGCGATATATGTTTTACATCCCCACAAAAAACCAACTTATCGTTGTCTTTAATCACCATTTGTGGGTTAACAGGAGAAATCAATTGACCATCGCGAACAATATCAACAAGAAACAAACCATCCAGAGCTCGCAGGCCATTTTGCTGAATGGTTTTGCCAATCAATAAACTGCCAGTTTGCACCTCTGCATCGATAAAGTAATCGCCGCGATGACCCTCACTCACAACCTTTTCAGGTAAACGGTAAGCACAAAAATACACAGCGAGACCCGCTACCAGTAGAATCATTAGGCCAACAGGCAGAAAATCGAAGAAATGTAGCGAGTTATATCCCTGTTCTATCAGTAAGCCGTTAACAACCAGGTTAGTCGACGTACCAATCAAAGTGAGTGTGCCACCGATAATAGCGAAGTAGGAAAGCGGCAAAAGTAAACGTGATGGTGCATAGTCCTGGCTTCGGGTTAAACCAGCCATCAAGGAAGCAACAACCGCCGTATTGTTCAGAAAAGCAGAACTGATTGAGGATAACAACCCTAATCGGGCCAAAGTCATTTTAAATGTTGGCCTAAAGACAAGCTTTGTCACCCACACCAAAATACGGGTACGTTCAAGGGCAAGCGAAGCAACTAATAATAGAAGCAATGTGATTACGGCTTGATTAACACCAAAACTGAGCATTCTTGCTTGCTCAATGTAACCAAGAAAATAGAAAAATAAAACTACAGCACTGAAAAGGATAGAAGGCCGTACCCGAGTAAAGACAAGAGTAGAGAATAGCAGGACAATCGTCAGTGCAACTATAAATGAAGGGGTCATAATAACTCAAAATAGGCGCCCAAAGACGCCATACATATTAACTCACCGCTTTTAATGGTGAAGCAGAATTAATTCGTGAGTTTAGGTAATCTTTAAACTCTTCACCTAAACTTTCATGACGCAGACCGTATTCAACAAACGCACGAAGGTAACCCTGTTTATCGCCACAATCATGAGACTTACCCGTCATATGGAAAGCTTCAACAGATTCTTCTGCCATTAGCATATCAATGGCATCGGTAAGCTGAATTTCATCACCAGCACCTGGAGGAGTAATCGCCAACTTCTGCCAAATATTTGAAGACAGCACGTAACGGCCAACCACAGCCAGGTTCGAAGGCGCTTCTTCAACAATAGGCTTTTCAACCATCGCCGTCATGGCATGAGAGTCACCGGCATGCAGTTCAGCACCACCACAGTCAACCACACCGTATTTAGATACTTCAGACATCGGTACCGGCTCTACCATGATCTGGCTGGCTTTTGTTGCATCAAAACGCTTCAACATTGCAGACAAGTTCTCTGTTGACTGATCCGCAGTGTACTCATCCAAAATAACATCAGGCAGAACCACAGCAAATGGCGCATCGCCAACTAACGGTTTTGCGCAAAGTACAGCATGTCCAAGCCCTTTCGCATGGCCTTGACGCACGTGCATAATAGTCACATCTGGTGGGCAGATAGATTGCACTTCATCCAACAACTGACGCTTTACACGCTTTTCCAAGGTAGCTTCAAGTTCGTAAGAGGTATCAAAATGGTTTTCGATGGCATTTTTTGAAGAGTGGGTCACAAGAACAATCTCTTTAATACCAGCTGATACACACTCATTAACGATATATTGAATAAGCGGTTTATCGACGATTGGCAACATTTCTTTAGGAATGGCTTTTGTTGCCGGAAGCATACGCGTGCCTAACCCTGCTACTGGGATGACAGCTTTTTTTACTGTACTCATTGTTGTTCCTTGATTAGGGCATTTGGGGATGCTTAGATCCTGTAAGCTGTAAGCTGTAAGCTGTAAGCTGCAAGCTGCAAGCTGCAAGCTGCAAGCTGTAAGCTGTAAGCTGCAAGCTGCAAGCTGTAAGCTGCAAGCTGCAAGCTGCAAGCTGCAAGCTGCAACAGCTTGAAAGAATTAATATCAGAATTACAAGAGTTAGTAGCTAGAGGTACAACTATTAACACTTAAGAAGCAATGCTTTGATCTGTCTGATAGCTTCAAGCTGACAGCTAATTACTGATAGCTGAAATCTCAGCTGTAATACTCATTAACCGCTGTGATAAGTGCTTCACGCATGTCAGCAGGTAGTGCATTCACACCAGCTGCTGCTGCACGGCCACCGCCAGTTGGGAACTGACTACAGATATCACCGGCACCTTGCTTATTGTTCAGTGGCGCGCGAAGTGAAACAGTCAATGTTCCGTCAGCATTTTCAGTAAATACAATGTGGGCTTTATCTGGAGATTTATTGGCTAGCTCATTACCAAATACGCCACTAATGCGCTTAGACCAAGCTTCATTTGGCATTGTAAATGCAGTACAAGTAGCCACATTGGTAATAGGCTCAAGGGCTAGGGCATTATTCATATCGCTTTCATACCCTAACTTCAAAGCATGGTAGGGTGACCCACAGTCTTCTATGACGGCAAACGGGGAGCTATAAGGTAGTAGCTTCTGATATAAATCTGCTGGCGCAAAATGCAAGTCATCAATGGTTGCGCCATATCCGTTGTAGTTAATCAGTGTGCCAAGTTCTTTAAGTAAAGATGCTTCACCTAGAGAAAGTTCAGCTTTATCCGCTAACTTGTCACCTACCGCAATCAGGTTATCACCGTACGCCGCAGCGATAGCCCATGAGTGATATTGGCCATTAAGCAGACTATCAACGATTAAGCTAGTACAAGTATTAGCGTCTAGATCAATATGAGGCTCTAGTAACTCAGCTGCAGGAATGTCACCTGCACGGTGGTGGTCGGCATAAAATACAGATGCACCAGAATTAAGAAGGCGCTGCAAGTCTTCGCTGTTTTTTTCCATTGAAATATCTAACACGGTGACACTATCACCAGCTTTAGCTTCAACTTGCTTAAGCAATTTAATATCGCGCTTCACACCAGTGATTAATGTACTTTCTTTCGGCTCAGCTAAACGTAATTGAAGCAAAGCAATGATGCCGTCAGCATCACCATTGAAAATGTCGTAGTGGATTGACATGGGGTCCCTTAGATCCTAGAAAAATAATATTGACGATAAGTTAGAGTTTCAACATCAATTTAAAGCTCTTCGCATTTAACTGATCGCTGACAGCTTAAAGCTGATCACACCATGATGTAGCCTTTCTCTACCAGGTAACCCACAACCTGGTCCGCACACTCTTCAATCGACAACTCAGCCGTTTTGACATGGACTTCAGGAGAGGCTGGTGCTTCATAGGTCGAATCAATACCTGTGAAGAGCTTGATCTCGCCTGCTCGGGCTTTTTTGTACAAGCCCTTCGGATCGCGAGACTCACAAACGTCTAGCGGCGTATCGATATACACTTCAACAAATTCATCGGTATTAACCAATTCACGGACTAGCCGGCGATCGCCGATGAAAGGGGAAATAAAGGCTGTTAACACAATTAAGCCCGAATCAACGAACAGTTTGCTCACTTCACCGATACGACGGATATTTTCAATGCGATCAAGATCACTAAATGATAAATCTTTATTTAAGCCGTGGCGTACATTGTCGCCATCTAATAAGTAGCTATGGCAATTGTTATCGAACAACTTTTTTTCAACTGCATTAGCAATGGTTGATTTACCTGAACCACTTAATCCAGTGAACCAAAGGATGACAGGTTTTTGTTTTTTCTGCACTGCACGCGCTTCATGGCTAATGACTTGGTCATGCCAGACAATATTTTCGTTCATAGTATATAGAGTAAAGTTAGCAACTGAGAAAGCTAGAAAGCTAGAAAGCTAGAAAGCTAGAAAGCTAGAAAGCTAGAAAGCTAGAAAATAACAAGTGTTGAAGTAGAGTCAACACTTTGAAATGATAGCTGAGATCTTAGTAAGCATTTTTGTCGATGAAGCCTTTGAAAATAGTGAGGAAAACGATTTTGGCATCAAGAAATACAGACCAGTTGCGGATGTAATCTAAGTCAAACTCAATGCGTTTTTCCATTTTATCCAAGGTATCAGTTTCACCACGCCAGCCATTTATTTGAGCCCAACCAGTGATACCAGGTTTGACAAGGTGACGTAGCATGTAACCATTTATCAACTTGCGGTATTCCTCATTGTGAGCAACTGCGTGAGGGCGAGGTCCAACAATCGACATACTTCCTTGAATAACATTAATAAACTGAGGCAGCTCATCTAAGGAGGTGCGGCGCAAGAAGCCTCCGATAGGCGTCAGCCGATTATCTCCCTTCTTGGCCTGTGTGACCTTATCACCATTTTCCATTACGTTCATCGAACGGAACTTCCAAACTTTAATCGCTCGTCCATCAATGCCATAACGGTGCTGTTTAAAGAACACCGGACCCTTTGATGTAAACTTAATTGCAGATGCAATCACCAGCATTGGAGCTGAAATTAACAGCAGGATAAAACTACCAACCACAAGATCGAAAACCCGCTTCAAAATACGGTTAGAACCATCCATTGGTGAAGAATAAATACTAATCACAGGTAAACCACCCAAATTATCACTTCTTGAGTGCAATAGCTCAAAAGTGAATACATCAGGAAGATACATCACAGAACAGGTGGTATCAGCTAGCTCATTCACCAAGCTAGCGATATATGATTGCTTTGAAACTGGCAACGCAATGTAAACCCTGTCAATAATGCCATCTTTTGCATCAGAAACTAACTGCTCTAAATCCCCTAATACACTTGCAATTGGCTCTGGGTGCTCAGATTTAACATAATCTGATGTATCATAATGCCCCACAATGTTTAGCCCCATCCAAGGCGAGCGATTTATTCGTTTCGCTAGCTCTTGGCCTAAACGTCCGGCGCCAACAATAGCAACTTGCCTTGTATTATAACCGCGACCACGTGCAACACGCAGTATCATTTTTAATAATCGACGGTACAACAATAAGACACCCCAGGTAACACCAAACCACGTTAGCTGGTGCGAAATGGACGAGAACATATCAAAGCCCAGCATGGAATCTGCGCTGCTGGCCACCAAAAAAGCGAACAGCCAATTGACACTTAAGCGCCACGCTTCCATGCGAAATGGTGTTGTACGCCACGACACATAAAAGTGTTGAAGTTCACATATTGCGTAAAAAGACATCATCGCAATAAAGGCTGCTAAATAATTAGCGGCATCGGTCAATTCAACAAAATAAAAGGCCACACAAACAGAGCTAGCAAGTATTACCATTGAATCCGCAAAGCGGGTAAACATGGCAACTGTTGTTTGGCGACTTTGTAAAACTCCCTTTTGATATTTCATATTACGCCTCAATAAATTTTAAACGTATTAATTCCGAGTAATTTTTTTACTTGATAGTAACTCATCAAATTTTGTGTAGCGACAGACAATGACGTAACGATAGCAGCACCAAAAATGCCAAACGTTGGAATCAACAATGGTCCACCAATAAGTACAATCATCGACGCAATAATGACATTACGCTTTAAAATTGCTTCATATCCTGTCATTTGTAGCAAATATCCAACAGAACCCGTAATAACATTTACAAACTGTCCTAATGCTAACAATCTGAGTATATTAGCAGCTTCAACAAACTCATCACCAAATAAGCCCATTATCCACTCAGAAAAAACAAGCATGAAGATAATCAATGGCAATGCCATCAATGTCATCAGTTTACTTGAATTAATAGCAGTTTTTTCAATGGATTCGAAGTCATTATTTTTGTAAGCAGCAGCAAACTTAGGGGCAGCAATGGCATTGACTGAGATTAAAATAAAACTAGTGAGCATTGCCGTGCGAACCGCTGTCGCAAATAGCGCTACATCCTTAGAGTCAGCCCATAGGCCAAGCATAAGCTCTCCTGCCCATTGAGTTACTTGTGCCATCAACATGATAATAAAAAGAGATTTCATTGCCGATGTTAACTGCGATGAAAAAGAAATGGGTCTAAAGCTAATAACCTTTGTTACTTTACTTCGCCAAGTTAAAGTGGAAATAACGAAAACAATCACAGATGAGAGTAAATATAACTTAGCAACTTCAACAGCAGAGTTTGGTTCAACCAAAAGCACAGACAATAAAACAGTAATAGCCATAGCACCAGAACTAAACAACATTGCTGGTACTACATGTTTTGCACCTTGTAAAAAGAAACCATTCAGCTGGCTTAAAGATAATGGGATCACACTTAACCCCATAATCATTAGCACTTGACTTAACTTTGGTTTATTAAAAATAAAATCTGAAACAAAGTCAGAAAAATAAAAAACAGTAAAAGAAGATAGAAATAAAACAGGTACAATTATTCTAATCAATAACCCATAGAACCTTGCTATTTGTTCATTATCTTTGTCAGCCATAAATGTAGCGACAAAGCGAACTATAGCATTATCTGTGCCAAGACGACCAATCACAGAGAGAAGTAAAACAATTGTCATACTAAGAAAGAAATAACCGGACTCTTCTGCTCCTAAATGTCTTGCAACTAATAAATTAAGAAAAAAAGCACCTGCAGCAGAAAACACCTTAACAATAAAAGCTAAACCACTACCAATTACCAACTCACGAGTATCGCTACTTGAGAGCTTTGACTTTATGTTTGAAATAATCATAGACACGAAAACGACTAAGCTGCCTGTTTTGCAGCTTAGTCTCATTTTTTAATTCGATGCTTTTTCGACAACATGCTTTAAGCTTGAACGCCAGTTACGCTCTACTTTAACAGGAAAGTCATCGCAGCATAGTACGGAATAATAAGGTCTCTTAGCCGGCGTTGGATATTCACTCGAAGAGATAGGAGACACAATCGGCTTGCTCTCAATAATGTTCTGAGTATAAGCCTCATCAACAATTGCCGAAGTAAAACCATGCCAACTGGTTGGTAAGTCACCGCAATAATGAAACACACCATACTGGATATAGGTATTTGACCGTTCAAGTTCTTGAACAATTAATAATAGCGCATTGGCCAAATCACCCGCGTAAGTGGGGCATCCATACTGATCAGCAACAACCTTGATCTCATCACGCTCCTTGCTAAGACGAAGCATCGTATTGACAAAATTATTACCGTATTCACTAAATACCCAAGCAGTACGAACAATAACATGCTTACTATTAGCTTCAGCCACCAACTCTTCACCAGCAAGCTTAGTTTCACCGTAAACACTTTTTGGTGATGTTAATGAACCAGGTAGATACGGTGTAGTTGCATTTCCATCAAAAACATAGTCTGTCGAAACATGCAAAAGCGGAATATTCATATTACTTGCGACAAGCGCTAGATTATGAGGACCTTTAGCATTTACAGCGTAAGCAATATCGTATTCACTTTCAGCCTTATCAACCGCTGTATAAGCCGCCGCATTTATGATCACATCGGGGCGATATTGTTCTGCAAACTGATTGACCGTATCAAAATTGGTAATATCGAGTTGCTCATAATCAGTAAAGATGCCATCAAAACCAAAATAGACAATACGATCTTGCAAACAACGCCCTAATTGTCCATTAGCACCGGTAACCAATACTTTCATAGGATTCTCTTATTTGTGTAAATCTCTAAACCAATCGGCCTTGGCGTCTTTGTCTGATAAAATTGGATCTAGACAAGGCCATTCAATGCTAAGATCCGGGTCATTCCAACGAATACAACCTTCATCGGATGGATCATAAAAATCAGTGCACTTATACTCGAAATCAGCAGTGTCAGATAGCACAACGAAACCATGAGCAAAACCCGGCGGTACCCAAAATTGCTTTTTATTAAACTCAGATAAAATAACACCTTCCCAGTGACCATACGTCGGTGACTCTGGACGAATATCTACAGCCACATCAAATACTTCACCACGTACAACACGAACTAACTTACCTTGTGGTTTCTTTTTTTGAAAATGCAGCCCACGCAACACGCCTTTTGACGAGCGAGAGTGATTATCCTGAACAAAGTCCTGTTCTATACCGACATCAGCTTTATAACGTTCTGACTGAAATGTTTCTAAGAAAAAACCACGGTCATCACCAAAAACCCGTGGTTCAATAATTTTCACTTCCGGAATATTGGTATCAATCACTTTCATGAAAAAGAAAACTCCTCAGCCGCTTTGATCAAATAATGGCCATAGCCTGTTTTCTTCAATCGCTCGCCAGCCAATAGCAACTCTTCAGTAGATAGCCATCCCTGTTGGTGTGCAATCTCTTCCAAGCAAGCAACCTTAAGACCTTGCCTATGCTCAATTGTCTGAACAAACTGGCTGGCTTCAATGAGTGAATCATGGGTACCTGTATCCAGCCAAGCAAAACCACGACCGAGCAGATTAACATGAAGATCGCCACGTTGGAGATAGATATTATTGACATCTGTTATCTCTAGTTCGCCGCGTGGCGAAGGTTTAATATCTCTTGCGATAGCTTGAACATCATTATCATAGAAATATAAACCTGTTACGGCATAGTTTGATTTTGGCTGTGCTGGTTTTTCCTCAATACTAGTAGCCACACCATTTTTATCAAAATCAACCACACCAAAACGCTCTGGATCAGTCACATGATACCCAAACACGGTTGCACCAGCTTCACGGTTGACAGCTTGCTTGAGCTTATCTGAAAAATGCTGGCCATAGAAAATATTATCCCCCAAAACCAAGCTGACATTATCATTGCCAATAAAATGATCACCAATGATAAATGCTTGAGCCAGACCATCTGGGCTTGGTTGAACAGCATACTCTAAGTTAATACCAAAACGACCACCATCACCCAGTAATTTCTGAAAGCCTGGTAAATCGTCGGGAGTTGAGATAACCAAAATGTCTTGAATTCCCGCCAACATCAAAACTGAAAGCGGATAATAAATCATCGGCTTGTCATAAATGGGCAACATTTGTTTGGAGACACCCATAGTAATAGGATGTAACCGTGTACCTGAGCCGCCAGCAAGAATAATACCTTTATACTTTGCCATTATTTAACCTCTTCATTTCCAAGACGACCTAGCTGATAATCGCCCGATAGAACGCGCTTCCACCATTGTGTATTTTCTAAATACCACACAACGGTTTTACGAATACCCGATTCAAATGTTTCTTCAGGTACCCAACCAAGTTCACGCTGTATTTTTGATGCATCAATAGCATAGCGAACGTCATGGCCAGGGCGATCCGTCACAAAAGTAATAAGGTCACGGTAAGCATCAAGGCCTTGAGGTTTAATAGGAGCTAGCTCTTCCAGTAAGTCACAAATGGTTTCGACTACTTCAAGATTGCGCTTTTCATTATGCCCACCAATATTATAGGTTTCCCCGACAACACCTTCAGTAACAACCTTATAGAGAGCTTTAGCATGATCTTCAACAAACAACCAATCACGTATTTGACTTCCATCTCCGTAAACAGGTAATGGTTTGCCAGAGAGCGCATTCAAAATCATATGAGGAATCAGCTTCTCAGGGAAATGATAAGGCCCATAGTTATTGGAACAGTTTGTTACTAGCACTGGAAGACCGTATGTTCTACCCCATGCACGAACTAGATGGTCAGACCCGGCTTTACTGGCTGAATACGGGCTACTTGGCTCATAAGAGGTTTCTTCAGTGAATAAATCACTTGTCCCTTCTAAATCACCATACACTTCATCGGTAGAAATGTGATGGAATCGAAATGCAGATTTACTTTCTGCCGGTAGTTCATTCCAATACTGTCGAGCAACTTCTAGCATATTAAAGGTGCCAACAACATTGGTTTGAATAAACTGTGCAGGCCCATCAATCGAGCGATCAACATGCGACTCCGCCGCTAAATGCATGACAGCGTCTGGCTGATACTTTTCGAATACAGCTTTAAGTGCTTCAAAATCACAAATATCGACTTGTTCGAAACAGTATCGTTTACTTTGAAGAACATCAGGAATTGATTCAAGATTACCTGCATAAGTAAGAGAATCGACATTAACAACGCTATCATTGGTATTAGAAAGTATATATCGAACAACTGCGCTACCAATAAACCCAGCTCCACCTGAAATTAGAATTTTCAATTATTTTTCCTAGATAAAAAATACTTAATTGCATCAATTATATGTAATCGTAGTACTTTACTGCTAAATATATTCTTTAAACCTCCGTTACTACTCCTAACTCCATCAGCAGAAATAACTAAACTTCTATCAAGATACGAATATTTCATAAAATCTTGAATTCGTTTGCCAATATCCACATCCGCCATAAAAATGTAATAACGCTCGTTAAAGCCTCCAAGCTCAGTCCAAGTTTTTATATCAATAAGCAGAAAAGAAGATTGCAACCAATCAACAGGCTGTAATTGTGAATTGATATTATAAGTATTCTCAACACTCAAGTATTTACTAAGCTTATCACTAAATATCTTACTGAGTAATGGAACTCTCTTCACAATTAAAGATGAAATTTGTGGAAATGACCGGGCAACATTTTCATATGTACCGTCAGGGTTTTCTTGTGAAACACCAAGAGATCCAACATTATTCAAACTAAGATATGAATCTATAGCTTCTTTAATCAGCCTACTATCTTTTATATATATGTCTGGATTAAGAAAGAGAATAAAATCTGAATCAGAAGATGCCTTAGTCGCACCTATGTTACATGCTTTTGAATAACCTAAGTTACATGGTGACTGATAGAATTCTATATTTATGCTTTTTGAAGTAAAACTTGAATAAACACTAAAATTGTCATCAGACATGCTATTATCAATAACTATTACATTAATAAAAACAGCATCCTGTTCATCTAAACATTTAAGTAAGTCAAGTAATTTCTCGCCTTTAAAAAAATCAACAATAACGACATGTACTTTATTTTTAATCATTAATTAAATCCAAAACAATATAATCTAAAAATTGTCTGTTTGACTTATCCGAAGAATAATATTGAGCGGTTTTTTTCATATCAAGAAAATTTAAATCCTTCAACCCATTTCTTTTTATCATATAAATCAAATTAAATGCATCTTCTATTTCATCAACAAAATAGCCATTGGACTTATGGTTAATATATAATCTTGGTCCGCCGCAATCAAATAAAATAGGCAGCGTAAATTGAGACATAGACTCTAATGGTGGCAAGTAAAAACCTTCACACTCAGATGTTCCAAAAAACACTTTACATTCTCTAATCTTAGTGATTAGTTCATCCTGACATGAGGGAGAATGAAAAACAACTTCAATAAAACTTGAATCAATCTCACTTAAAAAATCACGAGCCAAATTGATCGCCAACTTATCCTGTGAAATAAAAGAAACTGTTATATGTATATGCTTATCATCGAAAATTCTTAAAAGATCAAAAAAACGATCTATACGTTTCCAGTTTTCACTTCTACCAAAGTAACAAATGTCAACAGCTCTCTCCTCATATTTAAACTCATTAAGGAATTTATTATTCAGACCTACTGTATAATCGAAACTAACAATGGAAGAAGAGTTATAATTTCTAATTTCATTTTTCAAAAACAAATTAGCAGGTATTATTGCTTGCTTCTTATATTTATATGTTAATGTACATAATTTATTAAGATTTCTTCCAACAGCCCCCTTATATAAACCTTCCAAACCTTGGATGAAATAGTACAATTTAAAGTCAAAAAATTTATGTGCGATAAAACATGGGTACCAAGTTATAAAAAAGTTTGCTAGTACTGCACCTTTTTCTTTTCTAATAAAATATATAAAACACACCATAAATAGCAATTGATGCATGATTTTAGGAATAAATCTATACTTTTTTATACCTATTTCCTTAACATCTACACTATCTGTCAAAAAATCAGTTTGTATACTATTTTTTGGACATAGTACGAGAACATTAACATTATCATTATCATTATGCTTTTTAAAATAATCTAGCATTTCACAGATTACTCTTGTTCCTCCATGATACTTTATACTTAGTAATGGAACAAATAAGTTCATAATATTTCTCGCTCAGTCAAAACTAAAGATACGTAAAACACTCCAATCCCTATAAAGTAAAACGGATGAATTAATGATATAGCAATGAAATATACACAACATTGCTTCTGCAATTTGCTTAGAGCCTTGTACTTAAATATAAATAAAATTGACAGAATAAATGTACCTAAGAAACCAACAGATATAATTAGCTCAAGTGGTAAATTGGCAATATCTCCCCCCATCGTTGACTCTAGCCTAGAAAAGTCAAACTCAGAATCTGTTCCCAAAGATAAAAAATTCACATATTGCAGAATATCATTTTGTGCTAACAATACATTTGCTTGACCAAAGCCAATCCCAAATACCAGTTCTTGCCAAGACATATTTTCAATAATGCCTAATGCGACAAACCAGTTTCCCGAATGAATTATTATGGATTCAATCAAATTATCAAGTGAGATAAAATCAAAAGTAATTGCAATATATGCAATTACAGCCATAATGAAAATTGGCAAAACTATATTTTTTACACTTAATTTTATTTTTGATAAATAGAAAAAAAGTAATGCCGCTTTAGAACCCAACATTAATAAGCTAAGTGAACGTACTAAATTTGCTTTAGAGGATATTCTTTTTGATATCAACAATAGGAGCGCCCCCATTATAATACCAGACCATACAGGCTCAGTTAATGTCGCGCTGGGTTTATGAAACAGCTCAAGTAGAAAAAGGTTTACACCTAGGACATTAAAGCTTAAAACCTGTATTATTGATAGTATAAATATTAACAATGCCGCATGTTTTAAACTCGCCAGCTTATTATATGCTGATAGTTTTTTTGAATAAAGAACAGTAGCAATAATTACAGGAAAGTATATCACAATCACTTTAGCCCAACCTCTCAATAACGAAAGATCTTGCTGTATTATAAGTTGAATCAGTGATAATGATAGTATAGATACTATTGGTATTCTATAATCTATAATTAATTTTAATACCTCTTTAAAGTAAATCATTAATATAATTGCTACATATAGAAACCATATTCGAAATGGAAAAAAAGGCTTAATAGCATGATCTATTTGGTTAATAGGTATATCGAAAACCATAATTACAGGTAAAAAATATAAAAATTTATATTTTTTCTTTGTAATTGTTAAGYTGGCTAATGCTATAATTAAATAGCCAACACCTAAAATATTGATAATATTTTGCCAAAAGGCATTGTATAAAGTCATATTTTTCCGATTATACCCAGATATGACCATAACAAAGGTTTAATTGAAATAGATGATTCTTTTCTAATATAGCTAACTAAGTTGATAAATGGCTTAATTAAAATAATTAAAATATAATATTCCTTAAAATATTTCTTGTAATATTTTAATGTATTTCTCATGTCAATTTTATATTGAAAAGAGCTTCTTAGACCGACAGACTTACTTTCTTCATGACATACAATAGCATTTAAGTTAACTAAAAGATTAATACCTTTTCTTTTGGCTGATGTACACCAGTCAGATTCCTCCCAATATAAGAAGTAATCTTCGGGCATTAAACCTATTACTTTTAGAGTTTTAACTGAAAAGTACATTGAAGCACCGCTAATAAAGTCTATTGAACTCAGCTTATTATTATACTTATTTTTGACATCTTTAATGCTCTTATAATCACTACCTGATCCTATTCCTTTAGGAACCCCTAAAGCTTTAATCAGTTTACTACCTCCTATACACTGGATTTTTCTTGTACCATTCAGAATCACAGCTCCTATAATAGCCAGCTTATGATCTTTTTCACATGAGCTAAGCTCTCTTAATGCATCTTTATCCGGGGTTGTATCAGGATTGAGAAGCCATACGTAGTCATTATCATTCCCTTTAGTTAAATGTTTTAAAACAATATTATTTCCAGCGGCAAATCCTCTATTTTCATTTGCTTCTATTAAGGTAATAGACTCCTTAATGTATCCAATTGAATCTAAACCTATAATTTCATTTTCTTTAACATTAACATAATCCCTATTTCCCTCTAAACTTAGTTTCTTCATCTCCCGCTTTAAAATTTCTACAGAATTATCGGTTGATAAATTATCAACAACAAAAATATTATTTGGTTTAATACATCCAGATAGCAACACCTTTATTAAGTCAATTACATCACCAGCCGTATTATAATTAACAATTAAAACGCTTTTCATATTACTTCTCATAACCTAACAATCGAAAGTCTTCTTTGTAAACACGAAAAATATAATCTTTATCTTTTTCACTTAAAGTGATTTTATCATGTTTAGAAGTGTTAATTTTTTCAAGCTTCTTGTTTCCCATGAAATGACTAGAAATAAACTCAAAGTCATTTGCTATGTGCTCAATCTTCCCAACAAAATCGACCATCAATTGTTCATTATCATCATAAATATACTTATACTGTGGTATAAAATGTTCAGCATTACTTTTTACAGCTTTTTCTAGTCCAAACTCAATAAACTCACTTATATTAGAGTAATCTTTTAAATATTTATCATGCCAGAATTTATCTATATCATGCATTCCCCCTTTTTTTAAATAAGAGTAAGCTGATATGACTCTTTCATAAGGGTTTCTAACTATAGTAAACTTGAAATACTTTTTAAATTTATCTGGATCTTTTTTTAGAAAGCTTCTAAAGCAAAGATGACTAGAATTATCAACACTATATAATGCATTAACAATAGACATGCCTGCAGCTTTAGGTATATGGATAAAAATCGTTTCAGTTTCATCGAAATGTGAACGATAACTCTCAACTAGCCCGATTTTTTTAGCAAGATATAGTCGCTGTTCAGGAGTAAAAAATAGCCGTAGATATTTTTTAACCATTTTTACACACCTTTTTACATTTCCACTCAGGATAGAAATCACATATATATTTATTAAGAGCTAACTCTGCTTCAGTATATACACGAGTTTGAAGCTCTGAGCTGTCAGATTTCAGACTCTTATTCGTAATCATACCAGCGCCAACCGTCACATTGGTTAGGCGGTCAATGATAATCAAAGAACCGGTACCGTGGATATCTTGATATTTATCAATGACCACTGGACTTGCTGTTTCAATCACACAACTTGCAATTTCATTGAGTTGCAGTTCTGTCGAGTCATGCTGCTCTAGACTATTAACATTAATACGATGCTGGATTGTTTCAATATGACCAAAGGTATTCTTTGAACCAACTTTGATTTCATACTCTTTGCCTGGCTGAAGCTCTGCTTCGTTCATCCATACAATAGTGGCTTCGAAGTTGTTAGTGGTGGTTGGCACCTTGGTGGTATCTTCTGTTGCTTTGACAATCACATCACCACGTGAGATATCAATTTCATCTTCTAAGGTTAGAGTGATAGCTTGACCTGCAAAAGCGCTGTCTAGGTCACCGTCCGCTGTTACAATACGTGCAACCGACGAGGTTTTACCTGAAGGATAAACAACTACATTGTCACCGACATTAATCACACCAGCGGCAATTGTGCCGCAAAAACCGCGGAAGTCGAGATTTGGACGGTTCACGTACTGTACTGGTAGGCGGAAAACGTCTAGATTTTTATCTTCGTTAATCTTCACAGTATCCAAAAGCTGCATCAAAGTTGCGCCCGGGTACCAATCCATTTGTGCAGAGCGATCTACCACGTTATCACCACGTAGTGCAGAAATTGGCACAAAGCGGACATCTGGAATATTCAACTGCTCAGCAAACGCTTTGTAATCAGCTTTAATTTGACGGTAAGTGCCTTGGCTGTAATCCACCAAGTCCATTTTATTTACCGCCACAATAATGTGCTTAATACCCAGTAGTGATGCAATGTAAGAATGACGCTTGGTCTGGGTTTGCACCCCTTTACGGGCATCGATCATTACAATGGCCAAATCACAGTTTGATGCGCCGGTTGCCATATTGCGGGTGTACTGCTCGTGTCCTGGGCAGTCTGCTATGATAAATTTGCGCTTATCGGTTGAGAAATAACGATAAGCGACATCAATAGTAATACCCTGCTCACGCTCAGACTGAAGGCCGTCGACTAACAAGGCTAAGTCAAACTCACCATCTGTAGTATTAAACTTTTTTGAGTCGTTTTTGATTGCAGCCATATGATCTTCAAAGATCATTTTTGAGTCATGCAGCAAACGACCAATTAGGGTTGATTTACCGTCATCTACGTTACCACACGTTAGGAAACGTAGAAGATCTTTGTTTTCGTGTTGTTTTAGGTACGCTTCGATGTCAGAAGCGATTAGGGAGGATTGGTTGGACATATTTTTATTCCAAATAAAATCTTAAATTCTGTGTTTATGCTTAAATGCTTGAATGCTTGAATGCTTGAATGCTTGAATGCTTGAATGCTTGAATGCTTGAATGCTATTTAGGTTTTAATTTTTTCATTAAACCTTCAAGCATGGCTGCGATAAGCCTTGTCTGATTAAGCCAATTTTTCCCAATTTCTTTTTCTATATATTGTACTTCTATACCAATATAGATTTGGGTTCTTAATTCAGCACAAGAGCCTTTTGCTATAGAGAGATACCGATATTTTTCTCGTTCTGTTTCTCTTGTCATTCCCTCAGCGATATTACTTGGAACAGACAAGCCTGAACGTGTTATTTGTTCTTTAAATCCATAGTCTTTGCAACTTTTAAAGTAGAGATATAAGTCAGCTGATAATCTAGAAGACTTTCTCCATACATCCAACTTTTCAAAATCCATTTATTTTCCCGCTTTCTAGCCTTTTAGCTTTCAAGCCGCTCTAAATTTCCTTTGGAAATTTAGAAATAACCTTCCATCTTCTTCTTCTCCATTGAGCCGGCGGAGTCGTGGTCGATGACGCGTCCTTGGCGTTCGGAGGTTTTAGTAAGAAGCATTTCTTGAATAATTTCTGGAAGGGTTGTCGCTTCAGACTCTACGGCACCAGTTAGTGGGTAGCAGCCTAGGGTGCGAAAGCGGACTTTCTTCATCATTGGCTGCTCGCCTTCCGCTAATGGTAGGCGTTCATCGTCAACCATGATTAGCGTACCATCACGTTCTACCACTGGACGTTCAGCTGCAAGGTACAGTGGTACAATTTCTATATTTTCTAGGTAGATGTACTGCCAGATATCAAGCTCAGTCCAGTTTGACAGTGGGAATACACGGATGCTTTCGCCTTTATTAACCTTTCCGTTGAAAATATTCCAAAGCTCTGGACGTTGACTTTTCGGATCCCAGCGATGATTTTTATCACGGAAAGAGTAAACTCGCTCTTTCGCACGGGACTTTTCTTCATCACGGCGTGCACCACCGAAAGCAGCATCAAATTGGTGTTTGTCTAGCGCTTGTTTTAAGCCCTGCGTTTTCATTACGTCAGTGTATTTGGCGCTACCATGATCAAATGGGTTGATGTTGGCATCGATACCCTCCTGGTTTTTATGGACAATTAAGTCCATGCCAACTTTTTTTGCCATTTTATCGCGAAATTCGATCATCTCTTTAAATTTGAATGTCGTATCCACATGCATTAAAGGGAATGGTGGTTTTGCAGGAAAGAAGGCTTTCATAGTTAAGTGCAGCATAACCGCAGAATCTTTACCAACCGAGTAAAGCATCACAGGGTTATCAAATTCTGCGGCCACTTCACGAATAATGTGAATGGATTCGGCCTCAAGTTGCTTGAGGTGGGTCATTCTTGCTTGAGAGATTTCCATAAGTGTCTTCTAACTTGGATGAACAGACGAGCTGCAAGCTATAAGTTAAGGGCTATAAGCTGCAAGCTATAAATTAAGGGCTACGAGCTACGAGCTACGAGCTACGAGCTACGAGCTTATTAAATTATGGTTTGGAGAAATAATTGAAGTAAATCTATCAGCTATCAGCTATCAGCTATCAGCTATCAGCTATCAGCTATCAGCTATCAGCTATCAGCTATCAGGTGATTCTGACAGCTGAAAGCTAATTGCTTGTAACTTAATTGCTATTTTTCGCTGCTGTAGCTGTAGTTGTAGTAACCATAGTTACCACCGTAGTAACTGCTTGCCTTACGAACAACGGCATTAAGAATAAAACCTTTCACTTCAATACCGTTTTGTTCAAAGCGCTGCTTGGTTACTTCAATTTCTTTAACTGCATTTTGGCCGAATCGGCCAACTAGCAGTGTAGTACCTGCATGGGTACCAACAATAGCAGGATCAGTTACCGCCAAAATTGGCGGGGTATCCACAATGACTAAATCGTAGTTTTCTGAAGCCCAATCCATCAATTCTTTAAAGCGTGGGTGCATTAATAGCTCGGATGGGTTTGGTGGCGCATCACCACGGCCTATAAAGTCCATACCTTCAACACCTGGCTGTTTTATCAAACTTTCAATGGTAGTTTGACCGCTTAAGAAATCAGACAGGCCAGGTTTAGGATATACTGCCATCTGTTTTTCCATTCGACCTTTGCGCATATCGGCATCAATCACCAACACTTTCTGGCCTGATTTTGCAACGACTGCCGCCATGTTGGCAGAGACAAATGATTTACCGATACCTGGACTTGGGCCAGAAATCATAAGAATGTTATTCTTTGCTTCCATCATGGCAAAATGCAAACTGGTGCGCAGACTACGTAATGCTTCGATGGATAAGTCTGCAGGGTTTGACACAGCCAGCAAAGTATCTTGTACCGATAGCTGCTTTTTGCCCTTTTGCTTTTTCTCCAGCTCAATCTGCCAATCCGACATAGGTACACTGGCATAAACTGGTAAACCAATGGCTTCGATTTCATCTGGATTTTCTACACCACGATGGAAAGCCTGTTTCACCAACGCAAAAGCCACGGACAATACGCCACCTAACATAGTAGCAATTATAACGATGATAGACTTTTTAGGTTTAACGGCTTCTTCCAATGTCTCGGCGTTATCAAGGATGCGAACATTACCAACCGCACTGGCTTTCATGACGTTTAGTTCTTGAACCTTGTTAACCAACTGCAAGTAAATCGCCTGATTAACTTCGACATCTCGGCTTAAGCGAATCACTTCCTGCTGGGTTTTTGGCATACGAGAGACCATACGATCAATCCGCGCTTTCTCACCTTCTAAAGTGCGGCGTTTCTCAAGCAAAGAAACATAAGCTGGGTGGCTCTTGGTGAAACGCTGGGCAATGTCTGACTCTTTAAACGTCAACTCATTAAGCTGTGCTTCTACCGTAACCATGGTATCCAGTACCGATTTAGCCTCTAGGGCTAAGTCCACCGAATCATTTTCAAGCTTGTAAGCGTTGAGCTTCGCTTCCGATTGATCCAACTGTTGCTTAATATCAGGCAAATGGCCACGTAAAAACTGAAGACTTTTCTCTGCTTCTGCTGAAGTACGGTCAATATTCTGCATCAAGTAATCTTCAGTGATGCTATTCAAAATAGTCTGAATTTTTGCAGGCTTTTCCCCTTCAAGAGTTAATCTAAGAATACCGGTTTTCTTACCTTGCTCAGAAACTTTAACATTTGCTTGCAACTCGCTTATGGTAACTAAGCGTGCACGCTTGACAACAGTAAATTCTGTTTCATGAGAGGCGATAAAATCAGAAACTAGAATGGAGATATCTCCTGACTCTGCCATCTCTCCTTTTTGACCAGATAGCAAAGCTTCACCATCAAAAGACAAGATGTAGCTTTGATCATTATCAACTGTTAATAGAAGCTTCTCTCCCATTAACGAGTGTGGAAGCTCCAGCTTCGAAATAATCGCGACTGGATTATTTTCACCTTGTAGCCTAGCTAAACCTTTACCAATTACAGGTAAATATTTTGGTTCAACATTGACAGTGAGATTCAACTTATCAACCGTACGACCCAAAACCATGCGAGATTTGATAATTTGAATCTCAGTATCAGCAGAGGACTCGGAGGCAAACATCTCTGAAATATCGGAAAGACCGGGTACACCTGAACTTTTATCTTCAACCTGCACTAATGCGTCGGCTTTATAGATAGGCGTAGCTAACAGCGCATAAGCTATACCAACGGTGGCAAATAGAAAGGTGGTTAAAATAATTATCCAGCGGTGGTCTAACAATACACCGAACAGCTTGCCCAAATCGATTTCATCAGAATCAGTCTGGGTATTGTTTATGTTGTGGGTAGCAGTCATAGAAATACGTCTAAGTTTTCGTGTATATCCTAGAACCTAGATCCTAAGATTTAAAATTTGCTGCCTCAAGTAACTAAGGCACTTCAACATACAGCTTTTCTCTAGTCTTTCCCCTAGGTACTAGGTACTAGGTACTAGGAACGATAATGCCTACGGCCAATTACGTACTCGTAGCGCACCTTCGGTTAGCTCATTAAAGCCAGTGATGGTCGGCAATAGCTGACGAACAACACGGTTCCAGCGACTGATAGGCGCAGCAGTTACATACACAATATCGTATGGCTGCAGCTCGAACTCAGTGCCAATAACCAAGGCTGAAGCATCTTTAATATTTAACTGGTAAATATTTGCCAATGGCTGGCTTTCATCATTGGTTGATAGCTCATTGCCACGGATGACGAATATACCGGTGGCATCGGCTTCTAACTCGTTGATACCGCCAACATGGCTCAACGCTTCGGTTAGGCTCATACCGCTACGATCGATTTTCAGTAACTGTGGATTATTCACTTCACCCATCACAAACACTTTCTGTGCATCGTTTCGTGGTACGTGAACAATATCGCCTGGGCGTAATAATCGGTTTTGAGTTAAATCGCCACGCTGCATTAGGGCATACAGCGAGACATTTTCTTCTACCCCATTTCGAGTCAATGTCACGTTGCGCCAGTCTGCATCTTCAGCTAACCCACCAGCACGATTGATAGCATCAAGCATTGTAAGCGGCACATTGGTAATCGGCTGCTGACCCGGCTTGTTGATCTCACCAGTGATATAGGTTTTTTGCGAGCGAAATGATGCAACATTTACATCGACTTGTGGGCTTTCTATAAACTCCGCCAACCGTAAAGCAATTTCGTCCCGTACTTGGGTAACCGTTTTACCTTCTACATGTACAGAGCCAATATAAGGGTAAAAGATTGAACCATCAGCATGCACCCAATTACCCGCTTCAGCTGAGCTACGGTAAGAGCCCGCAGGAATGGTCAGTTCAGGGTGATCCCAAATGGTAATATTTAAGATATCGCCAGGGCCAATGCGGTACTGATAGCGAGCAATTTCAGCATCTAACGCTGAATTTGCCTTTGAGTATACAGCTGGCGCTTTAAACTGCCTGACCGCACTAGCTGTTAACGGGTAGACATTCACTTGTTCGGAAATGTTACTGTCCCTTTCTTGTTGAGAGGCAACGACATTTTTATTATCTATTGTTAAGTTTGAACCGGGCACTGTACAACCCGCCAGCATGGCTGTTGCCATTGCCGGTATAAGGAGCTTCTTTGTGAAATGCATATTTGTTTTCGAAAAAGTTGAAGAAGAAACAAAAACTAGCTGTCAGCGATCAGATGGATCAAGAGCAAACTAGAGCATGAAAAATAAAAAGTAAGACTACCGTTGGTTGGATCAGCTACGAGCTAAAGATGAACGGAAGTTCAAGGTTCAAGTAAGAGGAACTATTCGAATTGTGATAACGGTTGGCTTGGCGACCAAAGTGGTTTGGGCATGCTACCGCCCTTAGGTTGTGGTTCCTAATGACCGTCAATTTTTGAGTGCGAGATGCACTACCGCAAGTTTGTTACGTCGAAATGTCAAAGTTGGCCAACACTGTGGCCAACAGATTCAGTTCATTTCAACTTAGAAGATGACGCTATAGTGTCCTCAAATATGGTTGATGATTTTACACATTTTTTATGTTGATAGGAATATGAATTTTGTAGCCTACTTTCACAAAGCTTCAATGAACACACTTAAACCATTGATTTTTAAAAATTTACCTACCATTCAGAAGCTTTCAAAAACGTTATAAAATCACTAGGACCCAAGTAGCACATCTAAATCCTCCTCAAGGTAATCTTTATCAGTAAGTTACTCACTATTTTTGGGAGTAGCTTCACTTTTTGTCACTCCTTAGTTTAAGAAAAAAGAAAACTCTTTTATGACAATTAGCTAGATGCATTGCGGATTTGTGTTAATCGCAATATCATTGCATAGAAGGCGGGAATCGCTTGATTGATATTTTTTTATATACGTAACTGTTACTTTTGACCAACAAGTAAGGGAATGGGATGAAAAAAACAGCTTTGGCAATGATTGCTGCGCTATCACTTAGTGGTGCAGCTTTCGCAGCGACTGAAACAGGCTCTACAGCCGCCTCAACAGGTGGTACGGCTTCTTCAACAGCAGGAGCAACAGCTTCAACAACTGGCGCTGCAGCGGGTACGACAGCAGGCACAGCTGCAGCTGCGGGCGGTATCACTGCAACTACCGTTGCAGTAGGTGCAGCGGTTGCTGTTGCTGGTGTTGCAGTTGCTGATTCTGGCGGTAGCAACAGCACAACAACCACAGCAACAGCTACTCAGTAACTCTTTAACCAGCTAAAGTTTGAGTTGATTGTGTTTAACCGCGCTTTCTGGCGCGGTTAATTTTGTTAATTAACTAGAAGTTTACTCAACAGCAACTAGACAGCTACCCCCTTATTCTGACACCTTATTTTGAAACACTCTACCTTATCTCGATTGAGCAATTTGGATGCTATCTCCATGTTTCGACAATGTTCCACTGCATTACTTCTCTTATTAGCGCTTACTGGGTGCAGCCAGAAGTTTAATGATGTTAACGATACCGTTAATCTTGCCTTTTTTGGTGATAAAGATATCGCCTTAAGTGCAAAAGAAATCAACCAGCTGCCTTATGCAAGTATGTATGCCCGTGTTGATGATGGCCCACAGGCTTTTATGGTACTGGCTTTTGCTGAAAATAGTACGACGCTTGGTTTAACCGACTTAACAGGTTTATCGAATTCAAGCTCGTTAAAGCCATCACATACTCAGCTTAAGTGGGTATCTGCTGACAAAGGGATGCTTATCACAGAAAACGGTCGGATAGTCAAAACCCTCAACTTACCATCAGGTAATCTAGTCAACAGCCGTAGTAACTACGCAGACCCACTAGCACTTGGGCTACACTTAGCCTCTACCCCACCCCATTGGCAGCATACTATTGATTGGCAACCTGGGTATCATTTTGGCTATCCGGTCAAAAGTGAATTCACCTTTTTTGCTGACGAGCACCTCGATATCAACGACACCATAAAACTAACCAAGCATTATATCGAGCATGTCTCTATCCCCACGCTTGATATTAAGTACGACAACCACTGGTGGATAGATCCAAATAACGGAGCAGTCATTAAAAGTAAACAAAAACTGGCTCCCAATCTGCCTTATATCGAACTGATCCTGCTTAAACCATTTGCCTAGGGATAATATCGTGAGTGCTTTTAGATTTATTCAACGAGCAATACCATCACTATTAATGGTAGCCTTGTTTGTTTCACCTTCTTTTGCTGCGAATAGCTCTCAGAAAACTTTGAGTGTCGCTATTTACAGCCCTGATAAAGCTCAAGCATGGTCTTTAGGCTACTTAGAGCCTGTACGGTTAAGCCAAGTCATTAGTGATAATATTGCCACTCAGCTAACAGATAATAGTCGTGGCCAACGTAACCCCCTTCGCGCCAATAACATTTTCTGGCTCGGGAGTACTCTAAGCTCTGCGTCAGAACCAGAGAACAAATCAAGGGTTCTTAAACTCATCGACCAGCTTGTTGATAAAGAGCCGACCAGCTTTGCAGTAAAAGCGAGCCTTAGGGCCAATGAACGATGGATAAGCGATAACATCATATACACTAGGCAATTTATCCCGCTTGATTTTGATGCCATTCGGTTAAACAAAAAACTAAACCCTCTACTTAGTGGTGAGTATCACCTCTATTTACCGAATCGCCCCAAGAGTGTTTTGATCATTGGCGCCACACAAAAACCAACCTTAGTCCGTTGGCAGCCACGTTTGTCGGCAAAGCAATACCTAGATAAAACCGCATTAATTGACAATCAGCAAAAAGATTATGCAGTAGTTATTCAGCCAGATGGCACTGTCGAGCAACACCCGGTTGCTTACTGGAATCAAAATCATATGGACATTGCCCCGGGTGCAACCATTTTTATCGGCTATAGCGATTTACCGCGTGACTATATGTCGCTCAATCAGGAAATGATTAACTTGCTAAGGAACAAGGTGCTGTAATCATGACAATTAAGGATATCAACACCGCTCATAAAGCACCTTTTGGCTACTTCACACTTTCTGCCATTGCATTGGCTATGTTGCCTGTGTTTTCAGCGAATGCCGATGAATTTAGTTATCCGGTATTTAAACCCTCACAATCCGACTTTGGTGGGGTCGGCTTAATGCAAATGCCGACCGCACGCATGAATCCAGCAGGTGAGTTTAATTTCGGTGCGACCTATAACAATGAATACCATCACTATAATGCCTCATTGCAACTTTTCTCTTGGTTTGAAGCCACTATTCGTTACACCTTAGTCCAAGACTTACTTTATAGTGACAACCCTGACTTTAGTGGTGACAGTAAATACACGGATAAAGGGATCGACTTTAAAGTTCGCCTATGGGAAGAAAGTTACTGGCTACCCGAAGTCGCTGTTGGTGTACGTGACTTTGGGGGAACAGGCTTATTTGATGGTGAGTTTATTGCCGCTAACAAACAATTTGGCCCCGTAGATGTCACCCTTGGTGTTGCTTGGGGTTACATGGGTAACAGCGGTAATGTCACCAACCCCTTCTGTGATTTAGCCGACCGTTTCTGTGAGCGCGAAACTGGTGGTCAATGGGGTACGGCAAACTTTGATAATTTCTTCAGTGGCCCTATGTCTATTTATGGCGGCTTAGAGTATCAAAGCCCCTGGGAGCCATTACGCTTCAAACTGGAATATGACGCTAACGACTATGAAAGTGACTTCCCAGTGACACGCGGCGATATTGAAATGCCGCAAGACAGCAAGTTTAACTATGGCGCACTATACCGGCTCGGTAACTGGGGGGATTTACGCCTAAGTTATGAACGCGGCAACACGTGGACATTTGGCTTCAATCTATATACCAACTTCAACAGCCTGAAGTCAGGCTGGCAAGATGAGCCAGCCCCGAACTATGCTCCTCGAAGCCAAAGCCCATCAAACGAGCCTGAGCTTACCGATGCGGAATGGCAGGTTCTTGCTGACGAGCTGCATACTATTGCGGGCTATAAGAACCCGACTATTCACTACGATAATGAGAGTGTTACGGTCAGTGCCGATCAGAATAAATACCGCGATCGAAATGAGGCACATGTACGAGCTGCAACCGTATTAGCGAACCGAGGCCCAGATGTTGCTGAGTATCGGTTGATTGAAACCAGCAATCATCAAGCGATTACCGAAACCCGAATTGATGCAGAAAAGTTCAGCCAAGTTGCCAATGTAGAATACATCGGTGCGGCCGTCGAAGACAGCAGTTCGGCTTCTGTGCCAAATGAGCCGGAAGGTCAATTGGTCGCCGAGCCAAGCAGACGCTGGGATGTCAGCCTATCGCCAACATTACAGCAGTCTATCGGTGGCTCCGAAGATTTTTACATGTTCAATATCGGTATCAATGCCGGTGCAAACTACTGGTTTACTGATAACCTTGAACTCGGCGGCTCGGTTTACTTCAATATCTATGACAATTACGACCAGTTCTTATATGACGTGCCACCTGATGGCACTGACTTGAAGCGTGTTCGTACCTTAGTTCGCCAATATATCAGTGATAACCCTGTTCGCCTTGATAACCTACAGCTTACCTGGATGGATAAGTTAGGCGATAACTGGTACAGCCAAGCGTATGGCGGTTACCTTGAAATGATGTTTGGTGGTGTCGGCGGTGAGTTGTTGTATCGTCCATTAGGTGCAAACTGGGCAGTCGGTATGGATGTTAACTATGTGGTGCAGCGCGATCCTGATTCTGCCTTCGGGTTCTTTACTGAAGAAGATCAATTTGACCCGATTACTAATCGTCCGTACCGAGTTCAAACGGGGGCGATGACTGGTCATTTTACCGGCTACTATCAGCCACAATGGGATTGGTTGCCAAATACTTTATTCAAGGTTAGCGCGGGCCAATACCTGACTGAAGATATCGGTGTCACTGTTGATTTCTCAAAGCAATTTGATAGCGGTATTACCGCAGGAGCCTTTGCTACCTTTACAGATTTGTCTTCCGATGAATACGGTGAAGGTAGCTACACCAAAGGTTTCTACATATCCATTCCGTTCGATGTGATGACCGTTAAGCCAAGTACCAACCGCGCAACTATTTCTTGGTTACCACTGACTCGCGATGGTGGCCAGATGCTGAGTCGTAAGTACCAGCTGTTTGGTGTAACGGATGCGAGATCTCCATGGTATTCGAGAAAGGCAGAAAATTAGATCCTGGAACCTAGTTCCTAGTATGAAAAGCAAAAGCGAGAGTGTGATGCTCTCGCTTTTTTGTAATCCTTGAAACTAAATCTTAGTTCCACGAAAGAGCAGAAGCTAAAGAGCAGAACCTGAAATCAAATACCTAGGAAAAGCTAAAGTAGTCCATCAAAAAACACCGTTCATAGTCATCAATAGGCGTACCAGCATTTATTCGCCTCGATCAATTATCGCTATAAAAATAATTCAACCTATGATGTTTTATTTATTAGCTTTCGGATTAAATATAACAGGATTTTTACTATTAAGTTTATAAAATAAAGGTAAAAATCAATTTAAGTTATTCTTAAGCTACTCAATTTGGTTCTTATTAATTCTTATAGAATCTTAATCATCGTCTCAAAAGTGTGACACTGTGCGTAAATTTCTTTAGCTTAGCGACATGAATTCGAAATATGAGCTATCATATATTAATAATAAAAATGTCAATATATTGACAGCAAATATTTAAAAATACATTTTTTTGACGACAGAAGACAAATTAAGAGGGAGAGGGCATGTTTAGGACATATGCTCACTTTTCAGTGAACCATCCAATTATACACATAACTAATCTATTGATTGTTATGGTAATATTTGCAATTAGCTGTTATCAGCTATTAGCAAATGAGAATCTAATTTTTGCAGCTGGATTTTTGTTTGTAACACTACCAATTATTGTTTTTGCAAAATCCTCTGATTACAAACGCAAATATCTAAGCGCAAATAATTAATAATAGTCACATTGCATATTATTTTTATTAAAAAAATCGGCATACTGAAATGCCGATTTTTTGTATAAACTTAAATATCAATTAGATAGCTTGCTGTTGAAGTTGTTGCCACATATCTTTGACAATTAACTGATCTGCTGGGTTCAGCTCGGACTGCGCTTCAGCCATGCTCGTTTCAACCTTGGCATTCATAGCCTCGATGGTTGACACCCCTTCTAACTCGCAGTTCGCGGCAGACAGTGAAATGTGGCCACGCAGGTAACCGCCAGCAAACAGTTCATCGTCTGATGCGGTTTCAACCATCTGGTCGATGAGGGTTAGTAGTGTTTCTTCGTATTGATGGATCATAATATTTTTTGGGTCCGGGATTCTGGGTCCTAGGGCCTAGGAAGAGCAAAGCCCCAATTACTACGCCATATATAACAGAATCAAGTTAGTATTAAGTTCTGGGTACTGGGTACTGGGTACTGGGTACTGGGTACTGGGTACTGGGTACTGGGTACTGGGTACTGGGTACTGGGTACTGGGTAAATAGTTTCCTTTATCAAGTACTCAAGTCAAGCTTTTCTGCTTTTCCTAGGCCCTAGGACCCGTTATTCCCCGTTCCCGCTCTTTCTATTCAAACATCCCCGCGACTAACGGTTCAACGCCATAGTGGCTTCGCAATGCTTCTGATAAAGTTTTAGCTCTGGCTGGCATGCCTTCTTGGAGGTATACCAACGCCTGCTCGCGTACTTTGTTTGTAAACCCTACTCGGTCTGGCTCACAATTGCCGCTTAGGTTATCACAGCTCACTTGGAAGCGGAAACCACAGCTGGCGGCAAGGATCCATTCTACGGCTTGGGGCTTTACTTCTACCTTTTCAAATTCGGCTTGTACTTCAGCGGTTCGGCCATCAGGCTCGTACCAGTAACCGTAGTCTTCCAACAAACGGCGCTGTTGACCGGCAATACACCAGTGGGCAATCTCATGTAGTGCCGAAGCAAAGTAACCACGGGCGAAAATAACCCGATGATGCGGATACTGCTCATCTGCTGGAAGGTAAATAGGCTCATCACCACCAAGGATCAACTCGGTGTTGAATGAGTCGATGAAGGTTTGGTTGAAGATGTTGATAATGTCTGTGTTTTTGTGGGGCATAGGGTAAGAGCGGGTCCTGGGTCCTGGGTCCTGGGTCCTGGGTCCTGGGTCCTGGGTCCTGGGTCCTGTAGTATTAGTTACGAATGCAGCGATATTATCAAGAACAATCTGTTTTTTCTAATCTTGATATTTCCCGGCGATAGCAAACTCAGAGACATCATAAATTCCGCTAGATTCTTTTACCTGTCCACTTCGAAATTTGATTAAACTAGCTATTTTGCGGCTAACAAGGTTAGCTCTTACTACCAATTCATCGGCTTCACTTTTATCGATATAACCAAACTCCTTAGCCAACAGTAGCTGTGTAACTAACTCACCACATGATCCTTTAGCGTAATATAAGAAACGGACAGATTCCTTACGTGTTTCTCGTTCTTCGCCTTCGGCGATATTCGAAGGAACAGATACAGAAGACCGGCTTATTTGATCTTTGAAGCCAAAATCCTTGCATGAAACAAATAATCGATGAACGGTCACCGCTATCTGAAAACTTTCCTGCCAAATATGGAGTTTTTGGTATTCCATCCCCCCCTCCATGGGTACTGGGTACTGGGTACTGGGTACTGGGTACTGGGTACTGGGTACTGGGTACTGGGTACTGGGTACTGGGTACTGGGTACTGGGTACTGGGTACTGCAAGCAGATTCGAGAGAATGTACAGCTTTTCAAGCTCTTTTGCTCTTAATCTTTTCCCAGGAACCAGGGCCATTTTTTCCTAGAACCCTGCTTTCGCCCTTCCTAGACCCCAGGACCTGCTCTTCCCAGGGTCGCTCTTCCTAGGCCCTAGGACCCGCTCTTCCCAGGGCCACTCTATCTAGGTTCTAGGATCCCACTCTAATATTCGTCTATTTCATCCATAAAATCATCCAGATACGCTTCGTCTTCCTGCTCCGTCTCCTCGACGTTGCCGCCGGTGGCGCGGAAATTCTTGTTCTGGATGTAGGCATCACGGGTGAAGATGTACGCATCAGGCGAGTCTTTCAGAATCGCTTCTTGCTTAACCAAGGCGGCTCTGTCTTCCATGCCTTCGAACATCCACTTGCCTAGGCTCTGCCAGAAGTTCAACGCACTTAACGGCAGGTATAGACCGTCGACAATATCACCGGCACCTTCGCGTAGTGTCAGTGGACCGTAAACTGGGAACATAAAGTATGGGCCATTCGCAACGCCGTATTTGCCCATGGTGTCGCCAAACTGTTTATCCGCCGGTTTGCGAATATCAGCAGCCGACGCAATATCAATCAAACCCAAGACACCAAAGGTAGAGTTGATCCAAAAACGGTTGAAGTGGCGCACGGCCTCTTCGCCGTTCAGCATCAGAATACTGTTGACCATGCTGGCTGGCTCATCGAGGTTAGCCAGAAAGTTCTTGATACCCGTTCGCATGAACGATGGTGTGTAATCAACGTAAGCCAGTGACACCGGACGCGCTAGATACGGATCAAGATAGTCATAGTTCAGATCCCACATGGCACGGTTGAAGCCTTCAAACGGATCATAAACACCCGGCACCGCATACTCGCCTTCGCCTTGCTCAACTTCTTCTAGTACAGCGGCTAGATCTTCGTCGTAATCGGCATCGACATCAGCACCGGCGAATTCGTCCATTGCCGAGCCATCAACCGCAGTATCTGCTGTGGCTGAGGATTCAATGTTACTCGACACTTGCGATGCCTGTCCGTCTAGCGTCAGCTCTTCAGGAGACTGTTCATCAGGAGACTGGGCGCACGCTGTCAGGGTTAATAAAATGGCAAGGGTTAATAGGTGTTTTTTCAATGTTCTTTCCATGGCATATCAGGCTAAAACCGCGCTAAATGGTAATACCAGCAACCGCAAACATCTAGCATTTTTATGCTATCGACTGATTGATAGCGTAAGTTAATAGCTAACGTTGACACAAAACCGGTAACACTGCTTGATATGCGCTACTGGTTAGGGGCTGATATTTGCAATATCCTTTTGCGGCCTAAAAAAAAGGCCAGATACTAATAGTATCTGGCCTTTATTATATCTACCACCTCAAGTCGTAGATTTTATTAGTATTTTGTATTTATCAATACGTTTGTCGAGCCACCTAAAGAAATGACGTCACTCTGACCGTACCAATCACCGTTGCGGGTCATCACATTGCCATCGGTATCGATACGGGCTTTGATGATCATATCCTGCAGCGAGGTCATCGGACGTTCTGGGATCATGCTGTCGTTGTCATCCAGGGTCAGAGTGAACGGGAATGCTGACAAAGGCACACGTCGTGCAGCCACTGGCATCGGCGCGCCGTCCGCAGAATGAACCGACACAAACACTAAGCCTTGCTCAGGTAACTCAACACTCGGGTCTAAATCGACAGTAACCGAAACCGACGTTGCGGTATTTTGACTGCGATCTAGCTGAGACTGGGCACGGGCAATACTGCGATCCAGCATTTCTGCACGCGGGTCATCGGTTCCGATGATCTGCTGCATCATGCTCCAGTAGTTGATCGCCTGCTTGAAGTCACCGCTTTCAAACGAGTCGAAAGCCAATAGCGACAACGCTCGGATGTTGGTGTGGTCAACACGCAGTACGCTGCGAAGCAGCAGACGCGCACGCTCACTCTGTGCCGGATCCCCAATCATCATCAGTGTCTGGCCGAAGCTCAGCATCACTTCAGGGTTACTTGGGTCAAGGCGGTAAGCGCGGTTCATCGCATCTTGAGCAGTTTCAGCATCACGGTTCGCCATGCCAATACGGCCCAGCAGCAACCAGCCTGTCGCATCATCTGGGTTGCTGTGAAGACGGGTACGCAGTGCCAATGTCAAATCGTCCATCTCTTGATCACTAAGCGGATTTGATTCATCCATCAAGCGCTGAGATAGATCCGGTAGGCGGGTTACCGTTTCATTCCATGCTTGCACTTTGTCCAGGCTACCTACCTTCATGTACATACCGAAGCTCACACCGACTAGCAGAATCAGCCCCGGGATCAGCATGGTGGTGCTAACCTGGGTTTTAGTCTGCTCGGTATTGGCTGGCACATCATCAAGTAGCGACTGTTGCAGTTCAACCACGAGTTCATCTTTGTTTTCGACCAAGCCTTCGCTGCTTTCTTCTTTCAGTTCGTCCATACGATCTTTGAAGAAAGCTTTGTTCAGCTCATCACGGCTGGCGACTTCATCTTGCTCTTTGCCGGTATACATTGGCACGACAAAAATGACCATCGCAACCAGTACCAAGAGGGCGGAAATTACCCAAAACATTGTCATTATTTCACCTTACCGTCTTGGTTAGTCTGCTTAGAAACATCATCAGCATCGGTTCCGGTTTCAGTCCCCAGTTCAGTCATCAGGGCTTTCAGACGATCTTCTTCATCGCCTTGGAGATCGGTGTCTGTCACTTTTTCAGTGCTTTTGCGCGAACGCATCACCAAAATAGTGAAACCAACAACGATAAAGAACAGAGGTCCTAACCATAGGATCAAGGTAGACGCCATCACCGGTGGGTTATAAGTCACAAAATTGCCATAGCGGGCAATCATGTAATCCACCACATCCTGCTTACTCTTACCTTCCTGAAGCAATTCGTAGGTTTTCTGACGCATATCTAGCGCCAGCGCCGCATTGGAGTCAGCAATGTTGTTGTTCTGACATTTCGGGCAGCGCAGCGTTGCAGTCAGATCCTGAAAATCTTTTTCCTGCTTAGCCGACTCGAAATCGTATACATCAGTAAATGCCTGGACCGGAGTGGACGTTGTGATCAACGCTGTTCCACCAAGCACCATCGCCAAAGCTAAAATCGGCCCAGTGAAGAAACGGGTCATTCGACAAGAAATAATCATTATCCCTGCGCCTCCTCAATCAACGCTTCGTACATCGGCTTTAATGTCTCGTTCCAGTTACGGTTGTTGACATCACCAACATGGCGGTAGCGAATGATACCGTTGGCATCAATCAGGAAGGTTTCCGGCGCACCGTAAACCCCCAAATCCATACCTAGCATACCATTACCATCAAACAGGCTATGCAGGTAAGGATTACCCAGCTCGTTCAACCAACGAACCGCTTTTAGGCGCTCATCTTTGTAGTTGAGGCCGATAATCTTCACGCCTTCACTAGCAAGCTGATTAAGGTAAGTGTGCTCGGCATAGCACGTAGGGCACCAGGTCGCCCAGACATTCAGCAGTAATGGTTCACCCTTGAAGATGTCCTGCTCGTAGAGCTTGCCGGCTTCAACCAAGTCTTCAAGCTTGAACTGAGGTACAGGCTTACCGACTAATACCGATTCCAACTTAGTTGGATCGTCGCCGTCAGCATTGCGGCTCAGCTGGATCATGAACATCACAACCAGGCCAAGGAAAAGGACCAGTGGAATAAAAAGTAACTTCTTGTTCATCAGTTTGCCTTCGCCTCCTGCTTCGCTAACTTCTCAGCCTTTGCATCAGCTGGCTGCCCCTTTTCGGCTTTTTTACGGAAGCGGTAACGCTTATCACTGATAGCAAATGCGCCACCCAGCGCCATCAAGGCTGAGCCGAACCAAATCCAGTTAACAAACGGCTTGAAGTAAATACGTACAGCCCAAGCACCGTCGGTTAGCTTCTCACCCATCGCAACATATAGGTCACGGGTAACACCACTGTCAATCGCCGCTTCAGTCATCATCGAGCCAGCAACAGAGTAGAATCGCTTCTCGGCATGCAAGGTCGTTACACGCTTACCGTTACGGGTAATGTTGAAATCGGCAATGTAACCGTCGTAGTTCGGACCGTCAGCATCACGCAGGCCAGCAAAATGGAAGTCATACCCTTGAACCTGTACGGTCTCACCAGGTGCCATGCGTACGTCACGCTCGATATCGTAATTCGACACCAAGGCAATACCAATAACAGACACTGCCAAGCCTAAATGGCCCAGTACCATCGCCCAGTGGCTGCGGCCAAGCTTGCCCAAACCTTTCCACAGGGTGTGGCGGTGAGTCGCTCGCTCGTACAGTTCGAAGCAGTGCATAACAATGATCCACACCGCCATTGCCATACCAAGAACCGCCATTGGCTCAACAACTTCAGTGAACAACCATACCGATAGGAAGGCGAACGGGATGGTTACAATGGCAGAGATAGTCATCTGCTTGCTGACGCTAGAAAGCTGATCGCGCTTCCAGCGAACCAGCGGACCGATACCCAGAATGAAAGCAAACGGGATCATCAGCCAGGTAAACAAGGTATTGAAGAACGGCACACCAATCGACACCGAGCCCAAACCAATTTGTTTGTGAACCAAAGGAAGCAAGGTACCAATCAGTACCACAAGAAGTGCTGCTACCAACAATAGGTTGTTAGCCAGCAACAAGTTTTCACGGGAGAACAGGCTGTAGTTACCACGAGAGCGGATTTGTCCGCCGCGAAGTGCGTAAAGCAGCAGTGAGCCGCCGATGACCACAACCAAGAAGCCAAGGATGAACATACCTCGAGCCGGATCGGACGCAAACGCGTGTACCGATACCAGTACGCCTGAGCGAACAAGGAAAGTACCCAATAGGCTCAATGAGAACGCTGAAATCGCCAGCAGTACCGTCCATGCTTTGAACGTACCGCGTTTTTCGGTCACGGCCAGCGAGTGCATCAACGCTGTACCGGCAAGCCATGGCATAAATGACGCATTTTCAACTGGATCCCAGAACCACCAGCCACCCCAGCCAAGTTCATAGTAAGCCCACCAAGAACCTAGTGCGATACCCAAGGTCAGGAATGACCATGCAGCGATTGTCCAAGGACGAGACCAACGCGCCCAAGCGGTATCCAGACGGCCAGTCATCAGAGAAGCGATTGCAAAAGAAAACGCGACCGAGAAGCCAACATAGCCCATGTACAGCAATGGTGGGTGAATGATCAGACCCGGATCTTGCAGAAGCGGGTTCAAGTCACGGCCATCAACCGGGAAGAAAGGCAGAGTACGCAGAAACGGGTTTGAGGTCGCGATGATAAACAGCAAGAAGCCAATCGCGATCATTCCCATCACAGACAGTACGCGTGCCAATGATTCCAGCGGCATACCACGGCTGAATACTGCAACCGCAACCGCCCAACCAGCTTGGATCAGTACCCAAAGTAGCAATGACCCTTCATGGCCACCCCACACTGCCGATAGACGGTAGTACCAAGGCAGCAACGAGTTTGAGTTACTCGCGACATACACTACGGTAAAGTCATTGATGTAAAATGACCAGCTAAGGATGACAAACGACACGAGGATCATGCCGAAAATACCATACGTTAGCGGACGGGCCATTCGCATGAGCGCCTGATTCCCCACGGCAGCACCGTATAGGGGATAGATGCTGACTAGGATGGATAATCCCAGTGCAACAATCAGGCTAAAGTTGCCTATTTCTGCAATCATTATTGAGCACTACCCTGCAATTGTTCGTCGGTATACTGAAGCGGTGCGTGAGTTCTCTCCATCGCTTCTGCTACTTCGGGTGGCAAATATTCTTCATCGTGCTTCGCCAATACTTCATGAGCATGGATGGTCGTCGCATTGACCAATTCACCCTGAGCCACGATACCCTGCCCTTCACGGAATAGATCCGGCAAGATACCATCGTATTTAATCGTTACTGCCGGGCCAACATCAGCCACATCAAACGTTACCTGCAAAGACTGAGGATCACGAACGACTGAACCTTCAACGACCATACCGCCGATGCGCAAACGCTGGCCCACTTCAGGTTTTGTACCATCTTTCTTGCCATGGACAAGCTCTGTTGGGGTATAGAAAAGATCCATATTCTGGTTCAATGCATACAGCAGCAATCCAACGGTTGCACCGAGGCCAACGACCAGCGCCAACACCAACGTCAGGCGCTTTTTACGTCTCGGGTTCATAATGTGTTCTCCAGTTTTTCAGCTTCTTTAATGCGCTTTTCACGCGCAATCTTATTCTTGATCTCGGCCGCTAGGCGACGTTTGGTAGTCAGGCTCGAAATCATCAGCCACAGCAAGGCGGCAAAAGAGATCCCGTAGGCACTCCAAACATATTGGGCATACCCGCCCATCGCCAAGAAGTCACTAAAAGAGTCAAAATGCATAATGGCCTCACTTCATCAGGGCACGCACCCAAGGGCGGTGGCTTTCACGGGCAATAATTTCGTTACGCAGACGCACCATGGTCAACGCACCAAAGAAACAGGCAAAACCAAGAATATTGAGCAACAACGGCCACAACATGGTGGTCGCAATCGATGGTTTAGCAAATTTGGTGATTGTGGCGCCTTGGTGAAGGGTGTTCCACCATTCTACCGAAAAATGAATAATAGGTAGGTTGATCACACCGACAATCGCCAGAATACCGGCTGCTTTACCTGCCGTCTTCTCATCATCGAAAGCGTTGTAAAGCGCAATCACACCTAAGTAAAGGAACAGTAGAATTAACTCTGAAGTCAAACGGGCATCCCACACCCACCATGCGCCCCACATCGGCTTACCCCAAACTGCACCGGTTAACAATGCAATGGCGGTAAACACCGCGCCAATCGGTGCCATGGCAAGGGCTGCCATATTCGAGAGGCGGATCTGCCACACCAAGCCGATAAAGGCAGCAATCGCCATCGACATATAGGCGCCCATCGACCAGATAGCCGAAGGTACATGCAGGTAGATGATACGGAAACTGTCACCCTGCTGATAATCCGTCGGGGCGAACATCAGCCCCCAGACCGTACCAATCAGAATAGATAACAAAGCGATGATTGAAAACCAAGGCAGTAAAGTACCGCACAAACGGTAGCAGTTCTCAGCTTTCGCGTAGGGATGTAACCACTTCCACATAATTCTGCTCAACTCATTTAATAAGAATAATTATCAAAACAACACTTGGCTCAAATTCCAATTCTGGCTCGCCTAAGGCGTTGCTTATCGTTTTGACGATTCTCTACCTAGGCTTCCTAGGCATAAGCATCTGGTCTCAATGGGCTTTATAACCCCCATCATCCAAAATGCTGCGCCAACCTAAATACTCCTTAAGGGGTAAAGAACTGGCTATCGTCAGCTTCCTTGTTCTTGCTCAAATTGTCTCACGAGATCCATTCTCGTGAGACAGGACAAATCTTAGTTAATTGTAATCAGTTATTGCACACTTATGCGTAGTGAAGCTGCGACAGCGAAGGGAGAAAGTGTCGCCGATGCCACCAACATCGCTCCCATCAGTGCCAGCTGACCGTTATATGCCACGCCCAAACTGGCCGCATCAATCGCTGATGTCGCGAATATAAGCACAGGTATATAGAGCGGTAATATGAGCAAGCTCAATAAAACGCCACCTTTGCGCAATCCAACCGTTAGGGCGACCCCAATCGCCCCCAGAAAGCTTAACGTCGGTGTCCCGATAAGTAGGGTCAGGACCACCGCCTTCCATGTCTCCCACTCGAGAGAGAGTAATATTGCCAATAACGGACTGATCAAAATCAGAGGCAATCCCGTCAGCAACCAGTGTGCCAGCATTTTGGCAAAAGCCAGAATCGGCAGCGGCGTTGGCATCAACAGCATCTGCTCCAGTGAACCGTCGACAAAATCATCACGGAACAAACGCTCCATCGACAATAAAGCGGCCAAAAGCGCAGCAACCCACACAATACCCGGCGCGATTCGTGCCAATAGATTTGGCTCAGGCCCAACACCTAATGGAAAAAGGGTGATGACAATAATAAAAAACCACAGCGGATTAAATATCTCGGCCTGACGGCGAAAGGCGATCAGAAGCTCACGACGTATAACATGGTATATCGCACTCATCGTCAGTTACCGCCCCAACTTGATTTTTCGTAGCTGATCACTGTCAGTGAACATATCCTGATGCGTGGTCAAAACGACAATTCCACCGCGTTTTGCATGGGCAAGGAACAAACCTTCCAGTACCTTCACACCTTGCTTATCAATCGCTGTCAACGGCTCATCCAAAATCCATAATTTATGATTACTCAACCACAGCCTTGCCAAGGCAACCCTGCGTTGCTGACCTGCAGAGAGTTGCCCGGCGGGTACATCTTCACGACCCGCCAAACCAACTTGGGCCAATGCCTGCCACAAAATGTCTTCACCTGACACCTGAGGCGTGCCAGCTAAATCAGATTTCTCGTTACACAGGTGCATCGACTGGAAGTAGGCCAAGTTCTCAAACGCTGTCAGCTCTCGCTTAACGCCGGTCTGGTGACCCAAGAACAAAAGTTCTTGATGATAGTCTTCTCGTGCCGACTCGATATCTTCATCAAGCCAACAAACCCGCCCATCATCTGCACGCCCAAGTCCTGCCAGGATCCGCAACAAGGTCGTTTTACCGGCACCATTGTGGCCTTCGATCTGAACCAGCTCACCCGACGAGACCGAGAAACACAGGTCTTCAAACAATACCCTTTCGTCCCGGGTACAACTTAACTCTTCAACAGACAACATAAAAATGATGCATCCTAGGTGTAACAATTTGCCTCGCATAATATCACAGCGCCCCTCCCTGTTGTTAGAGACTAAGGGCTGTAATTGTGACTTCCATACTGAGCAGCCGCAGCCCCCAACAATCACCGATCCGTATTGACAAGCAAATCATAAAAAAGTGCCATAAGAAGTTTTAAAAATAGCAAAAGGTGTACAGGGGCGCACACTTTCATCCCAAGTTGCTATTTTTTAAGACAATAAAAATAGCAACTTTATTCACCGGGCTAATTTTATCGTTATTAACAATTATGTAAGTTATGAAAAGAGTGGTTACAAGTTAGGAGCGGGGTCTAGATCCTGGTTCCTGGTTCCTGGGAAAAGCGGGGAAGAGCTGAATCGAGTTCCTAGAGAAGAGCAGAACCTAGATGATAGAGCCTAGTTTCGAGAAAATAACAAAAAGCAAAACCCAAATCTATGAACAGTAGTATCTAAACGAGACTCTCTAAGCATCTTAACTCTGGTGCTGGGTGCCTGCCTTTCTGAAAGCACTCTTGTATCAAGCTCTTGCTGTTACTTTTCGCTCTTCCCAGTACCTAGGTCCTTCTCTTCCAAGAACCTCTCCCCCAAACAAAAAAACCCTTCGGTCATCGAAGGGTTTTTTAGTCATGGTGAAACGGCGCCTAGCGTCTAGAATGATGCATCTGCTGAAGCCGTAGCAGCAGCTCTGCTTCTGCTTTAGGTAGATCACACTCATTCATCAGCTCGTTGACGTCTGCGCCCAGCTCGACCATTTTGCTGGCACGGCTGTATAACCGGCTATCGGGATCCTGCATCGCCAATTCGCCTTGGCGATCAGATAGCTCTTCAAGATGCCGGGCCATATCACCCAGCTTCTGACTCATTCCCATGGTCCCCGCGCGCAGTTCGTTAAATTGCTTCACCAAACTTTCCTGCTGCTGGCGGGCATTTTTCAATACCAGCTCGGTCGCTGCAAATTTGGCTTCAAGGGCCTGACGCGCAAGACGCTCACGCCTTACCATCAACCATGCGAGCACAATCGCCAACAACGACAAGGCCAGCGGTAGCCATTGCAACAACACTTCAAGCATTATAGGTACGCCATCTCGTCCCATTCGTCATCTGATAATAGCTTATTGAGATCAACCAGGATCAACAACTGGCCATCACGGTTGCTCACACCCTGAATGAACTTGGCGCTCTCTTCCGTGCCAACACTCGGCGTGCTGTCAATTTCAGAGCTGCGTAGGTAAACCACTTCTGCAACGCTATCAACCAGAATACCAATCACCTGCTTTTCAGCCTCGATGATCACAATGCGGGTATTGTCTGAGATCTCACCCGGCATCAAGCCAAAACGGGAGCGAGTATCAATAACGGTTACAACATTACCGCGAAGGTTGATAATACCCAGCACGTAATCGGGTGCACCCGGTACTGGCGCGATTTCAGAATAGCGCAGCACTTCACGCACCTGCATCACGTTAATACCGTAGGTTTCATCTTCCAGCTGGAAGGTCACCCACTGCAGGACTTGATCATTGCTGTCTTCTTTTTGTATTTCAGCGACACTCACCTGTGACATGCTGTTTCCTCTTTGATCTATTTTTCTGCATTCAACGCGTTAGCACCTGCAATGATACAGGAGCCTAACATGATTGCCTAAGTTTGGTATTAACATCTAATCCTGCTTTGAGCATGGTAATTAGCTCACTAACATGAATTAGCGCACACATTTTTTCTTTTACCATGCCCGCTAGCCAAGGACGCTTACCGGCTTTCTCGCGCCAACGGACACTGTGTTCGGATAAGGTTTCGGTACCGAGCAAGGCATTACAGGCGAGCCCCCACGAACTATCCCCCAAGACCACCACATATTTATACTGCTCGCGGTACTCTTCGCCCTCAAGTTTTTCGGGCATCGCCCAGCATGCAGTATCAACCACATCAAGCTGATGATCGCGACTGCTCATTAGTCCTAAGTACCATGCCGGCCGACCTAGCAAGCGGTTCATCTCGCCAAGTTGGTGGATCCCACCCAACTCGGTCAAAGGGACTGCAAACGTCACCCCGTTAACTTCGAAGAACAGGGCCTGAAAATCATTGCCCTGATGGACTTGCTGGGTCCACAGATCAGGCGGTAGCTCCTCTCCGGTCTGCGTCTCAGGTAAAGTCTCCGGTTCGGTCTCCAGTGTGCTCTCTGTGACAGGCACGGCTTCAATGTGCACAGTTTCAATATGTACAGCCTCGATGTGAGAAACAACGGGCTCTTCTACCTGCTCTTGGGGCTTAATAAGGGTCAGTTCATTCGCCTGGTCGTGCGCCATGACCTGCTGCCACTCATCGGCTAGCTCGTCATCAATGTGACGGTGTTCAGCGTCAGTTGGTGCATCCACACCTTCTGCTACATCGCCTTTTACATAGCCTTTTACATCATCGCTTTCGCTAAGCTGGGTATTCCGGCTGACCTGATTCAATAGGCGCTGAACGTTATCCAACACTGGCGATGGCATACTGCGCCCGGCCTGCTCAGCGTTATCGTCCAAGCTAGCAAAGTCGAACGGCTTGGCTACAGGTATGAGTTTCTGCTGCGGCTCAGGACGGGCTGTCAGCACCCCAGCATCTTGAGATATCTGGCAATCTGGCCTGGGATCCTCTTCAGCGGCTACCTCGTCATCTAGCTCTGAAACAGCATCCGCAGCGGCCTCGGCGATGTCGGCTTCTACTTCCTGTGACACTGTTTCAGGAACCGGCTCTGGCTCAAGCTCGGGCTCTAGCAGTAAATCAACAAAATAATCTTCCAGCGCCTGAGTGCTGGATAAACGGCTGTTATCGGTCATCCTGCTGCAGGCGCCCCAAATAATTCAATAGCGTTTTGTACGCAAAAACCCCACGGCTACTGCGTGAGTATAGTGACGGTGGCATATGCTTGATACTCGCATCTCGGAACTTGGTATCGATCGGTACTGCCGATGCCCAGACCTGGTCTGGGAAGCGTAATTTCAGCTCCTGCAGGGTCTGCAGCGACGCCCTCGTCCGCTTGTCATACATGGTAGGCACAATCGTGACCTTAAACGGCGAACGACGTGATTTTTGCATGATTTCCAAGGTGCGCATCATCCGCTCAAGACCTTTCATCGCAAGAAACTCGGTCTGCACCGGGATCAATATACGATCACTGGCCGCCAGTGCATTGACCATCATGACCCCAAGAATCGGTGGGCAGTCAATCAGCACGTAATCATAATCGTCAGCCAAACACTGCAGCGCTTTTCTGAGGACCAAGCCCATACCGCCGCGATTACCCATCACCCTGTCCAGAGTCGCCAGCGACATATGGGCAGGAATAATATCGATGTTGTTAAACTGGGTGCGCAGGATCACCGGTTTGACCGTATCGCGCTTGATTTCGGTTAACTGGAACAAATCAAACAAACTAGCTGGCACACTATCGGCATCAAAGTTCAGGTATGTTGTCAGCGATGCATGCGGATCGGTATCCACCAGCAGCACCCGTTTGTTACGTTCACTCAGCAATCCAGCCAGAGCGACGGTGGTCGTGGTTTTGCCCACGCCCCCTTTCTGGTTAGCAATACTCCAGACTATCAAGGTACACTCCCTACGCGAACCCAAGCTCTACCGTAATACGCTCGGCGATACGCTCGAGCGGCAGATCTTCTGATGAGATCCCCGCCTTGGCTACCGCCTGAGGCATACCGTAAACGACACAGCTGTCCTCATCCTGCGCCCAAATCGTTGCACCGCTGCTTTTGAGCATTCGCGCACCTTCTCGGCCATCAGCCCCCATGCCAGTCAATACCATCGACAGTACTTTGTCGTGATAGACCTTAGCGGCAGAGCCGAATGTGACATCGACACACGGCTTGTAATTCATCCGATCACCGCCATCGATAATACGCAGTCGTGCCGAGCCTGGACGGCCGTCCAGCATCATCTGCATACCACCCGGAGCAAGGTAAGCCATCCCCGGTTTCAGTACATCGCCATCTTGCGCTTCCTTTACACCAATTTTGCACAGGTTGTCGAGCCGGGCAGCAAAGGCGGCAGTAAATGTCGCAGGCATATGCTGGATCAGTACAATCGGCAACGGGAAGTTGGCTGGCAATGCAGTAAGAATTTTCTGCAATGCGACCGGGCCACCGGTCGACGTACCAATGGCCATCAGCTGGTATTTTTTGCCTGAAGCCTTGAAACGGGCAGCGGGCTTGGCCGCAGCAGGACGAGAGGCGGGCTGACGCAAAGCTGATAGCTGAGCGGAAGGCTTTGCACCATCCTGCGACGGCACACTTCTGCCGGTCAGCGTATTGCGTGTCGACAGCGCACGAGCAGGCTCACGAGAGGATTCGCGCCCAGCTCCTGTTGTTGCTGTCATTGCCGTACGTACCGGACGGCGCATCAAAACCCGCTTGCGGGCAAGCTCTGACACCCGCTTTTGTAGCAGGGCAACCGCTTCATCCCGGTTGCGGGCGATATCTTCAAATTTCTTTGGTAGGAAATCCAGCGCACCGGCATCAAGGGCGTCAAGCGTTGCTTTCGCCCCTTCATGAGTCAGCGAGGAGAACATCAAAATAGGGGTCGGATTAGCCTGCATGATTTCACGCACAGCGGTGATCCCATCCATCACTGGCATTTCAATATCCATGGTGATCACGTCAGGATGCATGCGTGCCGCCATCTCGACCGCTTCCTTGCCGTTGACAGCATTGCCGACTACTTCCAACCTTGGATCAGCATTGAGAATTTCACTAACGCGCCGGCGGAAAAAGCTTGAATCATCCACCACCAATACTTTTACTGCCATGTTAATTTATCCTGTAGATGACAAACCTTGCGCCTTTGAACAGGCTTTCTATGAGTTTTTTTATAACGGCAATGGCTTCCCGTTCATAGGGAAGCCATTTAGGTCTTATTGTTTTTTTGATTAACGACCAGCGTAATGCTTAAGCAAGTTCGGCACATCAAGGATCAACGCAATATGACCATCGCTGGTGATCGTTGCACCCGCCATTCCCGGCGTACCCTGTAGCAACTCATCCAGCGGCTTGATCACCACTTCTTCTTGACCAATCAAGGTGTCCACCACAAAGCCAATTCTCTGGTGGCCGATCTGAACAATCACCACATGGCCATGGTCACGCTCGCGCTGCGGTACGCCGACACCCGACAACCAGTCTTGCAAGTAAAACAACGGGATCGCCTTATCACGCACAATAATGGTCAACTGGCCATCAACGGTGTTGGTCTTGCGCAAATCAAGGTGGAAGATCTCATTAACACTTGCCAGCGGCAGGGCAAATGGCTGCTCTGCCACACCCACCATCAGCGTTGGCAGAATCGCCAACGTCAGCGGTACCTTGATATCAATCCGCGTGCCTTTGCCCAATGCGGAATCAATCGATATTGAGCCGTTCAGCTGGCTGATCCCGGTTTTCACCACATCCATGCCGACACCGCGGCCAGAGATATCGGAGATCTCTTTCTTGGTCGAGAAGCCCGGAGCAAAAATCAGGTTATAACATTCGCTATCGGTCAGGCGTGACGCAGCATCTGCATCCATCACACCACGCTCAACAGCAATACCACGTAGCTTATCCGGATCCATACCGCCGCCATCATCCTCAATGGTCAGCAAGATATGGTCGCCTTCCTGGGAAGCAGACAGCAATACCGTCCCTACCCTTGGTTTACCCGCTTTCTCACGGATATCTGGCATTTCAATACCATGGTCAACCGAATTGCGTACCAAGTGGACCAACGGGTCGGCAAGCGCCTCAACCAGATTTTTATCCAAATCGGTCTCTTCACCGCGCATTTCCAGCACAATGTCTTTACTGAGGTTACGCGCCAAGTCACGAACCACGCGAGGGAAACGACCAAAGACTTTCTTGATTGGCTGCATTCGGGTTTTCATTACCGCACCCTGCAGGTCTGCAGTGACCACATCAAGGTTGGCAACCGCTTTGGACATCTCTTCGTCGTTGGTATTCAGGCCGAGGCTGACCAAACGGTTACGCACCAAGACTAGCTCACCGACCATATTCATGATGGTATCAAGCGTCGAGGTATCAACCCGTACAGTTGCGTCGCCAGCCTTGCTTTTTTCTTTACCTGCAGCCGGTTTAGCGCGTCGCTCAGCAACGGGCTGAGGCGCGGCTGGAGCTGGCTCGGGTTGCGTTTGATTCGGTACTGGATTTAGAGTCTGAACCGGTGCTTGCGCTTGGGGCTGCGCTTGAACATTGCTATCACCTAGCATATCGGCTACCGACTTGGTGGCCATTTCGAGCTCATCTTCAGACGGCCCTTTACCCGCCCCATGAAGCTCATCCAACAGACGTTCAAACTCATCATCGGTCATCAAGTCGTCACTGCCGCTATTAACCGGCGCTTGAGTCACAGGCGATTGATTTACAGGAGCTTGGACAGGCTCATTTGCCACTGGCGAGCTGAAATCACTGCTTCCGGGGCCTTTACCGGTACCGTGCAGTTCATCGAGCAAACGCTCGAACTCATCATCGGTGATGTCGCCATTTTCTGACTGAATTTGGTTGACGATATCCGTGTCCGCAACAGGGGAAAGGGAAGCAGGTGCCGTCGCCTGATCGGTTACCGCATCAGAAGGACCTCGCCCTTTACCGTGTAGCTCGTCAAGAAGACGATCAAATTCATCCTGGGTAATATCATCAACCGAATCACCGGCAATGGCCGTGTCACTCGACGATACGGCAGCAGGCACACTGGCAGGTGCCGTGACCGGTTCTATGCTTGACGCAGCCACCGCAGACTCGATCGCGGCTTCAACAACCACTTCCGGGGCGCTCATCGGGGCAGCATTGGCCATGGCCAACTCTTGTTCTGATGGCGGCAGGCTGAATCGGTGCAGGGCTTCGAGCAACGACGGCTCAGCCGGATCGACAGGTTCGCGCTCTTGCACCTGGCCAAACATCACGTTAATGGTATCCAGCGCTTCGAGGATCACATCCATCAGTTCCGATGTGACGCTACGCTTGCCGGTTCTCAGCAAGTCAAAAATATTCTCGGCGCCATGGCAGGCATCGACCAGCTCGGTCAGGGAAAGGAACCCTGCACCACCTTTTACGGTGTGGAAGCCACGGAAAATCGCATTGAGTAGTTCCGAGTCTTCCGGACTGCGTTCTAGCTCAACCAACTGCTCCGAGAGCAGTTCGAGGATCTCCCCTGCTTCAATCAAAAAATCCTGTAGGATATCTTCGTCTAAATCAAAGCTCATATTGTTCCCTTAAAATCCTAGGCTCGACAGCAGATCGTCAACATCATCCTGAGTGGACATGACATCCTCGCGACTGTCGCTGTTGACGATAGGTCCTTCAGGAGCAAGGATCCGCTCTTCACGCAGCGAGTCGGTTCGGTCTTCTTGTTCCATGCCAAACGCTTTGAGAATTTCTACCAATTGATCTTCAACCTCATGAACCAGCTCTATCACCCTGCGGATGATTTGGCCGGTCAGATCCTGGAAGTCCTGAGCCATGAGAATTTCAGTCAGCTGGGTACGCAGTATCGTGCTATCACTCTCGACCTGAGTGAGTAACCCGTTGATATCGTGGCAGAGCGACTTGAATTCATTCAGTGCGATCTGTCCGCCCATCAAACGCTGCCATCTTGGATAAACCTGCTGTAAGGTATCCCCGAGCTGATCTGCCACAGGCTGGATGCTATCGACAGCATCCATGGTTTTATTGGCGGCGGACTCGGTTTTGTCTATCACATAAGACAATCGGTCGCGTGCATCAGGGATTTCCGTTTTTGCTAAATCGGTAACACGGGGATCAAGGCGGAAATTAGCCAACGAATCATGAAGTTGGCGTGTTAATTTGCCCACTTCTTCAAAGACGGGATCACGACTATCTGACACCAAGCGGGTAAATAGTGTATTTGCTCCATCCTGATCGCCGGATTCAAGCAGACTGACAAGCTGTTTCGCCTGTTCGAGTGTAATCATTGTTATTATTGTCCTTTGATGCCCGAAAAGTGTTTTACTGCATACGCTCGAAGATTTTATCAAGCTTCTCTTTCAGCGTTGCTGCAGTAAATGGCTTCACGATATAGCCATTAACACCGGCTTGGGCAGCTTCAATGATCTGCTCACGCTTGGCTTCCGCAGTGATCATCAGCACAGGCAGATGCTTGAGTTCGGCATCGGCACGGATATGCTTGAGTAGATCGATACCCTGCATGCCCGGCATGTTCCAGTCGGTCACGACAAAGTCAAAACCGCCCTTTTTCAGCATCGGTAGCGCAGTCAATCCATCATCCGCCTCCTGGGTATTGTTGAAGCCCAGGTCACGCAGTAAATTCTTTACGATTCGGCGCATTGTTGAGAAATCATCAACAATGAGGATTTTCATGTTTTTATTCAAAGTTGCCCCCACTGAATTATCAGTGTTTTATAGTGTGTTTATTACGAAGTCCACGCAGTCAACTTGGACCGCAAACGTTGCATCGCCTGACTGTGAATCTGGCAAACTCGGGATTCACTCACCCCGATAACCGCCCCTATCTCTTTGAGGTTTAGCTCCTCGTCATAGTACAGGGACAAAACTAATGCTTCTCTTTCAGGCAGGGTCTTAATCGCTCCGGCCAAGGATTGGCGAAAATTATCATCCACAACCCCCTGAAAGGGAAGATTTTCTTCAACCGATTCTTCATTTGCGACCGTGTCTTCCGCAACCCCAAGATCATCCATACCCACTAAACGACCACAATTAACATCATTTAAGGCCTGGTGGTACTGTTCTAGCGTCATTTCGAGATATGCCGCAATTTCCTGATCGTTGGGATCCCGGCCGAGGGTGCCTTCAAGGACCGAAATGGCTTCAGAAATACGTCGGTTGTTTTTATAAACAGAGCGGGGAACCCAGTCCCCGCGGCGGATATCATCCAGCATGGCGCCGCGAATACGGATGCCGGCAAAGGTTTCGAAACTCGCGCCCTTGGTCGGGTCATAGTTCTGCTGGGCCTCAAGCAGGCCAATCATGCCGGCCTGAATAAGATCTTCCAACAGCACACTCGGCGGCAAACGGCCCATAAGGTGATGGGCAATCCGCTTAACCAATGACGAGTAGCGTTCGATAAAGGCCTGTGGACTCTGCTGGTAGCGCCCATAGGTTAATGCCTTATTCACTGAGCGGCACCTCCCGAGGCTGTCGGGTATTCACCAACAGCCTTTCAACAAAGAACTCCAGATGACCGCCAGGACTTTGCGGGACCGGCCACATGGCTGCTTTGTTGGCCAAAGCCCCCAGTGCCAATGCTGCCGGGCTGCGCGGGAAAGCTTCCACCACCAGTTTCTGACGTTTCACCGACTGGCGAACCCGATCATCAAGTGGAATACACGCCACCAATTCAAGGTTGGCATCCAAGAAGCGCTCGGTCACCCGGGTCAGCTTGATAAACAGCTCACGCCCCTCTCGGTAGCTACGCACCATGTTCGCCACAATTTTGAAGCGCTGGACATCATATTCGCGGCTGAGGATCTTAATCATGGCGTAGGCATCGGTGATCGAGGTTGGCTCATCACAAACCACCACAACCACATCCTGGGCAGCGCGGGAAAAGCTCAGCACCATATCCGAAATGCCTGCGGCGGTATCGACCAGCAATACATCAATATCGTCTTCAAGGGTACTGAACGCCCGGATCAGCCCCATGTGCTGGGCGGCGGTCAGCTCAGCCATATTCTGGGTACCGGAAGCTGCCGGAACAATCTTCACCCCGTATGGGCCTTCGACAATGATATCTTTAAGTTCGCACACCCCTGACAGCACGTGCGATAAGTTCCGCCCGGCACGCAAGCCAAGCATTACATCAACATTCGCCAATCCGAGATCGGCATCGAGTACCATAACCCGCTTACCCTGGCGAGCCATTGAAATCGCCATGTTCAGGGTCACATTGGTTTTCCCCACGCCTCCCTTACCGCCAGTCACGGTAATCACTTTGGTTGAGGTTAGCTGGGTCATACGGCGTAAACCGCTAGCTTGATCGTACATGGCGCTCTCAGTCATAAAAGTCTGCCCCCTGGTTCTCAGCGCTTTCGCTACTCCAGAAGTGGGTTTGCTGGCTTAACTCTTGTTCAAGTAATTCATTTGCCCGAGCAACCAGATAGTTCCCCGTGGCGATCTTAATGTCTTCCGGTACCCGTTGCCCGTCAGCAAGATAGGCAATTGGCAGTGCGTGTTGTATCGACACGCTGATCACCTCACCCAAACTCAATGATTCATCCAGCTTGGTCAGTACACAGCCCGATAGCGGAATACGACGGAAATGCTCAATGGTTTCATGCAGCACCCGGCGCTGTGCTGTCGAAGGCAACACCAAATAGCTGCGGATTTGCGACCCACTGTTTTGCATAAGGGTGTCGAGTTGCTCCGATAGCCTGATATCACGTTGTCCCATCCCAGCGGTATCAAGCAGAACCAGACGACGATGACGTAGCTGATGTAATATATCGGCCAATTCCTCGGCATCTTTAGCCACTCTGACCGGACAGCCCATAATTCGTCCGTAAGTTGCCAATTGTTCATGCGCACCGATACGGAATGTATCGGTTGTCACCATGGCGATTTGATCGGGGCCAAACTCCATCGCTGCCCGTGCAGCCAGCTTGGCTATCGTGGTGGTTTTCCCCACACCTGTTGGCCCAAGCAGTGCGACAACGCCACCGTTTTCCAAAATACTGTCTTTGGTGGTAATAATCTGGTCAGAAAGCAGGTTCAGCAGGGCTGGCCATGCTTCGTTCGCTGGCACATCTTCAGGGATGTAGCATGCCAGCTGATCAGAAAGCTCCTGCGACAACCCCATTTTTTCCAACCGTTTGATCATCATCGCTCGCATCGGCTCGCGACGCTCCATTTCCTGCCACATTAAGCCAGAAACCTGATGCTCGAGCAGACGACGGATCGAGGCCATTTCATTACGCATCGCATCGATTTCATCGGTGCTATGGTTGCGCGCTTTGGGATCGTAGCGGCTTGGATCCAAACGATTTTTCGGCTGCTGCGGTGAACCAAATCGAGATTCTGAGCGGTGTGATTCTAATGGGCTCTCTGCTGGACTATGGCCAGCAGCGCTACGGCCTGTAGAGCGGGAGGCATGCAGAGGCTCAGCCTGAGGTACCGCCGGGCGACGATAATCACCGATATCGAGCTGATGGCGGCTGGGCTGACGACCCGCTTGTTGACGGCCTGACTGGTGATTTGCGTGTCGGCTTGGTTGCTGACGAGCAGCTGGATTATTGAAATAAGAGTCAGGCTGACGACGCTGGGGCTCTTCGTGTCGACCATAACGCGGCTCATCACCATAATGCTTGGATTGACGCTGCAACAGTGCTGACAACGAATCGGCTTCATTGCCTTGGCCACTGTTCTGCTCGGCATCACCAGACTGGCCGGTAAAGTTGTTTAGCACTTTGGCAAACCGGCTTGATGGTGATTGGAGCTGGACCTTATCATCAGCCAGTTGGCGCTTGGCACTATCAAGCCGTTCGGCGAGTTCTTCGCGTGTTTTGCTGGCAGCCGACGACAGTTGGCCGCGAGGATCCTCACTGTCCAGCGCTGCAACAATTTCCACCCCACCGGTGACCTTTTTATTCGACATGATGACCGCATCCGCACCCAGTTCTTCCTTAACTTGGGTGAGTGCTGCACGCATATCTTTGGCAAAAAAACGTTTAATTTTCAATGTGACCTTCCCGTAATTTCAGGCCGTGAGGTGTTGATAGCCCTAAGACCATCTCCATCATCGTCATCGCCGTTACCGCCATTATGAATTCCCTACTGCATTGACAATACGGATCTGTTTCTCATCAGGTACTTCCTGATAAGACAACACACGTAATGACGGAATTGTGTTTTTTACAAACTTCGCGAGTGTCAGCCTTAGTACACCCGATGTCAGCAACACGGCAGGTTCGCCTTTCAGTTCTTGCTGCTGGGTCGCATCGACCAGTGAACGCTGCAGGCGCTCAGCCAGGCCAGGTTCAATACCGGTCGACTCGCCGCCGGAAGACTGCATAGTTTGATGCAAGATTTGCTCCAACTCTGGAACGAGGGTAATAACAGGCAATTCCGGCTCTATACCATTGATTTCCTGGCAAATTAATCGTTTCAAGCTGACGCGGACTGCCGCCGTCAGAATGTCAGGATCTTGACTCTTGCTGGAGTATTCTGCCAGCGTCTGCACGATGGTCCGAATATCCCGAATGGGAATCGCCTCATTAAGCAGGTTCTGTAGTACTTTAACGATGACCCCCAAGCTAAGCTGATCCGGCACCAAGCCTTCAACCAAGCGAGGCGCAGACTTGGCCAGCAAGTCGAGCAGATTCTGGACTTCTTCGTAGCCAATCAGCTGGGCTGCACGGTTAGTCAAGATCTGGCTGAGGTGGGTCGCCAGCACCGTCGCAGAGTCGACGACGGTGTAGCCGAGCGCTTGGGCATGTTCGCGTTGAGAGTCGTTGACCCATACCGCTTCAAGACCAAAAGCCGGATCAATCGTGCGCTCGCCGTCCACGTTACCAAACACTTGGCCTGGGTTGATCGCCAACTCACGGTTAGGGTGGATATTGGCCTCACCACAGGCAACCCCCATCAAGCTGATGCGGTAGGTATTGGGTGGCAGCTCGAGGTTATCGCGGATATGGACAGCCGGGATCAAGAAACCAAAGTCCTGAGACAGTTTCTTCCTCACCCCTTTCACCCGCTCCAGCAGCTCACCGCCTTGGTCTTTGTCGACCATAGGTATAAGCCGGTAGCCCACTTCGAGGCCAATGACATCAATCGGTTTGACATCATCCCAAGACAGCTCTTTGGGCTGCTGTGGCGCCACCACATCGGTCGAGGCTGCTTGCTCTTTGATTTCAGCCGCTTCACGCTGTGACTTGATGCGCCAATAAGCGACCCCACCAATTAGCGCAGCCAATAACAAGAACGGTATATGTGGCATGCCCGGCACGATCCCCATCACAAACAGGATCCCACCGGTGATGATCAACGCCTGCGGGTTGTTGAACATCTGGAAAATCATCTGCTGGCCCATGTCTTCGTCAGTATTTTGACGCGTCACCATCATGGCGGCACCAATGGACAACAGCAAGGAAGGAATTTGGGCAACAAGGCCGTCACCGATGGTCAGCAAACTGTAGATTTCAATCGCTTCACCAAAGCCAAGGCCATGCTGGCTCATACCAATGACCAGCCCGCCGATAATATTGATACACAGGATAAGGATACCGGCAATGGCATCCCCCTTCACAAACTTGGAGGCACCATCCATCGAACCATAGAAGTCCGCTTCTTTGGTGACTTCGGAACGGCGGGTACGGGCCTGATCCTGGTCAATCAAACCGGCATTCAAATCGGCATCGATGGCCATCTGCTTACCCGGCAAGGCATCAAGGGTAAAGCGGGCACTTACCTCGGAAATTCGGCCGGCACCTTTGGTCACGACCATGAAATTGATAATCATCAAGATCAGGAAAACCACCAAACCAACCGCATAGTTACCCCCGATCACCACCGAGCCGAACGCATCGATAACCTGACCGGCAGCATCCGGTCCTTCGTGGCCATAAAGCAATACGACTCGGGTAGAAGCAACGTTCAATGCCAAGCGGAGCAAAGTCGCTATCAGCAATACTGTCGGGAAGGCTGCAAAATCAAGTGGACGACGGGTATAAATCGTCACCAGCAGTACCACGAGGGCAAGCGCGATATTGAAGGAAAAAGCCATATCCAGCAGTACTGGCGGCATCGGCAATATGATCATTGCCAACGTTGCCAATACCAAGACAGGCGCACCTATCGCAGGCATCGACTGTAAACGAGCAGGATTGAACTTATCGGTAAAGGGTAAAGATAGCTTCATGCAATGTCTGTAATGGTTCTGTTCCCGCTAAACCAAGACACCTTCAATATACCGGTAGTCACTGCGACGACACTGTATCTAGTAGGATCTGCGAGGGGTAGTTATAAGAATTTGGTATCTCTATTGTACCGTTTTCACCGGCAAACAAAAAGCAACCGACATTTAATTGATTAGCAATTATCATGCCTTAAATTAGTGTCATTTTCTTGACCTTTTTAGCAGAAATGTGTGGTTGGTGGTTAATCAACCTGGATAGGTTAGTAACGAAACTCGTTAGGGATATCCGACGCTTCCTTGGATAAGGCTGGCTTGCGCCCACGCCCTTTCTGGTACTGCTTGAGCTGGTAAATATACGCCAGTACCTGTGCCACGGCGGCAAATAGCCCATCAGGGATCTGCTGCTCGAGTTCGGTGGTGTGATATAGGGCCCTCGCCAGTGGCGGCGCAGGGACAATTTCGATCTCGTGTTCGTTGGCGATTTCACGGATTTTCAATGCCAAGAAGTCGGTTCCTTTCGCAATGACCACCGGTGCCGAGTCAATCTTGGAGTCATAGCGCAGTGCGACAGAGAAGTGCTCCGGGTTGGTGATCACCACATCGGCCTGAGGGACATCCGCCATCATTCGCCGCTGTGCCATTTCACGCTGGAGCATACGGATACGGCCCTTCACTTCCGGCTTACCTTCCGAGTCCTTGAATTCGTCCTTCACTTCCTGCTTGGTCATCTTGAGCTGTTCATTGTGCTGCCAGATCTGGAACGGGATATCGATAGCAACCACAACTAACAGGGAGCAACTGATCAAAAAAATGAAATTGAGTAAAATATCCAGTGCGTGAGCAATATTTTGTGGATACACCTCGCGGCTAAGTTGATAGAAATCGGTCAAGCTGGCCTTGAGCAGGAAGAAGGCGACCCCAACCACCAACAGAACTTTGAGGATCGACTTAATCAACTCAACCAAGCTCTGCTTGCCCATCATCCGCTTGAAGCCGCTGATCGGGTTCATTTTGGACAGCTTAGGGGCTGCCGCTTGTGACGAAAAGCGGATCCCACCAAGGCCCGTGGCGCCAATAAAAGCGGCGACATACACAAAGAGCAAAAAGATGAATAACGGAAACAGCACATTACCGAGAGCCGACACTATCAAGCCAAACAGCTGTGATAGATCGAAGACTTCCTCTCGGGTTAGGCTGAACAGTCTTGTCATGACCTCACCGATACCGCGGCCAAGCGCCTCACCAAACCACATCATACCGACGGCGCCAGCCACCAGCACAGCAATTGATGCCAGCTCCCTCGACCGGGGAACCTGTCCTTTTTCGCGGGCCTGATCCCGCCTTCGGGGCGTGGCCTCTTCGGTTCTTTCTTGTCCGTCAGACTCTGCCATTAGCGCCTCTGCCTAGCAATCTAGCCGAATTAAACTACACACTTGCTCGACACCTACCTGCCAGATCGTTTCGTAGTGCGGCAAAATACCTGCAATCAAGAACCAGCTGATCACAAAACCCAGCAAAAGGGCAAATGAAAAGCCGAGGGCAAAAATATTCAGCTGCGGCGCTGCCCGGGTCATGACACCAAACGACATATTGACCACCAACAAGGCCACCACACCAGCAATTGCCATGCTAAGGGCAAACTTGAACATATGGCCGAACCACTGCGCCATCTGGTAGTAATCACCGGCTTCGAGCATCGACTTGCCTACAGGCAAGGTATGGAAACTCATCGCTACCAGCTTGAGCATCATTAAGTGGCCATCTGTGGCCAAGAAAATCATCACCACCAGGAACATGTAGAACTGACCCAGCACCGGGGTATTCTGACCGTTAGACGGGTCAACCATAGAGGCAAAACCCAAGCTTGACTGCATACCGAGGATCTGTCCCAGTAGAATAAAGGTCTGGGTGACAAAGGTGGTCACCATCCCCATCGCCACACCGATGATCACCTGCTGACCCGTGGTGATGAAGCCTTGCAGCGACATCAAGGGAATATCGACCGGGGCAACCGGCAAGACCGGTAACAGTGCAAAGGTAAACAGCAAGGAAACATAGAGACGAATTTTAGGTGCGACATAGCGGGCACCAAAAAATGTCATCACCATCATCATCGATGAGATCCGGGTCAGCGGCCAAAAAATCGTTGCCAGCCACTCCAATAGCAGGGGTGCAGGATAATTCATCATCAGTGCAGCAGTTGCGGGATATAATCAATCATCTGGTGGAAATAATCCATCAGCATCTGGGTCATCATATGGCCGAAGAACATCAGGGCCAGCAAGGTCACGACCAACCTTGGCAAGAAGCTCAGGGTCTGCTCGTTAATCGACGTTGCTGCCTGGAAGACCGCGACCACCAGGCCAATCAGCAAGCCCGGCACGACAATGGCGCAGACCATGATCAGTACCATATAGAGTGCATCTTGGAAGATTTCGACAAAAAACTCCGGCGTCACGTACCAAAACTCCCAGCCAAGGTCGATAGGATCAAGTTCCAGCCATCCACCAGCACAAACAGCATCAACTTGAACGGCAAAGAAACGATCATCGGCGAGAGCATCATCATACCCATGGCCATCAATACCGATGCCACCACCAAATCAATGATCAAAAAGGGCAAGAACAACATGAAGCCTATCTGGAACGCCGTTTTCAACTCTGAGGTCACAAAGGCCGGGATCAGTACCGTCATCGGTACTTCCTGCGGATCGGTGGCATTCGAGCCCGACATCTCGACAAAGGTTTCCAAGTCTTTGACTCGAGTCTGCTTGAGCATGAACTGCCGTAGCGGATCTTGAGCCGCTTCCAACGCTTGGCCAGCACTCATTTGTTCGTTGATATAAGGTTGCACCGCTTCGGTGTTGATCTTGTCGAGCACCGGCGACATCACGAAAAATGTCATAAACATAGCGATACCGATAATGACCTGATTCGACGGTGTCTGTTGCAAGCCCATCGCCTGACGCAATATCGATATGACCACCACGATCCGGGTAAAGGAGGTCATCAGGATCACAATGGCCGGCAAGAATCCCAATGCGGTCATCAAGGCAAGGATTTGCAGGGTAACCGAGTAATCCTCGCTGCCATCTGGGTTTACCGTCACCGAGAAAGCCGGGATACCACTTCCCCCGCTTCGGGTCAGTGCCATCGCGGTTGAACCGGCTTCGTTTTGCATCTCGCTCAATGTCGCGCCCGGCTGAGCAGCAGCACCTTCAGCCAAACCCGCTGCCGTTTCTGCCGCAGCAGGAAACACCAACAAAAGCGAAAAAGCCGCCAATAAGGCGGCAATGAAATTAGTTCTTATCATTTTTTCTCAACAGCTTTCCCAGCTGGCTGGCAAATTCTCCGCCATCCTGACCTTGCTCGGAAACAATAGGATTATCGAGTTTTCCAAGCAGCGAAATATTATGTTGGGTCACCCCGACCAGCATCTGTTCTTCACCGACCTGCAACAGAACGATTCGTTCACGCTGGCCAACCGGCAGCTGGCGCAAAATACGAATGGCGCTATCACCGCCCTGCAAACCGGGTAGCTTCATCCTTTTGATGAGCCAAGCCAACAGAACGATAACCGCCAAGACCAACAACAGCGAAGCGAGCGTGGTCGCCAAATTCAATTCAGGCGCCACCATTAACGCAACTTCTTGATCCGTTCGGTCTGACTGATCACATCAGTCAGGCGAATACCGAATTTGTCATTGACCACCACGACTTCGCCGTGGGCAATCAGGGTACCGTTAACCATCACATCCAGTGATTCACCGGCGACACGATCGAGCTCTACGACTGAGCCCTGGTTAAGTTGCAGCAAGTTTCGAATACTGATTTGCGTCCGGCCAACTTCCATCGAGATGGTCACCGGGATATCCAAGATAGTATCGAGTTTGCGGCGTTCATCTTCGCCAATCGGAGCCGATTCATCGGTCAGCTCTTCCAGCGGCGCCGGCTGCGCCCCTTCATCACTGGCCTGTTCAGCCAAAGCCGCCGCCCAATCGTCGGCAATTTGTTGATCATTATTAGACATGTTTGTACCTATTCGGATCTCGTCCTTAATTGTCTGTATCGTCACTGTGAAGGTTCAACAGTGCCGAGCCTAGTTCATCGCGATCGAGGAAAGCCAAATCGCTTTTTACCATATCCGGACGCTTTAATTTTTCGGTGATCTTCAGTGCGATGTTCTCACCCGATTTACCCATTTTGGCGCGGTAGGTTGGCAAGTCTTCGACAAAGACCGTTGCCGCTTCCGGCACATCAATCGGGATCACGTCCCCCGGCTGAAGCTCCATCAAGTCACGCAGGGTCAGGTCAACATCGAGCAACTTGGCCCGCATATTCACCGGCACATCCATGATTTCATCACGCAACGCCTTGCTCCAGCGGACATCGGTATCCATCTTGTCACTCTGGACACCGGCATCGAGCAATTCGCGGATCGGCTCAACCATGGAGTAAGGCATCACCACATGGAAGTCACCACCGCCGCCGTCAACCTCGATATGGAACGAGCTGACGACAATCACTTCGGTCGGGCTGACGATATTGGCCATCGTCGGGTTCACTTCAGAGTCGAGGTACTCGAATTCGACCCCCATCACCGGTGACCATGCCTCGCGGTAATCCTCAAACACCAGCTTCAGCAGCATCTGAACAATGCGACGCTCAGTCGGCGTAAATTCACGCCCTTCAATCTTGGCGTGGAAACGACCATCGCCACCAAAGAAGTTCTCCACCAAAATGAAGACCAGTCGGGCTTCCATGGTGATCAGTGCAGTGCCCTTCAGCGGGCGGAAGCGCACCATATTCAAACTGGTCGGGACATACAGGGTATTCTGATACTCGCCAAACTTGAGCATCTGTACCCCATTGATAGAAACTTCGGCTGTTTTTCGCAACATATTAAACAAGCTGATCCGCATATGGCGGGCAAAGCGCTCGTTAATCAGCTCCAGTGTGGGCATCCGCCCACGGACTATCCTGTCTTGTGATGAAAAATCAAAAGCCATAACGCCAGTTTCATTCTGGCCACCGTCATCATCATCATCGACATCGTCAACACCGTGTAAGAGGGCGTCAATTTCGTCCTGAGTTAATAAGTCACTCACATAAAACCTATTGCATTACAAAACCAGTAAACAGTACCCGCTCAACAGCTTGTCGCCCGGATACCTTGAGCAGAGCCTCTTGGACCGCCGCCAACGACTGGCTACGAAGATCCAATCGTCCTGTCGGCGTTCTCAATTGCTCAACCGTTGCAGCACCAAATGTCTGCAACAACGTACTTTCTATCAGCGGTATATGCTGACGGGCGACAGCTTCATTGCTATCCCCCCTGACCATAAGCTGAACTTTGACCTGCACCAACCTGTCACGCGCGTCACCACTAACATTGAAAATAAAAGGTTGGGGCAAAATAACATAGTAGGCTGATTCCACCACCGCCGGTGCTGATGGGGTCGCCGAGCCGGACTGCGCGGTTTCAGGCTCCGTCGATGAGTCACTGAAGAAAAACCATGCTCCAGCGCCGCCTCCTGCAAGCAGAACAACGGCCAGCACGGCAATAATAATGAGCTTTTTCTTACCGCCTGGTTGTGCTTCATCTGCCATCTATAATTCGTCCTTTGTGTTTATTCATTTTCGTACTCGGCCAGTTTAACAGACAGAACACCTAGGCATAATAATCAACACCGTCTTTTGGTGCCGTCATCCACAAATCCGCACTACTGCCCGGGTTGTTGTTGCCAGCAGTCAACTCATGGGCGGCTGCCTGGCCTGAGACTTGTTCACCATTCTGATGAGAAGAGCCGGACTGATGCGAAGAGCCTGGCTGACCATTGGGTTGCTGCTGCGAACCACCCGCAAACTGACGACTGCTATCCTGCTGAACCGTACTTTGCGCTAGCTGCAATCCCTGTTGCTGCAGCAGTTCCCGCAGACGCGGCATCGCTTGCTCAACCAGATCCCTTGATTGTTGGTTGGCAACAGTAATTTGCACCGATGCCTGATCGTTATTCATCGATAATTTGATCTGCAACTTGCCAAGTTCTGGCGGATCAAGACGGATATCAACATGCTTAAGGTTCTTCGACATCATCATCTGAACCCTGTCCGCCAATTGTTCCCCGCCTTGCTCTTTGCTCAACAGCAAAGGAGGTTGAGTCGTTCCTGGCTTTTCACCCTCGGTCACCAATATCCCCGCCGCCGTTCGGTGCGCGGTATGTGGCCCGTGAATCTCACCCTGACTCGCGATTAAACCGTCTTTCAAGGCATCCCCCTTGGTGCTTGAAGCATCATCGAGCGAAGCCGCAGCCAGTACCCCCACACTGCCTTTCGCTAGCTGCGACCCTTTCAATGTCTCGGATGAAGATGATTGCCCCATCAAAGCCGCTAGTTCGCTGTTCGGCGATGAATGAAATGCTGACTTTCCCTGAACGGTTTTAAGCTCGGCAGGCTCGCCATTGGTCAACGCCATCCCTGATAAGGCAACTTTACCCGCCTGCTCGCCTTTTACCGGCTTGCCATCGGCCAGTACCGCGCCATCTTTCTCTTGTGCCACCAGCCCTTCAATCCCAATGGCAGCTTTGCCAGCAGGGTCTTTCCCCATGGCGATATCTTTACCCACCGCGTCTTTGCTAACCGCGTCTTTACCAAATATTGTCTCTTTACCATCAGCGCTGCCTTTGTCGGTCATTGCCTCTTTGGTTAACGCTTCTGCATCAGGCGGCAACAACTTGCCATCTGTGCCCGCGAGTTGACTGTGTGATGCTGATAAACGCTGAAGGAGCTCTTCGCCTTCGCTCATGGATGACTTGGCGTTATCAGTGTTGGCTATCGATGATCCTGCAAGTTGAGCAGCTACTGCGGTTGCAACCGCATCATCACCGGATAACGCATCGTCCGCTTGGCTGCCGGTTTGGTCCCCGGCCTTTTTGCCACCCGATTCAGCCAGTCCTTCAATCTCCTGACTGCCATCCTTAATTAATTCTTTTTTATCAATATGCTGTGCTACATCATCAATGGTTTCACTCGTCCCCATCGATGGCTTTTGTGTGCTAGACACTTTGCTATCTTCACCTGTGGTTTTCGCCTCGGAGTCCAGTGCAGCCGATTCCGCTGTTGGCTCTTTACCCATAGCCCCTTGCAGAGTTTGGCTAAAGCCCTTTTCCGGCACAGCGTCCAATTCGCCCGGCTGGCCTTCAGTCGCCGCAGAGGACTTTGATGCTCCCGGAACGGTATCCGTTTTGAATATTTGAGATAAAAACATAATGAAGATCGCGCTTTGACAGTGGCCTATGGCGGTTAACAATGCAAAAAATGCGCCAATATATGAGTCTTTGCTCAACCCTCATTCGAGCAACAGGCTAACACGCCCCCCGTTAGTGACCCATTAGCCGACGGGCATATTGCATAGTGGCAAACTCATCCATCATTTTTTGCTCTTGCTTATCCAGCAAGCGCTGCCGCTCTGTCTGTTTCTTGTCGATTAACCACTCTATGGAGCGCCGTTGTTTGCGCATTTCCTGCCAATGCCGACTGCATTGTTCGACCTGCTGGTCGAAATGAGCACCCGCACTCCTCTGCTTAACCAAGGTTTCATCAAGCTGATTTAAGAACTTTTGCAGATGGTTGTATGCGCTGGCAGTTAACCCCTGTTGGCCCCGTTCTGATAATTGACGGCAATAATCCAACCGGTATTTTTCTATCTGCTGCAGTTGCTGCAAGTAGTTTTCGCGCTCGATACGGGCTTGGTTCAGTGCCAGCGAGGCTTTGTGCTCTGCATCTGCGCTCTGGGTTAAAATCAGCTCTAGTGCACTATCGGCTGCCATCACTTTCTCCTGGCAAATTCTTCCACCATCTATTTAGCAATGGCTGTTCGCTGTTGTAATCGCTATCTATTGCCCACTCAATACGGAACGCAACATGTTGACACACATCTCGTAGGGGACGGCCTCTTTCATTGACTGTTGCATATAGCCATCCAATCGAGGCTTTAAGGCAAACGACTGATCGATGGCCTGATCGGTACCGGGCTTATAGGCGCCGATTGATACCAAATCCTGATTCTTGCGGCAGATCGACAGCACTTGCCTCACCGCCTTGGACATCATCAGGTGCTCTTCGCTCACAATGGCTGGCATCACTCGGCTCACCGAACGCTCGACATCGATCGCTGGATAATGGCCCGCATCAGCAAGTTCCCGTGATAGCACGATGTGGCCATCCAAAATAGCCCGAGACGCATCGGCGATCGGATCTTGCAGATCATCCCCTTCGGTCAGCACGGTGAAAAAAGCGGTAATAGAGCCTTGTTGCTCACTACCATTACCCGCCCGCTCTACAAGTGCTGGCAATTTGGCAAATACCGAAGGCGGATACCCCTTGGTGGCTGGCGGTTCGCCAACAGAAAGGGCGATCTCTCGCTGAGCTTGGGCAAAGCGGGTCAGTGAGTCCATCAATAGCAGGACATCCAAGCCCTGGTCCCGGAAATATTCCGCGATCGTCAGGGCCGTTTGGCACCCTTTCAGTCGCATCAAGGGTGATGCATCGGCAGGAGCCGCCACAACAACTGCGCGCTGGCGCCCTTCCGTGCCAAGGATTTCATCGATAAATTCTTTGACTTCTCGGCCTCGCTCGCCGATAAGGCCAACGACAACAACTTGTGCCGTGGTACCCCGGGTCATCATCCCCAGAGTCACCGATTTACCGACACCGGAGCCAGCAAACAGGCCGATCCGCTGCCCCTTGCCGACAGTCAGCAGGCCGTTAACGGCCTTCAGACCGACATCCAGTGGTTCTTTGATCGGTTTTCTGGCCAGCGGGTTTATCGGCTCGGCATTAAACGCCGCCCGCTTGCCAGTAAAGATATCACCAAGGCCATCAAGAGGATTACCCACGCCATCGATGACCCTGCCAAGCAGCTCCATACCAACCGGGATCCCCCCCGCTTCGGTGATCGGCGTCACCCTTGCACCGGGCATGATGCCGGTCAGCTGCTCGCTAGGCATTAGAAATAAAGTTTCGCCAGAGAAGCCGACCACTTCGGCTTCCATCTCGCCAGTAAGGGTTTCCACCTTACACAGACTACCGACAGGAGCCCGGCACCCAATCGCTTCCAGGGTCAGGCCAACTACGCGTACCAAGCGGCCAGATGCCACCGGCCTACATGCCGTATTGGCGGTTTTATAGCGGGTTAAACGTTCAGCCAGATTGGCCATCAGCCTTCTCCGGGCTCTTTGCCTGTATCTTTACAAGCGGTAGGCTGGGGCTGGTTATTGAGGCCAACAAATTGCTCTAGCAAATGGCGCAATCGGTTTTCCATCTGATAGTCGATGGTCGAATTGCCTGATTCGACAAACAGATCCCCCCGGTTCATTGCCGGCTCAGCCTGAAGCGTCCACTGCCGCTCTGCCAAGTTCTCGGGACCGTACGCCTGTTTGATAACGTCCAGATCTTCGGGATGCAGTTGAATCGTGGTTTGCTGCCCGGCCATCGGCAGCGCAGCAATCCCTTCACGCAGGGTTTGCAAAATCACTTGAGGATTGGTTTTCAGTTCGACCTGAACCAACTCACGGGCCAAGCTGGTCACAAGCTGAACCAGCTGCTGCTCAACCGCGTCATCGATTTGCTGCAGCGGAGTCGCTAGCTTTTCGACTAGCTGGGCTAAGTGGCCGACCTGCTCGTCTATTTGTGCTTTTCCTTGCTCTAGCCCCTGCTCCAGCCCTTGGGCCAGACCTTGCTCTAGTCCCTGCTGCTGACCTTGCTCGAGTCCCTGCTGCATGCCTTGTTCAAAGCCTTCACTGTGACCAGCAGTACGGCCCTCACCAATCCCTTCTTCATAGGCTGAGTGGCGAATTTCATCCAAATCGGCCGCAGTAAGCGGTGGCACTTCAGGCTCTTCGTCAAGCGGCTCTACCTGCCACTCGGGCTCGTAGTTAAAGGCATTTTCAGCAATGCCTTCATGTTCAGAGGTGTAATCCGGGTAGGCCCAACGCTCAAGCTCTTGCGCCTGATGTTCAGGTACACGGAGGAAGCCGCGACGGCGATCCACAGGGCGGTCAGTCGACATAAGCAGCCTTTAAACGGTGTAAACCCAGTGGGTTATTACAAGAATTCATCCGCACCGCCCCCGGTCAGCATCAGCTCGCCGGCATCTGACAAGCGACGGGCAATCGATAGGATCTCTTTCTGGGCAGACTCGACGTCAGCCACACGGATTGGTCCCATCGCCTCAAGATCATCTTGTAGCATTTCAGCCGCGCGCTTGGACATATTACGCATGATTTTCTCGCGCAGCGTATCATCAGCCCCCTTAAGGGCTTTCTGCAATAGCTCTTGCGGGACATCACGCATCAGAGTCTGGATACCGCGGTCATCGACTTCGGCAAGATTATCGAAGACAAACATCAGATCTTCAATTTGGGTCGCCATGTCTTCATCATTGTCACGGATTTGATCCATGAGCGCGCCTTCAACATTGTTGTCGAGGTAGTTCATGATCTCAGCCGCCGCTTTCAGGCCGCCAATCTTCGCCGCCTGGGCACCGGCTTGTCCGGCAAACTGTTTCTCCATGATATCGTTCAATTCATGCAGTGCCGCCGGCTGAACTTCTTCAAGGTTGGCAATTCGCATCATCAAATCCAAACGCACCCGCTCTGGGAACTGCGCCAGAATCTCTGCTGACTGCTCAGGTTCGAGGTAAGACAGAACAATGGTTTGGATCTGGGGGTGTTCGTTAAGGATGATACTGGCCACTTGTCGCGGATCCATCCACTTAAGGGAATCAAGACCTCGCGAGCCACTGCCCATCAGGATCTGATCAACAAGGTTGTTTGCCTTGTCTTCACCCAATGCAGCGATCAGTGTATTACGGACAAAGTCTTCGCTGCCCATACCGATACTGGTATATTTCTGGATATCTTCAAGGAAATGGCGATGAACAGCAGACACTTTTTCTTGGTTTAGATCTGCCATTTGTGCCATCACACCACCCACCCGCTGCACCTGCTTCGGCTCAAGGTGGCGAATAATACTGGCTGCATCCTGCTCATTGAGGCTCAGCAGCAAAATCGCGGCTTTATCTGCCCCGGTCAGGGTGGTGATATCAAATTTCTTGCTGTCTGTGGTTGCGACTTCATTAGCCATCTTCAGTTACCCAACTTTTAACAACCTGCGCTGCCAGATCCGGCTCGTTAGCCACGAGGGCACGTACCGCTTTTAGCAAATCTTCATCTTTATGCAGGTTTGGTAGATCCAGATTGCTACTGCTTAGCTCTAGCGTTTCTACGCCGTCAAGCTCGCTGCCAATCAGATCAATGGTGTCTTGACCACCAGCAGCGACAGGCAAGCCATTCTCGTCCAGAGGCGTACCGTCAGCCGATTGGTTCGGATACAGTAGCTTACGCATCGCAGGGCGTACCATCACCACCATGATCACTATAATCACAAGGGCAGCGGCAAGCCAACGAACCCAAGTGTTGAAGTTCGGATGATCCCAAATCGGCAGGTCCGCCACCATTTGCTCATCTGGTATGGCAAACGGCACTGAAATAACTTCCAGCATGTCGCCACGCATTTCAGAAAAACCGACCCCACCTTTGAGCAAGCGGGAAATTTTGGCCAACTCGGCTTCACTCAGTGCAACTCGGGTTAGCTCTCCGGTTTCTGGGTTTTGTACCTGCTTGTAATCAATCGCGACCGACACTGTCTGGCGGTCAACCGTACCGGTTTGTGCCCGGCGGTGCCTGATGGTGGTATCCAGCTCGTAGTTGCGGGTCGCTTCACGGTGCACGGAGTTATTCCCCGCACTGCCGCCCGACTGTAGTTCAGCCACTTCCTGCGGAATCGCACTGTCTGCCGGTGGCTGGTTACTCAAGGCCCCAGGAATACCCGCGACCATGTTGCCATTGTTAATGTCTTCTAGCGTATATTCACTGCGTGTTGACTGTGACGCCGGATCATATTGCTTGCGGGTTTCTTCCACCGCGCTGAAGTCCATCGACACATCAACCTGCGCGGTATAGTTGCCAAGCCCCAACACAGGGATCAGAATCGCATCGATTTTCTCACGCAGCGCCTGCTCTTGCTTGCGCTCCAATTCGTATTCTTTGCGGCGGGCCGTTGCCTGCGGATCGGCCGTTCCCGAACTGAGCAAACGGCCGTGCTGATCGGTAACAGTGACACGGGTCGGTTTAAGTCCCGGTACAGCAGTGGCAACCATATCTACAATCGAATCAACTTCCTGCTGACCTAAGCTGGCGCCAGTAGACAAGGTTAAAAATACAGTGGCAGACGCTTCCTGATTGTGGCGAACAAACACACTTTGCTTTGGCATCGCCAGCAGCACTTGGGCCTGACGAACCTGACGAATTTGCTCAATTGCCCGCGCCAGCTGGCGCTCACGGCTGAGTTTCAAGCGTTCTTGCTCAAGGCGCTGTGACACACCAAATCCCATGTCCTGCAACAGGATGTCATCGCCCATCGCAGAAGCTTGGTTCAAGCCCGCCCGGGTTAATTCCAGCTTAATTGCAGAGAAGTTGTCGGCAGGTACACGGATAGTGTTGCCATCTAGGGTATAGTTGATTTTTTTCTGATCGAAATGATCAAGAATAGGGATCAGCTCTGCCGTTTCATAGGTCCCCAGCGGCCGCATTTCCGGCTCTTTTATCCAAGAAACGACAAGGACAATCAAAGCGACGCAAATAGCGACCGACAGAACCAGAACGACCTGACGAAGCACATCCAGATTCCCCAGCATGCTATCGACACGCGAGGCCCCCTTCTCTTCAGCATCCGGGTTCTGAAGCACAGATTCACTGTCCGCCATAACCGCTGTCGATGGTGAATTGCCAGCCACAGCGAGCTCGTTGTTAGTTGATGGTTCCGACACGCACTATATTCCTAAATTAGACCGGCATATTCATGAGTTCTTTGTACGCTTCGACCATTTTATTGCGTACCTGTACCGTCGCTTCGAAGGCAACGCTGGACTTGTTGCGCGCAATCATGACATCAGACAGGGAAACACTGCGGTCGCCTTGGTCGAAACGTGTTGCTAGCTCGCTAGATTGTGACTGGATCTGATTGACGCCTTTGATGGCATCGCCCAGCATTGCGCCAAAATCCGCACTGACCTGTTGACCTGTTGCCGGGCGGGATGCATTGGTTGCTTCCAGTTGCATGGCCTGCATTTCGGCCTGAAATCCATTTACTTTCATTTCTCTCTCCTACCCGTCAAAATGTTGTCAGCCGAATAAATTTATTAATATTATTAAGTTAAGTATGAAGGAATTCGTCCATCATTACGGTGTTCAAACTGGGATATCTATTCCAGCATCACGCATTTTTGCCAATTTATAGCGCAGCGTTCTTGGACTTATCCCTAATTTTTCCGCGACATCCTTGCGCCGGCCATCGCAAGCACGAATGGTGTCTAGAATAATCGAAAACTCTTGTTCCCGCAGCTCATTTCCTAACCCATCCGCTGGCGTTGCCATTTTTACCGTCTCAGCAACCTGCTGCTCTGTTGCCACACTCGGCACGGCATGTGATACACCGGTTGCCTCATAGCCCAAATGCGTACTCGCCATCGGTTCAAGCAACGTCTGCAAGCCATCGGCCTGCAACCAATCCAGCCCTTCGAGCAAGATATCAGATTCCGCCACCGATTGACCCTGGCACAAGATCAGTGCCCGTTGGATAACGTTATCGAGCTCCCGGACATTGCCCGGCCAAGTGTACTGCTTGAGTTTACCCATTGCAGCGGGTGAAAACTCAGGTACCAGCTGCCCCTGCTTGCTACAATGACGCTCCATCAAGTATTGTGCCAACGGCTCAATATCACCCGGGCGTTCTGACAGTGCCGGCCACAGCAGCGGGAACACATTGAGGCGGTAATACAAATCTTCACGGAAATGACCTTGCGCAACATACTCTTTCAAATCACGGTTACTGGTTGCCAGTACGCGAACGTCCAACTTGATACTCTTACGACTACCCAAACGCTCAACCTCACGCTCCTGCAATACCCGCAGCAATTTGGCCTGTAAGTTCAAGTCCATTTCACTGATTTCATCGAGCAGAATTGTCCCGCCTTGGGCTTGCTCGAACTTACCAGGACACGCTTGGATGGCACCGGTAAACGCCCCTTTTTCATAACCGAACAGGGTCGCTTCAAGCATGTTTTCCGGAATGGCCGCACAATTAATCGCAATGAAAGGACCTTCACTGCGGTTGGAATTTTGGTGGATGTAGCGCGACATCACTTCTTTCCCCGAACCACTCGGGCCCAGCACCATCACACTCGCATCTGTTTTAGCGACCTTCTCGGCCAATGCCAGTAATTTCAATGATTTTTCATCAGCGGCTATGGTATGGCCATTTTCATTTTTCACCGGCGCATAGCGGCTGACCATATTGAGCAGCACTTCAGGGGCAAACGGCTTGGCCATATAGTCAATCGCACCGTCTTTCATCGCCGAGACGGCATCTTCGATATTGGCATAGGCGGTCATTAACAAAACCGGCAGTTTAGGCCAGTGCTGCTTGATGCTGCGTAACAAACCCAGACCATCCATACCGGCCATTTGAACATCCGACACTACGATATCGACCGTATTGGCTTTGAGCATCAACAAGGCCTGCTCGGCGCTGTCAGCCTCCAGCGAGTGGTAGCCGGCCAATGCCAGTGTATCCACCAAAGCTTCGCGCAACCCCTCGTCATCCTCGACGACCAAAACACGGTTTGGGTTCATAGTGTTACTCCTGTCGGGTCCAATTGTTGTTCATTGTGTGCTTCTTGAGCGGCATCCGCTTGCGGTAATGATAAGGTAAAGCAAGCGCCTTTTCCGAGCTCAGATTCCACTGTCAATCGCCCCTTGTGGGCGCTGGCGACCATTTGTACCACCGCCAACCCAAGTCCGGTTCCCTGTTGGCGCGTAGTATAAAAAGGCTCCAAGATTTTCTGTTGCATCTCAGGGGCTATGCCCGGTCCGTTATCCAAAACCGCCAAGTGGATCCAACCACCTTGCTCGACAACCTTCACCGCAACCCGACACTGCTTGCCCGCCATTTGGATTGCATTGGTGATCAAGTTGCTGACCGCACTCGCCAATGCGTTGGCATTGCCCAATAGCGGCAAAGATTCGTCGTCACAGTCAATACTGAAATCAACTTGGCTGCCCAGCACCTGTGCTTCGACCATGCTATCCAGCTCGTTGAGCAGGGTCTCGAGACTAAAGCACTCCACCACTTTGTTGTCGCCACCTTTGGCAAACAACAGCATGTCATTAACCTGCTTTTCCAAGTCGTGTAAACGATCGACGAGCTTGCCTTGAAAGCGATCTCGCATTGGCGCTGTCAAATTCGGTGCGGCCAAATTAGAGGCATATAACATCGCGCTGGATAGCGGTGTCCTCACTTGGTGTGCCAATGACGCCACCATCTTGCCGAGAGATGACAAACGCTGCATCTCACTGACCCGCGACTGCAGCAGACGAGTTTCTGTCATATCAGTGATGAAAATCAGCTGGCCGCTGTTCGATGCCGAGATAGCCAGCTTCACCCTGCGGCCATTTTTCAAGGAGATCTCATGCCCGTCATCGTCTCGGGGAGAGAAAGCCCGCTGTATAACATCCACCCAGCGTTGATCCACTAATGTTTGTTCAAAAAAAGGCTCACCAAGCAAACGGATCGCTTCGGGGTTGGCCTCGCGGACAATACCGCCCGGATCCAAAAAAATCACCCCAGATGGCATCACTTCCAGCACCTGCTGATAGCGACTAACTTGCTGTGACAATGTCCCCAAAGACGAACTTGAAGTAAGCGGTACGCTCTGGGCTGGCTGATTATCATCCATGGAAAACCTAATAAAACGAAAGTGGGCACATCAAGACGCGTGAAGAATTTAGCGATGCGCTCGGCGTGGAACGTCCAGCCGTACGCTTCAAAAAATGCCATTATAAAATGCTATAGACAAGAAGTATGCATGAATAGTGCCATGATTATATCTTTATTATCAGCACGTTACCTGGAGAGGAAGATAGAAAAAGGCGCCAATAAATTGGCGCCTTGGAAATGATGGTATTTTGACTAGCGACTTAAACCATATTTGCGCATTTTTTCAACCAATGTGGTGCGGCGCATCCCCAGCATGTCTGCTGCCCGGGCAACAACCCCGGCCTGCGCTTCTAGCGCCTGGCTGATCATGTCAATTTCTAGCTCTGCCAGCATTTCCTTCAAATTTACCCCTTCCGGTGGTAAATCACTGTGGTTCTGGGCATCATCCAGCTCCGAACTCTGGCTGCTGAACATATCAGCCAATGCCAGCCTTTCATGATCGTCAACCGATAGGAAGTTTTCTTCCGGCTGAAATTCAGGGAACTGACTGTAGCGATACTTCATCGGCAGGTGACTGATGTCTACCATTTCGCCCGGATAAAGAATGATCAAACGCTCAACCAAGTTAGCCAACTCACGAATATTGCCCGGCCAATCATGCTCCATCAAAGACGTGACAGCACGAGGCGTAAAGTGGATAGGCTTGGCGCCCTGAGCCTCCATCCGAGCCAACAGCTCTTGCAGCAGCAAAGGAATATCTTCCATTCGCTCGCGCAGTGCCGGCATCTCAATCGGGAAGACGTTCAATCGGTAGTACAGATCTTCGCGGAATTTTTCATCGGCGATCATAGACTCGAGATCACGGTGCGTTGCCGCCACAATGCGCACGTCAGCTTTGATCGTTTCGCTACCGCCCACACGCTCAAAGCAGCGCTCCTGCAATACACGTAATAGTTTCACTTGCATGGACATTGGCATGTCGCCAATTTCATCCAGGAACAAGGTCCCCCCTTCGGCCAGTTCAAAACGGCCCTTACGCGCAGAAACGGCACCGGTAAAGGCCCCTTTTTCGTGACCGAAAAGTTCGCTTTCCAACAGATCAGGAGGGATCGCACCACAGTTAACCGGCACAAATGGCCCTTTGCCACGCGTCGAGTGATAGTGGATATTACGCGCGACCACCTCTTTGCCGGTGCCTGACTCACCAAAAATCAACACGCTGGCATCTGTCGAGGCAACTTGCTCCATCAAATGGCGGATCTGGCTAATGGCTTCGCTGCGCCCAACCATGCTGCGGAACAAGGTATTCTTGCGGCCCAAAGAGGGGAGTTGGAAAGTTTGCTTGCCCAAAAACTCTTTGCAATGGCGGAAGGCGTCCATCAATTGGCCATAGTGCAATGGCTTATCGAGGTTACCGATATAGTTAGGTAAAGACGCCAGCTCAGTTTCATGATCACCCATGGAGATCACGGGAATGTGATGATGGGTTCGCAAAAAATTAAGCAGCGTGCTCAATGACTGACTGGAACTGACCTTGCCAAGTAAACATGCGCCCCACTCTTTTTCACAGTGCGAACTGTTAACCTCTAGAGACGAATAAGCCTCATACTGCTCACCAATAAAGGAAAGGATCACGCTTAAATCATGGCGATGCTGCTGGTCATCATCAATAACGAGGGTATGAACTTGCATAGAAAAGAGTTTGCCTGCCTACTTAGAGTTATTTCGTGCTGGCATTATCGACTTTCATATTCAAAAACTATGAAAAAAACTGCCTAATGCGACGAGAAACCACTTCAAATCTTATCTGACCATTGTAATTAAAGTACAGAATAAGGCAACCAACGGTGGGCAAAAGCTGTGAAGCTATCCCAATGAAAAACCCGCAGGGATAGCTATCGAATGGATTTTATACTGGAGAGATCAGCGAATCCCCCCCGACAATAGTATTGTCAGGCTGTTATGATTCCTCTGCCAGATGATGGTACTCAGCAGGGATTTGCTCCCATGCTGACTTGATTTCACGTAGCAAATCGACCACTTCGGTGAAGTTTTCCGGCTGGTTGTTCGAGCTGCCGTCAATAACGTGGCGCATCATGAAGTCATACAGGCTATCTAGGTTGGTTGCGATATCACCGCCATCTTCCATCGACAGGCTATCACGCAATGTACCGATGATAGCCAGCGCCTTAGACACTCGCTCACCTTTCATTGCAACATTGCCCATTTCCATTGCAGCTTTGGCCTGGACCAAGCGCTCAATAGCACCGGTTAGCAGCATCAACACCACACGGTGCGGCGATGCACTGGCCAACTGAGAATTAACTGACACTTGTTTATATGCCTGAAGTGAACCACGCATGGCTATTTCCTATTTATTTTTGATACATTTTATAGACAGAAACCGATTTTTTGCCTTGCTTGGCCGTTAGTAGTTTCTGCCTGATCCGTGCTTTGTTTTGTTCCAGCAATGCTTTCAATTCACGGGTACGTTGCTGGACGTCCTCAAACGTTTCCCGGCTGAGTTTTTCTTGGTCAGCCAGAATTAATTTGACCCGCTCATGCCTTGCAGCGACAAGTTGTTCGAGCTGCTCTGGGAAATCATCTGGGTAATCCTCAAGCTCGAGCAAGGCTTTGATATGTTGTTCTAGTTTCGCTAACTCTTGCATGTTTCACCTTTAGAAAACCAGCATACTCATCATAGTGCTGAGTTCGTTGTTCATTTTGTAGATGGCGGCATCCATGGCGGAGAGCTGACGATAGGTCCGCTCTTCAAAAGCTTCCATCCTTTCATCCAACAGTGCCAGATCATCTTCCAGACGCTTTTGCTGATCTTTAAGGCTGTCTTCACGGCTGGTAATTGTGCCCTCTGTGCCAACAAAACCATCCAGTAAATTATCAGCTTTTTTAAGAAAACCTTCATCACCATTAAAAAATAAACCAAAAGCGGTAAAATTATCTTCCAGAGAAGCCTTGAGAACTTCATCATCGATTTCAACTTTACCCTCACGGGTTGTGGTTACTCCGAACTCTGACAACAAAATCATTTGATCATTGATGATAACAGGCTCATTCATCAAATTTCGCATTTGGCCAAGTAGCGAGCGGGATACACTATCACCGACTAGTGGCCCACCTTTCTGCTCATCAACATCGTACTTTGACTGGGACTCCACCATTTCATGTAAGCTATTGAAAGCTTCAACAAATTTAGATAACGAAGACTTTGCCTGATCCGTATCATTCGAGATTTCGATATTCACACTTTTCACTGAAATTTCATCAGTATCTTCGCCGGTGTTATACGTACCGGTTAATTTACTGACATCCAGCGTAACGCCTGCGATGGCATCTTCGAATTTATTGGTATCGCTGGTAATCGTCGAAAAGTTATCAATCCGAATTTCAGCGTCCTGCGCGGCCTGCATTTGAACCATATCCGGCGGTGGATTAGGGTAGGTAGGATCATCCCGATCTGGCAGGTTAGGGTCATACTGATATTCCAACTTGGTCAAATCACCGTTTGCCCCGGAAGCATCAATACTAATTTTCTGCTCTTCACCAGTTGCATTACCGGTAAAAACAATTTTGGAGCCTTCATTATCATTGATAACCGTTGCAGTAATACCTGGGTTATCCGCATGATTGTTGATAGCATCAAGGATATCATTGAGGTTACTACTATTCACATCAATATTAACTGTCATCGATTCATTACCGAGTCCGATAACTAACTCACCACTCCCCAAACTCGCATCAGGGTCAGCGTCAAAACTGTTAGAGCTTACTACTTTGTGATTCTGCGCCATCTGTAGTACTTCAACGGAAAAACGACCATTTTGGGCATTACTTTCGGCAGTAACGCTGACATAGCCAGAATCAGAAGAGGATGCTGATTTACTACTGAATGCTTCATCGTCAACAAAATCTTCCAACAAGTCTTGCAGAGTACTGGCTGAAGATTTCACCAAACCGTAGGCGCTTAAATTAGCATCGACTTTGGATTTCTCATCGGTGATACGAAGCTGTTTTGGAGTACGTTCAGCTGCAACCAATTGCTGGGTCATCCCGGCAACATCCAACCCCGAGCCTAAACCGCCTACCGATAAACCTGCCATGTATAACCTCTACCCATTCAGTCGTTGTGACTTGCCGCTTATTGCAGATGTAAAATCAAAGCAAAAATCAAGCCAAGTTAGATTTTCTCTTGAAATGAACTCACGGAATATTTCGATAAGTTTTCGTTTAGCTCTAAAAGCTCCTGCGCTGGGATCTGCCGGATTAAATCACCGCTGGTCTTGTCATAGATGTAGACGACCTGCTCACCGTGCTCCTCGTCATATTCAAACTTGAGTTCACGGTTAATCCGCTTTGACAAAGCTTCAATCTGTTCGCGGTGAAACTCATTGAGTTCATCTGCTGAAGGCTCACTCATTAATCGAAATGAATCTGCTTTTTCTGTTTGATTAACCGCGGACTTCAACGGCAATTCTGTTTTAGCCACATCAGTGCGCTTAGATGCATTCAAATCATTGAGAGAGGGAGCCGGCTTTACATTTGCAGATGTTACTGAAGAAAGAGAAGAAGCTGCGGGGTTATCTGATATTTTATCCATGATAAACACTTCTCCTTGATGCTTAAACAAACTTATTACAGAACAAAGGCATGGCCATATAGCCATGCCTCTTTTCTTTCAATGAATTACAATAGGCTTAGCGCCGCCTGTGGGTTCATCTTCGCCTGAGCAAGAATCGACGTTGATGCCTGCTGTAGGATCTGATTCTTCGTCAGGTCAGTCGTTTCTTTCGCGAAATCAACGTCCTTGATACGACTGTTAGACGCGTTCACGTTTTCGTTAACGTTCGCTAGGTTGTTCAGAGTGTGGTTCATACGGTTTTGGAAGGCACCCAAATCTGCACGCTGCTCATCCACCTGAGCAATAGCAGCATCAAGTACGTCAACCGCACTCTGTGAGCCCGCTTCAGTGGTTACATCGATACCCGCAACTGAGTCTGTTGTTGTACCAGCAGCAAGAGTCATTGCAGTACCATCAACAGATGCACTCATACCTTCGTTAAGCTTGGCGCCAGAGAAATCAATATTAAAGGATGAAGCTGTTGATACGGCTTGAGCTGTTTCACCACCAGAATTACCAAAGCCAACAGTTGAAGAACCTACATCAAGTGTACCAGCCGTCGCAGAGCTTAAATCTGCAGAAATATCTAAATCAGTACTGCCATCTAATGCCGTTAGTGTCAAGGTACCACCCGCTTCACTCACGGATACATTTTCTAGGTTACCGTTATCAATTTCAGCTTGAATCGCTGTTGCAACAGCAGCAGTATCAGCAGCATCAGTGATATCAACAGCAGCACCATTAATATCAAGGCTTGCAGCACCAGTTATTGCCCCCATGGCATCAATAGTTTGAGTCGCATGATTACCAGTGACCTTTACATCACTGATTCCCGAAACATTATTGATCTTGTTAGCAAGATCATCCGCTGTCATATCTTCATTTAAAGTAATATCGGTCGAATTACCGTTACCCAAATCCAACGTCATTGAGCCCGCTGCAGATGAATCACCGTTTGCTACTGTAGCCGTTGTTGTACCTGAACCGTCAAAACTTTGGTAAGTACGACCAATTGCGTGCGCTGAAACATCTTTCAATTCTAGTGACTGAGTTTCGTTTGAGTTGGCACCGATTTGGAAGTCCTGGGTTCCATAAGAGCCATCAAGCAACTTCTGACCACCGAAGGAGGTAGTATCAGCTATACGGTTAAGCTCTTCCTGCAAACTATCTACTTCTTTCTGGATTGCTTCACGGTCAGACGTTGAGTTTGAGCCGTTAGCAGACTGAAGTGACAGGTCACGCATACGCTGCATGATGTTGGTCGATTCTTGCATCGCACCTTCAGCGGTTTGCGCCATAGAGATACCGTCGTTGGCGTTACGCATTGCCACGTTCAAGCCGTTAGTCTGGCTGGTCAGACGGTTAGAGATTTGTAGACCCGCTGCATCATCTTTCGCACTGTTGATACGCAAACCTGAAGACAAACGCTCCATACTGCTGCTTACGTTGTTCGTTGCTGAACCTAGGTGACGCTGGGCCGTCATTGCTGAAACGTTAGTATTTACGGTAACAGACATATTTCGCTCCTTGTTGAGTTACAACCCAGCCTTAGCAGGGGGTAAATATCTATTTTTGTTTAAGTACTTCTTTTAACGGCACTGGTGAAAATACCTTTAGGATTTTTTTAAAAAAAGTTTTAAGTGCTGGGTGCTGGGTGCTGGGTGCTGGGTGCTGGGTGCTGGGTGCTGGGTGCTGGG
>NZ_JAKJSK010000026.1:0-33623 GCF_050336935.1 Photobacterium satsumensis
GGTCGGAGGTTCGAATCCTCCCGGACGCGCCATTATTTCAACGTATTGCCGACAGGTGATGCGATAAAAACAGATTTTGCGCGCTCGTAGCTCAGCTGGATAGAGTACCTGGCTACGAACCAGGCGGTCGGAGGTTCGAATCCTCCCGAGCGCGCCATTATTTAAAAGCTCAGCTTAGGCTGGGCTTTTTTTCTATCTGTACTTTCTGCCATACCGACAACCCCCCGATCACCTTCATCTTATACCAGCCTACATAAACATTTGATCAAGGACCTTATCCAGATTGGTATTAAACCTCCCAATCTGATTGATTTCGCCCCTTCAGCTTTTGATGAAAAATGAGTTCATCCATCGTGGTTGATCTAAAACCGTCTTAAAAGAACCGGAGAGCAAGAAGATTCCGTCATTTGGTATTGAGCACATAATCCAGCAAGCCACTAATACAGTTTATAAAACAAGGACTTTGTATATTTAAAGAATCACGCCTTACGTTTACGTAAGCGTAATTGGGGGAGTTGATGGGCGCTGGTAACTAGAATTAAAAGAGTCGGTGTAAAGTGACAACATCGTTAGGGCGTGAAGTGACAAAAAACGTGTTTTTTAGCTGATTTTTTACGGAGATTTTGTAATTTTACGATCAAACCCTCATAAAAAGGCGAAATAACCACCATTGATTGGCTTATTGTTAATCGGTTTGACATAAATTTACTTAACGTGGTATTTGTTAACCCGCCTATTACAAAATGAATGAAAGGAAGCATTATGGCAGATTTAGGTCCTTTGCTGTGGGAAGCAGCGACGATTATGGTTACTGGTATGGTCGTGGTTTTTTTGTTTCTCAGTACTTTGATCTATTTAGTGCAGCTGTTAGCCAAAATTGCGCCTAAAGAGACACCGAATGTGCCGGCATCGAGCCAGCCATCACCAGTTGCCGTTAATCACAATGGAATCCAGCCTGAGGTTGTCGCTGCTATTTCAGCGGCGGTACACCGCTACCGTGACCAGAAGGCATAAGCGACAGTATTGTTGTTGCAATGAGATTGTGATTTTTAGGAAGTATTTTTTACAAGGAGTTTGTGAGCATGTCCAAGCCATTAGCGATCACTGACGTTGTGTTACGTGATGCCCACCAGTCGTTATTTGCTACCCGTCTTCGCATTGAAGATATGTTGCCTATTGCCGAGAAGCTCGATGATGTCGGCTACTGGTCGTTGGAGACCTGGGGCGGTGCAACGTTTGATGCCTGTATCCGCTATCTGGGCGAAGATCCATGGGAGCGCCTGCGTTTGCTCAAGCAAGCGATGCCGAAAACCCCGATGCAGATGCTGCTTCGCGGCCAGAACTTACTGGGCTACCGCCATTATGCCGACGATGTGGTCGAGAAGTTTGTTGAGCGTGCACACGCCAACGGGATGGATGTATTCCGTATTTTTGATGCAATGAATGATGTCCGTAATTTTGAGAAAGCGGTCAAGGCCACTGTTGATGTCGGCGCGCATGCACAGGGCACCATCTCCTATACCACCAGCCCGGTCCATAACCTGGATACTTGGACCGATCTGGCAAAACGCTTGGAAGATCTAGGTTGCCATTCCATTTGTATCAAAGACATGTCTGGCCTGCTCAAGCCGTATGAGGCGGAAGAGCTGGTCAAGCGTATCAAAGCCTCCTGTGATGTTCCTCTGGCCCTACACTGCCATGCGACCACAGGGCTATCAACGGCCACAGCGGTTAAGGCGGTAGAAGCCGGGCTCGATATCCTCGATACCGCGATCTCTTCGATGAGTCAGACTTACGGTCATACGCCAACCGAAACTGTGATTGCAATGCTAGAAGGAACCGAGCGCGACACTAATTTGAACTTGCAACAACTGGAGCCGATTTCCAGCTACTTCCGTCAGGTACGTAAGAAGTACGCGAAGTTCGAGGGTAGCCTCAAAGGAGTGGATGCCCGAATCTTGCTGGCCCAGGTACCAGGCGGCATGCTGACCAACATGGAAAGCCAGCTCAAAGAGCAAGGCGCCGCGGATCGTTTTGATGAAGTGCTGGAAGAGATCCCGCGTGTGCGAGAAGATCTGGGCTTTATCCCGCTGGTGACGCCGACATCGCAGATTGTGGGTACCCAAGCGGTATTGAATGTCCTGACGGGTGAGCGCTATAAGAGTATCAGTAAGGAAACTGCCGGTGTTCTCAAAGGAGCATACGGCGCGGCACCAGCGCCGGTCAATGCGGAGCTGCAAGCTCGAGTACTTGAAGGCGGTGAACCCATTACGTGTCGCCCGGCAGATTTGATCGACGCTGAGCTGGGCGCGTTAACGTCGGACTTACTGGCTAAGGCAAAATCTGACAGTATCGAACTGGCACAAGATCAGGTTGATGATGTGCTGACTTATGCCTTGTTCCCTCAGGTTGGTTTGAATTTCCTTAAGAACCGTAATAACCCTGAGGCATTTGAACCTGCACCGGGTAGTGAGCCGGAAGTTGCGGCTGAACAACCCGTTCCTGTAACTAGCACGGCAGCAACCGTAGAAGCATACAGCGTGAAAGTAAACGGTCAGATCTATAACGTTGAAGTCGGACCAAGCGGTGAGCTTTCCTCGGTTGAACCTGCTGCTAATGCTCCTGCACCGGTAGCTGCGGCTCCGGCAAGTAATGCTGAGGCGCTACCAGCCCCCCTTGCCGGCAACATCTTCAAGATCAATGTCCAGCCTGGGCAGCAAGTTTCTGAAGGGGATGTGCTGGTGATCCTTGAAGCGATGAAGATGGAAACCGAAGTTCGTGCCGCCCGCAGCGGTACCGTGCAAGATCTCCATGTCAAAGAAGGTGATTCAGTGGCAGTCGGTTCGCCGATCCTGAGTCTGGCATAAGAGGGAACCATGGACGGATTATTAACTCTCTGGAACGAGACCGGTATTGCCAATTTTGAACTCGGCCAGCTGTTTATGATGCTGATCGGTGCCGGCCTGTTGTTTTTGGCAATCCGCAAGGGGTTCGAGCCCTTGTTGTTGCTGCCAATGGGCTTTGGTGCGATTTTGGCCAATATTCCTAACGCAGGCTTCACTGAGCCAGGTGGCCTGCTGTATTACATCTACTATATCGGTATCGAAACGGGTGTATTCCCACTGCTGATCTTCATGGGCGTCGGGGCAATGACCGATTTCGGGGCGCTGATTGCCAATCCGAAAACCTTGTTGCTCGGTGCGGCAGCCCAGTTCGGTATTTTCTTCACCTTGTTCGGTGCTATTTTACTTAATTCCGTACCGGGGATGGAGTTTACCCTTGCTGATGCTTCTTCGATTGCCATTATCGGTGGTGCGGATGGCCCAACGGCGATCTTCCTTGCCAGCCAGCTATCCCCTGACTTGCTCGGTGCGATAGCGGTCGCTGCCTACAGCTACATGGCGCTGGTGCCGATCATTCAGCCGCCGATCATGAAAGCACTAACGACGCCGGAAGAACGCCAGATCAAGATGCAGCAGCTGCGTGACGTGAGCAAGACTGAAAAAATCCTGTTCCCGCTGGCCGTTCTGCTGATGACCATCCTATTCTTGCCGGCAGCGACGCCGTTGGTTGGGATGTTCTGCCTGGGTAACTTGATGCGCGAATCTGGGGTCGTTGACCGCTTGTCGAATACGGTACAGAACGAGCTGATCAATATCGTGACTATTATGCTCGGTCTTGGTGTGGGCTCTAAATTGGCGGCAGATCAGTTCCTGCGCTTCGAAACCCTCGGGATCTTGGTGTTGGGTGCGGTCGCCTTCAGTGTCGGTACCGGTGGTGGTGTGCTGATGGCCAAGATGCTCAACCGCTTTAGCAAGGAAGACATCAACCCGCTGATCGGTGCTGCTGGGGTATCTGCGGTCCCGATGGCTGCCCGTGTGGTGAACAAAGTCGGCCTCGAAGCAAACCCACAGAACTTCTTGCTGATGCATGCAATGGGGCCAAACGTCGCCGGCGTACTTGGCTCGGCGGTCGCCGCTGGTATCTTGCTGGCATTGGTTGGCTAGCTTAGCCGCGCGGCATAGCACCAAAACGTAGCAACATTTTGTAACGGGTAGCCTTTGGGTTGCCCGTTTTTTTTTGCGGCAAATGGTATAAGGTACAGCAAACATATCAATCAACTAGAACGATAAATGCTAGAGTTATTTAATGGCGAATCAGCCTTATGGGTGTTATTCACCACCGGTTTTTTGAGTGCTACCTTGCTTCCTGGCGGCTCGGAGGCCAATCTGATTGCCACGATAAAGCTGGGGGATAATGCGATTTGGCTGGTGGTCGCTGTGGCGACAATCGGCAATACCTTGGGCGGCATGACCAATTATTGGCTGGGAAGGTGGCTGCCAGATAAAACTTCTAAAGAAAAACACGGTCATAAAGCATTACTATGGCTAAAAAAATACGGCTACTGGTCGTTATTCTTCAGCTGGTTACCGGTAATTGGTGATCCGCTGTGTTTGGCCGCAGGCTGGTTGCGGATGCGCCATTGGCTCAGCTTTTTTATCATCATGGTTGGAAAAGCGGCGCGCTATACCGTACTGGCTTTGCTGGTCCAAGGTTTATTATAAGGAAGGCATTGAGTGCATAAGTGGATAGTGGGGATTGCGCTGATCTCACTGGCAGGCTGTAGCCAACTACAGTCTCAACAGGCCGGGGCACCCGAGTTACCGTCAGGGGTAACATTCGTCGAACAAGTCAAAGCTGGGGCGTCTTCTGACACACCAGTGATCCCGTATTCTAAATACCAACTTGCCAATGGGCTGACCGTGGTACTACACGAGGATACATCGGATCCTCTGGTACATGTTGATATGACTTACCACGTTGGCTCGGCTCGTGAGGAACTGGGTAAGTCGGGATTTGCCCATTTCTTCGAACACATGATGTTCCAGGGCTCGGAGCATGTTGGTGATCAAGAGCACTTCAAGTTGATCACCGAAGCGGGAGGAACATTAAACGGGACGACCAACCGTGATCGGACTAACTACTTCCAAACCATTCCTGCCAATCAGCTTGAGAAAATTCTGTGGTTGGAGGCTGATCGCATGGGCTTCCTGCTTGGTGCGGTGTCGCAGCGTAAATTTGAGATCCAGCGCTCGACGGTGAAAAACGAACGAGCCCAACGTTATGAAAACCGTCCATATGGCTTGGTCTACGAGCGCATGGGCGAGGCCCTGTTCCCGCGTACCCATCCTTATTCATGGCAGACCATTGGCTATATCGAAGATCTTGACCGGGTCGACGTGAACGACCTCAAAGCCTTCTTCCTGCGCTGGTACGGCCCGAATAATGCCACCCTGACCATAGGTGGTGATATTGATATTGAACAGACACTCGAGTGGGTCAATAAATACTATGGCTCTATCCCGCGTGGACCTGAGGTGGAAAAACCGGCCAAGCAGCCAGTTACGTTGGAGAACGATCTCTACCTGACGCTGGAAGACAAGATCCAGCAACCGATGTTGCTGATGGCGTGGCCGACCTCTTATAACGGTGCGGATGACGAAGCCTCGCTCGATATGCTGGCTAGGGTCATCGGTGGTGGCAAAAATAGCCTGATGTACCAGAACTTGGTAAAAACCGGCAAGGTTGTGGATGCCGGTGCTTTTCATGACTGTGCCGAGTTGGCGTGTACCATGTATGTCTATGCTATCGGCCAAAGTGGCAAAGCGGGCGACTTGAAGAAGCTGCGCGCAGAAGTGACCGCGATCCTCGATGGCCTTGAAGAGCGTGGTGTGTCGACCAAGGAGCTTGAAGAGCTCAAGGGCATGGTTGAAGCCAACGCTATCTTCGGTTTGCAAAGTGTCAGTGGCAAAGTGTCACAGCTTGCTGCTTATGAAACGTTCTTCGATAATCCGGGTTACCTCAAAACCGAGCTGGGTAACTTGCGCACCGTCACAACGGCGAGTATGGAGCAGGCATACATGCGCTACCTCAATGGTCATCCGAATGTGACACTGAGTGTGGTGCCTAGAGGGCGCACCAGTATCGAGGCGGCAAAACCCAACTTTACCCCGCCGCCGCGTATTATTCCTGAATACACCAAGGTGTCTGAACAAAAGCTGCAGCAGCAGATGCGCGTGCCGGTCGATGACTTTGACCGCTCGGTGATGCCACAGCCGTCCTCGCCGGTTGAAGCCGTTATGCCGGAGCTCTACCAGTTCGAATTGGCCAACGGCATCAAGGTGCTGGGCACAGAGTACCGTGAAACACCGACAGTTGAGCTTCAGATGGTGGTACCGGCAGGACGCCGTTTTGAGCCGGAAGGAAAGGCAGGTTTAGCCAAGCTGACGGCCAGCATGATGGCCGAGGCATCGCAGAAGTCGACGGTGGAAGAGTTATCTTCCCGTTTGGACCGCTTGGGCAGCACGGTAAGCTTCTCGGCAGGCAAGTATGGTACGGTGGTTTCCGTGACATCTCTGACCAAGTATCTGCCAGAAACCCTCGATATCATGCAAGAACGTTTGTTCCAGCCAGCGTTTGATTCAGCCGACTTTGACCGGGTGAAGCAACAGGCCCTTGAAGGGATCATCTATGAACACCAGCGTCCAGCATGGCTTGCCGGGCAGGCAACCCGTGAAGTATTGTTCGGTGGTACTTCATTTAGCTTACCGCCGGAAGGGACCAAAGCCTCGCTTGAGTCTCTTACCCTTGAAGATGTCAAAGCCTTCTACCGCCGTTACTACACCCCGAACGGGGCTGATATCGTGGTGGTTGGAGACATCGACAAGGCACAGCTAAATACGTCGCTTGGTTTCTTGGCTGATTGGCAGGGTATGCCTGAGCCGACATATGTGACGCCAGACTTGCCGACCCTACCTAAGCAAACCGTGTGGCTGGTGGACAAGCCGGGCGCGCCGCAGACGGTGATCCGCTTGGCACGCCAAGGCCTGCCGTTCGATGCGACGGGTGAGCTGTATGAAACTCAGCTGGCTAACTTTAACCTAGCCGGTAACTTCAATAGCCGGATTAACCTGAACCTACGCGAAGACAAAGGCTATACCTACGGTGCTGGTGGTTATCAGAGCGGTGGTAAGGAAGTCGGTTTATCGGTTTATTACGCACAGGTAAGGGCGGATGCGACATTGCCTTCAGTGAAGGAATTCCTGGCTGAACTTGAAAAAATGTCGAGCGAAGGGGTGACGGATGAAGAGCTGAACTTTATGCGGCTGGCGGTGGGACAGAAAGATGCTCTGAACTATGAAACGCCAAGCAAGAAGGCGCAGTTGCTGGGGCAGATCTTGACGTACTCGTTGCCTGATGATTTCGTCGATACCCGTAATGAAATTGTGGCGTCAATTACCAAGGCGCGAATCGATGAATTGGCGGAGAAGTGGTTTGATCCGGCAGAGTACCAGATCATCGTGGTCGGTGATGCTGCCAGCTTGAAGCCGCAGCTCGAGACCCTCGGCCTACCGGTCAGGGCGCTATCGCCAAATATGTAACGGATTAAAGCCGGCCTTGTGCCGGCTTTCTTATCCGAATTATTTTTGCAATGTTCCGCTAGTCGTGATTGTTACTCATAGGTAAAAGAGTTTCGATATAATAATCATGGTAATCAGTATCAATTATGATTAATCTACCGGACTGAGTTATGAAGATTGAGAATCACAGTAATGGATTTTTCACAAAGGCTGCAAAAAGTTGCGGCTAATCCTGATGCCCTGACCCAACTAGGGCGAGGTCTTGAGCGTGAAGCCCTGCGTATTACTCCGAACGGAAAGCTTTCCGGCGAGCCCCATCCGGCTGAACTGGGATCAGCGTTGACCAACAAATGGGTAACGACAGATTTTGCCGAGCCATTGCTGGAATTTATTACGCCGGTTTCTCAGGATGTGGATCACCTGCTGTCACAGCTAAGTGATATCCACCAGTTTACCTATAGCAAACTGGGGGATGAAAAACTCTGGCCGATGTCGATGCCTTGTGTGGTCGGTGATCAAGATGAGATCACCCTGGCCCAGTACGGAAGCTCAAACAGCGGTAAGATGAAAACCTTATACCGCGAGGGCCTCAAGCGCCGTTATGGCAGCATCATGCAGGTTATTTCCGGGGTACACTTTAACTTTTCTTTCCCGGATAGCTTTTGGGACTCGCTGTTTGGCGAGCAATCAGAGCAAGTTCGGCAGGATGCGGTTTCCGATGCTTACTTCGGCTTGATCCGTAACTACTATCGCTTTGGCTGGTTGATCCCTTACCTGTTCGGTGCATCACCAGCACTGTGCGGATCTTTCCTTGAGAATACCGAGTCGAAGCTGGATTTTGAAAAGATCGGCTGCGGCACTTACTTTTTGCCAAACGCGACGGCGCTGCGCCTGAGCGATCTGGGGTATACCAACCATGAGCAAAGCTCACTGAAAATTGGCTTCAATGGGTTGGATCAATACTTAGATGGACTGAAAAAGGCGATCCGCACCCCATCGACTGAGTTTGCCAAGCTAGGGGTGAAAGTCGACGGTGAATACCGCCAGTTGAATGACAATGTGCTGCAGATCGAAAATGAACTGTATGCGCCAATCCGACCTAAGCGTGTCGCTCAAAATAGCGAGAAGCCATCTGAAGCTTTGAGCCGTGGCGGGGTGGAATATATTGAAGTCCGCTCATTGGATGTAAACCCATTCAGCCCTATCGGTATTACTGCCGATCAGGTGCGCTTCTTGGATATGTTCCTGACCTGGGCAGTACTGTCGCCATCGGCATCGATGGATGATGCAGAGTTGGAGTGCTGGCGTGATAACTGGAACCGTGTGGTTCTCGATGGCCGCAACCCGGAGCTGATGCTGAAGATCGGCTGTAATGGTGAGCGTCTATCGCTTCAGGATTGGGGGACCCGTGTTTTTGCCGAGTTGGCCGATGTTGCCAAGGCCATGGATGCAGCCGCTGGCTCTGATGCTTACCAAGAGACATTGGCCCGCCTGCAGACGTGGATTGAACAGCCCGAGCTGACCCTGTCGGCACAGTTGCTTGACGCAGTTCGTGAAAATAACGGGATTGGTTCAGTGGGCCAGAACTTGGCTGCCAGCCATGCGGCTAGTTTGAATGAACGTCAGTACCAGTTCTATTCATCGGATATGTTCGAGCAGGAAGCGGCGGAATCGGTGGAACGGCAAAAACAGATCGAAAACAGCGATGAGCTGTCTTTTGATGTCTTTCTTGATGCGTATTTTGCTGATATAAAATAAAAAAAGAGGGCAGCGACCTTGCTGCCCGATAATTAATTTCGCAGGGATGATAGCCACGCTTAGCTGGCTATCATAGATTTTGACCACAAGGATGGCGTGAAGTTCCATGTCTGCCCACTCCCAATTTAAGATTTATAGATCTACGTATTGTCGTTTTCTGCTCCTCCTCGGTGCCGCTGCGATCCTTTCCGGTTGTGCGACGCCTCCTCCCCAAGATCAAAACAACTTATGCAATATCTTCCGTGAGCACCCGAAATGGTATGAAGCCGCGTTGGATATGGAAGAAGAGTGGGGCACACCGATGCAGGTTGCCATGGCATTCGTCAAGCAGGAAAGTAGCTTCCGTCATGATGCTAGACCGCCGAAAAATTATGTGCTGGGTTTTATTCCATGGGGACGGGTCAGCAGTGCCTACGGGTATGCGCAAGCGCAGGATCCGGCTTGGTCTGATTACCAGAAGGCGACGCGAAATGGTGGCTCCCGTACCAATTTTGCGGACTCGCTGATGTTTATTGGTTGGTATACCCATGAAACCCAGCGCCAGCTTGGGATCTCGAAATGGGACGCCTATAACCAGTATCTTGCTTACCATGATGGTCGGGGCGGCTACCGTCGCGGGACCTACAAGTCCAAGCCGACGCTGTTGAGGGTTTCCCGAAGGGTGGAACAACAAGCCAAAGACTATGGCTGGCAGCTCAAGCAGTGCCGCCAGGAGCTGGAAGATAACCGCAGCTGGTGGCCGTTCTAGCGAGAGACTATCAGGTGATTGCAAAACCCACTTGCTGGGTTGCCGCGGTGTGATATAACTTTTAATACGATTCTGAGTAGCGGGCTGTTGGTTATGCCCGATGCTAGGCCAAGGAGTAAGGAAGCAATGCCTCTATTAGATAGTTTTACCGTAGACCACACCCGTATGCATGCCCCGGCGGTACGGGTAGCTAAGACCATGCAGACCCCGAAGGGCGATACGATTACTGTTTTCGATCTGCGTTTCTGCCGTCCTAACGCCGACATCCTAAGCGAGCGCGGGATCCATACGCTGGAGCACCTGTATGCCGGCTTCATGCGCGATCACCTCAATTCAGATCAGGTCGAAATTATCGATATTTCGCCAATGGGGTGCCGGACCGGTTTCTACATGAGCCTGATTGGCACGCCGGCCGAGCAACGGGTTGCTGATAGCTGGACGGCAGCGATGGAAGATGTGCTGAAGGTTGAGTCGCAGGACAAGATCCCCGAGTTGAACGAATACCAGTGCGGTACCTACAGTATGCACTCGCTAGAGGAAGCACAGGCGATTGCTCGCCATATCCTTGAGCAGGGCATTGCGGTGAACAAAAATGATGAGTTGGCTCTGCCGGAGTCTATGCTGCAGGATCTGAGCGTAAAATAAGTCAGACAAGCAGCCCTTATCGAATAAAAAAGCCGGTGAAAATACCGGCTTTGTTGTATCTGTCACTTAGGCTGATAGTAGGATCAGCCCGTTTTCTTTAGCTGGTTGGGTAGCACCCTGACTTGTTTGATCATATTGCCAGAGACTTCGATGATCTCCATCTGGTAGCCGGAAACTTCTATGCTGAGTTGGCTATCAGGGATATCTTCTAGGTGCTCCAGAATCAAGCCATTGAGGGTACGCGGGCCATCGGTCGGTAGCACCCAGTTGAGGCTCTTGTTGAGATCTCGGATATTGGCACTGCCTTCGATCATCAGGCTGCCGTCAGGCTGCGGGGTGATTTCCTCAGCAAGAGTCGGGCTGATTGAGGTAGTAAACTCACCGACAATTTCTTCCAGAATATCTTCTAAGGTGATCAAGCCTTGGATATCACCGTACTCATCGACGATCAGGCCGATACGCTCTTTGTTGCGCTGGAATTTAAGCAGCTGGATATTGAGCGGTGTGCCCTCCGGGATGAAGTAGACTTCATCTGCTGCCCGCAGCAGGTTTTCCTTGCTGAAGTCATTCTTGTCCATCATCAGGCGGTAGGCTTCGCGCACCCGCAGCATCCCGACCACTTCATCGATGTTGTCTCGGAACAGCACAATGCGGCCATGGGCGGAGTGGCTGAGCTGGCGGACAATCGATTTCCAGTCATCATTGACATTGATGGCGGCAATTTCACTGCGCGGCACCATCAAATCTTCCACGGTGACATTTTCCAAATCGAGGATTGACAGTAGCATGTCCTGGTGACGGCGAGGGATCAGGCCGCCGGCTTCGTTTACCACGGTTCGTAGCTCTTCTGAGCTCAATTTGCCATCGTTGGCGTTGTCGACGCGCAAGCCGAGCAGGATCAGAAAGCCATTGGTTATGCCATTGACAAACCAGACTAGCGGGTAAAGCAGTTTCATCAGCAGCTGCAATACGACGCTGCTGGCGTAAGAGACGCGTTCAGGGTATAGGGCTGCAAGGGTTTTCGGCGTCACCTCAGCAAACACCAGAACGACTAAGGTCAGGGCACCGGTGGCAATGGCTACTCCCATATCGCCATAGAGACGCATACCGAGGATGGTGGCGATGGCGGAAGCAAGAATATTGACCAGGTTGTTGCCGATCAGGATCAGGCCAATCAGCCTGTCTGGACGCGACAGGAGTTTTTCGACCCGCTTGGCCCCGCGGTGTCCCTGGTTGGCCAGATGCCGCAGCTTGTAGCGGTTGAGGGCCATCATTCCGGTTTCAGAGCCGGAAAAATATCCGGAAATAACAAGAAGTAATATCAGGAGGGAGAATAAAAGCCCCGTGGATATATCGTCCAAAAACCTATTTCCTTAACGTTTCTGTTACTTGAACTTTGTACCCAGACTTACTGGGTGTCAATGAATGGGGCACGTAATTTTATACCCCAATGATAATTTCTTTGACGAAGCGGCTACCGAAATAGGCCAGTGTTAACAGGAATGCGCCGATTAGGCTAAACCAGACCACACGGCGTCCACGCCATCCTTTCTGGTAATGTCCCCATAACAAGACGGAATAGACACACCATGCCAGCAGGGAAAAGATGGCTTTGTGGGTCTTGCCTTGTGCCAGCATATCTTGAATAAAGATAAACCCGGTCACCAAAGTCACGGTCAATAGCGAGTTACCGACCAAAATGATCTTGAAAAGTTGACGTTCGACCATCATTAAAGGAGGGATGTTCGGATTGATCATCAGGCTCTTCTTATTTTTCAGCTTGTGATCCAACCAAGCCAGCTGTATCGCATATAAGGTTGCAATCATCAGGGTCGAGTAGGAGAACAAGGCCAGAGAGATATGCAGGAGCACTTCTGGATGGGTTTCCAGGTGGGTAATAAAGGCACCCGGTAGGAAAGTGGCGGCCGTGAGGTTAATAGCGGCAAAACTGTAGATCACTGGTAGCAGGAACCAGACCCGCATCTTTAACATTGCGCCAGTGGTAATCGCTGCGATCAGTAAGCTGATCAACGATGCCACGTTTAAAATACTGAGATTTTGTCCCTGTCCACCCAGAATGAGATCTTTGAGCAGCAGGATATGAAGGGCAATAGCGGCCACGGCGAAAACAAAGACCGGTTTGGTCTTGATGCCATTGCTGTTGGTGAGTCCCGGTACAACCAGCCCAAGGGCAAGAAAGTAAAGGCATGCCGCCATTACGGCAATCAACATATCCATAGTAAACTTAACTATTTAAGATGGTAAGAGTTCGCAATTATACCTTGCTAACCGTTTGCCCGCCATGATAAAGCGAGATCAATAGCCTACCGAGGCGGTTTTATCAGGGGATATCACAGTGAAAGTGTCCGTCAGGGCATGAAAGCAGGGTATGGATTGCGTTATACTAGCAAGATCATATCGATTAGATGCGTAACGAGCGAGTAGCACATGTTCGAAAATTTAACGGAGCGTTTATCGCGAACGCTTAAGAATGTCAGTGGCCGTGGCCGTCTGACGGACGACAACATCAAGGATACGCTGCGTGAAGTACGTATGGCGTTACTCGAAGCTGATGTTGCGCTTCCTGTTGTCCGTGACTTCGTCAAGCGTGTAAAAGAGCGCGCGGTTGGTACTGAAGTATCAAAAAGCCTGACGCCGGGTCAGGAGTTCATCAAGATCGTTCAGGCTGAGCTTGAAGCGGTGATGGGTGAAGGTAACGAAGATCTGAACCTAGCGAGCCAGCCGCCAGCGGTTATTCTGATGGCCGGTCTGCAAGGTGCAGGTAAAACGACCAGTGTTGGTAAGCTGAGTAAGCTACTAAAAGAGCGCCAGAAGAAAAAAGTACTGGTCGTGTCTGCCGATGTTTATCGCCCGGCGGCGATCAAGCAGCTAGAAACCCTGGCTGATGATTTGGGGGTGGATTTCTTCCCATCGACGGCCGACCAGAAGCCGGTTGATATCGTTACGGCAGCACATGCCGAAGCGAAGCTCAAATTTTATGATGTCCTGATTGTCGATACCGCAGGTCGCCTGCACGTTGACAGCGAAATGATGGACGAGATCAAGGATGTCCACAAGGCCATCAATCCAGTGGAAACCCTGTTCGTGGTCGATGCCATGACAGGTCAGGATGCGGCCAATACCGCCAAAGCCTTCGACGAAGCCCTGCCACTGACCGGTGTGATCCTAACCAAGGTCGACGGTGATGCCCGCGGCGGTGCTGCACTGTCTGTGCGCCACATTACCGGTAAGCCAATTAAATTCCTGGGTATTGGTGAGAAAACCGATGCCTTAGAACCGTTCCACCCTGACCGTGTTGCTTCACGTATCTTGGGTATGGGTGACGTACTGTCGCTTATCGAAGATCTTGAGCGTAATGTCGACAAGGAAAAAGCCGAAAAGCTAGCCAAGAAATTCAAGGAAAAGAAAGGCTTTGACCTTGAAGACTTCCGCGGCCAGCTTGAGCAGATGAAAGGCATGGGCGGCATGATGGGGATGATGGACAAACTTCCGGGTATGTCCCAGCTACCAGACAATGTCAAAGATCAGGTTGATGACAAGATGTTCAACCAGATGGAAGCTATCATTAACTCGATGACCGCTAAAGAGCGTCAACGTCCAGAGCTGATTAAAGGTTCCCGCAAGAAACGTATTGCGATGGGTTCCGGTACTCAGGTCCAGGATGTTAACCGCCTGCTCAAGCAATTCACCCAGATGCAGAAGATGATGAAGAAAATGCAGAAGGGTGGCATGAAGAACATGATGCGCAATATGAAAGGCATGATGCCACCGGGTGGCGGCATGGGCGGAATGTTCGGCCGTTAATCGGCATTAATTCCCACAATTACATTGGGCTTGGGGATGTCAACATTCTTTTACTGGTGAAAATTTAGCTAAAGCGGTTGCATTCGTCAGTTTAAAGAGTAAAATTCCCGAGCTTAATTTGGCACGGGCCCCGTTATATCCATGGCGGGGCCGATTTCATTTACAGTAATGCAAAGAGGACGATATGGTAACCATTCGTTTGGCACGTCACGGCGCTAAGAAGCGTCCATTTTATCAAATCGTTGTTGCTGACTCTCGTTGCGCACGCGACGGTCGTAACATCGAAAAAATTGGCTTCTTCAACCCGCTAGCTAAGGGTCAGGAAGAGCGTCTACGTCTAGATCTTGACCGTGTAAACCACTGGGTTGGTCTAGGCGCTACTGTGTCTGACCGCGCAGCTAAGCTAATCAAAGACGCTGCTAAAGCGGCTTAATTAGCATGACAGGTAATAGAGAAGCGATGAGTACACAAGACCGCATTGTTGTTGGAAAACTTGGTTCCACTTATGGCATCAAGGGTTGGCTCAAAGTTTTTTCTTACACCGAAGAAGCTGAAAGCATTTTTTCCTATCAACCTTGGTTTATCAAAGTTAAGGGTGATTGGAAGGAGATCCGCGTTGAATCGTGGAAACGCCATGGTCAGGGGTTAGTCGCTAAGCTAGAAGGTTTGGATGTCCGAGAGGATGCACAAATGTTCACTAATGCTGAAGTCTACGTATTGGCCGAGCAGCTACCAGCACTGTCAGATGACGAGTTCTACTGGCGTGAGTTGTATGGAATGACAGTTGTGACTACCGAAGGTTACGATCTAGGTAAAGTAACTGACATCCTGGAAACAGGTTCCAACGACGTTTTGGTAGTGAAAGCCAACCTGAAAGATGCTTTTGGCCAGAAGGAACGTTTAATTCCGTTCCTCGATGAGCAGGTCATCAAGTCGATTGATCGCACTGCTCAGCGGATCGAAGTTGACTGGGATCCTGGATTTTAATCCCTGGTAATAGGTGAACAAATGAAGGTAGGCATAATCAGCCTGTTTCCTGACATGTTTAATGCCATTACCAATTTTGGGGTAACAGGCCAGGCGGTAAAAAAAGGCCTTTTGTCAGTGGAAACGTGGAATCCTCGTGATTTTACCCACGACAAACACCGGACGGTTGATGACCGCCCATATGGTGGCGGACCGGGTATGTTGATGATGGTGCAGCCTTTGCGCGATGCCATTCATACTGCCAAGCAGTCCGTAGATGGCCAGGCTAAAGTCATTTACCTGTCACCTCAGGGCCGTAAGCTTGATCAAGCTGGTGTTGAGGAGCTGGCACAGAATGAGAACTTGATTCTTATCTGTGGCCGCTATGAAGGGGTAGATGAGCGCATTATCCAACAAGAGGTAGACGAAGAATGGTCTATCGGGGATTTTGTGCTGACGGGTGGTGAACTACCAGCCATGACCTTAGTTGATGCAGTCGTCCGGTTTGTGCCGGGTGTACTGGGTGACTTTGCGTCGGCGGAAGAAGATTCTTTCGCAAATGGTTTGCTAGATTGCCCTCATTATACGCGTCCCGAAATGTTGGACGGGCAGGAAGTTCCTAAGGTCTTACTGTCTGGAAATCACAAGGACATTAGCCGCTGGCGATTAAAGCAATCGCTAGGCCGTACTTGGTTGAGAAGACCAGAGCTCCTGGAAAACCTAGCTCTGACTGACGATCAGGAATTCTTGCTGGCGGATTTTATCCGTGAACACAAAGCAAGCATTTAATTAATTTAGTATCAGTTTATTCTAGGGTATTTACCAATGAGTAACATCATTAAGCAGCTCGAAGACGAGCAACTAAAACAAGACCTACCAACTTTCGCACCAGGTGACACTGTTGTTGTACAAGTTAAGGTAAAAGAAGGTAACCGCGAGCGTCTACAGGCTTTCGAAGGCGTTGTAATCGCTAAGCGTAACCGTGGTCTACACTCTGCATTCACCGTTCGTAAGATCTCTAACGGTGAAGGCGTTGAGCGTGCGTTCCAGACTCACTCTCCAATCGTTGACAGCATTACTGTTAAACGTCGTGGTGCAGTACGTCGTGCCAAATTGTACTACCTACGTGAGCGTTCAGGTAAATCTGCACGTATCCGCGAGAAGCTTACTTCTAAGTAATTCGCGACGCGTAAGACGTTTAATGAAAAAGCCCACCGCAAGGTGGGCTTTTTTTATGGGCGTAAGTCAGGCAAGGGGCGATAGGCTAGTGGCCAGTGGAAGAGCATGGCTATCGGCGTTTGGCGAGAGGCTAGTGGTAGAGAGTGTGGCGGTTAGCTATCGGTATGGTGCTAGGGCTGAGAGCCCTGAGTTTGGCTATTGGAATGGGGATAATGGCGAAGAGTGTGCTGTTTGGCTATTTATACTGGTTCTAGGAATAGTGGGATCTTGGTTATTAGAAGAACATAAGCACTTTCACAGGCTAACGACTAACTCTCCTTGGTCATACTTCATACTGGATGGAAAACTCTGTCGCTCATCGCTCATCGCTCATCGCTCATCGCTCATCGCCAGATATAAAAAAACCAGCCTTGCGGCTGGTTTTTTGTGTTTTCAGGGGGAGGTGAAAACTTACGCGCTTTCGGTACTGCCTTCAACGTTCTCTTCGTCAGCAAGGTCGGTTTCGCCTTTGCCTTTCGAACGCTTGATAACATAGCCTGCGATTGATAGTGAACCCACGATACCTACAATAGTCGATACCGTCATTGGTAGGCCGAAACCGAGCTGGCTGTTGTTCAGGATGAAGGTAATACATACCGTGGTCATGAAGATAGCCGGTACAGTCGTTACCCAGTGCAGCTTGTTGTGGCGCAGTAGGTAAGCCGATGCGGTCCACAGCATCATTACCGCGGTGCTCTGGTTGGCAAAGCCGAAGTAGCGCCAGATGATACCGAAGTCTACCTGAGTAAGGATGCCACCTAGTACGAATAGCGGCAGGGCCATCAATAGGCGGTTACGCAGCGATTTCTGCTCCATGTTGAAGTATTCAGCCAAGATCAGGCGGCTTGAGCGGAACGCGGTGTCACCTGAGGTAATCGGTAGGATAACCACACCAAGGAAAGCAACAATACCGCCGAACACACCCAGCAGACCGATAGATGAGCTGTATACTACGTTACCTGGACCACCGTTAGCGACGGCTTCTTGTAGTGACTCTACCGAACCAAAGAATGATAGTGCTAGGGCACACCAGATAAGGGCAATTACACCTTCACCGATCATTGCGCCGTAGAAGACGAAACGGCCGTTCTTCTCGTTTTCCATACAACGCGCCATCAGAGGTGACTGGGTGGCGTGGAAACCAGAGATAGCACCACAAGCGATGGTGATAAATAGCGCTGGCCATAGTGGCAGATCATTCGGGTTCATGTTGGTGAACATCTGGCTCATCTCGTAATCGCCAAGCAGGGTGTGCTCGCTGGAGAAGGCGATAGCGGTGATCAGGCCAACAGACATGAAGATAAGCAGCGCACCGAACAGCGGGTAGAAGCGGCCAATGATCTTATCAACCGGAACGATAGTCGCGATGATGTAGTAAGCAAAGATGATAACGACCATCGTTGTCATCGACATACCGATCTGGGTTTGTTCGTTGACTAGATTCGTGATCATGCCGGCTGGTGCCGATACGAATACCACACCCACAAGTAGCAACAGTACGATAGCAAAAATATTCATAAAGTGTTTTGCACCGTTGCCCAAGTAGCGGCCGGTAATTGTCGGTACTGAAGCGCCGCCGTTGCGTACAGACAGCATGCCCGAGAAGTAGTCGTGGACAGCACCGGCAAATATACAACCCAGTACAATCCATAGCATGGCCGCTGGGCCGTATAGGGCGCCCATGATAGGACCGAAAATCGGGCCAACACCGGCAATATTCAGTAGCTGAACAAGATACACTTTCTTGTTCGACATCGGTACATAGTCCACACCGTCTTGCTTGGTATAAGCAGGCGTTTGGCGTTTTTCGTTAATACCGAAGATCTTTTCAATGAATGCACCGTAGATGAAGTAGCCACCTACCAGCGCTGCAACACACATCAGAAACCAGGCCATATCTTGTCTCTCTAATCCTATTGGAGTGGGTTATGTGAGCTTTGCGTTCCGTGCCTCTACACCCTCGGCAACTGCGCAAAACTTATTTTGATGGCTGCCATCCTAAACGTTTGCCTGCAATATTCACCCGTAAAAGGGTTGAGTGGTTGTATGGCAGGGTGAGTGGTCGATAATATCATTAAGCGGTTTTAACGAGTTGGGTGAGCGGTTTTACCGAGGATTAAACGGCGGAAGGCAGAATTTTAATTCCGTGATCATTGTCAGGGTATTGCCATGGTGACCTTGTCATTTCGGGCCTGTTGTACATGGGGAAGTGCTGGCTGAGAGAGGGGATAGCAAGTGATGGAGGACGTATCTTCCATCACGTCTATTGGGCTAAAACGTAGTTAGCTGAGGCCAAAGCGATCCTTGAGCTCTTTGAGGTAGCGGCGGCTGACCGGCACTTGGTGACTGCCGATAGTGGTAATTTCAGCAAGGCCATTTTCCAGTAACTTAATTTCTCGGATCGCTGTCGGGTGGATCAGGTACTGGCGGTGACAGCGGATCAATGGGGTTTTTTCCTCCAACGTTTTCAAGGTTAGCTGGGTGGTCGCCTCGGTATCGTGGCTAACGACGTGAACGCCACTGAGATCGGAATAGGCGGTTTCGATTTCGTCTGGGCGAAGTAGCAGAATTCGGTTGTGTCCGCTACAGGGGATCAGCTCCAGCATGTCACTGACAAGAGGAGAGTAGTCGGTAGGTTGGCATTCCCGTGCCAGCCGCTTGATGGTTTTGGTCAGGCGGCAGGTTTCCACGGGCTTGAGTAGGTAGTCGAAGGCATTGTCCTCAAATGCTTTGAGGGCGTACTCATCATAGGCGGTAACGAAGACCACCTTGGGCATGGTGTCAGGATCGAGCATGCTCAGCATTTCAATGCCGGTGATTTGCGGCATCTGGATATCGAGAAAAATGACATCGGGCTTGAGGGCGTTGATTTTCTTCAGCGCCTCGATGGCGTTGTTGCACTCTCCGATCACGTCGATCGAGCCATCTTCTTCCAGCAGGTCGATCAGCTCTTCCCTGGCATATTTTTCATCATCAATGACAAGGGCCTTAATCATGCCGCATGCTCTCCGTTACGCTGTGTGAGGGTATCAACGGGCAGTTTGATGGTTGCCCGGGTCCATTCGTGGGCCTGAAAGGTCATGGTCAGGCCGTACTGTTTGCCAAACATGTTTTTCAGCCGTTTATCGACAATCTTCATCCCAAGGCCACTTTCCTCACCGATAGGCGCATAGTTACCGGCGTTATCCTCGACTTCGAGGATGACGTGATCTTGTTCGACAAAGCCGTTGATGGTGATTTTACCATTTTCCAGGAGTGATGAGGTGCCGTGTTTTATCGCATTTTCAACCAGCGGTTGCAGGGTAAAGGTCGGTACCGTCATGGTCATCAACTCATCGGCAACATTGACCTCGACACTGAGCCGGTCGGAAAAGCGTGCCAGTTCAATCTCCAGATAAGCGTGTATGTGCTGCAGCTCTTCCTGCAGGGTCACCGTTTCGATATTCTGCTTGAGGTTACGGCGGAAGAACTGCGACAGGTGCTGGATCAGCTGGCGGGCTTTATCCGGATCGCGCCTGACTACCGAATTGATGGTATTGAGGGCATTGAACAAGAAGTGTGGGTTTACCTGGGCTTGCAGCAAGCGCAGCTCGGCTTGAGTCAGCAAGTTTTGTTGCTGGATATAGCGTCCGGTCAAAATCTGATTGGACAGTAGCTTGGCGATCCCTTCTCCTAGCGTGAGGTTAACCGTCGAGAAGAGTTTGCGCTTGGGCTCATAGAGCTTGATGGTGCCCAGTACCTCGTGGTTACCGCCAACTAGCGGGATCACCAGGGCGGAGCCTAGTTTGCACTTGTCATGAAGCGAGCACTGGTAGGGGATATCATAGCCGTCGGCATACACCAGCTCGCAGCCATCAATGGCGCGGCGGGTATAGCCGGAAGAGATCGGTGTGCCTGGCAAATGGTGATCGTCACCGATGCCGATAAACGCGAGGATTTTTTCGCGGTCGGTAATCGCGACCGCGCCGACGCCGGTTTCTTGATAGATGATCTTGGCGATTTTCTTGGTGGTTTCCTCATTGAAACCTTGGCTGAAGATCCCGACTGACCGCTGGGCGATCTTAAGGGCCCGGCTCGAGAAAGCAGCAGAGTATTTCTCGTAAATGGTTTTTCTGTCTTGAATGATGCTCATGAAAAACGCCGCCCCGACCGAGTTGGCAATCACCATAGGCAAGGCGATAGCACTGACTAGGGCGAGGGCTTTTTCGAAGGGTTCGGCAACAGCAAGGATGATCAGCATTTGGACGATTTCGGCCACCAGAGTGATCACAAACACCACTTGTGGGCGGAAGATTTGATCGGCTTGACCCCGGCGCACATAGTAGCTGTGCATCAATCCGCCGATCAGGCCTTCGGCGGTGGTGGAGATCGCACAGGCCAGATCGGTAAAGCCCCCGAGGCTGTAGCGATGAAGGCCACCGGTCAGGCCTACGGCAAAGCCAACGACGGGTCCACCGAGTAAACCGCCCATAACAGCACCGATTGCCCGGGTATTAGCAATGGCATCTTCTATGTGTAATCCGAAGTAAGTGCCTAAAATACAAAAGAGAGAAAACAGGATATAGCAGGTAAAGCGCTGTGATAGCCGGCCTGAAATAGTGGTCAGGGGCATAAATAGCGGGGTTTTGCTAAGCAGGTATGCCAGTACTAGGTATACGCTGAGCTGCTGTAAGAGCGAAAAAATCAGTTCCATTGCCATAGGGAGTGCGAGTGAGCATTGTCATTATGGTAACTGGCTTTGGCCAATAGCGCCAAAAAAGCCGTTAATGTAAATTTAAGTTTACGGTGGATTTTTTTCTTTACAGGGTGTTGCAATCTCCATCGCAGGCCTGCTATTGTCTGTTTAACAACAGGGCAGTCCTGTTTTGTCTATCTCTATTTTGTATTAATTAGTTTACAGGGAAGCCCGCATGCAAAAAGACCAGCTGAATAATGTCCATATCGAAAACGAGTCGGTATTGATCACGCCACAAGAGCTGCGCACTAAATTGCCAGTGAGTGAAAACGCCCTCAACTTCGTTCGCCAGTCTCGCCAGACTATTGCCGATATCACCCATAAGCGTGATCATCGCTTGCTGGTGGTGTGTGGCCCATGTTCTATCCATGATATCGAAGCCGCTAAAGAGTATGCGGTTAAGCTAAAAGCGCTGTCGGAAGAGCTGAGCGATCAACTGTACATTGTGATGCGGGTCTACTTCGAAAAGCCACGTACGACTGTCGGCTGGAAAGGCCTTATTAATGACCCGCATCTTGACGGTACCTTTGAAGTGGAAGAAGGCCTGCATATTGCCCGTCAGCTACTGATTGATTTAGTTGAAATGGGGATCCCACTAGCGACTGAAGCGCTGGATCCTATTAGCCCGCAGTACTTAGGTGACTTGTTCAGCTGGGCGGCTATTGGTGCCCGTACGACTGAATCCCAAACTCACCGTGAGATGGCGAGTGGCCTGTCTATGCCAGTCGGTTTCAAAAACGGTACCGATGGCAGTTTGGGCACCGCCATCAATGCGATGCAGGCTGCGGCTTCGGGTCACCGTTTCATGGGGATCAACCGTGATGGTCAGGTCGCACTGCTTAATACCCAGGGGAACCCTGATGGCCACGTTATTCTGCGTGGTGGCAAGCAAACCAACTATGATTCAGTCTCTGTGACTGAGTGTGAAAACGAGATGAATGCGGCAGGTCTTTCTCCGTCGCTGATGGTAGACTGTAGCCATGCTAATTCCCGCAAGGATTACCGTCGCCAGCCGTTGGTTGCCGAGGATGTGATCCACCAAATCCGTGAGGGCAACAAGTCCATTATCGGTTTGATGCTGGAAAGCCACATTAATGAAGGAAACCAGAGTGCGGATCTTGCGCGTGGAGAAATGGCCTACGGTGTGTCTATCACCGATGCGTGTATCAACTGGGAATCGACAGATACCTTGCTGCGCCATGCGCACCAGGAGCTAACGCCATTCCTTCAGCAGCGTGCTGAAGACTAATTCCGCCACATAAAGCAGAGAGCCATAGATGGTTGCTGAACTGAGCAAACTAAGAGATCAGATTGATGATGTCGACCGCCAGATGGTAGAGCTGCTTGCTCGCCGTCTGTCACTGGTCGAAGAGGTCGGCCATGTGAAAAGCCAGCATGGTCTGCCGATTTATGCCCCTGATCGTGAAGCCGCTATGCTGGCTTCGCGACGCCAGGAGGCTGAAAGTAAAGGGGTACCGCCGGATCTCATCGAAGATATTTTGCGCCGTACCATGCGTGAGTCTTACGCCAGTGAAAATGATTCCGGCTTTAAGTGCCTCAAGCCGGAGCTGCGTCCTATTGTCGTCGTGGGCGGTCATGGTCAGCTAGGTGGTTTGTTCTGCCGCTTGTTTGAACTGTCGGGCTACCAGGTTCGTAAACTGGGCAGCCAAGATTGGGAGCGGGCGGATGAGTTGCTGGCAGATGCCGGTATGGTGGTGGTGTCGGTACCGATCAATATTACCGAAGCTATCATTGCCAAACTGGGTAACCTGCCGGAAGACTGTATCCTTGCTGACTTGACCTCGGTGAAGAGCGGTCCGTTGCAGGCAATGTTGGAAGTACACCATGGCCCAGTTGTCGGCTTGCACCCGATGTTTGGCCCTGACATTGCCAGCTTGGCCAAACAGGTGGTTGCCTACTGCGATGGCCGTAATCCAGAAAGCTATCAGTGGCTGTTGGAGCAGATCCAGATCTGGGGTGCGACCCTTAACCGGATCAGTGCGATTGAGCACGATGAAGGAATGACCTTGATCCAGGCGCTGCGCCACTTTACGTCTTTTGCGTATGGGGTTCATCTTGCCGAGGAAGATCCGAAGCTTGAGCAGCTGATGTCACTCAGCTCGCCAATCTACCGGTTGGAGCTGGCAATGGTAGGGCGTCTGTTTGCGCAGGATGCCCAGCTGTATGCCGATATCATTATGTCGTCGCCGCAGAACATCGCAATGATCAAACGCTTCCACCAACGCTTTGGTGAAGCCATTGCGATGCTGGATAACCAAGACAAAGAGACGTTCAAGCAGGCCTTTGGCCGGGTTGAAAATTGGTTTGGTGAGTATGCCCAGCATTTTTTAACCGAGAGCCAGGGACTACTTAGACAGGCGAACGACTCGACTCACCGTACCTCATCAGGGCGCTAAGCAAAGCACCTTTGACTAGATGAACAAAGCCCACGCACTTCGCAGTGCGTGGGCTTTTTGGTTTTCGCTGGAGAGGCATGTAGCGAGATGAGATTTCCAAAAACGCATAAAGACATCCATGTCGCTCCAAACCTGGAACGCCAGCCCGGACCGTCCTTGGCGGTTAGGTTTTGGAACTCTATCTAGCAACAGGCCACTAAACAATAGAGTAACCTGTTGAGCTAAATGATCAGATCAAATCACCAGTCTCAGGGTCAACCGGCTTGACGTTCTCGCTCGGGTAGCAGCCCAGTACCTTGATAAAGCGGGTCAGGCGGGTCAGCTCTTCCAACGCTTCCTGCATCACGTCTGATTTCAGATTTTCCTCGACATCAACGTAGAACATCTCTTCCCACGGGTTGCCGATCACCGGACGCGATTCCAGCTTGGTCATGTTGATATTGAGGTTACGCAGTACCAGCAGGCACTCGACCAGCGAACCGGCTTTTTGCGCGGTAGACATAGTCAGGGTGGTCTTGGCTGGGATCAGCGAGGTCACTTCCACGGGCTTGCGCGCGACGACGATAAAGCGGGTGTAGTTTTCCTGCTGGTTGGCAATATTGGATTTGAGCGGGGTCAGCCCGTACAGCTCGCCGCTTGAGGCATTGCCGATAGCCGCGACGTTGGGCAATTGCAGCTCAGCCACTTTCTTCATCGCTTCTGCCGTGCTTGAGCAGTACTCTTGGGTAATATTGCCCATTGAGTGGAGATACTCGCTGCACTGCTGATGTGGCTGCGGGTGGGAATAGAGAGTATCAATGTCTTCAAGCTTGGTATCAGCCGCCGCTAGCAAGCAGTGCTCGATAGGTTGGTTGATCTCACCGACAATCGACAGGCTAGTGTGCTGAAGCAGATCATAGACTTCGTTGATCGACCCTGAACTGGTGTTTTCGATAGGCAGGACACCGTAGTCGGCATTACCAATTTCCACCGTGTGCAGGACATCGCGAAAAGTCGAACAGCCGATCTCAACCAGCTTTGTTTGCTTTTTACTGAAATAGCTGCGGCTGGCAAGGTTCGAGTAGGAGCCCTTAGCACCAAGGAAAGAGACGCGTGCGACAGGTTGCAAGCTCTCAGGGTTGGCGATTTTTTGCAGGAAGGCCTGCTGGAACAAGACGGAGTCTTCGATGATGGTATGGAAGATCTGGGTGACGTACTGGGCATCCAGTTGTAAGGATTGGCCTGTTTCGATTAATCGCAGCAATAGTGCTTGTTCACGGGTTTGATCTCGCACTGGCTTGGCGGTTTGGATTTTGCTTTTGGCCACTTCCAAGCTCAATTGGCGGCGCTCGGCGAGCAGCTTCAGGATTTCATTATCGATACGGCTGACGTTAATTCTGATTTCGTCCAGCGAATACTGCGGTTCTGTCATTGTCGCTCCCTGTCTTATTCATACAAAAAAGCCTCCTGGTTAGGAGGCTGTCTGTTCGTCTTTAGCTTGTTTCTTGCGCAACGAATAGCCCCCATTAAGGTGACATAAAAAAGAAGCTAAAGAAAAACAGTGTGGTTATTTGCATAAATAATGAATGTTATGGTTTTGGGTTAGTTATGGCTCAACATTATTCAGCCTTGCAAGTCTTGTCAAGCAGAAACTAAACAGCCCTGCTAGGCAGGGCTGTTTATCAAATCCTCTTGAATAATTATGCTTCTTCTTCGGCTTCAGTTTCTGCTTCTTCAATTTGCGGCTTGTTGCTGTGACTTGCACGGCGTGCCGTTGGCTTGTGAGCTTGTTTGTTCAGCTGACGTTCCAGTTTTTGGTATACCTCAGTAATGGCACCGTACATATCGTCATGCTCTGCTGAGGCGACTAGTTGACCTCCAGGAATAGCAGCAGATGCTTCAACTTTAAATTGGCGGTTTGGCTCAGTGCTGATCACAGCGTGCTTACTGATAAGTGGAACCTGATACTTTTCTAACTTCTTGAATTTAAACTCAATACGCTCACGGATAGCAGGGGTGATATCTAGGTTTTTGCCGGTAATGTCTACAGTCATAATTATCTTTCCTCTTTTGCTACCCTTCGTTGGGTTGAATTCAGATTACTAAATTCAGGAATCAATAATGTGATCAAGATCACGATTGCGTTGTTAAAATATTGTCCAGAAAAATTCTGTGATCATGCTTTGTTTGTTGCAAAAAAGTTTGAAGAAAGTGCTTGTAGAAAACCAGAAACTTGGGGCAGTATGAGGGAAGAACGAACGCTGGTGGCTGGTGCTATTCAGGGGCCTTTTTCGATTTATAACAAAGGCTTGGGTTAAATTTAACCAGTCTTGTAGCCAGTGGCCATCAAGGCAAATTATTCAGATTAAAAAAAACAGCAGCCCAAGGGCTGCTGTTTTTTTATGGCTGAACGCCAACCGATTAGGTTGGATTGAGTGCGATCAGCTTACGGGTGTTTTCCAATGGCTCACTCAAGCCAAGTTTTTCGTAAGCGCTTTCCATGATCAGCAAGGATTTGCGAGCGGCCTCGGTATTCGGGTATTCGCGCTGAATGAGCTGGGAGCGGTTGACCGCGGCGACCCATGCTTCACGGCGTAAGTAGAAGTCGGCAGCAGCCAGCTCGTAATCGGCCAGGCGGTTCTTCAAAAAGACCATACGTGCCTGGGCATCCGCAGCATAACGACTGTTCGGATAGCGATCTAGCAGGCGTTTGAAGTCACGGAAGGCTTTACGAGCAGGCTCAGGATCGCGATCGTGGCGATCTATGCTGAACAAGTCATGCATAAAGCTGCGATCTTGCGCCATGCTAGTCAGGCCGCGCATATACAGCACCCAGTCGGCTTTTTCATGGGCTGGGTTTAGGCGATTAAAGCGATCGATGGTTGCTTCACCGAGCGCCAGATCATCATTTTTGTAGTAAGCATAGATAAGATCCAGCTGAACTTGTTCAGAGTAGGCACCGAACGGGTAACGGGAATCCAATGTTTCCAATCGTTCGATGGCAGTGGTCCAGCTCCCGCCTTGCAGGGCCTGCTGGGCGGTGGCGTAAAGTTCAGATGGCGGTACGTCCGGTACCACTTCTTCCGTGCTTGAACAGCCTGAAAGTATGGCGACGGCAAGAAGAGACGATAGAGTCAGGCGTTTCATTGCGGCGACTGTTTCCTTGATAAAAATTTTATTTCGGTGGATCCATTACGGTCTGAGCCGTTAACAGATACAATGACACTATTATGTTATTTTACGCAGCGTTTGACGTTTAGTCCCACGCTTTTTAAAAAAGTTCGCTATGGCACAGCAGATAGAGTTAACAAATACAGTAAAAGATAGCCAACTTGGCTTGCGCCTCGATCAGGTTATCGCTGAATTACACCCCGATTATTCCCGCTCACGGATCAAAGAGTGGATCCTTAATGGTATGGTTTCTGTCGATGGGGAAGTCACGACAAAACCACGTTTGAAAATGATGGGCGGTGAAGAGCTGTCGATCAAAGCGGAAATCGAAGACGAAGTCCGCTGGGTGGCTCAGGATATCCCATTAGATATCGTACACGAAGACGAGCATATTATCGTCATCAACAAGCCGCGTGGCTTTGTGGTACACCCAGGTGCTGGTACGCCGGATGGTACGGTACTCAATGCGCTGCTTCACCACTGCCCGTCTTTGGCTGAAGTACCGCGTGCCGGTATCGTCCACCGTCTGGATAAAGACACCACTGGTCTGATGGTGGTGGCAAAAACGATTCAGGCGCAGACTCGACTGGTTCGCGCGCTACAGAAACGCCGCATCACCCGTGAATATGAAGCGATTGCAATGGGTAAGATGACGGGTGGTGGTACGGTTGAAAAGCCTATCGGCCGTCATCCGACCAAACGTATCTGTATGGCTGTCAGTGAATTTGGCAAACCGGCGATCACTCGTTTCCGCGTGGCTGAGCATTTCCGCGAGCATACTCGTATTATCTTGCGCCTGGAAACCGGTCGTACCCACCAGATCCGTGTGCACATGTCTTACTTAAGCCATCCACTGATTGGTGATGCGATTTATGGTGGCCGTCCTCGTCCGCCGAAAAATGCATCCGATGAGCTAGTACAGGCTCTGCGTGCATTTGATCGTCAGGCCCTGCATGCACGAATGCTTCGCCTTGCGCACCCGATCACGGGTGAACTAATGGAATGGCGTGCGCCGCTTCCAATCGACATGGTGGCGATGATCAGTATCCTGCGTAAGGATAAAGACGCGAACCAAGAAGAAGAGTACTAATATGTGGATCGTCCCTGACTGGCCAGCGCCGGCTAATGTGAAAGCCATTGCGACCACTCGTGAAGGTGGTAACAGCATTGGGCCTTACCAAGGCTTGAACCTCGGTAACCACGTTGGGGATGAACCAGAGGTTGTGCGGCAAAACCGCCAATGGCTACAGCACCAACTTGGATTGACTACAGTGCCAGTATGGCTGAACCAAACGCATAGCATTGATGTTATTAGTATTGAACAAGCTCAATCAAAAGCAATCGATGCTGACGGTAGTTATACCGCAAAACCGCTATTGCCTTGTGTGGTAATGACAGCAGATTGTTTGCCGGTGATCCTTTGTGACCGACAAGGTACACAAGTTGCTGCTGTACATGCTGGTTGGCGTGGCTTGGTTGATGGCATTATTGAACAGGCTGTCGCTAAGTTTTCTGTTCCTGGCTCTGAGCTTATGGCTTGGCTCGGTCCGGCCATTGGCCCACAGGCGTTTGAGGTTGGTGGGGAAGTGCGTGAGCAGTTTCTCGCCCATGATCCTGCAGCGGTAGAAGCTTTTCAGCCTTATGGTGAAAAGTGGTTGGCTGATTTGTACCAACTGGCACGCCAACGTCTTGCTAGTGTGTCTGTTGATAATGTTTCTGGTGGGGATTGTTGTACCTATTCCGAAGCCGAGCGGTTCTACTCGTATCGCCGCGATGGGGTAACAGGCCGTCAGGCAACCTTGATTTGGCTGGAATAACCAATTTAACATACTCTTCTAAAGCCCTGCTAATGCAGGGCTTTTTGTTATCTGGTTGTATCTTTACTGGATTAGGGTGATTTTCGTGGGGGTCGCGGGTGATAGCTCTACCACTTGGGCACCGTATGGTACATTGTAAACCTCATACCCATTGCCGACGGCACGGTAGAAGCGTTGGTTAACGCTATCGTGTAGCAAAACAATACCCTTATAGCTGACCGTTTTGAGCATGGCATTATTGATAATGATGATGTTGTTATTGTTGTTTGGTACAGCGTTACGGCGGTTATCGATACGGGCTTCAGTTCGGGCTTCAATACGAGCTTCTTGTCTTACTTCCTGCCGAGTCTCTTGAATATCACGTTGGGCCAATACCGTGGATGGGGCTACTAAAGTCGCGAGGGCGATTACACAAGTTAAAAGGTGTTGCTTGGTCATGAGAGCTTCCTCTTTATGGTATGACGTACCGTTTAATGGTATTCCATTCGGTAACAAGGATCAATAAAGGGTGTGGTATACGATAAAACTCGGAAGTTTATCCTATATACACTCAACGGAATGTATTGAAGTAACGAGAGAAATCGTCGATAAGGCGATCAGCAGAGGAATATTTGGCTTGAAAAACGAGAGCTAGGCCACCATATCTTATGGTGAGAGAAGATAGGAGGACTTATGCGTCTTGACCGTTTTACTAGCAAATTCCAGATGGCAATCTCTGATGCTCAATCGCTAGCATTGGGGCGAGACCATCAGTATATAGAGCCCGCCCACTTGATGGTGGCACTACTGAACCAGGATGGCAGTACCATCCGTCCATTGCTCACCTTGCTGAACGTCGACATTGCTCAGTTGCGTTCGGGCTTATCCGAGCTATTGGAGCGACTACCAAAGGTCAGCGGTATCGGCGGTGATGTGCAGCTGTCCCATGGCATGGGCATGTTGTTCAACATGTGCGATAAGTTGGCTCAGAAGCGCAAAGACAAATATATCTCGTCTGAATTATTTATTCTGGCGGCGGCGGACGACAAAGGGCCGCTCGGTCAGTTATTGAAAGACAAAGGGCTGACCGCCGAAAAAATAGAGCAAGCGATCGAAAAAGTCCGCGGTGGCCAGAATGTCGATGATCCCAATGCCGAGGAAAATCGACAGGCATTGGAAAAATTCACCATCGATCTGACCGAGCGTGCCGAGCAGGGCAAGTTGGACCCTGTTATTGGCCGCGATGACGAAATTCGCCGTACCATTCAAGTGTTGCAGCGCCGTACCAAGAACAACCCTGTGATCATCGGGGAGCCAGGTGTGGGTAAGACAGCGATTGTTGAAGGGTTGGCACAGCGCATCATTAATGGCGAGGTCCCAGAGGGATTGCGTCACAAACGTGTCCTTTCCTTGGATATGGGCGCGTTGATCGCCGGTGCCAAATACCGCGGTGAATTCGAAGAGCGCCTGAAATCGGTACTTAACGAGCTATCACAAGAAGAAGGCAGCATCATCCTGTTTATTGATGAGCTGCATACCATGGTTGGTGCCGGTAAGGGTGAAGGTTCAATGGATGCCGGCAACATGCTAAAACCGGCACTGGCTCGCGGTGAGCTGCATTGTGTTGGTGCAACCACCCTCAATGAGTACCGCCAATATATTGAAAAAGATGCCGCGCTTGAACGCCGGTTCCAGAAAGTGCTGGTGGATGAGCCGACGGTAGAAGATACGGTGGCTATTCTGCGTGGTTTGAAAGAGCGTTACGAGCTTCACCACCATGTGGAAATTACCGACCCGGCTATTGTTGCCGCGGCGGGGCTGTCACATCGTTACATCTCGGATAGACAACTGCCGGATAAGGCGATCGACTTGATTGATGAAGCCGCCTCCAGTATTCGCATGCAGATAGATTCTAAGCCGGAATCTCTCGATCGGCTGGAGCGGCGTATTATTCAGCTCAAGATTGAACAGCAGGCGCTGGAAAAAGAGAGTGACGATGCCAGCCAGAAGCGCTTGAGCGATCTGCGTGATGAGCTGGATAAAAAAGAGCGTGACTACGCCGAATTAGAAGAAGTTTGGAATGCCGAGAAAGCGGCCTTGTCCGGCACTCAGCATATCAAGGCGGCGCTTGAACAAGCACGCACAGATATGGAAATTGCTCGCCGTGCGGGTGATCTCAACCGGATGTCGGAGCTGCAATACGGCAAGATCCCTGAGTTGGAAAAACAACTCGACTTGGCTGCCCAGGCGGAAATGCAGGAAATGACCCTGCTGAGAAACAAAGTGACCGACGCGGAAATCGCGGAAGTACTCTCTCGCCAAACGGGGATCCCGGTAGCCAAAATGCTGGAAGGAGAGCGCGACAAGCTACTTCGCATGGAAGAAGCATTGCACAAGCGAGTAATCGGGCAGGATGAAGCGGTCGATGCGGTGGCGAATGCGATTCGTCGTAGCCGTGCTGGGCTGTCTGATCCAAACCGTCCCATTGGCTCTTTTCTATTTCTCGGTCCAACTGGGGTGGGTAAAACTGAGCTGTGTAAATCTCTGGCACACTTTATGTTTGATAGCGACGACGCCATGGTGCGGATCGATATGTCAGAGTTTATGGAGAAGCACTCGGTTGCTCGGCTAGTGGGGGCACCTCCGGGCTATGTTGGCTACGAAGAAGGGGGCTACCTGACAGAAGCGGTTCGCCGTCGTCCATATTCGGTGATATTGCTGGATGAAGTAGAAAAAGCGCACCCTGATGTGTTCAATATTTTGCTACAGGTGCTGGATGATGGGCGATTGACCGACGGCCAAGGCCGGACGGTGGATTTCCGTAACTGCGTGGTGATCATGACTTCCAACCTCGGTTCAGACCGGATCCAAGAGCACTTTGGTGAGTTGGACTACGAGGGAATGAAACAGACGGTAATGGACGTGGTTGGTCAGCATTTCCGTCCAGAGTTCATCAACCGCGTGGATGAAACCGTGGTGTTCCACCCGCTAGGTGCTGAACATATCAAGAATATTGCCAGTATCCAGATCGCCCGTTTGGTGAAAAGGCTTGAAGAGCGTGATTATCAGCTAGAACTGGATAGCAGTGCGTTGGATCTGATTGCGGAAGCTGGGTTTGATCCTGTATTCGGTGCACGTCCGTTGAAGCGTGCAATCCAGCAATATATAGAAAACCCGTTGGCGCAAGACATTCTGTCAGGCAAGTTTGTTACGGGTAAGCCTATAAAAGTCGTCGCTGCAGACGGCCATATTGAAGCCAAACAGTAAACAAGCTTATCTAAAGCCAAAGCCCTCCTTAATTTAAGGGGGGCTTTTTTACATTCCTTTACCGTTGCATTCATTTCAAATTCATCTCCATCTATCTACTCTACGTAATGTCGCAATGACATTTTCCCTGACATTGAGTCTCAACCTCTTTTCACACTCTTTTATCAGAGTCTTTATTGGATGTCGGAGGATGCATGAAAACCATGATGGATAAATTGCTGGGTGAAGCGAGTAAATATCTTGATAAGGGAAAGGAACAAACAGGTAGACAAGCGGGTTCGTCGAGCGACTTGCTAAAAGGTGCGTTGGGCGGTGGGGTCGTTGGGGCGCTACTGGGTAATAAGAAAACACGCAAATTAGCCAAAAAGTATGGGACTAAAGCTGCCGCTGTTGGTGGAACGGCATTGGTCGGTACATTGGCTTATCAGGCGTATAAAAAGTGGCAGCAAGATGATGAAGCGGCACCGAACTTAACGTCAGTCTCTGAGCCTGTATTTCAACAGCAACTGGATGATAAAGCCGGTTTACTGCTTCAAGCAATGGTATTTGCGGCTAAAGCTGATGGACATATTGATGAGCAGGAACGTGCAGCAATCGCCAAGTGGGTCGCGGGACAGCAATTAGATCTTGATAGTGAAGCGGCAATTTTGCGTTGGGTTGATGCCCCGCTTGATCCAAATGCCCTGAGCCAGCAAGTTGATAATATGGCATTGGCCTCTGAAGTGTATTTAGTGTCTCTCCTGACGGTAGATGTTGACCACTTTTTGGAGCGCGCTTACTTGGATGAGTTGGCCAAAGCACTGTCACTACCCGATGAATTGGTGACTCGGATAGAAGAACAAGCAGAGGTGTAGGGCGTATAACAGGCTAGAACGGCTTGTTGTGTTTAATAATTAACCACTCGATTCGGTTTGGCGAAATAATTTAATTTAGGGTGTTGCCAAACCTAACTAAGTCTCTATAATGCGCCTCCGTTGTCACGATAAAGCACTGATTCAGAGCCGTTGTGACAATCATTGTTCTTTAACAATTTGACCATGCAATCTGTGTGGGCACTCGTGAAATGATAGTCAACAAAAGAATTATCAATGAAACTGAGTGACCAATACAATTTAAGTTTACTGCTTCGGTAGTGAAAGTAAGTTGGCACAGTCAATTCAATCATTACTTCGGTAGTGATTTAACAGTATTTCATTGAGCCAAAACTTTAATTGAAGAGTTTGATCATGGCTCAGATTGAACGCTGGCGGCAGGCCTAACACATGCAAGTCGAGCGGCAGCGACAACATTGAACCTTCGGGGGATTTGTTGGGCGGCGAGCGGCGGACGGGTGAGTAATGCCTGGGAATATGCCCTGATGTGGGGGATAACCATTGGAAACGATGGCTAATACCGCATAATCTCTTCGGAGCAAAGAGGGGGACCTTCGGGCCTCTCGCGTCAGGATTAGCCCAGGTGAGATTAGCTTGTTGGTGAGGTAAGAGCTCACCAAGGCGACGATCTCTAGCTGGTCTGAGAGGATGATCAGCCACACTGGAACTGAGACACGGTCCAGACTCCTACGGGAGGCAGCAGTGGGGAATATTGCACAATGGGGGAAACCCTGATGCAGCCATGCCGCGTGTGTGAAGAAGGCCTTCGGGTTGTAAAGCACTTTCAGTTGTGAGGAAGGCGTAT
>NZ_JAKJSK010000027.1:0-17091 GCF_050336935.1 Photobacterium satsumensis
GTTCGGTGGCGGTGCTGACTTCGTGATGCTTGGCGGTATGCTGGCTGGCCACGAAGAAAGTAACGGTGAAGTTATCGAACAAGACGGCAAAATGTTCATGAAGTTCTACGGCATGTCTTCTCAGAGCGCGATGGACAAGCACTCAGGTGGTGTTGCCAAGTACCGTGCGGCTGAAGGTAAAACCGTTCTACTGCCTTACCGTGGTCCAGTTGAAAACACGATCCAGGACATCATGGGTGGCGTACGCTCTACGTGTACTTACGTCGGCGCGGCGCAGCTAAAAGAGCTGACCAAGCGTACAACGTTTATCCGCGTACAAGAGCAGGAAAATAACGTTTTCGGTAAAGAATAAGGTATTCGTTAAGAGTAATTTTAGCGCTTAGCAAAACCTACACGTTACAAAGGCCACTGATGTGGCCTTTTTCTTTAATAATTTGTTCGACGAAAAAGCTCATAAGAATGCAACATCATTGCTGACATTGATTCAAATACTCTACTAACCCATCAAGGTTAACCGGAATGATCGTAGAGTTATCCTCTCCTTTCTTCACTAACCCTTCCTTAATAAGCTCATGAATGATCCGGGTATAGGCTCTATCAGTACAACCAAACCGCTGTGCCTCCTGATACATATAGCCATGGTTCAACGATCGACTATCAGTAGTACAACGATTCACAATATCTTTGACGATGTTGAACTTAAGTGGATACAAAGAGCGCTCGATGGCGATGTTCATCGAAGATTGGTACATGTTTGCCATTCTGTGGTTCATCCAAAAGGCAATCGTCGCGTCTTGCAACAAGATTTCCGAGAACCGCTCTTTCGGAATAACCACGAGCTCTGTCGTTGCTGTTGCAACCACATCGAATGAACATGGGTTACCCGAAAAAAACTCTATCTCGCCAAAAAAGTTATCTTCAATATAGTAATCACCCAAGCTGAGCGTTTTGCCATTCAGTGCAGTATGTAAAAGCATAAACTGAGCGGCAACAGACCAATACACCTCAGTGATTTCGTGTTCTTGCCTGACAATATAGTCGCCCTTATGTCGAGTTATGCGTCGAAAATCCTCATGCTCAACTAACTGACGAAACCTTTCAGGCCCTTTGCTTAGAATTTCAGACATATCCATTTTGCGTAAACTGTATCCAACCTATCAAATTGTAAAATAAAACTTGTCACACCCGGACAATTGTCGTGTTATCAACCCCAAGCTATTCTTTAAGCTATTGTTCATAAGCTCAGGGAGCAAAAAGCTTCCTGTAAGATTACATTCATAAATGATTAACCGCAGTTTGGGAAGCCATCCCGATTCCCAGATTATACATTGTTAGGACAACACTAATGAATTACTTCGACCTGCCGAAAATTGATCTTCATTGCCACCTCGATGGCAGCGTTAGACCGCAGACTGTTATCGACTTGGCCAAACAGCAACACATCACTCTACCTAGTTATGATGTTGATGAAGTCAATGCATTGATGGTTGCTCCCGAAACTTGCTCTGACCTACCTGAATACCTTAGTCGCTTTGACCTTCCTGTTTCGGTAATGCAAACCGCAGAGAGCTTAGAGCGTATTTCCTTTGAACTGTTTGAAGATGCCGCCAAAGAAAATGTAAAGTATTTGGAAGTCCGCTTCGCCCCTCAGCTTCATATTCAAAAAGGGCTGACCTATGAGCAAATCATCGCCAGTGCGGTAAAAGGGATGAAAAAAGCAGAAGCGCAATATGATATCAAAGGTAACTATATCCTTTCTATGGTGAAGTTCCTGCCGTCGGACACCATCATCCAAGTGATTGATGCAGGCGAAAGCTTACTCAACCAAGGCGTAGTCGCATTTGATCTTGCAGGTAGTGAACTGGATGGATTCTCCCACGACTATGCGACCTACGCACAGTATGCGAAAGACAAAGGGTTCAGAGTTACCATTCACGCCGGTGAGCAAGGTAGCGGACAAAATGTCTATGAAGCGATTTCACTCTTAGGTGCAGAACGCATTGGCCATGGTGTTGCGATTAAAGATCATGAACAAGCGTACAACCTCGTCAAGCAAGAGGATGTTGCTCTTGAAACTTGTCCAAGCAGCAATGTTCAAACTAAAGCGATCAGTGAACTTGCTCTTCACCCGATTAAAGCGTTTTACCAAGATGGTGTGCCTGTGACTATCAATACTGATAACCGCACAGTATCCAACACCACAATGACTGATGAAGTTCGCAAGGTGATGGAACAATTTGAGCTGAGTGTTGACGATTACTACCAAATCTACAAGATGAGTGTTCAGCATTCCTTCGCATCAGATGACGTCAAGCAAGCATTGATGCAGTTTGCTAAATAACATCAAATGACGATGCCATCATGGCTATTTGCTAAATAGCCATGATGGCATTCTGTTGTGTTTAAATCACTCCCTGCCTAGCAATTGTGGCCAAACAACTCATCGGCCCATTCGGACTTATCAATAAATGGATTTCGGTTACCTTGCAGCTTATAGATCCTGTCATTACGAAGTGACTCGAACTCATCAACAGGGTCTTCTTTGTTCCACTCAAGCATTGCGCAAACATTACCAAAATCAGTACCGTTGTTTACGGTGGCTGTCGATAGCTCTAGATTTGGTGTCAGTTTTGAATGGCCCTCGTCGTGGCCTTCGTAACGAACCGCCATATAGAAGATCATTCGGGCCACATCACCTTTAACCTCATCTCTAGGCTCGAATGTTGTTGCTGTTAGTTTATTACCCGCAAATGGAGAATCTTCCGTTGCTTGACCGCCATTATCGAACTCCTTGTTCCCTCGCTCGCTATTCATTGACTCATCAGCCGGACGAAGGTGGTGAATATCGGTATAAGCCCACCAAGATTCTTTAGGAAAGCCGCCATTCGATTTAGGGTAGACGTGTTCACGGTTCCATCTATCATTTTTCTGACCTTGAGGCCTGCCAGATTTCTCATTCTTAGGGATAGACTTGCCAGAATAGAGCAAAATGACATTATTTGGATCGTAGGGATCCTGATCTGTAATTTCTAAGGCAGTCCAAACCTGTTTATAACTAAGCCGCTTATGGCCAGCAGTAATAATTGTATTTAATGCCGCCTTTAATTCGTCGCCCGTTTTACCTTTTGCGTTCGCGTAATAACCATCAGGAAGTGCTGTACTTTGCTCTGTAATGATCTTATCTGGTACAGAGACAGTACATTCTAGCGAGAACGGTGCCACAATGTGGGGATCGTGCGATTGTACATAGGCAGCGTTTACGCTGGTTGCAAAGAATGTAGCGAGAGCCAATGCTTTCAGTTTCATTGTATTACCTTTATCGGCGCATCACGGTAACTGATGCGCCATGTTATTGCTTGTATTTGCTTATTTCTTAAAACGACGAGAAACGGCCAGTAACGCTAGGCCAAATAGCGAGAACAACCCTGTGGATCCGGCACCACGGTTTGTGCGTTCATTCGTCACCACATCAACACCGGTATCACTCTCTGCAACACTGATTACGTCTACAGGGTAGTTGAATACTTTACCGCTGGCGCTGTGAATGCTCTTTCTCAGCTCGAACTCGCCGCCTTTTTCCGTCTTAACAGAAGCAACAGCCCACCCTTTTTCGATGTCGGCACGCGTCAAAGCAACCGTTGTGCTGTCACCGCCACCGGTACGTGAATATTCACTGTATGCACGGCCTTGCGACATTTTGCTCAATGACATATTGATGGTGTCACCTGCTCGCAGTTCAAAGCCAGCTAGAGCCGTAAGATCAAACAGTGCTTTAATCGGTTCGCCAGCAGCCGGAGCCTGTGGGATATCTGTAATGTCAGCAGGTGGGTTGACAGGCTTCGATGGAGGAGAAATCGGCTTTGGAAGCTCTGTAATAATATCGGGGCCAACAACATCAATAATTTCGCCGGTTTCTGGTTTAATACCAAAATCAAGATCCAGGATTGCGGGGTCGTGATCTGAAGAGCGGTAGTGATCTGAGGCACGGTATGAGCAATCGTCCGTCCCTTTCTTGCAGTTGTTTTTATTGGCGTATTCAAGCAACTTGGACTCAGCCGCATTGATGTTCCAGTCGATAGCATCGACAAAATTTGACATCAAGGAGGGGCTCATTAGCAGGTAATCAAGCGTTCCTGTCTCACCGCTATAGACATAGCTATACGAGTAAGGGTGGTAGATCGATACCGCACTGATGTAACCGTAGCTATCTTTTACAACAAAGCCTTGCTCTTTGTGCAGAACATCGCCCAGTTGATCTTTAGTACCACCAATATAAGTGTCACGAGCGGCCTTAATGACGTAATCATCAGTAGCCTTACTGCGGTTGGTAAGGACCATAACCGGATCTTCTGATGCGTATGAGTTCAAATCACCCAGAATGATTTTGTGGCCATCAATTTTGGCTAATTCCTCACCCAAGTAGTAAGACGCAGAAACACGGAAAGCTTCACAGTTACCCTGATTGTCTGGGTTCTTACCGCCCTGCCCGCCTTCCTCTTTAGGTGCTGCATCTTCCCAGCACGACGAACCTTTAGATTTAAAGTGGTTAACGGATACCGTAATTGATTCGTCAGTACCATTTATCTTAAATGTTGGCGAAACAGATTCTCGCTGGTAATTGTGGCCATCTTCGACAACCTTTTCCTTACCGTCACGATCAACACCACGCACTTCCGGTGCATGCTGCTGTGGCATAGGAATAATACGGTATTGCTCCAACGTCAGTTTATTAGCCCGGTAAATAACGTGGTTGGTAATAACGTCTGTGCCAATACTCTCGATACTCTCGTCTTCTGGTGAGATGTATACATAATGCTTGGATTCATCAGTTAGGCTTGCGTTGATCTTCGCTACTAGGTGGTGGATAGCCGATGAAGAATCGAAGCCGTTGTTTTCCACCTCCATCAAACCAACAATGTCAGCATCCATTGCGGCAATTGCTACCGCGATTTTGTCACCTTGAAGCTCGAATTCTTCAAATGACTTAGCACCACGGCTCTTGCCGAACGGGTTGGGGTTACCACCGGCATGATCCGAAGTGAAGTAGTTCAGAACGTTAAATGACGCTACCCGCAGGTCGCCACCCTCTTTAAGTACTGGCTGGTCAGTGCGTGGATTGTGGCGGATCAGCTCGTCACTTGTGATCGTATTGGTTGCAAATAGACGGTAATCGCCGTAGCTGTAACCAATGACACCCGTAAGCCCTGTTACGCCGTCACCAATACGAACATAATTTTGTTCTGGATTTACCGCTTCAAGCCATGGCACATTTTCGCTAGAACCCGATGAGATCTTACGTAGGGTTTCTACAATCAGCTTTTTGTCTTGGTTACAGTCAGCCTGACGCTCTGAATCAGTATCAATAACGTCATCGTGGTTAACCGGCGCGTTATGCTGGTTAGGGTGGACGTTAACTTGCCCCTGAGAAAGCACGGCATTGTATCGGCGCGGACCGTAGTCAAAACCAAAAGTATTGGTTAACCGCATGTCTAACGCACTATCAAGCTCTACAGCCATACCTTCGTAGCGCTCTAGTGTGGCATCAAAATCAACGTCTGAGTTGAGGCGCTCAATGATTGTATTCTGGAAAGTACCTCGCTTAGACTCATTTTTGGCAACACTAGTCGCTGGGATCATCGTCCAGCCGTAGCGCTCTTCCACTGGACCGGTTACATCGACCACATCACCAACATGAAGGCCTTCGGTTGGTGTAGCAACGAAAATACCGTCAGATGTCTTCGGGTTACCATCGCCCTTCATATCTTGAATATAGATACCAGCAGGAAGATCTTTGCTTAGGTAATCCTGCACAGCAGTGATGACCCCTTCGACCACAAAGGTTTCGTCTGACTTGAATTTTCGATTAGCAACATCGGTAAACGGTGACTCCCAGCCTTCGCCTTGAAGTTCCGGAATCGTTTTTCGGATTGCTTGAGGAGAGGTCGTTTCTGTTTCGGTGCCAGATGACACTCCACCTAAGCCACCAATTCCGCCTAAGCCATTAATATAATCTTTTGGTTTCGACTCCCAATCTTCGGGATTATAGCGGGTGGAAGGGATCAGGCTTTTTCTAATTAGTGTCTTATCAACGCCAAATTTCCCAGACTCTTTATCACCAACAACATCAAACATAACGCCGTCTTTGAATACCGCGACGGGATCATTACCATTGAAGTAAGTCACAGTATCTTTAATATCGGCGACATCGATAATTTGTTTACTTGCTCTCGGGTTAGCGATAACCAGCATGCCACCAGCAGGTAATTTTCGACCAGATAAGTCCAAGTGACTTCCAAACCCGTTACCATTACTTGATAGGGCAACTTGATAGCCATCTAGGCTTATTTCATGGCCAGCAATATTAGTCAGCTCAATTGCTTTGTTATTAGCAGAGCCTTCCACGTATTTACTAATGATCAATTCTGCGTTTGCGGCAGGCGCCATCGACGCAGCAATAACTACGCTTAAAAGTGTTTTTTTCATTTTTGTTTTCCTAAAAAAAGCCCCGCGTTAACGAGGCTAAATTGTCAGAATGAGATTAGAACCAGTAGTAGGCTTTCGCGTAGGCGTATGTACCCGCTTTACCACCAGTCACTGCCTCTGCTGATAGTTTCACGTTGCGGGTATATTTGTAGTTAACGCCTGCAGTTACCCAGCTGTCGTTGTCTTTTGATTCGTTGTCGACATAAGAGAAAGTAGAAACACCCTCGAGCTTGTCTGTGAAGTGGTATGAACCAGAAGCAACATAGGTATGCGAGTCTTTATTGCTGTTCAAGCGGTCAGAATATGAGTACAGGCCACCCAGCGCGAAGTCGCCAAAATTATATTTAGTATGTAGAGAGTAGATCTCACCGCGGTCATCAACCGTTTCAGCGCCGAAAAGAACAGTTAGATCATTACCAAAGTAACCCACATACCCGTTAACGACTGCACCATAACGGCTGTCAGTTACGTAAGAGCCCTTATCTTCGATTGCGATCAATTTACCGTTCTTGTCGTAAGTCGGCTTGAAATCAGCTTCGTAATCATCGCCTTTTGCTGAATATGAAATACCGTATTTAATGCTCTCGAACTGACCTTGGTATTTAACGGTGTTATCTTGATCACCAGCTTCAGAAACTTCGGCGGCTTCATTGACAGAGAAGTCACCCAATGAATCAAAATGATCGTATGCAGTATCAGTACGGCCAAACTCAATAGAATGATTTGGAGCGACGTTATAGCCGATATATGCCTTGTCGATAACAACTCGCATATTGTTTTCATTCGTCCAAGGTGTACGCTCGGCGTCTAATTCAAACTTCGCGTAGAAATCACCTGTTTGCCCTTTGATACCAATCGTAGCGAATGAATCATCAACATAGTTGGAGCTATTTTTAGTTCCCTTAGGCGCTTTATTCGATACCCAGCCACCAATTTCCGCACCGCCGTAAAGGCTCACTGAATCACCGTTTTCATTTTCAGCGATAGTTAGTGCATTTGCCGACATTGAAAAAGCCGACGCAATAGAGAGAGCAATTAATCTTGTTTTCATTGTACATCCGATTTAAAGGCTAACGCCTATGTATTTTCGGCGGCAAATGTACACAAATAAATTATTCACACAAGCAATAATTTGCTTAATCATCATATTGAAATATTAAAGTTTTATTACAGCTCAAATTACAAACGGTTATTTTTAATAAAATTTATTATTCCTTAATTTAATCTTCAAACCACTCATAATGCGTCAAATTTTTGTCAGCCATTTAAGTTAATACTAACTTCAGCCTAAAAAAATCAACAAGTTGCAGAAAACCAGCCAATAAAGGCTTTAGCCACTGGATGGACCACCCTGTAAGGCGCTGAATATAAAACATGTTTCAAACAACGTTCAATTGGTGTTAGTTAACAAATTATAAACACTGTACAAATAAACCGCACTGTCATATATCAAAGAAAAAAACAAAAATAAAAATACAGCGTGCACAATATGCGCTCAACATTGTTGATTTTTAATCACCAACCGTAAATCTATTATTGAATGCAGCTCCAGTTAGGAGTGAAATATGAGGCCGTTATTTTAATCCAGCGACTTCTTAAAACGCTTGGAAGCAACAATTAGCCCAATTACAGTAAATCCTGCTAGCCACAATGTATCTTTCCATAAACCCACCAAGTCAGCCCCACGTAACACAATGCCCCTTATCAATCGCATAAAGTGCGTAGCGGGTAATACTTCAGCGATCCACTGGGCCGCAACGGGCATTGCTTCGTATGGGAACATAAAGCCAGACAATAAGATGGATGGTAGAAGTATAAATACCGTCATCTGCATAGCCTGCAGCTGGGTTGTTGCAATTGTAGAAATGACCAAGCCTAGGGTTAAGCTAGCTGATATGAAGAGCAAAGTACCAAATAACACCTGGCTGATAGCCCCGTTGATCGGTACATCAAAAATGAAATGCCCTAACCCCAAGATGATAAATACTTGAATAAGCCCTACAAAAATATAGGGAACAATCTTCGCTACCATCAACTCGAAAGAGTGAATTGGGGTGGTTATAAGCAATTCCAAATTGCCCCGCTCCCTTTCCCTTACTATCGCAGCACTGGTGAAAAGGATCATCGTCATGGTTAGGATAACGCCTAATAAACCGGGGATAATGTTCACTGCCGAACGTTGGGTTGGATTAAAATACAGTGCCACCTCAAAAGTTTTTTCTATCGGTGGACGGATCTCTATATCTAAATCAGTGAGCGGCATTGTTTGCAAGCCGAGGATCGCAGCGCTTATCATGGTGTCAGAGCCATCAACTATCCACTGACCTAGTTCACGCCCTTGCATAGCTCTTTGCGTGAGGTCATTAGGCAATATTAAAGCGGCTCTGACATCACCTTGCTGTATTGCTAACTCAGCCTCTTCTGGAGTTGAAAATTGTCGCTTAATACTCACGACCTGAGTGACTTTTACTGACTCAGTGATCATACGCCCAGCGGCACTGGCACTTTGATCAACCACGGCAACGGGAATATTGCGTACATCCGTATTAATCGCAAAACCAAACAGCAGCAATTGAATAAGCGGGATCATCACTACCATCCCGAAAGTAATCCGGTCACGAGATAGCTGGCGGATTTCTTTGGCCATGATCGCCTTCATGCGATTAATTGTACTCATTGCCGCCCCTCCCCTGTGACGGTCACAAAGACATCCTCCAAACTTGGGCGGGCTACATTCATCTCGCTATCAGTAAGTTGGGGGAAGGTATCTCTTAACCACGCTATAGGATCGGTAATCTGATGGCGTATCAACACCCGTAGGCGGATACCAAGCTGCGCGGCAGAGCGCACTTCATGCTTTTCCAACAGCAACTCTTTTAGCTCTCGTAAGCGCTCAGCCTTTATTTCTACAACCTGAACACCCATCTTTGACATCAAGGTTTCTGGTTCGCCATCAGCACGGATCATTCCTGATTCCATGATGGCTAGGCGGTGGCAACGCTCAGCTTCATCCATATAGTGGGTAGTTACCAAAATCGTGGTCCCTTGATCCGATAGATCAAACAACTGCTCCCAGAACTCACGTCGATTTTCAGGATCTACCGCTGATGTAGGCTCATCCAAAAACAGCAACTCAGGTTTATGCATAGTGGCAGCCGCCAGTGACAGGCGCTGCTTTTGCCCACCACTCATTCCGGAGACACGTTGTTTTCGCCGTTGATCGAGACCGTAGGTACATAATTGATCGTCGATCCTTTGCGCCAGATCTTTTTTGCCCATTCCGAAAATTTGGCCAATGAACTCAAGGTTCTCCTCTACCGTCAAATCATCGTAGAGGGAGAATTTCTGAGTCATATAGCCAATTTTTAGCCTTAGTTTTTCTGACTGCCGCGGAATATCTAAACCCAATACCGAAACGTCACCTTCGGTCGGGCTAAGTAAGCCCGTCAGCACTCGAATCGTTGTTGACTTGCCGCAGCCATTGGGGCCGAGAAAACCGTAAATGCTTCCTTTCGGGACATTCAAGGTTATATTGTCGATAGCGGTAAAATCCCCAAACTTCTTCACTACATTATGCGCTTCAATCGCGTATTGCGTCATGATTACTCTCCCGTCAGCACAACTTGTGCGGGTACGCCAGAAGGAAGAGGTGCAGCACTGTCCGGCAGATCGACTTCGGCCAAATACATCAGGCGGGAACGTTCATCTTCAGTCAACGCATAATAGGGAGTGAAAGCAGATTCAGTTGATACCCAGCGTACTGTTCCTTCATAGGGTTGGTCGACGCCATCGACATATACAGGCACTTTAATCCCTGGTACAAAATCCACCCTATATTTAGCAGGCACATACACTCTGGCGTAGGGAACACGATCGGCCTGGATCACAGCGACGACCCCATTGACTGGCACACGCTCACCAAGGTTATAAGGCAGGTTATCTAAAATACCTTCACGTGTTGCCACAATAGTTAGCTCATCGAGCTTCTGTTTCTCTAAGGCAACATCGGCTTTGGCAGCGGCCAATTGGGCTTTAGCTTGGTCAATATCTTCCGGTCGCGCCCCTGCGGTAAGCTTGCTGAACTCCTCAGTGGCAGAATCCAACTCGGCTTTGGCTGAATCTCTCGCGGCCAACGCACTGTCTTTTTCAGATTGGCTGATCAACCCCCTTTCGACTAATTCAGCTTTGCGGCGATAATTTTTATCCGCATCCGTTAATTGGGCCTGAGCCCTCGCGACTTTGGCTTGTGCTGCCGCTATATCTTCAGGTCGTTCGCCATTTGTCAGCCTCAGCAGGGAGGCTTCAGCTTTTGATTGTTCAGCCACAGCGTGGGCTAATACCGCTTGCTGGTTTTTACTGTCGAGGATAACCAGCGTATCACCCTGTTTGACCGTACTGCCTTCTTTCACAGGAAGCTCGCGGATAATTTCATTGGCTGTCGCGGAAAATGTCACCCTATCACGCTCAAGGGTGCCTAATGCTTGACTCGAGGAGTCTTTCATACAGCCAGCTAATACCAATGGTAAAAACACGAAAAGGGAAAAACGGTTCCAACAGATTCCATTCATTGATTTATCTCTTACGGCTTAATTATTGGGCCAGTAACATTGCGATGCCTACTACTACAGTAGCACTCAGGCAAAGCGTAAAACTTAGCTCCGCCTCATACTTCAACATTTCGAGCACTGGGTAAGAGGTAAAATATTACTTCTACGAAATGGTTTAAATAGTAATTTAATCACTCATTGCCTTTCGAATAATTAATTGAGCAACATAAAACAAGACACGTTAAACCCTTAACTTTCAGCACCTTAAAACCAAGCCAAGTAACACACTTAATAACAACAATGCATTATTAATTCACTTGGCTATATAATGAGGCAAGTGCTTATATACCAAAGGTTATTGCGTGTCGGAACTTATCTCTTCAGTACTTTTACCTAAAGGTAAACCGTTACGCGTCGAATTTATTGAGGGGAACAGTAGAGGCCTCTTTTCACAGCCCCATCGCCATGAATACTATGAGATAGTCTGGGCTCAAAAAGGTACGGGATCGCACTGTATTGATTTCATTGAATACCCTCTTAACGAAGGTGATATTTACTTCATCTCACCGGGGCAAGTACACAGTGATACCAAAACAAGTGGAAAAATTTGCCTCATCACATTTCAGCCCGATTTTGTCGAAAACAATTACCGTGGGCAGTTGATCATCGATCAAACCTTCTATCACGAAAAAACCTCAGCTTCAGCAATTTTGATTGATACTCAGGGTACGCGTGATCTTGCTGATCTTATCCGTATTCTGTCACAAGAGGTATCACGGGAGGAAACCAACTGGCGGCTGGTTAACTCGCTGCTACACAGCTTCTTATCCTATATCCAACGATTTCATGAAAAGGAAATAAAGTCTGACACCTTACTAGAGCAAAGGATGTACAAGTTATATGTACTGATTGATGAGTATTTCCGAACTGAGAAGAAGACCGACTTCTATGCTAATCACCTTGCCGTATCTAATAAACGGGCAAACGAAATATCTCGTCAGCAATGTGGAAAAACGATTACAAAATTAATCCAAGACCGCACTCTCCTCGACGCTAGACGGGAGCTTGCCTTTACGAGTAAGACGGTAAAACAAATTGCTCACGAATTGGGTTATGAGGATGTTGCCTATTTCTGCCGTTTCTTTCGCAAGGCGGCCAATGAGTCACCACTCGATTTTCGCGCCAAAATGTTCAAATAGTCCTATCATTAGGCCAGATAATCCCTTTTTACCCCACTCCCTCTGCCACATAATACCCTCAACATCCAAAGTATTTTTTGTCAGGAAAGTGCTTTTATCCTGACGGAGCAGAACATGGCAGAAACCCGTATCGACCTTCGAACCACCCCAATAGAGCAGTGCTTTAAGCATTATCTTCTACCTGCAATTACCGGCTTGGTCATTAAATCACTCTTTATTATGGGTGACAGTATTATGATCGGGCGTGGCGTAGGGCCAGATGGTCTTGGCGCTATTGCACTGACTATCCCATTCTTCTCATTCTTTACCGCTATAGCCATGATGGTGGGAATAGGTGGGTCTGCGATGATGTCGATTCAATTTGGCAAAGGGCAATACAAAGAAGGCCAAAGTTTGTTTGCTCAATCCTTGTTGCTTATCCTCATTCTCGCTAGCGGCTTATCCTTCACTGCCCTTTACTGGCTAGAGGACATCCTTCTCCTTATCGGCGCACAGGGTGATATTTCTTCACTCGCTGGTGACTTCCTCGGTGTCATGCTCCAATTCTTTGTTATCTATGCCATCACTTGGGTCATTTCCTGCTTTGTCCGTAACGACGGTAACCCCAAACTGGCCATGTATGCCATGGCTGGCGGCGCTGTCCTTAACTTAGTATTGGATTATATTTTCATTTTCCACTTTGGCTGGGGCCTGACAGGAGCCGCCTACGCAACAGGTATTGCCCAAGTCATGATGTTGCTTTTTTTACTCAGCCATTTCACCCGCGGAAAAGGCCAGCTTTCACTTTCTCTGCAGGGCATCGGTTTGGGCAAAGCGCCAAAAATACTGGCAATCGGGCTACCAATATTCTTTATTGAGTCATCAATGGCTGCCACCACTCTCATTTACAACGCCGTTCTGCTAGAGCTAGGTGGTGATCTGTACCTAAATGCCTTCAGTATCGTGATGAATGTCGGCGTCTTTGTCATGTTCACTCTGGTCGGCATCGGGCAGGCCTGCCAACCAATAATTAGCTTCAATCACGGTGCTAATAATGCAAATAGAGTTGAGCGAACCTTAGCGATTGGCCTACGCATCGCTGTTACCGTGGGTATTGCGGCTATTTTTGTTGCCCAGTTTTTTGCGACTGAGATTGCTGGCTTATTTACCGTTGATCACCAAGAGTTAATTTTACTCTCTGCCAGTGCGCTTGGGCTTTACTTCCTTGCCTACCCTTTCATGGCTATCAATCTTGTCACTGCCACCATGTTCCAATCAATCGGAAGTCCTGCGCAAGCCAATGTTATCTCTGTATGCCGTGGGTTTGTCTTTGTCGTTATCGGTTTATTATTATTACCAAAGGCGATGCCAGAAAATGGGGTATGGTTAAGCCCACTGTTTGCTGAAACACTTGCAGCTATTATTAGCGTCTTCTTCTTGGTGAAACTGAAGAAAAAAACACCGCCAGCAAAGAACACACTTTGTACATCTGAAAGCTAGAGTACCTCGGAGCACGTATGTATTCTGATGTCACCGACAAACTAAAAGACTGAAAGCCGAAAATAGAGTAATGATGACCTCACTGCGTGAAACTAATTAGGGGTGATTTACACCCCGTCAACAACGTATTTCAGCAAAGAAGGTCAAGTAACTCATTTTTGGCGATAACTTGTCAGTGACTTTACTAAATTAGTAAAGCATGAATTAGTTCAAGTATAGAAAATATTAGTGTGGCGCCTGAGCTGCGTAGTTAAGTTTAGAATTATGTCAAACATTCTATGTTTCAAACTATAATTTTTACTACATATCAAACTATCAATAGTTTGGGGTTGTTATGTTGTTTAGAACTTGTCGTATTCAATCCGTCTTAGTAAGTTGTTTTCTGGCCTTGTTGATTGTCGGATGCAGTTCGTCTAACGAAGATGATGAAAACGTTGGCGATTTTGCTAATGAACCTGTCAAAGAAGAAAGCTTGGGAACAACTGAAGTCGCTATAACACAAAGTCTTCCTCTCCCAAAAGGCAAAGCAGAACCTCTTTCATACCCTATGTTTTTATTGGCAAATTTAGCCTTCTACAGGGAGGGCCTTCAATACGAAAGCCCAGCTCAGTTTACGATGCATTATGACGGGAGCTGGGAGTTTTACGCTGATCGAATCGCTAACGATCGCAAAACAAGCGCAAGTGAAGGTGTTACATGGGTCCTATGGTTGAGGGCTTCTTACTATGGTGAACGCGATTGCTCCGGGCCTATATTGTACGCTGAAAACTACCAATTCTATTCGATTGGCTATACAGAAGATAAAAGAAACATAAAAATAACAGGGCTTGATATCAAGTTCTCCCAAAAAGCATCACAAATCCGATGCATAAGGTATTATCAGGAATGGACCAGCTAGGATGCTCCTTAGACGTTTTTCATGATGTCTTTAGGCTTTCAAGTTTGGAAGATTAAAGGCATCATTTTTATATGCGGTCTTTTCAATTAGATGGCTATCAAGACAATAGGTGCCGCTCTGCTTTACCGGTGAGGAACTCTCTTAGCGCCTGAATTTGTGGGTTGATGACCCTACGGCTTGCACATACTAAATATAATGGTGCAGGCTCCGTTTCCCTGCCTATATCAATCTCGATCAAACGTCCTGCTTGAAGATCATCTTTAGTATCTAAAAACGATTTATACGCGATACCTTTCCCTGCAAGGGCCCAACGCCTGACCGCCTCCCCATCGTTTGCATAGCGATTTCCTTTTACCACCAAGGTCACCTCTTGATCTTGGTGGTAAAAACGCCAGCGATTATACAAACTGTCACCCAGAGCAAAGCAAAGGCAATTATGAGCGGTTAACTCTTCAGGGGAATCTGGGTAGCCATGCTTGGCAAGGTAGCCGGGAGATGCACACAAAACACGTTTATTTCTCCCTGCAATCGGTAAGGCTACCAGTGAAGAATCGCTCGGTTGACCATAGCGCAAAGCAACATCAACGGGCTGAGTATACATATCAGCCAAACCATCTGTTAACTGCACCCTGATTTCTAACTTCGGATGTAGCTCCATAAACTCGTCAATCCACCCAAGCAATAAGTTACGACCGCAGTCTGAAGGCATAGATAGTTTAATCACACCTTGAAACTCCGTTTGGCCTTCCGTGATCGTGCTACAGGCTTCAGTCATCAGTCCGACAGCCTGCTCACAATAATTGAGGAACTGCTCTCCTTGCTGAGTGAGGCGTAAATTGCGGGTTGAACGAATAAACAGTAAAGCCCCGATTTCGTTTTCTAGCCGTTTCAGTGCTGCACTAGCCGCGGCAGGCGTGATGTCCATATTTCTTGCCGCTGCCGAAAGACTATGCTGCTTTGCGGTTTCTATAAAAATCTTAAGATCATTAAGAGCCTTCATCACCTGCCCTTTCTTCAAAAATTATTTGAAAGTAAATTAAGCTGATAGTGGTTTTTCAAATATTAATTGTCAAATAAACTTCAAACATCTATTCAGCCAAGCACCTACTACCCTATGTAAGGGCAGCGAAAGGAGAACAACATGAAAGCAGTCGGCTATCAACAATCACTACCCATTTCAGAATCTCAATCACTTATTGATATCACCTTGCCGGAGCCTGTTGCTACCGGCACAGACATCTTGGTTGAGGTAAAAGCTATCTCGGTCAACCCCGTTGACACCAAAGTTAGAATGCGTGTGGCACCAGAACAAGGCCAATACAAAGTTCTTGGTTGGGATGCAGCCGGTACAGTCAAATCGGTCGGCCCGGATGTAACGCTGTTCAAGCCAGGAGATAAAGTCTGGTACGCTGGTGATCTTACCCGCTCTGGCACGAACGCTGAATTCCAGTTGGTTGATGAGAAAATTGTTGGTCACATGCCTCAAAACTTAGGGTTCGCACAAGCAGCGGCCTTACCGCTGACAACCATCACCGCATGGGAAATGCTGTTTGATCGTTTGGAAGTAGATAAAGACAGCAACAAAAAACTGCTTATTATCGGCGCTGCCGGTGGTGTTGGGTCCATTATGGTCCAACTGGCGAAAAAGCTGACGAAGTTAACCGTAATCGGGACAGCTTCACGCCCTGAAACGCAGTCATGGTTAAACGACTTGGGTGCTGATCATGTTATCAACCACCGCGAATCACTGAGCAAGCAACTTGCTGAGAAAGAGCTTGGCAACGTTGATTATGTGGTGAGCCTAACCAATTCTGACGATCACCTAAGCGAGATTGTTGAATCTATCAAACCACAAGGGAAATTCGGCTTGATTGATGATCCAGCCTCTTTCGACATCCTGCAACTCAAGCGTAAAAGCATCTCTCTGCATTGGGAATTTATGTATACCCGTTCATTATTCGGCACTGAAGACATGATTGAGCAGCATTACTTACTCAACAATGTTGCAAAAATGGTCGATGACGGGGATATAAAATCAACAGTTGCCCATCAGGGCGGTGTGATTTGCGCGGAAAACTTGAAGAAAGCGCATGAGCTTTTGGAATCACAGAAAGCAATGGGTAAAATCGTACTTGAAGGTTTTTAATTTAAAATCAATAGATTAGAGGCTTAAAATTGGACATTTTACGGAGAGAGTATGCAGCGGTCGAGGTGCTATCTTCGTAAAGGTAACACAAAAAAAACTGTATTATTAGACTTGTTAAAAAACTTTCTCAGCCTATAATGCTGAAAACCGGAGCGTCTGCCAACGCTCCGGTTTTTTTGTGCCTGCAACATGGTGTATGGAAATGCTGTCTGCCAACAGCCACCAACCATGTGGCAATATTCGATAAGATTTAAGGAATTACCAATGCGTATCGAACAAGACTTGAAGCTGGGTTTTAAAGATGTACTGTTTCGTCCAAAACGTTCAACCCTAAAAAGC
>NZ_JAKJSK010000028.1:0-10970 GCF_050336935.1 Photobacterium satsumensis
AGATGGCGACTTGCTGATGGTTTCCGATAAAGACGGTGAGTTTCATATTCTTGGTTATCCAGTTGTAGAGTGGGAATCTCTACCTGATGCAGCAGGAGATGCAAGCAGACCACCTACAACGCCTGAAGCGGGTGTTTGGCTCATGTTTGGTGATATGGGGGCCGCGATTAAAGTCTCTGATGTTGAAGGCTCAGAGAAGTTTATCAATAACCCATACAATGAAGGCTTCAAAGAGCTGAAGTACGAAAGTAAGCACGGTGTTTTTGCATTGGATACGTCTGCTTTGGTGATTATTGCTGCGCTTAATTCCCCTTATATTCCTCAGAAAGAAGCGCCTATTCCATAGAGATGCTCTTTTACTGGCTGAGAAAGAAACAAGCTAGAAAGAAGCGGTTCTGGCGAAATTAATTTAAGGCGGGGTAGCCCTCGCCTAGTAAGGAAAAGTAATGATCAATCTGAATGATGAAAAGAAAGTGCGCATCAATATCTCTATTAGCAAGCGCGCTCTTAATACTCTTCAGGAGAATATCCCAGAGAAAAAGCGTAGTGCATTCGTTGAATTTCTAATTAACCACTACTGCAAATATGAAGCCGGCAACTTCAATCGCTTTTATTTCAGCAAGGAAACGGCTGAAATTATTAACCGGGATGAAAACCAAGCAGATGATAAGCGCCTTCACGATTTAATCTCTGAGCTTGCCGGCAAGGTCGATGAGCTAAAAGAGCATCAGGAATACCGTGAGGCCGAGTTGGCCAAGCTAAAGCATGAAGTGGAGGCTCTTCAAGATGGATGAGCGAGACACAATTCACGCCTTTGTCACTCCCAAGACCGGCGAGATGATTAGGAAATTTGTGCCCCGTTACCACTGGGGCCGGTTCACTGGGTACTTGCTTGATAAGCATTTCAGCGAAGAAGAGATCAAAAACTTTAAGCGGCGCTGGGAGGTTAGCCATGAAAAACAAATCGACTGACTTTTGCTTTAAGTCCCTGTCAGATGTGGGCGAGATTTCTGGCTACCTGAATGTTTTCAACGTTAAGGACTACGCTGGCGATATCACCTTGCCGGGTGCGTTTAATGCCTCTCTGCAAGCCCTGAAAGGCCGTAAGTTGCCGATGCTGTACCAACACAAGACTGATGAGCCAATCGGGGTCTGGGAGGAGTTACGGGAGGATTCCCATGGCCTCTATGCCGTTGGCAAGCTCAACCTTGAAGTTACGCGGGGTCGTGAGGCCTATGCGCTGGCCAAGCAGGGTGCGCTTACTGGCATCAGTATTGGCTACACGGTTGATGATGAGTCTTACGACCGCAACCAGGGCGCCAATCTGCTTAAAGTCGTGACCTTGAAAGAGGCTAGCCTTGTCACGTTCCCGGCTAATGACGAAAGCCGTGTGGATGATGTTAAGTGCGACCATGGCTTGATTGAGCAAATGATGAATGAAATTCACGACATGCTAAAAGCGGCATAACGAACAGCCGCCCACCGTGGCGGCTTATTTGGAGGATTTATGCCAAATTGCCTTGATGGTTACGTCAGTACGACCGGGTGGGAACTGGCTTCTAGGAAGTTTTACCCTAGTGACGGCGGGAAGAAATTAATCATCGATCCGCAAATTAAATCGAAGGTTCTTGCCAAGGAAGCCGAGCTGAAGGGAAAGCATCTTTATTACCTGAAGCGCTTTTGTAATGACACTTACTCATGTGATATCTGCGGTCAGACAAAGCTCAAGATCAATGTATTCGTTGGTGGTGATGATGGCCATTATCTGGCCTGCGTTCGATGCAAGCGGCCATAAAAATCGCCCGAGGTGTGAGCAGTCAGTCAATCCGTGGAATTTCGGCCATTGTTGGAAGCGGTCATTGTATGTAAGATGGCTTGCAGAAACGAAAAAACCCCAAGGCGGCAACCTCGGGGTTTTCTCTAAAATCGTTAATTGCAGTCAAAGTGCACAAACGACCCTCAACAAGTCAATTGTGCGTGATGGCTGCCTAAATAGCAAGAGAGGCAACCGTGAAACTGGTAACGTTAAGCCAAAATCTGAACAACAGGGAGCATGAATTCATCAATAACATGGTGATCAAGCTTCACAAGGCCGCATCAATTGACGAAGTTTTCAATCCTATCACCGATGGTCTACTGACCTACGTCGATCTTAGTGGCCTTGAATTGCCACAGCCTAAAGCCCAAGAATTCCCATCAAACCGCGATTTCACTATCGAGGATGATGCTTTGCCTGAGTCTTGGGAGCGCCAACCTAAGCAAGAATACATTTCATCCAATAAAGCCGAATCAATACCGTTCATAGCCTTTGGCTAATTGCGCCTATTTGCAGGTCAATTTTTAAACGGAAATTTGTTTTTGGTAAAAAAAACCCACGCGCTGCAACGCATGGGATATTCATTGGAATAATTATAAATGTATTCAGAGCGCATTCTAGCACCTAATAAAAATCTAAAGCTATCGCTATTCAAGACCGTCGACGACAAGGTGAGCGGTCATAAAGCAAGTTTCGAGTGGTTGGCACAAAAAGCCGCCAACCCTTACAGCACGGATAAGAACGAAACACCGGTATTCATTTGCACTGGCACAAAATCCAAGCAGAAAAAAGACATCATCGCTCATGACAAGATGAACTGTCTGGTCTTGGACATCGACAGCCACCACTATGAAGAGGATGAAATCGCCTCTCTGATGGCTGGATTCGATTGCGATTATGTTTGCTATGCCACTGCATCGAGCATGAAGTCAAAAGCCGCTGGCGTTGCTCCCATGAAGCGCTGGCGCATTATTCTGCGCCTACCTTTGCCAGTTTGCGCTGATGCTTGGGTCAAAATGCAGAAAGGGCTTATCCGAACAGTGCCAGGCAGCGACCGGGCGATGGCGAGCGTGTGCCAGGTGTCATTCCTTCCAACGGTCAACGACTCAACGGTTCACTATTGGCACAAGTTCGAGCTGTCAAAAGGCGGCTTGTCTCGCGACCATATCATCAGGCTGACCCTTGAGGGCATCGAGTACGAGAAGGAAGAGGCGGCAACATCCAGATTGGCTAACCCTAGCGGAGCGTTTAGGGCTGATGTGTCATGGTCTGACACGGTTGACCCAGCTCAATCGGTATCGCCAATTGCAGCCTACAACCATCATACAAGCATTCATGCTTTGCTTGCTGACTATGGTTTTAAGCGCCATGGCACTAAGTACATTCACCCCAATAGCCAAAGCGGAAAAGCTGGGATTATCGTCTTCAACAATGGGACAGGGTACTACTCCCACCATTCAGAGGATCCGCTTTTCGGTGGTGAGAACGGCAAGGCATTCGATGCCTTCTCTGTCTACAAATGGCTTGAGCATGAAGGCGACCACAACGCGGCTCTGATTGCTGCAGGCGATATGTTTATCGTCACCTCATCCAAGACGGGACACAATCGAACCGTCACCGAACACAACCAAACAGCTTTCAAGATTCAGCAACGCCTTGCTGGTAATGGCGGTGCAGAATGAACATCCCAAGCTTTGACATTTGGGCGCTAAAACGCCCTAACCTAACAGACGTTAAAAAGCCGCTGGAGAAGTTCGCCAGCCTTGAGAACCATGAAGAGATCGCCGCTTATGCGATGGCTCTTAGTCTGCGCCATCTAAGGGATATCCCAGTGAAATGGCAGACAGCCGAAGAGTTCATGGATCACTTGCTGGCATACAACAACAAGCTATCTACGGAAACCATCACCAAGCTGAAGTGGATGATCGCCAAGCACGTAAACAAGACTGCAAATAAAGCGGTCAGCTTGATCACCATGGGGCCACTGGTGAAGGTTCGCCACAATTACCATCTAATCACCGACCTTGCCGACATTGGCGGGCTCGGGGATGGCGTTCACGTTCTTTCGGCTGGTCATGGTGCTGGTAAAACGGGGCATGTTGGAATCCCTTTTGCCAATGACTCAAGCGGCAAGTTTATGGCGATGTGCCACCTTCAAAGCCTGACACTGAACATCGCCAAGCGATTCGAGATAACTGGCTATGAAGAGTACAAGGCAGAGATTAAGCGTATCTCTGCCCTAATGCGCTGTAACTACAAGCAAGCCATTGCCGAGGAAAGCCGTAACGCCTTGGCTATCTGCCTGAACTCGATGATCTCAACGCTTGAAACATGGCTCGATGACGTTGACTCAATCCTGATTGATGAAATTAGCCAGGTATTGGCTGCGCTAGGTACTGGCGACCACATCAACGAACTTGAACGCGCCCAGCTATACAACAAGCTGGTTGCTATCGTATCAAAAGCCAAGCGTGTTCTGGTTATGGATGCCGACCTCGATGACACGGTGATCCATTTCTTGGAGTCATGCCGACCGAACGAAAAATTCAACGTGTATGAAGTACCACGCCAAGATAATGGCTATAGCGTTGAATGGGTTTACGGTGCGCATGATCGTATCCCTGCGCGTGATACAGCCATCGAGAAGAGCATTGCAATGCTGTTGGATGGCAAAAAGGTAATCATTGCCACTGATGGGCGTGATACTGCCAAATACACTGGCAAGATAATCAACCAAACAGTGCCAAGCGCAAAGGTATTGGTGATTAACAGCCAAACCACCAAGACAAGAGAAGTGCAGGACTTCCTCCGCAACCCTACCGAAGCGGCAAGCCAGTACGATGCTGTCATTCATAGCCCTTCCATGCGTTCTGGCGTATCGATTGAGTCAGACCATTTTGACCATGGTGTTTGTATCTTTGCTGGTAAGTCAATTACGCCACAAGATGCCATCCAGATGATGCGCCGTGCTCGAAACCTTACTTCATGGTTTATCGCTGTTGCCGAGTCATACAACGAAGGCATTGAAGATGTTGCCGTGATGGAGTCACAGCAAGAAGCCCTGGGCAACTTCGAAGGCTACAACGAAGAGGCGGAGAGCAAACCGCTGAACCGCTTTATCAACATCCAGAAAGCCAAAGAGACTACGGCAAAGAATATGTTTGCTGTAGGGCTTTACCATCAGTTACAGGCGTACAAGTTCAGCATTTCCCACTGCGAAGAGCGAGCCGCTGATTACAGTGGTATGGGTGAGATGCGTAAGGCTGACAAAGAACACTTCACATCATTGATGCTGAACTCAACCCAGATTGACCAGCATGAATACACCGTGCTGAAAAACACCGACAACAAGAGCGAGACTGAGCGCGCTCAATTGGAGTCATTCAAGATCCGCACTTACTTTGGTTTGTCATCGCTTGAAGAGGAACATATCGAGCTTTGGAATAACGGTCGCGGTAGAGGTCGAATCCGTATGCTTGAAGCCCTTATGGATGGCGAAGAGATCCACGACGAAACCAAAGAGCTGTCGTCGAGCCAGCGCTCTTTCGTGAACGTGAAGGCAGCAATCTTCAAAGAGCTGTTAAGCATGACTGACATCAAGATCGAAGATGGCATGGTGAGCGGTCGAATTACCCAGCAACAAGAGAAGGCATTGCTTGAAGACATTTGGAGTGACCGCCTCTTGTATTCCTATCTTGGAATCATCCCAGCTAAGTTCAGCAAGCCGAAATCGGTTAAGCCAAAGTGTGCCAAGAAACTACTCAAGCCGATGTTTGAGAAGGCTGGTATTGAGATTTCCAGCAATAAGATTGGTGTCTATGACGGGGGCAGAAAAGCCATCCGAATACTGGTGGTTAACGAAGAAAAAATGGGATTAATTTGCCATGTCGCAAAACAAAAATGTATGGCACTTTCGGAGGTTATTCTAAAGAAAAACCCACAAAGTGCCATACATTCTGTACAAAAAATAGACAGCGGTGTGAGCGCTGATTATTGGGGTGATTTGCCTGATAGAGAGGTGGCGCTTCCGAGTCAGAAAAGAGCGAATTACTGGAAGCCCGGAGTTGGTGGAGATTATGAAGACCAGTTGGTGATTGACTGGTGATAATGCGCTCCGCGCTGGATAGCCAAGCTGGGAGTTTTCTTCAGGGCTTGGCTTAGTGTCCGGCTGGACACTGGAAAAAATTGGCGTTCGGAACTCCGTACAACGATCAAGAGTGGACATTCAACTGTTGAATAGCGTGAATGTAGTCGGTTCGACCACTTTGGCGTATTAGACGTATTAAGCGTATTAAGCGTATTAAGCTGATTAGGTCTTAGCCTGTTGAACGTATAAGGCGTGTTAGACCTGTTTTGGTTATACCAGGCATGTTAGGTTTGCGGCTCAAATCGTATAGGCGCGAAACGTATGACTAAAAAAATACGAGTAACAGATGCTCACCTGTTTGCCATGATCATGGATTCGTTGGAGGACAGTAATCTAACTGCCGAGGCTCAAAGGCTGTTGTTTGAATACTGTGGCTTTCTAGAGAAGATTACTTACAACGAAATAGATCATCAGTATGGCGAGAACGTGGAAATCAGAAACATGATGGAAGCCATTCTGGATAAGATGCTTGATGGCTGTCCTAATCCGGCTGACACCATCGGTAACGTGGATATCTTCACGGCTATTGTTCGCGAAAGGGCAATGGATAATCTCGTTGGTATTGCCCAGCAAAGTGACACTGTAGTGATGAATTAACTGTCATGAAAGATAATGCATTGTCATGACGACTGCGCATTATCTTCTAATATGTTAAATACGATCTGGGCGCTTGGTTCGAAGCGCTCATAATTACACGTTAAGTCTTGGGATATTGGCTGAATAGCCGAAGTTATCTGAAATTGTTTTGCACAAAACAATTGTTTTGCACAATACATATCAAAAAAAGGGCGAAAGGCCTAAAAATATAGCTTTCGCAGGGCGTTCCCCCGATATTTGTGGACATTAAACTTCATGCGTAGATAGTGTGCTACACCGTTCCGAAGGTGTAGAAGTAATGCATAAATATAATATTGTCCCTAACCACAACCCAAATCTATACACGATACATACCATGCGATGTGGCAATAAGTTAGTTGTATCTGTATATCCATTGGTAGCCACTGTTATTGATTGCTCAAGTGTATATAACGATGATGATGTCGATAGCTTTTGTGTGCTTGGATATGTGTCAATTGAGTCACAAGGCACTAGGTGTATGCTGTTAGATATGAGAGGGAATATCTGTAGTGAGCCTAACTCAGAGTTTTTCTGTACAGATTTGAAGAACTATATTGCTGGCGAGATGATAAAGCTTGATTGCAATGGATTGGATGAAGAAAGCAGCATCCTTGGCTATATCCCACGTTCTGAGCTGATATAAGGCGAAATATTTAAGGGGGGGGAGGCCAAACAAAAAAAGGGCCTCTCTTAACCAATCGACGACCCCTCGATTTTTCGCGAATGTAAGTTGAAACCTTTTTTTTCTAAAATTTAACAAATGGCCGAAAATTTGGATTTTATTGCCAAAAATTTGAAATAGAACCGAGAAATGAGATTTGTGCGGATATTGGGTTAGAAAGGAGCGAGCTGCCCTGCTAGTATCCATCTCGCCTATTTTTCGATACTCCATTGGCTGAGTGTCAAGGAAGGCCCTTATCCTTGGCGAGAAGGCCCAGCTTAACCGCTGGGCTTTTTTGTGCCTGAAATCCAAACGATTAGCTTGGCTGGACTTCATAGTGGTGGCTTATCGCTGATATCATCTAGGTGCTTTATAAATCAATTTATGTGTTGATGAGATAAAGCTAGGGATGATTTGCACTATGATCTTAAGCCCAGCGGCTATCTGGGCTTATTTTTTCGCACCAACCCCGAGCCAAGACCGGATCCCCCCAGTTTGGCTAACCCGCCGGAGGCGTATTAAAGCGCCCTACCCAATGACCAGGGCATCGAGCCTAATAGCGATAACCAGCGCAGCAAAGCGAGCATATAAATAAGATCAGCCCGAAGGGATGGCATAAAAAGCCCTTGCTCTTAGCTTTTGGCTTTTGGCTCCCACTCATCGATATATTTGCTGATTGTCCCACGGTCGATACCAGTGGCTTTATGGATTCCTGTAATCGATGGCTTGCCTCGATAGATCGGAATTTCGTCCATCTCATATAGAGCAGCAAACAGCTTCTCCTTAGCAATCCGCGCTCTCTCATCATTAGCATTTTGCTGACCACTTGGAGCGTTTTCTTGCTTTGTCTTGGGGGCCTGTTCTTTGGGCTTGCTCATCGATGTCATGGCTTGTGTCAGGTGACGCACTTCATTTTTTAATTGTGTCATTTCTTGTGTCAGTGACTCAATGGTGGCACGTAACTCGACACAGTGACATTTTGTGTCATTTGACACGGATTTTGGGATCGGTCTTAAAGCTAGAGCATCGGCTTCAGATACTAGGCGTTTTCTACCTTGCTGAATGTAAGGAAGCTCCCCAGATTCCATTTTTCTATATATGGTTTTCCGTGACAAACCTGTGACGTTACATGTGTCATTGACACTAATCATGACCTACTCCATGACAATTTTTGATCAGTGTCAAAAATGTATCATGACATTATTTTTGATGCAGGCTTTTTGGGTGGAAAAATGTGATCTCTATCGCGGGGATATACACACTCAGTGTGTATAGTTGCTCTGTTCCTGCTTGAAGCAGATAGCCGCCACCCAGCGAGATGCTGGGCTTGGGATTGATGCTAGGGAACGCCTGCCATGCGGGACGCTTGGCAAACCTAATTCTATTAATTTAGGTTTGCTGGCTGTTTCGTCTTCAGTCCTTTTGGTTCGCCGGCAAGCCTATTCAAACAGGTTTACCGAATGCGAACTCAAGCTCCAAACCCTACGAACTACAAGAACACCCCAGAGGATGCGATCCGCTTTGCGCGTGATTCTATCGAGCACAACAATGACCAGCTCAAAGAGCATGATCAGGATATTTCTGATCTAAAAGACCATTTCTCAACGCTGGAAGCTAAACAAAAAGCTGACCCGGTAGCCTTCAAGAAAGAGGTCATCGAGCCTTCAAAAGAAATGCTGAAGCATGTTGATGATTACCTGCTTAACGAAGTTAAACAGGGTAAGTCATTCCAGCAATTCTTAAAGGAGCGCGGTGTCACTGAATACTCAACAGATCCTATTTACTGCGAAACCAAATCAGCTTGGACAGGCAATAGTCAGGACATTATTCCAGCAGAGTTAATTGATGCTGCGGATATTACCCCTCGCACTAATAGCGCCCTTTTGGATTCGATGTTTTTCCGTGGTCTGAATAATCGAGATTCTAGCCTTATCACGTTAGATTCTCGCACTAGTGATGGCCGTACAAGCGAGTGGAATCCAACGCGCCAAGACCCTGACTTAACTGATACGCCTACATTTAAGGCGAATAAGTTCTATGGCTTCAAGCCGCACAAAAAATACATTCTGTCGAATGAGGTTCTTTTCGAGAATATCTATGGTCAGGGCCTTGCTGGCATGATCCAAGCAATTTGTCAGGATGATGTTGCTCGTCAGGTTGAAACTGAATTTTTGTTCGGTGATGCAAAGCGCGGTGATTCAAATATTGAAGGTGTTCGCGGTCTACTGCGTGACATTGTTGACTACCGAACAGCAGCCGAAGAAGCCGAAGAAGGTGCGCAGCCTTCATACACTGAAGCCCTAAAGGGTGATGATGCTCGTCACCGTGAAGTTATTCAGGTTATCAAGTCAGGTGTAGACAACGGCTTGCCAACCACCAACGACGATCTGATTGCGCTATTGCTAACGGTTAAGAATTCAGTATCTCGCAACAAGTACGGTGAAGACCTGCGTTGGTATATGCCGGTTGAGGTATGGGAGCACCTTGAAAACCGTAAGGATGAAAACGGTCGCCCGCTATTCAAAAAAGATCTGATTGATGACCTTGGCTATAAGCTACTTGGTTACGATGTTGAGATTGTCGATAACTGGGTTGATCCTATGGTTGGCACTGGCAAAGAGGTTGGCATTCTATTCGGCAACATGTCAAAAGTTGTCAATCGTAGCTCTCTGCATAGCTCGCTAATTATTGATCCGTTCACTGTCGATGGTGCTGTTAAGTATTACCAGGAACAATGGGACATGATGGCCATCGCTGAAAATGATGCCGTCCGAGCTGTAGCCTTTACGGCTTAATGGTGGTTGATATGGATAAAATCACCAATCTAAGCGAGTACGTGGCATCCCAGCCTAATTCCGTAATTCTTGACCAGCAATGGGTTGGAAATACGGTTCACAAGCAGGCTCGAAAATCACAACAGCTACTACAAAAAGCCTCAAGCGGAACTGTACCAGGCGAAGGTTTTAAAGAGCTTGTTCTTGCCCGTCATCCTGACCATGAAGATCCGTTTTGGGCCTCCACTGGCACTTATTTCAAGGTGTTCAAGAAATACCAGATTGATAATGAGATGTGGAATGAATCCAATGCGGTTAATGACGGTTTTTATCAGGACGTTTGTGCTGTTGAAGAGGGTGAGTCCAAGGTTCAATCTGTCTTCAACACAATCATTGGCCCTAAACATTTGGATGTTGCCATTGAGGGTGGCGAGAGCTGGAAGGATACAGAGATCCGCGATCCTGCATATTTTCGTGTTATCTCATCTTTATATTTAGAAGGTTACCCACTTCAGATTGGGAATTATGAACACTTAAAAGACTTCTTAATCATAATGCAAGAAGCTGAATCGTTATTGCCATCAAAATATTACCCAACAGCATGCTGGTATATGAACAGTAACACCAGAAAATTTATGCGTAAGTTAGTTGGCCCAGATGGCGACTTGCTGATGGTTTCCGATAAAGACGGTGAGTTTCATATTCTTGGTTATCCAGTTGTAGAGTGGGAATCTCTACCTGATGCAGCAGGAGATGCAAGCAGACCACCTACAACGCCTGAAGCGGGTGTTTGGCTCATGTTTGGTGATATGGGGGCCGCGATTAAAGTCTCTGATGTTGAAGGCTCAGAGAAGTTTATCAATAACCCATACAATGAAGGCTTCAAAGAGCTGAAGTACGAAAGTAAGCACGGTGTTTTTGCATTGGATACGTCTGCTTTGGTGATTATTGCTG
>NZ_JAKJSK010000029.1:0-2681 GCF_050336935.1 Photobacterium satsumensis
CCGCAACTGGGGTGTTATCAGGCCTGCCGACCAATGGTGATGTCGGTACCAGCTCAAACATTGTCATCAGTGTTTCGGATGGTATTGAGACAGCCAGCTTACCAGCGTTCAATCTGGAAGTGGTGAATGTGAATGATGCGCCGACTATTTCAGGTTCACCAGCCACCTCAGTGAATCAAGATGCAGTGTATAGCTTCAGTCCAAGTTATAGCGATGCYGACAGTGATGACTTGGCCTTTAGCATCGAGAACCAGCCGAGCTGGACGAATTTCAATCCCGCAACTGGGGTGTTATCAGGCCTGCCGACCAATGGTGATGTCGGTACCAGCTCAAACATTGTCATCAGTGTTTCGGATGGTATTGAGACAGCCAGCTTACCAGCGTTCAATCTGGAAGTGGTGAATGTGAATGATGCGCCGACTATTTCAGGTTCACCAGCCACCTCAGTGAATCAAGATGCAGTGTATAGCTTCAGTCCCAGTTATAGCGATGCCGACAGTGATGATTTAGCCTTCAGCATCGAGAACCAGCCGAGCTGGACGAATTTCAATCCTGCGACTGGGGTGCTATCGGGCCTGCCTGACAATGGTGATGTTGGTACCAGCTCAAACATTGTCATCAGCGTCTCGGATGGAATAGAGACAGCCAGCCTTGCGGCATTCAACCTCGAAGTGGTGAATGTGAATGATGCACCGGTGATATCGGGCTCTCCAGCTACCTCAGTGAATCAAGATGCGGTGTATAGCTTCACCCCGATTGCCAGTGATGTCGACAGTGATGATTTGACGTTCAGCATTGAAAACCAGCCGAGCTGGACGAATTTCAATCCAGCGACTGGGGTAATATCGGGCCTGCCAAATAATGGTGATGTTGGTACCAGCGCAAACATTGTCATCAGTGTCTCGGATGGCGTAGAGACCGCCAGTCTTGCTGCCTTCAACCTCGAAGTGGTGAATGTGAATGACGCGCCGGTGATTTCAGGTTCACCAGCCACTTCAGTGAATCAAGATGCAGTGTATAGCTTCAGTCCAAGTTATAGCGATGCCGACAGTGATGATCTGACGTTCAGCATTGAAAACCAGCCAGCGTGGACGAACTTCCACCCCGGGACTGGAGTGTTATCGGGCCTGCCTGACAATAGTGATGTTGGAACCAGTTCGGGTATTGTCATTAGCGTTTCGGATGGTATTGAGACAGCCAGCTTACCAGCGTTCAATCTTGAAGTAGTTAACGTTAATGACGCGCCGTCTATTTCAGGCACACCGGCTACCAGTGTGCAGCAGGATGCCAACTACAGCTTCACGCCGATAGCCAGTGATATCGACAACGATGATCTGACCTTCAGTATCGAAAACCAGCCGTCGTGGGTGAGCTTCAATACGGCCTCGGGTGTATTGAGTGGCACACCGACCAACGACGATGTCGGCACTACCTCGAACATCTCGATTAAGGTGAGTGATGGCACCGAAACTGTGAGCCTTACCGCCTTCAATCTAGAAGTGGTCAACGTTAATGATGCGCCGTCTATTTCAGGTTCACCAGCCACCTCAGTGAATCAAGATGCAGTGTATAGCTTCAGTCCAAGTTATAGCGATGCCGACAGTGATGATCTGACGTTCAGCATTGAAAACCAGCCAGCGTGGACGAACTTCCACCCCGGGACTGGAGTGTTATCAGGCCTGCCGACCAATGGTGATGTCGGTACCAGCTCAAACATTGTCATCAGTGTTTCGGATGGAATAGAGACCGCCAGCCTTGCTGCATTCAACCTTGAAGTGGTGAATGTGAATGATGCGCCGACTATATCRGGYTCWCCAGCCACCTCAGTGAATCAAGATGCAGTGTATAGCTTCAGTCCAAGTTATAGCGACGCTGACAGTGATGATCTGACGTTCAGCATCGAGAACCAGCCGAGCTGGACGAATTTCAACCCTGCGACTGGAGTGTTATCAGGCCTGCCGACCAATGCTGATGTTGGTACCAGCTCAAACATTGTTATTAGCGTCTCGGATGGTATTGAGACTGCCAGTCTTGCTGCATTTAACCTCGAAGTGGTGAATGTGAATGATGCACCGGTGATATCGGGCTCTCCAGCCACCTCAGTGAATCAAGATGCCAGTTACAGCTTCACGCCAGTAGCGAGTGATATCGACAACGATGATCTGACCTTCAGTATCGAAAACCAGCCTTCGTGGACGAATTTCAACCCCGCGACCGGAGTATTATCGGGCCTGCCGACGAATGCTGATGTCGGTACCAGTTCAAACATTGTCATTAGTGTTTCGGATGGTATTGAGACAGCTAGCTTACCAGCGTTCAATTTGGCAGTGGTGAATGTGAATGATGCACCAACTATATCGGGCTCTCCACCTACAACCGTTAACCAAGACGCGGTTTATAGCTTCACCCCGATTGGCAGTGATGCCGACAGTGATGACTTGGCATTTAGCATCGAGAACCAGCCTTCGTGGACGAATTTCAACCCTGCGACTGGAGTGTTATCAGGCCTGCCGACCAATGGTGATGTCGGTACCAGCTCAAACATTGTCATCAGTGTTTCGGATGGTATTGAGACAGCCAGCTTACCAGCGTTCAATCTGGAAGTGGTGAATGTGAATGATGCGCCGACTATTTCAGGTTCACCAGCCACCTCAGTGAATCAAGATGCAGTGTATAGCTTC
>NZ_JAKJSK010000030.1:0-1105 GCF_050336935.1 Photobacterium satsumensis
GAACAAGGAGATTATGCGGTATTAGCCATCGTTTCCAATGGTTATCCCCCACATCAGGGCATATTCCCAGGCATTACTCACCCGTCCGCCGCTCGCCGCCCAACAAATCCCCCGAAGGGTCAATGTTGTCGCTGCCGCTCGACTTGCATGTGTTAGGCCTGCCGCCAGCGTTCAATCTGAGCCATGATCAAACTCTTCAATTAAAGTTTTGGCTCAATGAAATACTGTTAAATCATTACCGAAGTAATGATTGAATTGACTGTGCCAAATAATAAGTAAACTTACTATTTGTATTGGTCACTCAGTTTCATTGATAATTCTTTTGTTGACTATCATTTCACGAGTGCCCACACAGATTGCATGGTCAAATTGTTAAAGAACATATTGCCTTTCAGTGCCTTAGCACTTAAGCAGGACGCGTATAATACGCTAACCACTTTGAAAGTCAACATAAAACTCTAAGAAAACTTAAAGCCTTATGGTGACTTGCTTGAATCTCAAGCAAGTGCCCTATTTTGTCTTCACTTTTCAAAAGTGAAAATAAATTGGGAGCCTGGCGATGTCCTACTCTCACATGGGGAGACCCCACACTACCATCGGCGCTATTACGTTTCACTACTGAGTTCGGCATGGGATCAGGTGGGTCCATAATGCTATGGTCGCCAAGCAAATTCTGTTGAAAACATTCCGCTGGCTATAAAGCCCGCTAGCTACGTTAAGTTGCTCTCTCGCTCAGTCATTTAGCAGGCTAAACTCCTTCGCTCGACTCACAACTTGTCTTGCTATCGAACTTTATTCCGGCGCTACCTCTGGTAGGCGGAATATCTTCATAATCTGGGAAAATCTAACTAGTTGTTCTCAACACTCATTCAAGTGCTCATGGAGTCCGTAAAAACCCCTTGGGTGTTGTATGGTTAAGCCTCACGGGCAATTAGTACAGGTTAGCTCAACGCCTCACAGCGCTTACACACCCTGCCTATCTACGTCGTAGTCTTCAACAACCCTTTAGGAACCTTATAGGTTCAGGGATGACTCATCTCGAGGCTCGCTTCCCGCTTAGATGCTTTCAGCGGTTATCGATTCCGAACTTAGCTACCGGGCAATG
>NZ_JAKJSK010000031.1:0-1059 GCF_050336935.1 Photobacterium satsumensis
TATGTCGTAGTCCGGATTGGAGTCTGCAACTCGACTCCATGAAGTCGGAATCGCTAGTAATCGTAGATCAGAATGCTACGGTGAATACGTTCCCGGGCCTTGTACACACCGCCCGTCACACCATGGGAGTGGGCTGCACCAGAAGTAGATAGCTTAACCTTCGGGGGGGCGTTTACCACGGTGTGGTTCATGACTGGGGTGAAGTCGTAACAAGGTAGCCCTAGGGGAACCTGGGGCTGGATCACCTCCTTAACGATATGACTGCTGTTTTATGCAGTGTCCACACAGATTGCTTGGTYGAAATGTAAAGAACATATTCAGGTTCCCAAACCTGAAAACACTTAGTCCCATTCGTCTAGAGGCCTAGGACACCGCCCTTTCACGGCGGTAACAGGGGTTCGACTCCCCTATGGGACGCCACGGGTCGTTAGCTCAGTTGGTAGAGCAGTTGACTTTTAATCAATTGGTCGCAGGTTCGAATCCTGCACGACCCACCATCTTCTCCTTTGAAGATGTAAAACATCGGAGGGCGATTAGCTCAGTTGGGAGAGCACCTCCCTTACAAGGAGGGGGTCACTGGTTCGAGCCCGGTATCGCCCACCATTCTTTCTTTATGAAAGGCACTATCCGATGGGGCTATAGCTCAGCTGGGAGAGCGCTTCGCTGGCAGCGAAGAGGTCTGCGGTTCGATCCCGCATAGCTCCACCACTCTTTAAACGCACTGCTCTTGAAATAAAGAGGTACGAGTGTCTTTAGAAAGTGGATGTCGAAAGACAAACACATGTTCTTTAACAATCTGGAAAGCTGACTAGTAAATTGAATTCTTTGAATTCAATACTAAATAGTTTCATCGAAAGATGAAACGAGTTCTCAAGCAACACACATTCAAGTGTCTTGTGTAAGAGTCCGGCGAAACAACAGTCCATCATAACTCAGATGGACAACCTTGGTTGTTGACCATACGAAACCTCTTGGGGTTGTATGGTTAAGTGACTAAGCGTACACGGTGGATGCCTGGGCAGTCAGAGGCGATGAAGGACGTGCTAACCTGCGATAAGC
>NZ_JAKJSK010000009.1:0-340829 GCF_050336935.1 Photobacterium satsumensis
GTCTGATCCCTTTGGCCACTCGGGAACCCCTCCACGGGGTGTTGCTAATTGTTGGCTTTATTACTAAGCCAGAAAACTGTTGGCCACTCTTACGAGTAAAACAATTTTCGAAATGATGGTGGAGGGAGATGGATTCGAACCATCGAAGGCAGAGCCGTCAGATTTACAGTCTGATCCCTTTGGCCACTCGGGAACCCCTCCACGGGGTGTTGCTTTAATTGAACTAGCCAAACAGTCCAATTTGGAAAGACGTACCTTACACAAGTCAGGAACACCTTTCAAGAATAATGGTGGAGGGAGATGGATTCGAACCATCGAAGGCGGAGCCGGCAGATTTACAGTCTGCTCCCTTTGGCCACTCGGGAACCCCTCCACAAGTGCGGAGCGCATATTAGCAAACCGAGATGAACTGTAAACCCTTTTCCTCACTATTTTTGTCTGCTTGCTGCTATTTTCATCATATTGTTGATTGTGATGGCGTTATCGATGTTTTTCGCAACAAAGTAAACGCATAGGTAAATGTGACATTGCTTTTCTTTACACTTCTTTACCCCCCTAAAGCCTACGTTCAGATATCATGCCTGCAGTTTAAAAATAATGGATTCCATAATGAAAAAGGTCCTTGTTGCGGCATTGGTGACTGCCGCGTTAACAGGTAGCGGATATTTTTACTTTCAGAGCCAATCTATGGCAGCAGAGCAGCCTGCGGCGCGCTCGGCACGAGAGATCCCTGTGACGCTTGGTGAAGTGAGTGCCCACCCTGTTGCACAATCTCTGTCATTGGTCGGCAAGCTTGAAGCGCAACGTTCGGTGAATGTTGCCACCCAGGTTGCAGCCCGTATCGAACACATTGTGATTGGAGTAAATAGCAAGGCCGAGAAAGGCGATCTACTGGTGCAACTTGATGATGCCAAGCCGAAAGCGGCTTACGCCGAAGCCCAAGCGTACTTAAATGATGAAAAGAGAAAGTACAACGAATACCAGAAGCTGGTGAGCCGTGGTGCTATCACCCAAACCGAACTGGATGCCCAGCTTGCCAGCGTCAGTATCGCCGATGCCCGATTACAAGCGGCAAAAGCGGATTTGGATGACCATGCTATCCGTGCGCCATTTAGCGGCACTGTTGGCTTGGTTGATTTCAGCGAAGGCCACATGCTGACGGTCGGCAGCGAGTTGTTTTCGTTAGATGATTTATCGCTTATGCGCTTGGATATCCAGGTACCAGAACAATACCTGTCTTTCCTGCGTGAAGGGATGATCGTCGAAGCGACCAGTCAGGCGTGGTTGGGTAAGACATTTAGCGGTGAAATAAAAGCGATTGATTCCCGCGTACAGGCTGACTCTCTGAATATCCGCGTGCGCGTGGTGTTCGATAATCAGGACGGCTTGCTCAAGCCGGGGATGCTGATGGCAGCCAATATTGGTTTTGCCCCGCAAGATGCTGCGGTGATCCCAGTACAGGCCTTGGAGTACTCCGGCACCAAGCGTTTTGTTTACTTGGTTGATGAAGCCGGTAAAGCCCACCGTACTGAAGTACAGCTTGGGGTTCGGGTAGAAAATGAAGTGGTTATCGAGTCAGGGATCGGTATTGGTGATCGCATTGTGGTTCAGGGACTGGTCAATATGCGTGACGGTGTGCAGGTGAATGCCATCATGGCACAGAAAGCCAATGGCGCGCCGGTTCAACAAAGTCCAACTGGAGATGATGCTTAATGTGGTTATCTGATGTATCGGTAAAGCGTCCGGTTGTCGCTATCGTTCTCAGCTTGCTGTTGGTGGTATTTGGCTTGGTGTCCTTTACCAAGCTATCGGTACGAGAAATGCCGGATGTTGAAAACCCAGTGGTAACGGTGTCAACCAGTTACTCGGGGGCGTCAGCCACGATTATGGAAAGCCGGATCACCACGGTGCTCGAAGATCAGCTTTCGGGGATCAGTGGTATCGAGAGTATTACCTCGACCACCCGTAATGGTTCGTCGCGGATCACGATTGAATTTGAACTAGGCTGGAACCTCACCGAAGGGGTCAGTGATGTGCGGGATGCGGTATCGCGTGCCCAGCGCCGTCTGCCAGATGAAGCCGATGACCCTGTGGTATCGAAAGATAACGGCTCGGGTGAGCCTGCGGTGTATATCAATCTTACCTCGAGTGTGATGGATCGTACGCAGCTGACCGATTATGCCGAGCGTGTTCTGATGGACCGATTCAGCCTGATCAACGGGGTTAGCTCCGTCAACCTCAGCGGTGCCTTGTATCGTGTCATGTACGTCAAGTTGATGCCTGATCAAATGGCTGGCCGTGGCGTGACCACCAGTGACATCGTTAGTGCTCTGAAGTTGGAAAACGTTGAGTTGCCCGGCGGTGAAGTGCGTAACGACACCACCACGATGTCGGTGCGTACCGCGCGCTTGTACCAAGATGCATCAGACTTCGATTATCTCGTTGTGCGCACTGCCGAAGATGGCTCGCCGATTTACCTCAAAGATGTCGCCCAAGTCGGTATTGGTGCACAGAACGAAAATGCCACTTTTAAAAACAACGGGATCTCAAACCTGAGCTTGGGCATGGTGACCATGACCGATGCCAACCCACTCAATGTATCTAAAGCGGTATACGAAGAAGTTGAGCGAATGCAGCGCTTCTTGCCTGAAGGCACTGAGCTGTATGTTGACTATGACTCGACGATCTTTATCGACCGCTCGATTCAGGAAGTGTATAGCACCCTGTTTGTTACCGGCTTGCTGGTGGTGTTGGTGCTTTACATCTTTATCGGTCAGGCACGTGCAACCCTGATCCCGGCGGTCACGGTTCCGGTATCGCTGATCTCTGCCTTTATGGTGGCGTACTTCCTGGGTTTCTCAATCAACCTGCTGACCTTGATGGCATTGATCTTGGCTATCGGTCTGGTGGTGGATGACGCCATCGTGGTGGTGGAAAACATCTATCACCACATTGAACGCGGTGAGCCGCCATTGTTGGCTGCCTATAAAGGGACTCGCGAGGTCGGTTTTGCGGTTGTTGCAACCACGGTGGTACTGGTCATGGTATTCCTGCCTATCTCCTTTATGGACGGTATGGTTGGGCCTTTGTTTACCGAGTTCGCGGTCTTGCTGGCTATGGCGGTCATTTTCTCGTCGATTGTTGCATTGACCCTGAGTCCGGTACTGGGTAGTAAGCTACTTAAAGCCAATGTGAAACCGAGCAAATTCAACCTTTGGGTTGATCGTATGTTTGGCCGGTTGGAAGCAGGCTACCGTAAGGTCGTTACCGCTTCGGTACGTTATCGCTACGGCGCGCCGTTCATTGTATTGGCATTCGTTGGCCTGAGTGTTGTGCTGATGAAAACCGTCCCTTCTCAATTGGCGCCGCAGGAAGACCGGGGTGTTATCTTTGCCTTTGTGAAAGGGGCTGAAGGGACCAGCTACAACCGTATGGTCGGTAATATCGAAGAGGTGGAAGCCCGCTTGCTGCCGATGGTCGGCCAGGGCGTCATTAAATCTGTCTCTATCCAGACCCCTGCCTTTGGCGGTCGTGCTGGGGATCAGACTGGTTTTGTGATCATGCAGCTTGAGAACTGGGAAGATCGTGATGTCTCGGCGGCTGATGCCCTGGATACCGTGCGTAAATCGCTACAGGGGATCCCGGATGTACGTGTTTGGCCGTTTATGCCAGGTTTCCGCGGTGGCTCGTCTGAACCGATCCAGTTTGTGCTTAACGGGGCGGATTATACTGAGCTGTTCCAATGGGCCAGTAAGCTAAAAGATCTTGCTGATGACAACCCGATGATGGAAGGTGCGGATCTCGATTACGCTGAAACGACGCCAGAGCTGGTTGTCTCGGTTAACCGCGAGCGTGCAGCGGAACTGGGTATTCCGGTTAATGATATTGCCGAAACCTTGGAAATCATGCTGGGTGGCCGCAGTGAAACCACGTTTATTGACCGTGGTGAAGAATACGATGTGTATTTGCGCGGTGATGAAAATAGCTTCAATAATGCCTCGGACTTGAGCCAGATCTACGTGCGTACTCGTACCGGTCAGCTGATCACGCTGGAATCATTGGCGGAAGTGGAAGAGGTGGCATCGGCACAGCGTCTGAGCCACAACCAGAAGCAGAAATCGATCACTTTGAAAGCTAACTTGGTACCGGGCTACACCTTGGGCCAGGCGTTGGATTTCTTGGATGAGCAAGCGTTATCGATGCTACCGAGTGATATCGTGATTGATTACGCCGGTGAGTCGAAAGATTTCCGCGAGAACCAGAGCAGTATCCTGATGGTATTTGGTTTGGCATTGTTGGTTGCTTACTTGGTGCTGGCAGCCCAGTTTGAGAGCTTCATTAACCCGATGGTGGTCATGCTAACCGTACCTATGGGGATCTTCGGGGGCTTAGCCGGGTTGCTGATCATGGATCAGAGCCTCAATATCTTTAGCCAGATCGGTATGATCATGCTGATAGGTATGGTGACCAAGAACGGTATTTTGATTGTCGAGTTTGCCAATCAGCTGCGCGATAAAGGCGTACCGTTCGAGAAGGCGATCATCGATGCCTCTGAGCGTCGCTTGCGCCCAATTCTGATGACGGCATTTACCACTCTGTTTGGTTCGGTACCATTGATTCTGTCTACTGGTGCTGGCTCGGAAGGACGTATAGCGGTAGGTGTTGTGGTGTTCTTCGGTATGGCATTTGCGACCTTTGTTACCCTGATTGTCATTCCGGCGATGTATCGCTTGATGGCAGCCAATACCAAGTCGCCGGGCTATGTGGCTGAGCAACTGGACAAGGCGCTTCAGCATGATCACGCAGAGCAAGCAGGATACGGAGATGTTCCGGCAACAGAAGCGAAATAACAGCTGATGCCGTAATCAACATTATCCTTACTGAGAGCCGCCCAATATTGGGCGGCTTTTTTGTTTGTTGTACTTTTTATGAATAGATATTCGTATGTGTGTCGTTGAGCTTAACGTTAGTGATGTATTTTTTTTGCTTGTAGGGAATATAAAGTGGCCGTTTTTAATCATTTGTAATCCCCTAAAGGGATAATAATAAATAAAAAAGGATGTTTTATTATAATGGGGTCAATGAACTATTGAGGTTAATATTACTTAATCTTGATTATTTTTTTAATATTAATTTTATTAACTTGATCGATTAGTGATCGCCTAAGGTTTATTTGTGTGTTTTGCGAGCGGTTAATCGCTTTATGTATTGAATGGTATTGGCTTGATTAATAGTATGTTTTGTTGAATTTAATTCTGCTGAAAATTGTCAGCAGTGAACCTTTATTCATCAGTAAAATAAAAAATCATGCAAAACGAAGAATCTGTTTCAAATTACAAATCTAATTTTTGGATAAAAATGCATAGTATTGCTTTGGCTGTTGTCGCCATTGTACTCTCATTAGGGCAATGGAATGACACTAAAGATGCTGTTGAAATGATTTATGAGTCCATTATTACTAATTGGACAAATGAGATCGAATATGACCAACTTTCAAAAATCAAAGTGGGTCAAACTGAAAACTATATTGATGAATTAATAGGTGTTGCCCAAGCGTCAAAAAATTCAAAATTAAGCCCTGATGTGACTTATTACTATTATGGTGAAGACAAGTATTTATTGACCATCGCAATCAAGCAGAAAAGGGTTGCTGGCTATAGTGTCACAGCGCTTAAAGACCATTTTACTATGGCTGTACCGTTTACCGAATTATCATTGCTTGATACGCCAATATCAGCGCTGAACAATGAGCTTGAAAACTATTTTACTGACAATGGTAATCTTGATTATTACGCCGAATCCTATTCACTTGGCCGAAATGCAATGTTTTATAACTTAGGGCTTGGTGTTGTGGATTATGGCTTGATGGATGCTAACACCTCACGTCAACTTCAGGCGATTAACCACAAGTTAAACAGTGGAGCAGACCTAGCGTTCGATGAACTTGCTGTGCTGCGTACCGCTTCGCCAAACTTCTATGCGATCTCTGAGCTTCCTGCCGAACTGATGGTTGAATCCATGCTCACACGGTTTGAATTTACTGCATTTTTTAACTGATGAGCATTAAAAAAATGAAGATGAAAACTTTGTTGGCATTAGTGGGTGGTTTGCTACTCGCTGGTTGTCAATCAACTCAAACACCCGAGTGGGTGCTGAGTCAAACACCGGATACCAACATGTCATATTATGCTGTTGGTCATGGTGGAACACTTCGAAGCGCCAAAAATTTGGCGATGGATAATATTAACCAAAAGCTTTGGACTCAGGTCGAATCATCCGGTTCATTACGTCAGGTTGTACGTGATGTGAATGGCAGTGAAGATTATCTTACCCAAAGTGATACTAACGTAAATGTTAAAACAGCACCGATTGTTTTGGCTGGAATTCAATATAGCCGTACTGAAAACAGTGATGGCGTTTATTATGTGGAAGCGAATATCTCTCGCGCGAATATCATTCACCAGCTTAATCAAGAGTTGGTAAATATTGATGAAAATGCGAAAACAGAGCTGCTTAGCCTAAAGCATACCGATCCACTTATTTGGTGGTTGGGAAATCGTGATACGCAAGATATAAAACAAAATATGTTGACTCGTAAAGCGATGTTGTTAGCAGCGACTAATGGCACTGACAATGGCCACGCAATGGATAGTGTTATTAAGCTGGAGCGTCAGGTAAATAAAACAAAGAGTCATTTGCTATTCAGTGTTAAAGCGAAAAAGAGTGACGTATGGATGAGTGATTTTATTAAAAACCATTTGTCTGAGAAAAAGGTTGCGGTAGCGAATAACTCGATAAAGAGCAATGGTGCAAGCCACCAAATTTTACTGACGACAGACTGGCGCCAGAGCAAGGTCGGTGATGCTTATATAACGACGGTTATCGCGAATATCGCGTTAAAAAATAAAAATGGTAAAACCATCGCAAGTCGCGAAGTGATTGCAACCGGGAACTCAATTACGAGCTTTACCCGCTCAAAAGAGAGTGCATCCCGCCACTTTTCTGCCCAAATAAGTGACCAAGGAATATGGCACTTCTTAGGTGCAATTTAACTCTAATACTACAATAAATGGATAATTAGGTTCATGTCTAAAAAACTACTATTAGCCGCGAGTATCACTACCGTTCTAACCGGTTGTATGAGCACGTCCGCACCGGAAGGTGTGTGCCACTCGAGCACAGCGGTTAATATTCCGCAAAGTGACGTCAAGGTAAAAACCTCTCAGGGCAAAAAAGCCATCGTATTACCGGTTGACGTTGCGGCGGGTGTTGATTACCGGTCTGTTATGGCTACGGCATTCCAGCATCGCTTAGAGAGCCAGGTCGATGAGTCTGGTGCTAAATTGGTTGACCGTTCACTGGCCGGCAAACTAAAGCAAGAAATTCAGTTGGCAGAAGAAAGTGGCCGCTTCAACACATCAGGCGTAGCAATTGCGGATTACGCAGTATTGGCTGAAATCACCTCAACAAGCTTGAAGTATTCATTCGATGATGAAGAGTACAAGACTAACGATGATGGTGAGACCAAGTACTACCCAGCCGAGTGTACCTTCACGGGTAAAGTAGAAGGTCTTGTGAAGGTCGTTGAACTGCCAAGCATGGAAGTGGTAAAGCGTATTGAGCTGAAATCATCGGAAGTCAGTTCTTTCGAGCAAGATCGCCCAGATTCTGATTGTCCCATTTCAAAGGGGCAATATAAGCGCATTATGCAAGAAGCGGCAAAGAACGCCGTGAACCGTAATGACGATCTGAAAAATCAGCTAGCACCAAGTGGTGTGATTGAAGAGCTGCGCCAGTGTGATGAGTACGGCACCATGGTGCGCGTTAACATGGGAACGACCTTGGGGATTCGTCCAGAACAGGTGGTTGAAATTTCTTCGGTTGAGCAAGTCACTGCACCTGACGGCAAGACAGAAATTGAATTTTATCCATTAGGTGAAGGTAAAGTCGCTGAGGAAGGAAACCGCCAGGGTTTGAAGCCGCGTTATTCTTGGGTGGGTATTGATGAGAAAAATGCCCTGAAAATTCAGCGAGGTGATTTAGTTGAAGCGCGCTATGACAGCGGCTGTAATGATATGCCTGAGGTACTTCAGCAAGCATGTTGGGTAATTTACGAATCAGTTCAAAGTTAAGGTTAATAGCAAATGAAAAAGTTACTTCTATCTAGCGCCTTGGTTATTGGCTTGGCGGGCTGTCAGTCTACTGGCAGCAACAATGTTCAGGATCTGACCTGCTATTACCCTGACTCTGTTCAGCATGAAGCGCCAAAGTGGGTGTGTGATGTGATGCCGGATAGCGTGGCTATCGGCAGTGTTGGTTATGCCAAGAAAAGCGCTGCAGGCATGAGCGTGATGCGTACTATCGCGGTGAATGATGCGCGTCGTGGTCTAGCTGAGCAGTTCGAATCAAATGTGAATACCATGTTCAAGCAAGCCATGTCTGCAACAGTACAATCGACAGGTGAAGCCGTGACTGAAGATGTGAACGAGCAGTTTGAGTCGGTGACTAAAACCATGACATCACGCTCACTATCGAATAGCCGCGTGATTGTTACTCAGCGCAGCCCTGCTGGTGGCTTGTTTACGTTAGTCGGTATGGATCAGGCGACGTACGACAGCAATGTTGCCCAGGTTGTTGAAGCGGCAAGCAATAAAGAATCTGGCTTGTGGAATAAGTTCAACAACAAGAAAGCGGAAGAAAGCCTGCAGCAAGCACTGGATTCAATGATTCAGTAAGCATCGCTAATACGGCTAAAAGGCTACCTAGGTAGCCTTTTTTTATGGCTTTATTAGGATAACAAAAGGAACTGAAATGAAGTTAACCCGACTAGCGTGCTATTGCACGTTGTTGCTATCTGTCCCGCTTGGCCATGCTAGCAGCGATCCATTTGCTGAACTGGATGCTGCTGTTGCCGAAGCAAATAAGCCGCAATCTGACAGAGATGCGGAATTTGAGGCATTTGTGGTCGACTACTTGGCCGAGTACCAAGTATGGCGTAGTGAGTACCTCAAAGAGTTTGATGAATACCGTGCCCAGGTTATCGCCAAGTGGGGTGACGGTATTGTGTCGAAAAGCCATGTCAACGTTGAATACAGCGAAGACAAAGAAGCTCGAACCATTATCGATTTTGAAAAAAATGAAGCAAAGGTTGCTCTGTTGGTTGACAGTGATACTAGCCCAGAGCAGGTAAAACAGCAGTTGGAGCAAGCGGCTGAAAAGGCGCTTTCTCAGGGAGAAACCTTGTTCACAGAAGCGGTTGGTGCTGCGAAAGAGCGACCAGTCGGTGAGGTGGTTGAAGCGTCGGTTAGCTTTGCCAAGGATGTTGAAGTCGCCGCCAAAAAGGTAATTGTTGAGCAGTCACGGGCGCAACTTCAAGAGATTGATAAAGAGTCGGAAGCTTTGCTCAACAAGAGCAAAGCGATCAGCGCCGATCTGGTTGAAAGCATCACGGTCAAGAAAAAAGAGCAGCTAATAGCCCAAACACGGGAACGTTTGGTTGGTCTGGAAAAAACCTATGACGAGGCGAGAGCTAAGGCATCGGTACTGACCAAGAAAAAAGTGGTTGAATACCGTATCCAGCTACCCGCTAATGGTTTAGGGAAGCGGGCGGCGAAATATGTTGATTTCGCAGAAAAAGAAAGCGAGCGCTTTGAGATCTCTGCGGCATTGGTCATGGCTATTATGCACTCGGAATCGAGCTTTAACCCGAAGGCTAAATCGCCGGTCCCGGCCTATGGCTTGATGCAAATTGTACCGACAACCGCGGGGCATGATGTCAATGCCCGAGTGCGTAAAATCAATGCACCAATGCAGCCTGATGAACTCTATATCGCTGATGTGAACGTTGAGACAGGTACTGCATACCTGAATATTTTGGATAAAAGTTATCTGAAATCCATTACTGATCCGCAGAGCCGTTTGTATTGCACTATTGCTGCATACAATACTGGGGCTGGGAATGTAGCCAAAGCATTCAATGCCGACGGCTCACGCAATATTCGTAAAGCGGCCAAAGTGATCAACGCACTTAGCCCCGACGAGGTATACCAGAGGTTGTTGCAAGACTTGCCTTATGATGAGACGAAAAACTACCTTAAAAAGGTGACGAGTCGCATTGCACTTTACGAGCAGCATAGCGTGTAAATTGATGGGAAATGCCACCACCGGGTGGCATTTTCTTTATTTCGCCTTAATATTTTTGATCTCGAGTCCTACAGCATCCTCTCACAGGTTTTCTTTCCCTCTTTTCATCGGTATTGGTAGAATTAAGGTAATGATGGCCAAATAGTATTTGGCGCAACCTTGATCGCGTTGTGAAACGCACAGTATAGAAGAAAACTATGTCTCAAAATCAGCCTAACAAGGGTGCTGCAAACGGTGAACAGAGCCAAGCAGTGCGACTTAACAAATTTATCAGTGATACAGGCTATTGCTCACGCCGGGAGGCGGACAAGCTTATAGATCAAGGAAGGGTGACTGTTAACGGTCAAGAGCCAGAGATGGGCGTTAAAGTCATGCCTGGCGATGATGTACTGGTTGATGACAAGCCGCTGCGCGCGAAGGAAGCACCGATTTATATCGCGTTGAACAAACCGGCAGGTATCACCTGTACCACTGAGCGCCATATCCCGGATAACATTGTTGACTTCATCGGTCACCGTAAGCGTATTTTCCCAATTGGTCGTTTGGACAAGCCTTCTGATGGTTTGATCTTCCTGACTAATGACGGCGATATCGTGAACAAAATTCTACGTGCCGGTAACTCGCATGAGAAAGAATATGTCGTACGTGTCGATAAGCTAATTACCCAAGAGTTCATTGAAAAAATGGCTTCTGGGGTCGAAATTCTCGACACAGTGACCTTGCCGTGTAAGGTGACAAAGGAAACTAACTACTCATTCCGTATTGTGCTGACTCAGGGTCTGAACCGTCAGATCCGTCGTATGTGTGAAGCATTGGGTTACGATGTATTCAAGCTGCGTCGTGTGCGCATCATGAACATCAGTATTGATGGCCTGCCAAACGGTAAGTGGCGATATCTGACAGAGGCGGAAATTGGTGAGATCAACAGCCTGATTGCCGACTCAAGCAAAACGGAAGAAGCGTCCAAAGTGGATGGCGAAGGCAAGAACATCAAGAAAGCAACAGACGCTAAGCTGTTTGATAGCCGCCAGCAAGATAAGCAAGATGGTGAAGGCAAGATCAAGTACAAGACTTACCAAGGTAAGGGTGAGCCGAATCGCCGTCGCCATAGTGGTGAGCGCAGTGATCGTGGTGACCGCCGTGATGATCGCCGTGGTGGTCAGGGTCGCGGTCAAGGTCAGAGCCGTGATCAGGGACAAGGTCAGGGCCGTCAGGATGAGCGCAGAAGCCCACGTCCGGGACGTGGCGTACAGCCAGGCCACCGCCGCAACCAGCGTGATGACGAAGCCTCAGGCTCTCGTAACAGCTCAGGCTCTCGCAACAGTAATGGCGGTTCAAGCAAAATCCAGAAGTGGAAATCGCCAAAGGGTGAGTAAGACTTTACGAGTCTGAATTGGTATCAAAAAAGCGGACACAGGGTGTCCGCTTTTTTTGTGTTTCAGCGAAGGGATCATTTCTGTCATATTCGCGCTTGCAATCCCGTCAACGAATTTGCAATATTGTACTCATTGACGAAAACGCCACGCCCTGCGAGGCGAAAAGCGGTACGAATACACAGAGGAAGTAATGGCAGGCAATACTATTGGACAACAATTTCGCGTCACCACCTTTGGTGAGAGTCATGGTCTGGCACTGGGCTGCATTATTGACGGCTGTCCTCCGGGGCTGGAGCTGACTGAAGCGGATATGCAGCATGACTTGGACCGTCGTCGTCCGGGTACCTCTAAATATACCACTCAGCGCCGTGAGCCTGATGAAGTCAAAATTCTCTCTGGCGTATTTGAAGGCCAGACGACAGGTACGTCTATCGGCCTACTGATTGAAAACACCGATCAGCGCTCAAAGGACTACTCGAACATTAAAGACTTGTTCCGCCCGGGCCATGCCGATTACACCTACCACCAGAAATACGGGATCCGTGATTACCGTGGCGGTGGCCGCTCGTCAGCTCGTGAAACTGCAATGCGTGTTGCTGCCGGTGCCGTTGCCAAGAAATACCTCAAGCAGGTTCATGGTATTGAAGTGCGTGCTTACTTATCGCAAATGGGTGATGTCAAAATTGACAAAGTCGATTGGGAGCAGGTGGAGCAGAATGCCTTTTTCTGCCCGGACGCGGATAAAGTCGATGCGTTCGATGAGCTGATCCGCAAGTTGAAGAAAGACGGTGACTCCATCGGTGCTAAGCTGACAGTCGTTGCGAACAACGTGCCTGTTGGCCTTGGCGAGCCGGTCTTTGACCGTCTTGATGCTGATATTGCCCACTCACTGATGAGCATCAACGCAGTAAAAGGCGTAGAAATTGGTGATGGCTTTGATGTTGTCGAGCAGCGTGGCAGCGAGCACCGTGATGCCATGACGCCTGAAGGCTTTAAGTCTAACCATGCTGGCGGTATTCTCGGGGGAATTTCTTCAGGTCAAGACATTGTGGCTCACATTGCATTGAAGCCAACCTCAAGTATTACGGTTCCGGGTGAGACGATTACAAGCCAGGGTGAAACGGCTGAGGTGATCACCAAAGGTCGCCATGATCCATGTGTGGGGATCCGTGCAGTGCCGATTGCCGAGGCGATGCTGGCTATCACCCTGATGGATCACCTGTTGCGTCACCGTGGCCAGAATGCTGATGTGCTAACGGAAACACCAAAGATTTAATTCGTCGCTAGCTTGGGTATATCCAGATGCAAAAAAGCGAGGACATGTCCTCGCTTTTTTGTGTTCCGTTCGTTCCGTTCGTTGTTAGTTTGAACTAACTAACTTTTTGGCGCTTCCAGTTTCTCTGCGACGGGTTCGAGCTCTTCCAATCGAAAGACGGGTAAGCTCCAACCAAACTGTACTGCGGCAACTCGAATACTGAAACCCACCACTAACGTACTGATAGTGACAATCGTCTCTTCCACACCCAAGTAAAGCAAACCGTAGTACATGCCACCTGCGATGAAGGCCACTGAGGCGTAAAACTCTTTTTGCAGTACCAGTGGTGGGCGGCGGGTGATCATATCTCTCAGCAGGCCACCAAATACGCCGGTGACGACAGCAGCAACGAGGCAGATCAATGGCGACAAGCCCATGTCCATCGCCACACGACAACCAATAATGCTAAAGACAATCAAGCCTAGCGAATCAAGCAAGACAAACACTTTATGGAAGCGAACCACCTGCGGCGCAACCATTGTCGTGAGTAGTCCGGCAAGACAAGTGATCGCCAGGTATTGCGGGTTAGCCACCCAGCCCAGCGGGTAATGGCCCAGTAATACATCACGCACCGTACCGCCACCGATAGCCGTAGCACTAGCAACGAGCATGACACCAAACCAGTCCATGTGACGTTTACCAGCAGCCAATGCTCCAGTCATGGCTTCAGCAGTGATCCCGATGATGTAGAGAGTTGTTAATAGCATGAGAATAATCGATGAAAATAAGAGTATCTGAAAGAAGATAGGATTTTAGGCCGCGTTTTTACTGGCGTCGAATGAAATGATTTTTGTGATACATGAATGTGATTCATGTATAAAAGGGCGGGGTAGAGCAGGAGGTGGGGCGATCCTAGTTCCTAGATGAGGGGATAACAAAAAAGAGTGCCACATGGGCACTCTTTGATAATTTAGCCAATAGCCAATAGCCAATAGCCAATAGCCAATAGCCAATAGCCAATAGCCAATATTAGAAGCGGTAGTTAGCCTGAACACCTACCAGCCAGACGTTACCGGTGGTTTCGCCTTTGAATGTGAATGACTCACCCATGATCTCTTCGGATTCAGCCATAGATGCATCTTTGGCAAAGATGTAAGTAAAGCCAGCATCAAAGCTCAGGGCGTTAGACCACTGGTAACCCGCACCTAGACTCAGCCATAGACGGTCGGTTTCAGGAATGGTCTGAGTACGGTGCTTGTCATTGACAGCAGAGGTGTCGTAAGCCACACCTGTACGCACTGCCAGCTTGTTGGTGTACTGGTATGTCGCACCTAGTGCAATACGGTAGTTGTCTTCCCAGTTTTCTTCTTTGATCAGATCAGGATTCAAACCAATTGATGGGATGTTTGCTTCAAGTTTGTCGAAGCTGCTCCAGTCGGTCCAGTTGAAGCTGGCGTGCATCGCAAGTTTATCGGTCAGCTGGTGGTAGCTGGCAATCTCTGCCGTAGCTGGTAGGGTTAGCGCCATACTGCCGGCATAACTTTTCGCTGGGGTTTGGCCTTGTGCTGCTGCAACAAGATCATAACCAATACCTGATGCTTCACCTTTCAGCTTCAGGTCAACCGCAGAACGGTAGTTAAAGCCAATGCGGTTGGCTTCGTTTATTTGCCAAGCACCACCTAGCTGCCAACCCCAAGCGGTATCGTCACCTTCCATATATTTAAGATCAGGTCCGCCCATAGGTAGAGCGGCACCGAAGTGACCTTCGCCCATCACATAGCGAACACCCGCACCAATGCTGAATTGATCGTTAATCTTGTAGGCAACATTCGGGTTGATTTCTACCGACATGATGTTGGCTTGGTTACCAAAGATCGTGCCGAGGAAATCGCCACCGAGTTCCGTTTCCATACCGTAGTTGGTCGCAAGGGCAAGGCCAACCGCCCATTGTTCATTCACTCGGTGTGAAATATAGAAGTTGGGGATCACTGCAGAGTGGGCAATGTCATTCGCTTGAGTAGGAATAGTCATGTCTGGTGCTGCAGAACTAGTTAGATCACCTTTAACATCAATGTTTGGATCAACATAGATCGCACCCGTTGAGATCTGAGTACCTTCAAGGTAGGTCATCATTGCTGGGTTGCGGAACTGGGCGCTGGCGTTGTCAGCCATCGCGGCTTCACCGGCAAACGCGCGGCCAAGGCCGGTTGCAGAATATTCGGCAAGTTGGAAGCCCGCTGCCATGGTGTTGGTGCTAATGCCTAGTGTTAACGCTGCTGCTAGCGAAAGAGTAATTTTATTTTTGTTCATCAGTCTAATATGTTCGCTGAAATTCAATGGAGCGAATCATACGCCTTAGAGTAAAAGCTTTAAGTTATTCTTGAGCTCAATCATTCAATAGGATGAAAGTATCGTCATTTCGCAGTAAACCAGAATTAGATCTGGTAATGCTTGTTCAATATATTCTGGTCGGATGACTTTTCAGCGTACAGATGTATCTTAAAAAGCCTATTTCAGCGACGGGGTGTGCGCTCAATTAAGAAATACTGATGAGAAATAGATGAAGAGTTTGGCGAATGAAGAAGCAGAGCAGGGACTTATAGAAGACACAAAAAAGGAGCCATCAGGCTCCCTTTATTTATTATGCTGTAGCGCTTATGTTCGCTGAATTAGAACGAACGGCTGTACTGAACACCGTATAGCCATGCATTGGCGCGGGTTGTTGCCGTGATCTGAGTAGCACCTGTGCTGTTTTCAACAACATCAACGTCTTCACCGACTAGGTAAGTTACACCAAAGTCGATGTTAGATTTGCTGTCTAGGTGGTAAGTGAAACCGCCTGAGAACCAGTTACGATCTGAGTCGGGAACAGAGATAGATGTTCTCTTGTCCTGTGCGCTGGTGTCGTGCATGTAACCGGCACGTAGGGTCCAGTCATTGTTCAGGTAGTAAGTACCACCGATCGCGTAGTGCCAGCCATCTTGCCACTCGTATTCGTTAAGTACTTGGCCGCCAGAAGTTTCTAGCTTGTCAAACGCACTCCAACCGATCCACTGCACACTATAGTGAACCGCAAATTGCTGGTTCAAACGGTGGTAGCCAGAGAACTCAGCCATATCCGGTAGAGGAATGTTCAGCTTCTGGTTGCTGATATCGCCACCGCCAGTCTGGAAGTGCATATCACCGTCTACTTCTAACTCAGGACTGTAGCGGTAAGAAAGGCCGAAGCGGTTGTTCTCATTCAACTCATAAACCGTACCAAGGTTAAAGCCGAAGCCAACACCATCAGCATCAACATCAAGCAAAGGGCCTTCAATGCCAGTCTGGCTACCAATTACTGTTTCAAGAGTTTTGTTAGAGCGTTTTAGTTCACCTGAGCCGTAGATGATATCCAGGCCACCACCAACGCTCCACTGCTCATTGATACGGTATGAAGCACTTAAGGCAAAGTTGACACTCTTAACATCGGTCAGGCCACCGTATTCGTTGGCTGCAAAGTCATCGCTGAACTCAGTTTTGGTACCGAAGTTTGAGTAGATACCCGCACCGAGAGTCCACTGATCGTTGATTGGGTGGATGTAGTAGATGTTAGGGACGTATGAAACATCACCAATTGATTGGTTGTTTAAATCTTGTGGACCTGCTGGGTTAAAAGCTGACGAGTATGTTGCGTTTTTAACTTCGATATCCGTATCAACGGCATTGATACCCAAAGAAATAGCAGGCGCATCAAATAGTGACATGGCAGCAGCATTACGAGACATTGCAGATGCGTTATCGGCGATAACAGCATCACCGGCAAATGCACGGCCAAGACCCGTTGCAGATTGTGCGTTTAGCTGGAAACCAGCCGCCATTGCTTGTTGTGAAGCCATCGTGATTGCAACCGCAACCAGTGACTTAGTAAACAGACGCTTCTTGTTCATATTTATAGTTATTCCTAATTATATAGCATTTTTTTATCTGCTTCTTTGTGCAGATTGCGCAAGATTGTATGGTTGGTTGGGATTTGATCAAATCAGACCAGTTAGCAACCTATTGATTGTTAGTGCGGGGTTAACAATCAGCTAACGAGTGTAAGGTAAAACTGGTAAGAGGAGGGAGCAAAAAAGTTAAAATATGCAACGAAGCTAACACTTTCCAATGGGTATGCTTATATCTAATAAAAAGCCGCAAAAGCATTGTGTGAGGTTATGCTTTTGCGGCTTTGAAATGTAAATTGTAAGTAAGTGTTAAATTTCCCAGTTTAGCTCATCGCGAAGGTTTTTGGCGACGGGGGAAACGTCTTGCCCTTTCTCCCCCACGACAATCAGGCTGGCATTTCGCACTGGAACCACCACGCCTTGCATTGATTGGTCGTTAAACGGTGTCATGTCGGGAGATTTCTCGGGAACAACAAAAACAGTCACTTTACCGTGGGAAGTCTCCATCACCATATGCAGTGCATTTTTATCACCAAACCCACAATGATTTACGTAGTAAACATGGCCAGGGATGTCGTTAAAGGTTGAACCAAATGGTGTTAACTTGGCATTAACCTGGCTCAGGGTGACTGACTCATCGATACCGTCAATGAATGGGGCTTCTGCACGAACATGCTCCATCGCTATCTGGGCTATTTCCAGCTGAGGATTACTGGTACCGATGGCTTGATTGTACTGACCGATAAACAGGCCAAATACAAACGCTACAGAAGCGGCCAAAGCGACGAGTGTTCGTGGCTTGAAGCTTTTCGAACTAGGCTGGCCAGATTGGTGGAACAAGATACGATCAGCGAGATCGTCCGGTACATCGACTTTCATCGCCTGTTCCAGTTTGGTGTCGAGTAGTTGTAGTTCGTCAGATAGTTTCCGGTTGGCGATAGATTCGTTACGTGCCTCAGCCAAATCTTGGCTGTTATCAAATGGGTCCGCCAAGAGTCGGCGTCGGAATTCTAGATCATCCATTTTGCTGCCCCCTCCGTTCGGTGTGTTTTTCGAGTTGCTCTTTGAGTTGGTTTCTGGCGCGGAACAAGCGCGTCATCACGGTATTGCGGTTCAGGTCAAGGATATCGGCAATCTCATCCCCACTAAAGCCCGCCATCACCTGCAATACTAACGGCTCCCTGTATTCCGGAGCCAGTTTCATTATCTGCTTGCGTAGCATTTGTTGCTCCAAATCACTTTCACTGCCATTTTGCTGGGTATCAGCAATGGCATAGTCATCGATATCAACCAAATCGAGCTGCTTGCGCTCAAAGCGTCGGGCATTCTCCCGGCGCAGGATTGTAATCAACCATGATTTGGCGGCTTTATCATCTTGGAGGCTATCGAGGGAGCGCCATGCTCGCAAACAGGTTTCTTGAACCAAGTCCTCCGCAATATGGGGGTCATGGCACAGCCAGTAAGCGTAGCGGTAGAGATCCCGATGCCAGGCCCTTACAAGGGCTTCGTATCGTCTTTGCTTATTCATATCCACAGAGACCGAGGCATCGGGCTTTTTCTTACGAAAAAATGACTTAATCATAAATGTGTCCGTTTCATGCCGAACCTTGCCGCTAATTTTGCGAGAAAAACGTCAATGTTCCGCTGATTCATCCAATAATCCGCATTAAAATTGATCTGGTTCAAATTGTGTCTTGGTGAGAAAGTTATAGTAGTCACGTCATCTGATACTGAGCGTTGTGACTCGTACAGTGGATTTTGTACGATAACAGGGTTCAATATCTGTTGAGCAAGATGACAACTTCCTTTTGAAGGCTGACTTTACTTTCTCCTATCAGGCTTGCCTGATTTGCAATTGGCTTTATGTTAATTGACTTATATCTTACATGGATTGCTTTCCGTGTGAATTACAACCATACCGTTTCGGTATGGTTTTTTTTTATCTTAGCAAAATGAATCCCACCGACTTCCTTTATGTCTTAATTGATAGCTAAGTTTTTCACTTATCGTCAAATTTTTTCATATTCTCGCATTTTCCGTATAGCAGAATACCTATACTGCATCAGTTGCCATAGAGATCTCACTTTTTAAACATTTGTTTGATTCTGGTAACAACTGCATTACAATTGTTGTGGTCAGACCTCTAAAGTAGATTCTGGGGCTAGATTCCCCGTACCCGACATATTAATAAGGAGTAGCGATGACACGTCTCCAAAAGCTCACAACCTCACAGGGTGAGCGCATCGCCGTTGTAAGTGGATTACGTACCCCCTTTGCCCGCCAGTCGACCGCGTTTGACGGGGTATCGGCATTGGACATGGGTAAAATGGTTGTTAGTGAAATGCTCCAGCAGGTGGATATTGATCCCAAGCTGATTGAGCAGGTGGTATTTGGCCAAGTGATCCAGATGCCTGCAGCCCCGAACATTGCCCGTGAGATTGTGCTGGGAACTGGCATGGACATCGGTACCGATGCCTACAGTGTGACCCGAGCCTGTGCAACCAGCTTCCAAGCTGCAGCTAATGTGACTGAAAGTATCTTGTCGGGCACCATCGATATTGGTATCGCTGGCGGCGCTGATTCATCGTCGGTACTGCCTATCGGTGTGTCTAAGCATTTGGCTGCAACATTATTGGCGCTGAGCAAAGCCAAAACCATGAGCAAGCGTTTAAAACTACTCAGCAAGCTCAGCGTTAAAGACTTGATGCCAGTACCGCCTGCGGTAGCCGAATACTCAACGGGCTTGAGCATGGGGCAAACCGCCGAGCAGATGGCAAAGAGCCATGGCATTACCCGCCAAGAGCAAGATGCCCTTGCGCATCGCTCACATACCCTTGCTGCACAAGCTTGGCGCGACGGTTTGATCCAAGACGAGGTGATCACTGCTTTCCCTGAACCTTATCGTCAGTGGATCAATAAGGACAACAATATCCGCGAAGACTCCAGCCTTGAGTCGTATGCCAAATTACGTCCGGCTTTTGATCGCAAATTCGGTTCGGTCACTGCCGCTAATGCAACGCCGTTGACCGACGGTGCCGCCGCGTTATTGCTGATGCGAGAGGGCAGGGCGAAAGAGCTTGGCCTGAAGCCGCTTGGCTATATCCGCTCTTATGCATTTTCGGCGATTGGTGTTGAGCAAGACATGCTGATGGGGCCATCTTATGCCACGCCGATGGCATTGGAACGCGCTGGGGTGACCTTGCGTGATCTTACCCTGATCGATATGCATGAAGCCTTTGCTGCCCAAGCGTTGGCCAACGTCAAGATGTTCGGCTCGACGCAGTTTGCCAAAGAGAAGTTGGGCCGTAGCGAAGCTATCGGTGAAATCGATATGGATAAATTCAATGTCCTCGGTGGCTCAATTGCCTACGGTCACCCGTTTGCCGCAACGGGGGCGCGGATGATCACCCAGACCTTGAGAGAGCTTCAGCGCCGTGGTGGTGGTTTAGCTTTGAATACTGCCTGTGCTGCTGGTGGCCTTGGTGCCGCAATGATTTTGGAGGCCGAATAATGACTGAACAACAATCTGCATTCACTTTGTCTTATGCCGATAATGGTATTGCTTGGCTCAAAATTGATGTGCCCAATGAGAAAATGAACACTCTGCAAGCGCAGTTTGGCGAGCAGGTCAGTAAGGTACTCGAAGAGCTCAAAGGCAAAAATGATCTTAAGGGGATGGTGGTCTATTCGGGCAAACCCGATAACTTTGTTGCCGGGGCGGATATCCGCATGCTGGCGGCCTGCACCACTGCCGAAGAGGCTGCATCGTTAGCCGAGCAGGGGCAAAAGTTGTTTGCCGAACTTGAGAGCTTACCTTTCCATACCGTGGCGGCAATTCACGGCCCTTGTTTGGGCGGTGGGTTAGAACTTGCGCTGGCCTGTCATAGCCGTGTTTGCTCGGATGATGACAAGACCCGACTTGGTTTGCCTGAAGTCCAGTTAGGCTTGCTTCCGGGCTCTGGCGGTACCCAGCGATTACCTCGCTTGATTGGCGTTGCGGGGGCGCTGGATATGATTCTGACCGGCAAGCAACTTCGTGCCAAAAAAGCCAAGAAGCTGGGAGTGGTGGATGAGGCGGTTCCGCAAAGTATTTTGCTGGATATTGCCGAGAAGCAAGCCTTGAAACCCAAGCCCAAGCGCCACCTATCACTGCAAGACCGCGCAATGGGCGGTAACGCTTTGGGGCGTTCGCTGGTCTTTGATCAAGCGACAAAGAAAACCTATGAGAAAACCCGTGGTAATTACCCGGCTGCTGACGCGATTTTGGATGTCATCAAATATGGCCTGCAAAATGGCATGACCAAAGGCTTGGCCCGCGAGGCGAAACTGTTCGGTGATCTGGTGATGACATCAGAATCGGCCGCATTACGCAGCATCTTCTTTGCTACCACAGCGATGAAGAAAGAATCAGGTTCGGATGCCGAACCACGTTCGATCGGGCATGTCGGTGTGCTGGGTGGTGGGCTGATGGGCGGCGGGATCAGCCATGTCACGGCATCTAAAGCGGGTTATCCGGTTCGGATCAAAGACATCAACAACGACGGTATCCTTAATGCGCTGTCGTATAACTACAAATTACTGGATAAAAAGCGCAAGCGTCGGATCATCAGCAAGGCTGAGCTGCAAAAGCAGATGCTAAGCATTGCAGGTGGGATTGATTATACCGCGTTCGATCGTATGGATGTGATCATTGAGGCGGTGTTTGAAGATCTTGGTCTCAAGCACCAGATGGTCAAGGAAATTGAAGCCAATACCAAGTCCGAGACAATCTTTGCGACTAATACCTCATCGCTTCCTATCCACCAGATCGCCGAGGCGGCAGAGCGTCCTGAAAACGTGGTCGGTCTCCATTACTTCAGTCCAGTAGAAAAAATGCCGTTGGTTGAAGTGATCCCGCATGACGGAACATCAGAGCAAACCGTGGCTACGGTGGTTGCTCTGGCGAAGAAACAAGGTAAGACACCGATAGTCGTCGGTGACAAAGCCGGTTTCTACGTCAACCGGATCTTGGCGCCGTACATGAATGAAGCCGCACAGGTACTGTTGGCTGGCGAGCCGATTGAGCACCTAGACACAGCGCTGCTTGATTTTGGCTTCCCTGTGGGGCCGATCACCTTGCTTGATGAAGTGGGTGTTGATATCGGCGCGAAAATAATGCCGGTACTGGTCGGTGAGCTGGGCGAGCGCTTCCAGGGACCGGATGTGTTTGACAAGCTGCTCAGTGATGGCCGTAAAGGGCGCAAGACCGGTAAAGGTTTCTACTTGTATGATAGCAAGAAGAAAGCAGTCGATAAGAGCGTCTATAAGTTGCTGGGGCTTGATCCTGAGAAGAAAGCGGATGCCGAGGCGATTGCCTTGCGCTGTACTCTGATGATGCTTAATGAAGCGGCACGCTGTTTGGATGAAGGTGTTGTTCGTTCAGCGCGCGATGGCGATATCGGGGCGATTTTTGGCATTGGTTTCCCGCCGTTCTTAGGGGGCCCGTTCCGCTATATGGATCAGCTTGGTATTAAGCAGGTCGTCGATCTGTTGACAGACCACGCGGATAAATATGGCGAGCGTTTTAAGCCGTGCCAGGCGCTGGTTGATATGGCTGAAGCAGGGCAGAGCTATTACCCTGCCTGAAGCGATCGCTAGCCGATAAAATAGGGTAATACCGTCATTAAAGCCAGTTGCATTCGCAGCTGGCTTTTTCGTTGTCAGCGATCTTGTACGGGAACGAATTTTACAATCCGCAACCGGAAGCGGGGCTCGAAAAACTTGGGACGCAGGAAATGGTAGACAAGCATGGTGGATAACATTGTCATAAACATGTTTAAGCCAATAAAAAGCACTATCGTTGTAGTTGTTAAAACAACAAATAATAAAGCGAACAACATGATATCTGCTTCATGATGAGCTAGAGCACTATAACAGCTAGGACATGTAAAGTAGTCATCATATTTATATAACGAAGGTACGATTATTGACTGCTGGCAATGTGGGCAGTGCTGGCTCATGGTGGTGCAACTCCTTCACTTATCTGTTGCTGATCGCTAGGGAGATTGATATTCCCCAGCTTGTCTAGACCGAATACGGACAATAGGTGTAAATATAGGACGACCAATGATGTGGAAAGGTTCAGGATCCGGCTAATGAATAGTTCTGAGAAATCGTTGCGGAATGTTTTTTTAGCAGTGAAAAGTTATAAAAAGATAAAATTTGTATAAAGAGTGGGGGCTAAGCTGCTGAAAGTAAGAAAAAACCCGGCATAGCCGGGTTTTGAGTTTTTGTTTAGAGCATACTGAGCAATCAGTAAGCGCCTTGCTGGAACTCATCGATTGAACCAATAGGATTACCGATATCCAGTGACTCCAAATTACTGTGTGCCTGCCCTTGGCTGTGCATAACAATGCGGTTTGAAGTACGGGGCTTAACCACATCGACGATAAACTTCACCATGTCGGCACGGCTGATGTCGGCCAAGGCCTCGATCACCTTTTGACGCTGGTTGAACTCGGCATCCTTATTGCCGATGCTGACCCAGAAACGCTGGGCGCGGGAACGCAGATTGGTATCCGGCTCTGATATTTGCGCAATTAACCCTTGCTTGCTGGCTTGCCACTGGGCTTCATTCAGCTCGAGCAGGACCAGTGCAAAGGCATTGGTAAACTCATCTATGGCTTCAAGCAACTGGGTCGGCGCAGCGACCGGAGACTGGATATACAGGATCAATCCCGGGTGGCGGTTGAGCGGCAAATTGGCGGTGCCCACCATGTAGCCTAGCTGCTGGCGAGTACGTAGCTCATGGAAAAACGTCGTCGACATCAGGTGATTGGCCAAGGTGTAGATCGCAATCTTTCTTGGCGTGGTTTCACGTGACTGGTAATACATCAGCAAGGCGGAGTCGGCGTGATCGCAGCTGACTTCATGGCTGAGGGTGCCAGAATTGCCCAGCCTGACCAATGGTCGCTGGGATTCACCGTAGAGTTGGTCGGTAACCCTGAAGGCATCCTTGAGGGTTTCGGCCAACGCCATCGCGTCCTCTTTGAGCCAGTTGCCATAGACAAAGGTATCGATGTGAAGCTCGGCAAACATCGCCTCGACAAAGGCCGGTAGTTCGTCGACCTCAATACTTTCAAGGGCTTCGAGCAATACGGGATAGGGCGGATTATTGGGTTGCAACACTCCTGTTAAGGCATTGAACAGCTGAGAAATTGGCTTATCCTGCGCCGCATTGCGCCAGTTGCGCAGCATCTGGGCTTTGATGTTTTTGAACCGCTCGGGATCGAAGTCACGGTTGGCAAAGCGGTCCAATAGCAGTTTAAGCAGCAGTGGTTGCTTTTCACTGAAACCGGATAGCTGAAGGGTCACCCCGCCCTGGTGGGCATAGAGGTTGTAGGACATGCCGGCAATTTCCGCCGGGTAGGCCGATTCATTGATGGCATCGAGCAGCATTTCGACACACAGCCGTGTCTTGACGATATTGCGCGGTGAATTGACCGCATGTGGGCTATCAATGGCCACGTAGACGATGCCTTTCGGCACTCGGAATTCATGTTCTTGCTTGTGCCACAGGCGGAATCCTGGGAGATCCTGAATCAACTGAGGAGGCTCGGCGGCGCCATCAGCGAGTGGAAGCGGATCCGGTTTGTCACACAGGTAAGGGTTTTGCTCCGGCAGCTGTAACGCCGGTTCACTGCCGGGCGTCAGCCAGTTGGCCAGTTGTTCTTCGGTGAACGGCTTGACGCTGTATGGCGTGTGGTACCACTGGGCGACTTTGTCGTTGTCTTGACCTTGGGCGACCAGTACCAGACGCATATTCTGCGGCGTAAGTTGGTCGAGGAAGGACGCAATCAGCGCCTCGTCATAAGTCGGCATCATATAGTCACCATAGATAATATCGTCTGGTGAGTAATGCAGCAGGTTCATGACCAAATAGCTGACGGTGTCGAGCGGGCGGTTTTTTTCCTGATAGCGGAATGCCATATCCAGCACGGTTTTTTTCTCGGCGAAGCGCCATTCATCGAGCCCTTGCTGGCGGATCAATTCAATGTACTGGAAAACGGTTTTAACAACCTCGTCAACGTTATCGAGCCCTTTCGGCGTGAGGTTGAGGCCGATGGTAAATTCACGGAAATTACTGCCACTGACACCACCGCCAGCCGCGAGTGTATTGATAAGCCCCCGTGACTTTAACAATGACATCAAGCTGCCGCTGCCTTCATTGCCCAGAAGGTGGGCGATGTAGGATAGCGGCTTCTCACGGTAGTACTGGTCGACCGGAGGCAGGGTAAACGACAGGGTGAGTTTCCGTACTTCCTTGATCGGGTCAATAGTGATGAACTTGGCTTTCTCGTGGTCGGATACCAAGGGCACGGCAATGTCTGCTTTGGCTATGCCGGTATTGGGAACGTCACGGAAGAAGGTCTGGGCATAGGCATCCAGTTCATCCAGTGATTGCGGCCCCAGTAATACCAAGCCCATTAGGCTGGCACAGTAATGGGTTTGGTAGAAGGCAATGAGCTCGTCGCGGACCGGTTTGTCGTTGCGGTCTGCCAGCGTAGTCAGATCGCCGACTGAAAATTTGGCAAACGGGTGATCAGGGTTGATGGTTTCCTTGTGAACCTGATATAGGCGGCGTACATCGTCTTTCAGCTTAAGCTTATACTCTGAATCTACAGCATTGCGCTCTTTGTCGACGGCTTCCTCATTGAATAACGGAGCCGTAAAAAATTGGCCGAAGCGGTCAAGTCCTTCGCTGAAGGTGTGGGGGCTCACTTCGAAAAAATAGGTGGTATTTTCGGTGCCTGTCCAAGCATTGTTGCTGCCACCGCTTTGGTTGATGAACGTTTGGAACTCGCCCACGCGTGGATATTTTTCGGTACCGAGGAACAACATGTGCTCAAGGAAATGCGCCATACCCTGACGCTCTATCGGGTCGTCAAAGTGGCCGACCTTTACCGACAATGCAGCCGCTGAGCGTGGGGCTTCAGCATCATGGACCAGCAATACTCTCAATCCATTGGCAAGATTGAGGTAGCGGTACTGCTTTAGGTCATTAGGACTTGTATGCACAGGAAAAGCCTATTTTTCAAAGGAAAGTAGATTAATTATGACGCTCATTAATAAGGGTGGCAAATTTAACCCATCTTTATTTGCCAATAAACAAAAGGTTAGCTGGCTGATTTTCAATGCTAGCCACGGAACGTTCACAGGGTGAGCGGGATCGCTGTTTTCCCTATGCGTTACTTGCTAGCATAGCCCGACGTACGTCTATTTGGTTGCTGATAGGTTGCCAATTAGCCGGATAAGTAAGCCTTGAGTTTGATCGATCCTTAGCCATTAATAGTAATAATAATTAGGTGTGTGATCGGGTATCAGACTGTGATATTGGAAAAATTATGCGAATTTATATTATGCGTCACGGGGAAGCCCAGCACTTTGCAGCCAGTGATGCAGAACGTCCGCTGACGGACCGGGGCGCCGCCCTGTCCGAGCAAATGGCGACCCAACTGGCAGGCCAGTTCGACAATGATCTGGATATGGTCTGGGTGAGTCCTTATTTGCGTGCACAGCAGACATGGCAGTCAATGGCCTCACATTTACCGACGCCAAAGCGGGTCATGACCGTTGACGAGATCACCCCATATGGTGATGCTGAAGATGTCGCGTCCTACATTAAAGCCGTGGTCAGCATTGAGCGGCCGGAGAATCTATTAGTCGTTTCACACCTTCCTTTGGTGGGATACCTGACTTCGGAAATGGTCCCCGGTTTGCAGCCTCCAATGTTTATTACCTCTTCCATTGCTGCCATCGATTACCAGCCTGACAGCGGTAGCGGTGAGCTGCTGTGGCATACCAACCCTGAAGGGTAAAGTTGTCTGATACGCCCCCGGAATTCTTTGCGGAAAGCTCCTAAGGTTTTTCCGGGCGGCGCCGATACAAGAGAAAGCCATATTCTCTAACCCTCTTGAGTTCATAGACGTTCTGATGAAAGCCAAGTTATCCCTTGCGATGGGTGTCGCACTGCTTGCTGGATGTGTGCAAATGCCGCCAGCCCCGAGTATCAATGCCAACGGAGCCATCAAATGGGCCAATGGCGTCACCGAAGATATGCACATTTCACAGTCAGGGAGTACCCTGACGTTTGCTTCACCGCAAAGCCTGTTTAACCCTGGTGGGATCACTATTTTCTCGCGAATCGATAGTGCCCGTAACGGTAGCTGCGAACACTATTACAGTGAGCAGGCTGTTAAAACACGGTTGAATATCTGTGGCAGTGGGGAAGTGACCTTGATTGTTGAAGGCCAGGTGATCAACGTGGGCTCATTGGCGAAATTCAACTACGGATAAGCTGAGTTCATTTGATTGGTACAGTGAAAGGGGAGAGAGTCGCCAGAGAGTGGCGGTAGGGCTCTCCCCCGATATCCATAACCCAGCGACTAAGCGACTATCTTTCCGGAATATCCAACAGCACCAATAGGGCCCCGTCACCACCAAATTCCAGCGGAGCTTGGTGGAAAGCCATCACGTCAGGGTGCTGTGCCAGCCACATAGGGGCTTTTTGTTTGAGGATATGCTTGCCGATGCCATGCATGACACAGCAACAGGCGACCTTTTCCTTGATGCAGGCCGCAATCATCGCCGCCAACTCGCGTTTGGCTTCTTTTTGGGTCATCCCGTGCATGTCTAGGTACATGTCCGGCACATACACCCCACGGCGTAATTTCTTGACCTCATACTTGGAGACACCAGTACGGGCATAGTGGGTCGGGCCATTCTCGTTGAGATGAGGTTCAAACTCGTCAGAGAAGTAAAATTCGTGATTTTGCGTCTCTTTTGCCGAGACTTTCGGCTTATCACTCTTTGGACCCTGTCGGCGAGGCGTGATTATGGTATCATTGGTGATCTTTTTTACGCCCTTAACCGCTTCCTGGAAGAGCATCAGATCATCGTCCAGGTTAGTATCTTTTTTGCTCATAGTGAAATTCCAACAACTTTATAGCGGTATTGTAGCGCCATTCGGAGTCTATTTTGGATAAGATTTTTGTCGACGAAGCTGTCAACGAACTTCATACATTGCAGGACATGCTACGTTGGACGGTTAGCCGTTTCAATGCTGCCGGTCTATTTTATGGTCACGGTACAGACAATGCGTGGGACGAAGCCGTTCAGCTTGTTCTGCCAACGGTATATCTACCTCTTGACGTCCCTTCAGAAGTCCGTCATTCACGCCTGACCAGCAGCGAGCGTCACCGTATTGTTGAGCGAGTGATCCGCCGTATCAATGAACGTACCCCAGTTTCTTACTTGACCAACAAAGCGTACTTCTGTGGCATGGAATTCTTTGTCGACGAGCGTGTGCTTGTGCCACGTTCGCCAATCGGTGAGTTGATCGAAAACTTCTTCGAACCTTTCCTCAAAGAACGCCCGACCCGCATCATGGATCTGTGCACGGGTTCTGGCTGTATCGGTATTGCCACTGCCCATGCTTTCCCGGAAGCCGAAGTCGATGTCGTTGATATCTCGACTGATGCGCTGGCGGTTGCCGAGCAGAATATCCAGGACCACGGTCTGGAGCAGCAGGTGATCCCACTGCGCTCTGATTTGCTACGTGATGTACCAAAAGACCAATACGACCTGATCGTGACTAACCCACCGTATGTTGATCAGGAAGATATGGACAGCCTACCGGATGAGTTCCGCCATGAGCCTGAGCTGGGCCTTGCTGCGGGTACCGATGGTCTGAAGCTGGTTCGCCGTATCTTGGCCAACGCGCCGGATTACCTGAAAGAAGACGGTGTACTGATCTGCGAAGTGGGCAACTCGATGATCCATATGGAAGAGCAATACCCGCATCTTCCATTTACCTGGATTGAGTTTGAAAACGGCGGCCATGGCGTGTTCATGATGACCCGTGAGCAGCTGCTTGAGTGTGCTGATGAGTTTTCGCTCTACCGCGATTGATCAAAGCGGTACTTAGAGAGTAAAAACCGAAGCCAAGGCTTCGGTTTTTTTATGGGGCGAGCGCGACTAAAACCGGCGTCCTACTGAGAAGGTTAGCTGGTTCCAGTTAAGGAAGCCGTATTCGGCAAAGATCATCCACTCGTTATTATCACCGAAGTCGTACACGGCGGTGACAGCCATGTTATTGCTTTCCTTGCTCTTTAGATCAACATCGAAGTCAATGGTATCAGCGAGGCCATCAAGCTCGGTACCACCGAGATCCAGTGAGCCACTGACATTCTGCTGGATCATCTGGTAGGTGTAGCCTCCCATCAGGGTCAGCTTACCATGTGGCAGATCGTATCGTTGACCCACTTTCAGGGCGCCGATATAGGTTTTGATGGTGCTGTCGGTCGTCGTAGTCCAGGAATTGGTCATTGCCCCAACGGCGGTAACGATGATGGGTTGGATACTGTCAATGGGCTGGAACTGGGTCGCCAATACGGTACCCAAGCCGAGGTTGTAGGCTTCGTATTCCAAGTTAAGTGGTAGCGTTGCATTGATCCCGTTGGTTTCTCGGCCATTGATGGTCACATCAGATAGATCTGCCAGAATGTTCTTCGAGCCACGGGTATAGCCTGCCAGCCCATAGATGTTCATGAATGGGAAAACCCAAGCGTCCAGACGGAGCTGAATACTTTCATCCTTGCCGGTAATACTGACGTTCTCAGCCGGGATACTCATTGCACAGCTGCTACTTTGCGGTGGCTGGGGCGCGGGTTTTCCCCGCTGGGTGCTGGCTCCTCGGCCGCCACCAAAACCGCAAAGGCGCCCCAAAGTACCGCCGTGGGCCAAGATATTGAAGTCATTTTCGGCGATGTAGTCGACTTCCTGAGTATTCATGTAGATCCCGAAACCAACCGGGATCGGTAATTCATAACCTAGCTCACGGGCCTTGTCGCCGAAGATGGGGAGCCCACTCCAATGTAGATCGTCGACATTCTGCTGTGCTTGCGCCTGAGCGGCTGTGAATTCGCTTTTTGCCAGCGCTGAGCTCGCTGAAAGAAGGGCCAAAAGAGGGTAATAGTACAGGGAGTGTTTCACAGTGGTGCCTCAGATCAAAATGCTTCAGTGAAATTAAAGTAGAACGCGGCGCCATGCTCGCTGAAGCCGAGATCGAGGCGAACGTTCATTCTTGGTTGGACTTGGTAGCGATAGCCGATCCCATAGCTGAACAACGGGTTTGTACTCAGCGACGATACCTTGTCAGCAACAAAGCCGACCCCGCTCCACAGGGTCATTCCGTGGTTGGATAGCCCACCATTTTGACGGCGGAACGTGTGGCGGTATTCGCCAGTCAGTTCGGCGACGGTATTATCACGGTACTGGCCCATGTAGTAGCCGCGCAGTGAGTTCGGCCCGCCGAGGGTTGGCATCGCATAGTATGGGGTGTCGCCGTAACTTTGTTGGAACTGGGCAAAACTGGCTAAGATTTGACCGGGGCTGAGGCTGTAATAATAGCGGTGCTCAAGTTGCAGCTGCTCGAAGTTAGCTTGGCTACCGATAGCTTCGTTAAACACGAGATAAGTAGCCTTGGCATATTGTCCTTGCCAAGCGTTAACGGCCACATCGCGCGAGTCATAGGCCAGCGTGGCACCTAAGCCGAGAATAAATGGCCTGTCTTTGAATTTTGCATAATTGGGATCGTCAATGGCAGAGGCGGGATCGGTATCGTCTTGTGGCGAGTAGTAATCCAGCGCCAATGACGGGCCGGCAAACCAGTTACCATGGATCCGAAAGGCCAGATCACCATGGTAGTTATTGCTCAGTACTGTTTGTTTTGTTTCATCCCCAAGGGTAAATTGCTGGCCTTTGTCATAGCCGATCCCCCAGTAATGTTTACTTTGGACCCCAGCATTCCATTCTCCGATGAACTGGATGTTGTTGTGATCCCAAAACAGGTTGTGCTTGGCTCGCAAGCCGTAGCCAATTTGGTTATCGACATAGTTCCCGACCACAAAAAGCGAAACGTTCGAACGCTGAAGGCTTTGCTGCTGGCGCTCGGTCTTGAATGAGTACAGTCCGCCGGCGGCAAGCAGGATCCCCTGCTCCGGGGTGTAGGCCGGGCCACCGAGGAAAGTGAACATGGGCAGGCCGTTGACCTCAATATATTGGCGCTTGGCGTAGCCGAGATCGGTAATGGCTTCATCGTTACTGTCGCTACTTGGCTGGGCCTCTAGTGTTTCAATCGCTTTATCGTATTCAGCTAGCCCCTGCTCGGCCTGCTGGCGGTCAGGGTAGAAAGGGGGATCTGTTTCTACTGGACTTTGCCCGTCGGCGGCCGCATTGACAGAACAAGGAATGGCTAGACCGGTTATAGCCAGTGGTAATAGGAAAGCGGGTCGAACCTGCATGGGGATCACTCGTCGTACATGGCAGCCGCAGGGAAAGCACGGCATTATTTTATGGTTTAATGTACTGTAAAGTGGGAAAGGTAAAAAAAGGGTGAAAACACCCACCCTTTAAAATCAGTAAGCTACTTGTTTGCGGTGTGTGAGGTGTTAGGCGGCTAGACCGAACTAGCCGTAGTGTTTCGATGCACACGTGCCCTTAGTGCTCGCATGGCAGGTTTTTCTAAATAGTAATAACTCAGTGTTGAAATGCCGATGGCAAGAGTCATGAAGCTTACCCCGCCAAGAGTGGCAGCCAGCCAACTGGTTTGGCTGTACCATGCTGCGAGTTGATCGGGAAAGACCCAATGCACGATTTCAATACCGGCAAGCAATAAAACAGCGTGCCACAGGTAAAGCGAATAGGAGATATCGCCTAGAAAACGGGTAAATCGGTTATCCAGTAGTTTGAATACCGCTGTGGTTCTGTCGGTTTGCAGTGCCGACACGAAGACCAACAAGGCGAAGGCTGAGACAGCCATGACATTGTGGTAGCCCCCTTTAGGAAAATGAAGTATACCGATGCAGGCGGCAAAAATAGCCAGCAGGGGTAAGTCATTGTTCAGAAAGGCTTGCTTTGGGGCTGAAAGGCGGAAGGTATACAGCCAGGCGCCCATTGCAAAACTGGTTATTGCCCTGATAAAGGCCAACATGCCACCTGTAACATCAAGGGAGCCTTTTGCGTGGTTGATGTACAGTAAGCCAATGACAAATATTACTGGGATAAGGTATGAGAGTCTTTTTCGTAGCAAAATAGGCACTAGGAAAGGAAAGACCATATAGCTCAGCCATTCGACACTCAATGACCATGACGAAATGTTCCAAGACAAATCTTTGACGAGAACACCTTGTAGCATCAATATATTGGGAAGTAAGGCTTCCGAGCGGTTGAACGGTCCCTCAAAGGCGGGTATTCCAGTCATTCCCCATTTATCGAATAGTGCACCACCGTAAAAGCCAATTCCATTACTCGCTTTAAAGCTCTCCCAGGCAATTAATACCAGCAGCGTGATGATGAATAATGGGTAGATCCGGGAAAACCGTAACCACATAAATTTCCCCCAGCCAGCAGGTGTAACCGACAGGGAAAATGTCGACTTATATACATGCATCATCACAAAACCACTTAGGATAAAAAAGAGATCAACCCATAGATAGCCGTTCTCAATTAAATGGGTATATTCAGCGAGTGGTGTCATCCATTGCGGGAATAGGATTAAGCGAGCATGAAAAAGCACGACGCAGGTGGCTGCGATACCGCGAAGCGGGGTCAGGATGGGAATGGAAGTGTTATTCATAATGCACCTAGAACAATAATAAATTGTCTTTATTTTGAGCATTAAAAAATAACAAACATTGAGTTAGGTTGAACTATTGAATATGTGAACTAATTATTGAAAGGAAAAATGAAGTGTCATCCAAAACGGCTGAGAAATATATTCTGTTTTAGCCAAAAGTGTTAAATGCCTCGAAACAGTGTTGATAGTTCTATTTCTTATAGTGGCTGGGTTTAAATAATAGGGGAGCGAGGTAAACCCCACTCCCGGTAATATTAATTTGTTCGACACAGCGAATGACAGTTATTAAGCTGCACCAGCCTGCTGCTTGGATTTAAGCTCTGCCATGATGTTGCTTTGGTTAGCTTGGTAATCATCAAGTCCGGCTTTGCGCAGGTCGCATGACGGGCAGTCACCGCAGCCATCACCAATGATACCGTTGTAGCAGGTCAGGGTTTTCTCGCGGACGAAGTTGAGTTTGCCGTACTGGTCGGCCAGCGCCCAGGTTTCAGCCTTGTTGAGCCACATCAACGGGGTTTCAATCTTCAGTGCACGGTCCATCCCCAATACCAGCGACTGGTTAAGCGATTTGACGAATTCGTCACGGCAATCCGGGTAGCCGGAAAAATCGGTTTCACAAACACCGGTGATCACCGCTTCTGCACCGATCTGGTAGGCATAAATGCCGGCAAGGGTCAGGAACAGAATATTACGGCCAGGAACAAACGAGTTTGGCAGGCCATTTTCCTGCAACTCGTGAGTCACAGGGATATTGTCACGGGTCAGAGAGCTGATCGCGAGTTCATTGAGCAGGCCCACATCCATGACTTTGTGCGCTTTAACGCCCAATTCTTTACAGACAGATTCAGCCACTTCGATTTCCAGCTTATGACGCTGGCCATAATCGAATGTAATGCAGTGCACTTCATCATAATGGACCATGGCTTGGATCAGGCAGGTTGTGGAGTCTTGGCCGCCACTAAATACTACTACGGCTTTGCGCATGAAAAGTTATCCTATGTTGTTGTCGTACCGAAAAACAGTCGGTAGGGACTATCCGTTATTGAAATAAGGATAGGCCAACAGCAGGTTCTCTATTGGCAGGCTCATGCTACCGCAGCAGTGGCAAAGAAAAAAGCTCTGTGATGAAAAGCCGCAGCTCTTGTCGAGGTCATTGCTGCGGCTAGATGAAAACGAGGGAGTTAGCTCAGTTTACCGGTTTGCTCAAATTGTTCGAGCTGGTCGAGATAATTGCTGATATCACCAATGTTACTTTCAACCCATTCATTGTTGAAATAGGTATCGAGGTAACGTTCACCACTGTCACATAGCAAGGTGACAATCGAGCCGGTCTCGCCGCGGGCTTTCATTTCGCTCGCCAACTGCAACACACCGTACAAGTTAGTTCCCGTTGATGCACCGGCCTTGCGGCCAAGCAGTTTTTCCAGCCAATGCACCGTGGCAATACTGGCAGCATCAGGAATAGTGCGCATTTCATCGACCACATCGGGGATGAAGCTTGGCTCTACCCGTGGGCGGCCAATCCCTTCGATACGGCTTCCACAGTCACCGGTCAGCGAAGTATCACGGGTCTTGTAGTACTGGTGGAACACTGAGTTTTCCGGGTCAACCACACACAGCTTGGTGGTATGCATTTGGTAACGGATATAACGGCCAATGGTCGCTGAGGTGCCGCCGGTACCCGGGCTCATGACCACCCAACTAGGGATAGGGTGCTCTTCGAGTTTCATTTGGTCGAATATGCTGTTGGCAATGTTGTTATTGCCCCGCCAGTCGGTAGCCCGTTCAGCGTAGGTGAACTGATCCATGTAGTGACCGTTGAGCTCTTTTGCCAAGCGGCGTGATTCTTCATAGATTTCGCTTGGGCTGTCGACAAAATGCGCACGACCGCCGTAAAACTCGATTTGCTCGATTTTCTTACGTGCCGTTTTGCGTGGTACGACGGCAATAAATGGCAAGCCAAGCAGACGGGCAAAATAGGCCTCTGACACCGCGGTACTGCCTGAAGAGGATTCAATGACCGGGGTATCTTTGCCTATCCAACCATTACACAGGGCAAACAGGAACAGAGAACGAGCCAGGCGGTGTTTGAGGCTACCGGTTGGATGGGTGCTTTCATCCTTTAGGTAGATATCAATCCCCTCCAGAGAAGGAATATCCAACTTGATCAGGTGAGTATCGGCAGAGCGTTGGAAGTCGGCTTCAATTTTGCGGATCGCGGTGTGGATCCATTGTGGGTCGTGGCTCATAGGGGGTCCTTTTACGCTGTGTCTGACTGTTTATATTATGGTGATAATGTATGACGAAGAGCAGAAAAAAACTTTATCAAATTTACTCCTGTTCACTTAAAATAGAGAAAATTATTCTAAAACTTAATTTTCAGGTAAAACAAATTGGCTGATCTAGACAAAACAGATAGAACACTTCTTCGGTTATTGCAACAAGATGGCACCTTGGCTTTAGCTGAGTTGGCTGAAGCGGTAAATCTTACGACTACGCCGTGCTGGAAGCGACTTAAGCGACTTGAAGAGAGTGGTATTTTACGCAAGCGGGTTGCCTTGCTCGATCCGGTAAAACTCGGCTTATCGTTTACGGCTTTTGTGCAAATCAAAACCAGTAATCACTCCAAGGAGTGGTACCACAAGTTTGTCGACACCGTATCCGATTTCCCCGAGGTGATGGAGTTCTACCGCATGGCCGGTGAGTATGACTACATGATGAAGGTGCAAGTCGCCGATATGTCTGCGTTTGATCTGTTTTACAAGAAACTGGTCAATAGTATTGAGGGGCTGACCAATGTCACTTCTACGTTTGCCATGGAGCCACTGAAGTACACCACCGCATTGCCGGTATAGGGTATTTGCCTCCGTATCAAGGGGCTGGCTCGCGATATGTCAGTGCTTTGGAATGTGAAGGGATAAAAATCAGGATGAAATTCCAAATCGCATTGTTAACGTTATAAGTTATTGAAATTAAAGAGGGAGTGGCAGCATAATATTACCTGCAACAATGGCTTAACATGGCAGGGAGGGGGCAGATGCAAATATTTTGGCAGTTAAGGTGGTATTTCCGCCAGGAGTGGCGGCGCTATGGTGGTGCCATCGGTATCTTAGTCCTTGTTTCCCTGTTTGAGCTGTTGCCACCCAAAGCGATCGGCTGGGTTGTCGATGGTGTCGTTAGCGGCAGTATGACACCGACTGTCATGCTCGGCTGGCTGATGGGCTTGGTAATAGTTTGGCTGGTTGTTTATTTTCTGCGGATTATTTGGCGTTGCTGGTTGTTCGGCGCGGCGTATGAACTGGGTACCGTGCTGCGTAACCGTTTGTATCGCCATTTCTCATCCCATTCCCCTTCTTTTTTTGAGCGCTATAAAACCGGCGATTTGATGGCCCGCTCGACCAATGATGTCAATGCGGTGGTGATGACGGCTGGGGAGGGAGTGTTGACGGCTGCTGACTCGCTTATCACGGGCATTGCCGTATTGTTTGTCATGACCACTTTCATCAGCTGGGAGCTGACGATATTGGCCTTGTTGCCAATGCCGTTGATGGCCGTTGTGGTTTTCTTCCTCGGTCGCCAGCTACATAGCCGCTTCTCTCTGTCACAAGCCGCATTTTCTAACCTGACGAACAAAACCCAGGAGAGCCTTAATGGGGTGCGGATGATCCGCGTGTTTGGGTTGGAAAAGCGTCAACAACAAGATTTTTCCGGTGTTGTCGATGATGTCGGTGATAAAAATCTGGCGGTGGCGCGGGTGGATGCCAAATTTGATCCGGTGATTCAAATTGCCATTGGGCTGTCGTTTTTCCTCAGTATCTCTGGCGGCGCCTATTTGATCAGCCAGCAGCGGCTCACGTTGGGTGATCTGACGGCGTTCACGCTATACCAAGGTTTGATGATCTGGCCGATGCTGGCCATGGCATGGCTGTTCAATATCCTTGAACGTGGCTCGGCGGCGTGGAAAAGGTTGGCGGATATCTTTGACGACGCTCCGGATATTGTCAGCGGCGAACAACCATTGACGCAAAGCGAGCAGGCGGTGACCGTTGCAGTTGATCGTTTTGCTTGGCCTGGGCAGGCCCAGCCGGCACTCATTGATGTTCACTTTTCCTTGGCAAGTGGCAAGATGCTGGGAATTGCCGGGCCGATCGGTAGCGGTAAGTCGACGTTGTTGGCGTTGCTACTGCGACAGCAAGAGCTTGAGCATGGACAGATCAAGTATGGCGATGTTGAACTCAAGCAAGCTGATCTCTCGCAGTGGCGTAGCCGTTTTGCGGTCGTGAGCCAGTCACCGTTCTTATTCTCCCGCTCCATTGCTGACAATATTGCGCTAGGCAAGCCGCAGGCCAGTATGGCGGCGATCCGTGCCGCGGCGGAAGCCGCCTGTATTGACGAAGATATCATGCAGTTCCCCGAAGGCTACCAGACCTTGGTCGGTGAAAAAGGGATCACCTTATCGGGTGGCCAGAAACAGCGGATCGCCATTGCGCGCGCCTTACTGCTGGAGGCAGAAATCCTGATACTGGACGATGCCTTGTCGGCGGTGGATGGCAAGACTGAACACCATATCCTCGCCAATTTGCGCGGCCAGCAAAAGCGGACCGTGATTGTGATTGCCCACCGCTTAACGGCAATGGAAGAGGCCGATATGACATTGGTTCTTCAGCAGGGCCGGATCAGTGAGCAAGGGGATCACCAAAGCTTGCTGGCCCAGGATAACTGGTATGCAGAAATGTACCGCTACCAGAAATTAGAGCAGGCGATGGAGGACGCATAATGGAAAAAGACACCATAAAACGGTCAACGTTTACACGCTTGTTGAACTATGCACTGGCAGACAAAAGGCAGCTGACAGCAGCGCTTGGTTTACTGTTTTTGGCCTCTATAGCCGATGTGTCGGGGCCTTGGCTGATCCAGCATTTTATCGATAACAACATTGCCAAGGACAGCTTCCCAACCGCCGAGTTGGTTACGCTAGCAGCGGGCTATATCGGTTTGATGATCGCCACGGCGTGGCTGCGGTATTTGCAGGCATTACGATTTAATGAGTTGGCGGTTGGTGTCGTGCAGACGGTGCGTAAACAGCTGTTTACGCGGATCCTCAACCAACCGCTGTCGGCGTTTGACTATATGCCATCAGGCAAGCTGATCTCACGCATCACCAACGACACCGAGTCGCTCAAGGACTTTTATGTTCATGTCATTGGGACGGCACTTAAGAATATTACCTTGATCCTTGTGATGCTGTTGGCAATGGCGCTGTTGAGTTGGCGGCTGACTTTGGTGGTATTGGTGCTGCTTCCTGTGGTTGTTGGGATCATGGTGTTGTATCAGCGCCGTAGTTCGGATGCCTACCGCAAAATGCGTGACCTGCTGGCTGATATCAATGCCTCGATGAGTGAATCGATCCAGGGCATGAGTTTGATCCAGCTGATGCGGCAAGAAAAGACCTTCTACAACCAATTTTCTGAACTGACAGCCTGCCACCTTGACGCGCAGCGCAGCGTCATCAAGCTAAACGGCTTTATGTTGCGGCCTTTGATCGATTTTCTCTCCGGTGTGGCGTTGCTCTCGTTGGTCGCCTTGTTCGGTGTCAGTGGCGTGGAGCTGATTGGTGTCGGGGTTTTGTACGCCTTCATCAGTTATCTGGGGCGGGTGACCGAGCCGTTGATTGAGCTGACCCAGCAACTGTCATTACTGCAACAGGCGCTGGTGGCCAGTGAGCGTATATTTGGCTTTATCGATGCCGAGCAGCAGGGGTATGGCAATGATGCTGCGCCGTTGTCCACTGGAAAGCTCGAATGTCGTCAGGTTGATTTTAGCTATGATGGTAAGCAGCCCATTCTGAAGGGAATCAATGTGGCGATACCGCACCGTGGATTCCTTGCCTTGGTCGGCCACACCGGCAGTGGCAAGAGCACCTTGGCCTCGCTGATGATGGGGTTCTACCCGGTAGCGGAAGGGCAAATACTCCTTGATGGCCGGCCGCTGACGAGCCTGTCTCATAACGCGTTGCGCTCCGGGATAGCGATGGTTCAGCAGGATCCGCATATTCTCAGTGCGTCAGTGCGGGAGAATATCACCCTGAGCAACTCTTCGGCTGATGGAACTGAAGACGATGCCGCTTGGCAGGCACTGGAAGCCGTCGGGCTTGCAGCGCAAATCCGCAGTTATGAAAATGGCTTGGATACCCTACTGGGCAGTGGTGCAGCTAATCTATCGGCTGGGCAAAAACAATTACTGGCATTGGCAAGAGTATGGTACAGCAAGCCGAAAATCCTGATCCTCGATGAAGCAACAGCCAATATTGACTCCGGTACCGAGCGTGATATCCAGCGAGCACTGAACAAGTTGCGCCGGGATATGAGTGTGATCGTGATTGCCCACCGTTTGTCGACGGTGATGGAAGCCGATGAAATATTGGTGTTGCACCATGGTGAAGCGGTAGAGCGCGGAACCCACCATGAGCTGTTGGGGAAAAATGGCTATTACCGGCAGATGTACCAGCTACAGCAAGTCGGTGAGCACCTCAAGCAGATGGAAAGTGAAAGCGGTGATATCCAAGCCACAAGTGCACAAGAGCAAGAGGCGGGATAGGCCGCCTCTTCAATGTTCTTATTCACTGCCGGCGGGGGAGGTTATTTGCTCTCGGTATGGCGCATCAAGCCTTCCTGTACCGCAGAAGCGACCAGTTCGCCTTTTTGGTTGTAGATCTCACCGCGTACCAAGCCTCTGGCATTGCTTGCCGACGGGCTATCAATCGCGTAGAGCAGCCACTCATCCATGCGGAACGGGCGGTGGAACCACATTGAGTGGTCAATGGTTGCCACCTTCATCTGGGGATTGAACAAACTAACGCCATGGGGCTGCAGTGCCGTGACCAAGAATCCCCAGTCAGAGGCATAGGCCAACAGGTACTGGTGGATGCGTGGGTCGTCCGGCATCTCGCCATTAGCCTTGATCCACAGGTACTGTTTGGCGTCGGTTGGCTTTGGGGCGAGAGGGTTGATGACATTGACAGGGCGAACTTCAATTGGGCGATCACAGCCAAAATGCTTCACGGCGCTTTTAGGGAGTTTGTCGGCGATCGACATCACCAGCTCTTGCTCCGACATCAGACCTTCATGCGAGGGAGCCTGCGGCATCGGTGACTGGTGCTCGAAGCCTTTTTCTTCTGCTTGGTATGAGGCGGTAAGATAGAAAATAGGGCGGCCATACTGGATAGCTTTTACCCGGCGGGTACTGAAGCTTTTGCCGTCTCGCAGGTTTTCGACATCATAGATGATCGGCTTGTGGGGATCGCCCGGTCGCAGGAAGTAGCTATGAAACGAGTGAACCTGACGATCTTCATCGACGGTTTCCTTCGCCGCAGACAGGGCTTGACCAAGAACTTGGCCACCATAGACTTGCGGTAAGCCCAAATGCTCACTTTGTCCACGGAACAATCCTTGTTCAAGCTGCTCTAAATTTAGCAGAGTGAGAAGTTCATTCAGTTCTTTGCTCATTGGAACTCCATAAATAATGATATTATTAAGCGCTGTGAGGAGTGGAACAATCATTCCTAATGCATGGATGATTATTCAGTTTAAACGTGAGTTCAAGTGCTTGTCACACAAGAAAATGACAGTTTTGCTTTAGGAGAGACAATGAAAAGGGTTTTTGCACTGATATCGGCATTGGCTGTAGCGCTGGTCGTATCGGCGTGTACCAGTTTGATCGAACAAGATGCAGACTTGGAAATGGTCAAGGGAACCTTAACCTACAAAGAGCGTATAGCATTACCCGATAATGCCCGTATTACCGTGACGCTGGCGGATGTTTCGAAAATGGATGTGGCTGCAGAGGTACTGAGTAGCCAAGCTTTTCTGGCCGATGGCAAGCAGGTGCCTTTTGAATACCAGCTGAATTTTTCTCGCCAGGAAATCATTCCTAACCATACCTATGCCGTCAGTGCGCGTATCGAAGTGGATGGCAAACTGCTGTTTATCACCGATACGGCCAACCATGTGCTGACCGATCAGGCTGAGTCTACTTACAAAGACTTGGTGTTGATTAAGGTGAAGTAATATGGCCTCTCGATGCCGCCGCCCGTGGCGGCATTAGAGACCATCCCACCGGTATAGCCTCAATTTTAGCCGTCCGGTTTCGCTTACCTCAATTCCTTCATTGATTAATTTACGGCGCTGGCGCTGTAAATCGTGTCCCGTCAGGGAAATTTCCCCTTTTGCATTCACGACCCGGTGCCAGGGAAGGGTTGAGCCTTCCGGTAACGTTGCCATCAGGCGGCCAACTTGGCGTGCATAACCCGGAAAACCTGCAAATTTGGCAATATCACCATAAGTAGTGACTTTTCCATGTGGAATTTGGTGAACTTGGGTGTAGATTTGCGCCGCAAAATCATCCATATTTATACCTATACCAAACAAACCTGATGGGTGAGTATGGTATTACGGTTATCAGATAACGCAAGGAGGTGCTGCCATGTTGTATGCCGCGTTACTTGTTATGGTCAGCATAGCGTTGACCATTGTCGGAGTCAGTGGATTGGGGCAAAGCCAAGGAGAGCTGCCTGCACTGGCCCTTGCCATCCCTGCCTTGTGGTTATTACCACAAGGTGGCGTGTCTGCCTGGCTATTGTTGATTGGCCTAGGTACTTTCGGTTTTGTTCTCCCTGAACAACCCATTGCCTTAGCAGTGAGTGTCTTTATGATGTTGCCGGTTTTTGCTGTGAGTTTCTCGGCAAAAAGTTCATGGCAGCTGGCTGCATTGTTGATTTCCATCGTCCTTGCTATGGATGTTGGTCTGATGGCCCTGCAAGCTGAAGGCAAGCTCGATGGGAGCCCTATCTATACCATCATTCAGATCCTTGCTGTCGGCGTGATTTGGATTGCTGCACGCAGTTGGCGGCCGGTAGAAGGTAATACCTGGTGGCCGCTGTTTCTGGTGGTTCCGCTGTGGGTCGGTGGTTTGGCCCATGCTGCTTTGGTTGCCCTTTGTGTCACCGGTTTGATTGCTTCCCTGCAGGGGATGGCAAAAAGCAAACTCAGCGAATGGGTACCCCGGATGATGTGGATCCTCCCCGCTGTCGGTTTTGCCACCTTGGTGTTGGTGCCGTGGTTCGACGTGCCCAATCCGATATTGGTTGCCTGGCTGCTGGTACTGGGTGGTGCATTACTGGGGGAATATTTGCTGGAAGACCCGGAGGAAGAGCTCTAGGACTAGGCTAACTGTGTGAAAATGGTAAGGTTTGGGTAATAAATCGGCAGTCGGTCGGGGATCTGTAGTTGTGCTATTGCAATCTCCTCGGCCATAGCGGATAATCCATCCCGTTCTCGTACAGAGACAAAGAATCTATGGAGGCCCTGCTGGTCCTCTCGCAACACTACCTCGTGAACCCGGTCAGGCCTGGAAGGGAGCAGCCGCAGCGAGCGACGTGTGTGCCGAGATGTGGCTGGTGGGGCTTCCACCCATCTAGCGTTTGGTAATCTGCACCATATCCTTGCATATCTTCCTTAATACCATACATAAATGGCATGATAAGCGAGCATAAGCTATTTTTGTTGTAGTTTAACAACAAAACGGGCGGGCTCATCATGTACCGTCGTCACCTCAAACATTCACGCGTTAAGAACCTCTTTAAGTTCGTCAGTGCCAAGATGAACCAAGTACTAACGGTCGAATCATATCTTGAGTTTGATACCTGCTTCCACTTGGAATACTCGCCATCCATAACCTCGTTTATTGCTCAACCTGAAGGTTTTACTTATCGCTTTGAAGATCAGGAACTCCCATACACACCTGACTTTCAAGTTATTGAAAATCAAAACCTTAAGTGGATTGAAGTCAAGCCATCAAGTTTGCTTTTAACCTACTGTAAGCTCAAGGTATATCGTCAAAACTTTATAGTGACCTGCCGCATAGGCAGCTGAGAAAAGACGTTGATATCAAGCTGGTCTTTCAATGATGTGACCTGCCGATGAGGCAGTTGAGATAAGGCCAGGAAGAAATCATCCGCAACAAGCAAAGCTAGACCTGCCGAAGAGGCAGTATTGCATTGAAGCACCCCAGCAATCGCTGGGGTGTTTCTACGCCTGAAGTTTAATGAAATAGAGTTGTTGGGGACGGCATTAACGTGCTTTTGAGCACTTTAAGGTGATTGTGGCGTTAGTTCAAAGTCCTCTGTGTTCAGCAATTGTAACTTACGAACCGAAACTAAATTAACTCCAAGATAGTCCACGAATAAAAAGGTTTTTGAGTGTCAGAATCAGCAGTAAGGTTCTACATATGAGTCAAATGATTATTTTGGTAGTTAAATTTGTTATTTAACTTAATGGGCATTTAACGAAGTTAAGCATAAAATCTATTCGCCAGAAATAATTGTGTGATGAACTAAGCATGTTTATCAATGAATCAGTATTTAGTTATTGCATTAATACTAGATTTATATGTGTGCAATGGCACATTGGTAAGATGCAAATACTTGCCAAAAAATTGACAGCATGAGTGGGGCATACATATGGATATCAAGACTTTTATAGCGTTATTATCAATACTTCCATTATCTTTTACTAGTGATGCATCTCGGTTTTTGACAAGTGGTAGTAAACAAGGCATCTCATCAGAGCAAGATGTCTCATCAAACCAAGAAGTAGCAGACCTTCAAATTGATCTAAACAAGTTGATGAACCAGAGAGCAGACATATCGTTTAGTTTAAACCCGGAAGAGTATAAAGTTCTGTCCAATCAGATAACGGAACTAAAGGCCAGCATAGAAACTAAAACCGAAGATAAAAAGTCCGGTTGGCAAAATGAAAGGTTAATTTTTGCGGATGGTACGTCAGTTTTTGGTGGGGTTGGCTACAACGTTGGTAATAACTCTCAAACTCTCGTAGCAGATCTTGTGCGATACAATTTATGGTTCGGTGGAAATTATTATCAGCCAGTTAATATATCAGGTGGCTATAGTACCTCTGATGAAGGGAAGTTAGTCTCCAACCCAGCAAGTACTTTTCTTGACCGTGACAACGGTATATCAATAGAGTTTCCATTTGAATGGCAGGTTTATAAAGTTGGTGGAGTTTTCGATTATAGTGACTCTAATGGCAAAAAATTATTTTCCGGAGGTTTCACATATGGTTTTATTCCTCGGGTGAATGCAAAATATATATATAATAAAGATGGAGATAAAGAGGAGCTAATTACTACAAGTATCACATTTGGTACTACATTGACTGCTCCATTCGTAAGTGATATCAGCAAGATTATTAGTGATGATAGTGGAAAACCTACATATGGGGGATTTTCACTAGAAATCAGTGCTGATAAATATTTTGTAGATGATGAAGAGTTCTTTGATAGCCTTAAACAAGAAGATGAAAGTATGAGTAGGTTTAAAGAAGAAGGTTTTACAGGGAAGTTTTCTTTATTTGCGAATTTACCGATTGGTACGAGATTTCAACTAGCTGTACATCGAGATTTTACTAATGATGCCGGTACTGAGTTTATATTCTCTGTATTTCAAAGTGTGCCTACAAGCGATAGTGAATAAATAATTGATTAGTTTGGTGGTTCTCAATAAAAACTATGTTCAAAAATTTGACTTGTATAAACTAGTTCGTTTGTGAAGAGTAATCAGTTCCACCTTTCATCTTTAGTTAATGCGATTTCAAGATGTGCTAGATAGTAGAGGAAAATTTGAACTGAGGAGTGTAGCGGATGAAAAAGGTTATCTATATGCTGATTTTATATTTATCAGTAGAAAACTATGCAATAGCTAGTCAGAAATGTGACTTCTTACAATGGGGTGATTATAATGGATCAAACCTCTTTCGTAGTAGTGACAGGGTTACATACGCTTTTAAGTCTTCTCATGTAAGGTTAGATGCTGATGGTGCTCCAAATGCATACCATCCTGATGATGTCGGATTGCATTGTACCCGGGGAGTCGGGTTTAAAGGGTTAGATTGCCCTGCTAACGCTGGTTATCCGAACGAAGACTGGTGGTCTTCTGTTTTGGTCCCAAGCCCTAAGAACCCAAAAGAGGCCTTTGTTCAGCCTCGTGGACCTTTTGAGGGATATTTTGTATCCAAAACTTCTTTGATAAATACTAATATCTCAGATAAGAAAAATCCTTCTAGATATGTTGATGCTACAACTATCCCCTATATTGTTTTTCCTCGAAATTTTTATAAACGCTCTGGAACAGGCCTAATGGGAGACTTAGGTTATTCAATGAATCTGAGAACGGGAGATAAATCTGCCTTTGTTGTGGCCGATGTGGGACCATCAAATGCTCAATTAGGTGAGATGTCAATTTACTTGGCCGAAAAACTTGGCGGCTCTTCACCAAATCCAAGAACAGGAACAGGATCTCCTAAAGGTGAGATATTGTATGTAGTATTTCCATATTCATCTAAACAGCATAAGTGGCCATTGTCTAATGCTGAAATTGAGTTTTTAGCTGAATCGATGTTGATTAAAGTAGGTGGTATTGAAGCAGTTCAAGGTTGTAAGTAGTTATTGCTATAATAAATCAACGCACATGGGGGGCAAAAGCAACTCCACTATTTCTCTGTTTTTTGTCTTCAGTGAATTTCAGAGCTTGGTTTTAGGCGTTAAATTATTTTACTGGTTTGACCGACTAAAGAGGTCTATCACGTCGTTTGATGTTCAGTTTTTGTTGAGGGCATTCCTTTGAATGCCTCAACCTTGTTTTCTATTCGTTATTTTTTCTGTTGAATGTAAGTTGGATCTCAACACGCCTATCAACAGACATACACTGTTTCAAATCGCTTTGGCTAAGCTGAATACTACATTTAGATACAGGGTTTAATACCCCTTTACCAGTAACACTGAGATAATCATTTGCAACATGAGATAAAACAGGATCTAGTTCCTTGTATACACTTTCGGCTCGTCGGAGTGATAAGTCTAAATTACTATCATCAGCTTTTAGTACTGGCATTCTATCGCTATAGCCAGTTATTTTAGCTGAAGTGATAGTTAGATTGTTTTTTTCAATATTAGTGTTTATATCACGACTAACGTCATTCAATATTTCTTTCCCTTCCGACGTTAACGTTGCTGAATACGAATCAAATATAGCATTTGCACTCAATTTTATGCAGCGTGTTATAGGAAGTAATCGTTTTGTAGACAAAACACTTACCCCTGCACTATCGAGCTCCAAAGTTATTGGTTTAGATTTGTCTTTTGGTTCGAGTCCTAATTCATTGAAAGCAACAAGCGAAACATTACCTGTACCGTGCCAGAGAACATCCATGTTATGCACTATATATTCGTCTTTACTTTTTTCATTACACCCAAAAAGAGGAATTTTGTATGCCTTGGAACTAGTTAAAACTTTGCTGTAATTCTCCTTGCTCAAGAGTAGAGAAACTCCCTCATTGCGGATACCATATGCCTTAAATGCACCAAATAATAATCGTTCACCAAACGAAGTTTTAAGCATTAATGGGAATACTAATAATAGGAATACAACCCATGGTATAATTTTTTTTTGGGTTTCATTCAATTTTTTTCTAGGTTTTTTAGCTGAATCACCCTTCGGTATAAGCAATAGATAACCAAAGCCTGGAATCAGAAAAGCCAAACCAGCGAATAAAGCGTCGCTAAAATCACCACCGCTAAGATATTTATATGATTGATAAAAATAAAAAATTAGAAGTGCTGAGGATATTAAAAAGAATGTCCATATCTCTAAACGTTGACGGCCATAACGAAGATACTCGAGAAATGGAGATGCTATGGATATAACAATAAATGTCCCTAAGGCTAAAACGATGGTATACATAAAACCAAACCATAACGTTAATAGAATTAAGAAAAGACTATCACCCAATACCAGCCCACGAGGAATGAAATTTATATAGAAACCACAGTAAGCAAACATTAAAACCACACCAGTCGCAGAGAGGTAAGGTACAGCTTGACTCAATCGAATTGAAACTAATTCAAATAAGATTCCAACTCCCCAACTTAAATCGTCTTTATTATCAGGTTTATCTAAAGACTGACTATGTTCATCTTCACTCAGTTTATTCGATTCTTGTCCTAGTATTGGTTTATCTGATTTATCTAGTGCTTTATCAGAACCACCATTAACTTCATCATCCAAGATCTTTTGCGTCTCTGTTTGCAATTTAATTTCCTGTTATCGCATTCTTAATGATTTATTTTGTTGATACTTTCATGAGAAAGTTAAGCTTTAAGTTATTATATAGATGATAACCCATTGAAGATAGCAATAAATGACCAAGAATGTTATCTTTGGCCAACTTAAAGCTTTAAGCCACCGATTTAAATCGATTGCTTTAGCCATGACTAATTACAAGTATGAAAATTCAGTACTTTTTTAACTAGGTATCATTATCAAGGCTAAAAGGAATAACCTACAAAGGTCATGTACACCTGTTGGGTGCTTTTATATTGAAAGTGGTACTCAGTGAGGTCTTGAAACAATTTAAGTTATCAACTCTGTAAAGCTATTTGAGACTTTCCAATTTAAACAAAAGTATTGGGGTGTTGATTTTGTGTTAAATCAGCAGTTCAAACAGAAGTGATATTCAAGGAGTATATTGGCCTTTACTTTACACTAAAAGTAAATGGCAATTTTAGAAATGAAGGTTTTTTAAAGAGGGCCTTTCCGCCAATATTAGTAAATTTAATATATGACCTTCACAAACAACACTTAGCAAACTTTCAGAATATTTAGTGGTAATAATCCAGAGTGAAACTTTCTTTCAGTGTGGTTGGGACGAGTGAGGTTTATGCATCTTTATACTACTAAAAGGTGTAAAGCTTATGGTGCAGATTTGACGTTAACTTATTGATATCGATGTAGTGCTTATGTTGCAAACTACACGTTTAGTAATTTGCACCATACCCTTGCATATCTCCGCTGTTAGCGTACATAAATGGCACTATAAGCTGACATAGTCACTTAACTACGTTAATCAATGACATTTCTGTAAAGAAGAGCGTTTTTGCGTTTTTTGTTCTAACTCAGAATAGCCTCATTGTGTGTTCTATAGCTATTCTTCATAGAATTTAGTTTGATATTTAGCCTACGTTTGCTCATACCAGCAAAACTTGGGCTTTACCGTTCTAACTACCTGATGTATATCAAGTCGGTACCCATTCATATGCCTATAAGATATTATTCGTGTTTGAAAAAACACATGCCAACCATTCAAAGGGTAATATTATGCAGAAGATGTATAGATTTTCATTATGCTTTTTTCTTTTTACTTTAAGTTCATTAGGTTATGCAATTCCAGAGAATGCGCGTGTTATGGGCAATAACTGGTACTGTAATGAAGGGTATAAAAAAAGTGGTGATCAATGTATAGCTCTAAACGTTCCTGCTAATGCCCATGTTTTAGGGAACAACTGGTACTGTGATGATGGATATAAAAAGAGTGGTAATCAATGCAAAGCCTTAAACGTTCCTGCTAATGCCCATGTTTTAGGTAACAATTGGTACTGTGATGATGGATATAAAAAGAATGGTAATCAATGCAAAGTCTTGAACGTTCCTGCTAATGCTCATATTTTAGGGAACAGCTGGTATTGCGATGATGGATACAGAAAGAATGGCAGTAAATGTATCGCATTGAGAGCACCGAAGAATGCTCATGTTAGCGGTAACAACTGGTATTGCAATGATGGTTATAAGAAGAGTGGAAATGCTTGTACGAAAATGACCCAACCTGAGAGCGACGCTAGGAAAAAGCGTATGACGCAACCCCTAGGTTCAGGCTCCTCTAACCAGGTTTGTGCTCAGGTTGATGGTGCGAAACTACTCGCACAGGATTCAAAAAATACTTATCTTGGCAAGCTAACTAATAAATTTGACTTAGAATCAATCTTTAATGAGTTTGGTAACTATGGCAGTGAATTTAGTTCCACTTCAATATGGAATGAGTTTGGCAACTTTGGTTCAGAATTTAGCACCTATTCTCCATTTAATGAGTTTACCTCTACACCACCGATGATAATTAAAAAAGGTAGTATTATTGGCTACTTGTCAGTGAATAAAACTCTTCAACACAGCGTGTCACCAAGCTTACTAAAAGCTTTGTGCATTTAGACCTATAGTTTACTATTGCTTTCTTAGTCCGTCGTATAATCGTGTTATCAAACGCTAGTTTAGCAAATGAACTAGCGTCCTAAATAGGCGACATGTTTTTCTGACAGGGGCATATATTCAGCTAGTCAGTATTCGAGCTCAATCCTAAATGCTTCAAAGCAACTCAATATCTTTTTGTCATCATTTATTTGAAGTGTCTTGAATTGATAAGAAAAGATATTTCTCTATACAAAAATTAGTCCATTGATTGTTAAATTAGTAAAACACTTAATCCTTTCGTCCAAGGACGTGTTACTTATGATGGACGTAAAACGCATATGCCCCATTCCTTGCTAGCTTTTATGAAAGAGCAGGTCTTCCCAAATTTCTTATGCCATACATGAATTTTTAATCAATGTAGTGTGTGTGAATCTTAGACCTTACCAGGCGCCACTATGTAAACTACATGCGTTATTCAATAGTCTTAATTACATCGCTCACATCTTCATAAGGTATTTGAACATAAGCAGGTATTGGGAAGGTACGCATACGAATATTACTACCAGATAAAATCTTACGCCTAAAACGTTGATGCCTCATGGTACACTCTAAACCACTATCAGGATCGTAAATAATCATGGCATCTTCTTTTAAAGGAATATCCATACTCAACTCCTTCCGATGTTATAATTACAGACAGTATAAATGACCCATGAAATCAATATATAGTGCAAAATCACATTTTCTGCACTATATATTGACATCTATTCTTTCCTTTATTTAAAAAAACAAAGCGACTGGCATCTAGTGATGTTACTAACAGAATTTGTCGACCTGAGAGATTTATACAGACTGATTTTTATCCCAAAAAGCTTTAGATAACCTGTAAATAATTCTGCGGAACTGCCGGGCTAACTAATTGGTATTCGGACATAATCATTATGTCAGTAGCACTATACGAGGCTGTGGCTAATGCACTTTTGGAACTTTATTTTGAATCGAATTAGTACGCCACCTACATTTAAGAATGTGTGTAAGGTAAAGTTTATAAATCTCTTTATTATTGATGGTACACTTTGTGTCTAATGTCACAAATTTGCACTATCAATAACACAGAATAAAACCATCCAACCTATTATTTATATGCAACACAATTTAATCAGGGAGGATTGGTATGTTCTTCGACCAAGGTCAATTGTCTTTTCTAAAGCTATCTATTTTAATTGTAATAATACCGACGATCACGGCCTGTTCTTCTACACCAGAGTACAGTAAATTAACATTCGAGCAGGTTCGTGAAATGGAGAAAGTGCTATTAAGAGATAGTTCGAATACACTCGGTTTGGCGCTCTCTGGGGGAGGAACTCGGTCTGCATCGTTTAATATTGGCTTGCTTGCAGGCCTTAATAATACTAATCAATTAGATCAAATTGACTACATATCAACAGTTTCAGGTGGCTCTTATGCAGCCTACTGGTACTACTCTAAGCTTTACTATCTAAAAGATTCTGGTGGTGATACTGAGAAAGATTTGTTCAGGTTATGCTTTTCAAATAGTGACTTACTTGAGGATGGGGATGCAGAGTGTGTGTCAGCTGATAATAGTTACAGGTTCCAAAGGCACTTACAAAACAACTCTCTAATTCTAAAAAAACACTCAATGATGTTAGGGGACGATAATAAAACTCATTGGGGGCACTTTGTTCCAATAACACTCCGTTCAATTTACGAGCCTCCAATAAGTAATACATTGGAATTTTTTGGGTTAGATAACAATGTCTACTCAGCAAGGAATTACTATAAAGATGGTATTGAAAGGACTTATGGATTATATCCAAATGAAAGCAACATCAAGGGATTAATGTCCGGAGAGTTTGTAGGAAACGATGATTCATTGCACCGTGCCAATGAACACAAATATAGAGCAGAATTTCTATCGATAACATCTTTAACAGAAAGATTATATTCTTCAACAAACGAAAAAAAACCACCAATTTGGATTATCAATACTACAACCGCCCCAACAAATAGGTTTAGAATGAGTCGTTTGTACTCAGACCCATATATTAATGAGCCTTTTATAGATGCTATCTATGAAATTACTCCTTTTTCCTTAGGCTCTGGACTTACAGGCTACATTTCAACTGAAGAGGCTGTGAATATGAAATGTAGCTACATGAGCGAGGACGATAGTTGTCTTAGAAGCTTGTCAGATTACGTTGCTTTATCTGGAGCAGCTGTTGATCTTACACCTTATACTTCTGGTTTAGGGACTCTAGGTATGAGCTTGATGGGAGTATGGGGGCTTGAGTTAGGTGATTATTCTATAAATCCTAATGATTTCAACCACCCTGCATATTTATCTGACGGAGGGCACTCGGATAATCTCGGAGCATACTCTCTGATAAAGAGAGGAGTTGATAGAATTATTATTTCAGACGCAGAAGCAGATCCAAATGGTCAGGTTGGTGGGTTAAAACGCCTCGCAAAACAACTAAAAAATGAAGGGAAATCAATTATATTTTATTATATAGATAATGGAAATTACATTCCTATTGATGAACTTAATCATTGCTTGTCTGATGCCAAAACCTCTTGCCTCAACATTGCCTATGATAATGACAACCCAAGCAAAGAAGTAAAAGACTGGGAACTAGCACCAGTTATCAATGCTGAAGTAAGAACAGATGATGGGAATAAGGTGTCAGAGCTACTGTACGTCAAACTAAGAGCTTTGGACAAATACATGCTTATAGCAAATGAAGAAAAACAGTATCCGAAAGCGACAATCGAGATTCTCGAAAAAGAGCGAGATGAAAAGACTTTCCCTCATGTTTCAACCGTTGATGTAAACTTTAGCCCAACCCAATATTATGCATACTTTAGCTTAGGTAGGTTCTACGGAAACCAACTTAAGAGATTCTTAGACAACAAAAAAGTCAATCAGCATATAGCTATGCAATAGAGCTATCTGTATTGCTCTTGCTCCCAAAGTACTTTTGTCCATCGGTGTGTTGACGGATGATGTAACACGCCTTTTTCCCATTCCTTCTTAGCTACACAGCTACCAATACAAAGTTTGACTTACTTTTCTAAATACCAGTAACGTGGCTATAGGATCGGGATAACGTCATACTGACTATGTTGCGGCGGCTACCGCATTAGCCTTTATGTCTGTACACCCTCCATAATGATCAATTAAGCTACTGGAGTAATCTTTATGAAAGCTAAGCATAAGGACAAAACCAAGCCCTTATGGGGCAACAACTAAATACGTAATTTTCCCCACAAAAAATTCAGTAAATCTGCATCTTCCCCCTTCAAAGACTCCCGTAAAAACCCTACCCTTCTTTTGCTTAGGATAAAAACTAGCAAAAAATATAAAAATAAAAATAGTCACCGATGAAGATTATCTTGATCCAAACTGATGTAGAAACGGAAACTACACGTAACTTAAAGAACGGAAATTCTAAGAAAACGATTAGAACAAGAAGCTATGAAGTGAAGGGAAACATCTTCAACCAAGGTAGGAATACCACTCGTAAGCCTGTTTTTGTTGGGGATCAACCCATAGGCTGGGCAATGCTCAGTAGGTCTGCAGATGTTATTACATGTTTAACACCTTTGGCATCAACATTAGCAATGGTATTAGCCGTGATTGTATCAACATTCAAATAAGAAAAGGGCACATCGTGCCCTTAAATACGTAGTTCTGCACTTGTAGTGGATTATAAAAATTGACTACTCAATTAGATTTTTTACCATACCTCTGATAATTCACCATAAGCTAAATTATCAAAGCCACTGACACGCTTTTGTCCAAAACCTTGTTTCAGATAGTACTCGTTAAATGTGGTCGTTTCACCTAGGAATATGCAGTAAGGCAATTGAAAGTGTGTCGTAAACGAACAACGTCAAATTCTGTTGCTCGTCTAATTTTGAAGCCTTTTCATGTTTTACTCTATCCAAATTACCCCCTTTCAAATAATCACAATAATGTGATGCAAACGCTTATATACACTCTCCTGTAATTTCTTGACTAGACTCGTTTTCATCGAGTGTCGCAAATCCGCTGCTTTTCGCCGCAACCGGGCAAATTTTTTACAGGTTGAGCATTAGGCTTCATCTGAGGGAAGCGTGTCTGCACGCTGGTACACGGCTTGTATCTACCTGAAAAGGCATCAGCAATGAGCGAAAAGACCAATCACTATTCTGGCTTCGGCCTATTCAAGCATGCGCTGAGTTTTCATGAGCATTGGCAGCGGGTGTGGCGAAACCCCGTTCCCAAGCCAAGCTACGATGTCGTGATCATCGGCGGTGGTGGGCATGGTCTGGCGACGGCGTATTATCTGGCCAAGAACCATGGCATTACCAATGTGGCCGTCGTGGAGAAGGGATACCTGGGCGGAGGGAATACTGCGCGTAATACCACCATAGTCCGCTCAAACTACCTCTGGGATGAAGCGGCCCAGCTTTACGAACATTCACTGAAGTTGTGGGAGGGGCTCTCTCAGGATCTGAACTACAACCTGATGTTCAGCCAGCGCGGAGTGTTGAACCTAGGGCACACCCTGCAGGATATGCGGGATATCGAGCGGCGGGTCAATGCCAACCGCCTCAATGGTATCGACGGTGAAGTGCTCGATAGTGAGGCGGTACAAGCCTTAGTACCGCTGCTGGATTGCTCGCCAAATGCTCGTTATCCCGTACTGGGGGCGAGCTGGCAACCTCGGGCAGGAACCGCGCGCCATGACGCCGTGGCATGGGGGTTTGCCCGAGCCGCAGACAGGCTGGGGGTTGATCTTATCCAGCAAAATGAAGTGACAGGGATCCGGGTCCAGGCTGGCAGGGTACAGGGCGTTGAGACAAAGGGCGGCTTTATCGGGGCGGGTAAAGTTGGCTGCGTTGCGGCGGGAAATTCCGGTGAGCTGGCCAAGATGGTAGGTATGACCCTGCCGATAGAGTCGCACCCGCTTCAGGCCATGGTGTCAGAGCCGCTCAAGCCCTGCTTGGATACCGTTGTGATGTCTAACCACGTACACGGTTATATCAGCCAGTCAGATAAAGGCGATATGGTGATCGGGGCCGGTATAGACAGCTACCTTGGCTACGGGCAACGCGGCTCTTTCCCGGTTATTGAGCACACTGTTGCCGCTATCATCGAAATGTTCCCCTTTCTCAGTCGGGTCCGGCTCAACCGCCATTGGGGCGGGATTGTGGATATTTGTCCCGATGCCTGTCCAATCATTGGCACGGCCCCGATTGAAGGGCTGTATTTTAACTGCGGCTGGGGGACCGGTGGTTTCAAGGCGACGCCGGGCTCCGGCCATGTGTTTGCAGACACTATCGCCAACAATAGGCCGCATGCCCTGGCCAGGCCTTTTTCCCTCGACCGCTTCGTCAGCGGCCATTTGATTGATGAACACGGCGCGGCAGGCGTGGCGCATTAGGGAGGGAACACGATGCTGAATATTTACTGCCCATATTGTGAGGAACTGCGTGGGGAAGAAGAATTTACCTATGCGGGAGAGGCCCATATCGAGCGGCCGCCGGAGCCGGACAAGATCAGTGATGAAGCGTGGGGGCGGTACTTGTTTCACCGCAATAACATCAAAGGCAGTCATAAGGAAATGTGGTTTCATGCCACTGGTTGCCGCAAATTCTTCAACGTGGTCCGCCATACAGTGAGCTATGACATTGAGCGGGTATACAAGCTCAGTGATCCCGTTCCCGGCAATAAGGAAGGAGAGTGCGAATGAGCCAGCCCAATCGCTTATCTTTCGGCGGTCGGGTTGATCGCCGCCAGCCGCTGAGCTTCGTTTTTAACGGCACAACTTACGCCGGTTATCGGGGGGATACCTTGGCTTCTGCCCTGATTTCCAACGGTGTTGATATTGTCGGCAGCAGTTTCAAATATGGTCGCCCGCGCGGCACCCTTGCCGCCGGGGCCGAGGAGCCCAATGCCATTTTTCAGGTCGGCAGTACGCCGGCAACGACGATCCCCAATCTGCGAGCAACCCAAGTCGAGCTATATGACGGTTTGGTGGCCAGCAGTGTGGATGGCCTGTCCCCTGGAGGATTGGGCGGGTGGGATCTGAAATCCGCCCTGGGCAAAGTCGGCAGTGGCCTGATGCCGGTCGGCTTTTACTACAAAACCTTTATGTATCCCGAATCGATGTGGATGACCTACGAAAAGTACATCCGCAAGGCGGCAGGGCTTGGCGAAGCACCACAGGCTCGCGATCCGGATAGCTATGACAAAATGCACCATCATTGCGATGTGCTGATTATTGGCGCGGGCCCTGCTGGGCTGGTGACGGCAAGGCAGCTTGTTGGCAGCGGTTTGCGGGTAATGGTGGCGGACGAACAACAGGAGTTCGGCGGCTGTCTACTCGGTAGTCAGCAGTGGATTGATGGCCAACCGGCTAACCAGTGGCTGGCTGATACGTTGGCCTTGCTTGTCGCCGATCCTGATTTTATCTTGTTGCCACGCAGTAGTGCATTTGGCTATTACGACCAGAATTTTCTCGGGATTGTTGAGCGCCGTAGCGATCATCTTGGCGAAAACCAACCGGGTGCTCGCCAGCGGCTGCACCGGGTACGGGCCAGAGAGATCGTTCTGGCGACCGGGGCGATAGAGCGCCCGTTGGTGTTTGGCAATAACGACGTTCCCGGCTGTATGTTGGCGTCCGCTGTATCTACTTATATCTGTCGTTATGGCGTGATCCCCGGGAGTCGGCTTGTGGTGATGACGGCCAATGACCATGGTTACCAGGCGGCACTTGACTGGCATGAGGCGGGGCGAGAAGTGGTCGCTATTGTCGATACTCGTCAACACGTTACTGGTGAGCGGGCTAAGCTGGCCAAAGCGGCTGGGATAGACATTATTCCGGGCCATGCTGTGATTAATGTTCGCGGGAAAAAACGGGTCAAGGCGGTTGAGGTAGCCCAGCTCAAGTACAACGGCGGTCAGGTGGGCCAGCATGATACCTGCGTGTTGGAGTGCGATACGGTAGCGAGTTCTGGAGGATGGAGCCCGGCCTTGCACCTCTCCTGCCATACCGGTAGCCGACCGCGATGGCGTGATGATATCGCCGGCTTTGTACCGAATAATCCCGATTTGCTCTACGCGGGAGGCATTCAGGGGATCTATGCCCTGTCTGCTGTGCTGCAAGATGGGGGCAAAGCGGCTCAGGCGGTTGCCGATCGTTTGCAGGTTTCACTGCGGCCAGCACCATTACCGCAGGCCAATGATCCGGCAGAGTCTGCACCGATGGCGCTTTACCATATTCCCCATCACCTCCCGACCAGTCGTGCCCCCAAGCAGTTTGTCGATTTCCAGAATGATGTAACGGCTGCAGGTATCGAGCTGGCAATCCGGGAAGGGTTTGAGTCGATCGAACATGTGAAACGCTATACCGCACTGGGGTTTGGCACCGATCAGGGCAAGACCGGCAATATCAATGGGATGGCTATCGCCGCCAATGCCCTCGGGCAGACTATTCCCGAAACCGGCACGACCATTTTTCGTCCGATGTACACCCCGGTGACCTTCGGTGCACTGGCTGGCCGGGAGGCGGGGCATTTATTTGATCCGGCCCGCTTTACCGCGATGCACCTATGGCATCTCCAGCAGGGGGCTAAGTTTGAAAATGTCGGGCAGTGGAAACGGCCTTGGTATTACCCGCGTGGCAACGAAACTCAGCAGCAGGCGCTGGATCGGGAGTGCATGGCAACCCGCAACAGCGTTGGGATCATTGATGCCTCGACGCTGGGCAAGATAGATATTCAGGGGCCGGGTGCCCGCGATTTCCTCAATCGGATCTATACCAATGGCTGGAGCCAGCTGGCGCCGGGGCGCTGCCGCTACGGCGTGATGTGCAAGGAAGACGGGATGATATTTGATGACGGGGTGACTTCTTGCCTTGATGACAACCACTTCCTGATGACCACAACGACCGGTGGGGCTGCAGCGGTGTTACGCTGGCTGGAACTGTGGCACCAGACGGAGTGGCCGGAGCTGGAAATTTACATGAGCAGCGTGACCGATCACTGGGCCACCATGACGATCGGGGGCCCTAATAGCCGCTCCCTGCTGCAGAAAATGTTGCCGGAGGCTGATCTCTCTGATGCCGCTTTCCCATTCATGAGCTGGCAGCCGCACCGGATTGCCGGTATTGCTGCACGCATATTTCGGATCAGCTTTACCGGCGAGCTATCGTATGAAATCAACGTCAATGCCAATTATGGCCTGTACCTGTGGCAGCAGCTTATAGCGGCGGGAGAGGAGTTTGACATTACCCCCTATGGTACCGAGACGATGCATATTCTCCGGGCCGAGAAGGGGTTTATCATTGCCGGGCAGGACACTGACGGCTCGGTGACGCCACAGGATATGAACATGGCATGGATCACTGGCAGGAAAAAGGCATTTAGTTTTATCGGCCGCCGGTCGTGGCAGCGCAAAGATACCCTGCGTGTTGATCGCAAGCAACTGGTGGGGTTGAAGTGCACTGAGCCAGACACGGTGATCCCCGAAGGGGCGCAGGCGGTCAATGATCCCGATGAGCCTGTTCCTATGACGATGATCGGGCATGTTAGCTCTAGCTATTACAGTGCGACGCTAGGTCACAGCATCGCACTGGGGCTGATCAAGGGCGGTCTGAGCCGGATGGGCGAGAAAATCTACTTTCCCTTGGGCAACGGGCGGGTACTCGCCGCTGAGATCTGCGATGCGACGTTTTATGATCCCGAAGGCGAGCGCCAGTCTGTTGTCATGCCGCCGGCTAAATTTTCCTATACCCCATCAGAAGCGCTGCGCTATGAATCTCCCTTGCATCATGTACAGAGGTATTCCCTTGAAAGGCCGAGTAAATCAGATACACCGCAGGTCATGCTTGAGGAGCGAAAAGAGCAGGCCCTGTATCTTATTCGGGGCGGAGGGGATAACAGGTTCTTTGATGATGTAGAGGCAGTACTTGGGCTGCCGTTGCCCCGAAAAGCGTGCTCGTCAGCTCAAATGGAAGGTGTGCAGGTTTGGTGGTTGGCCCCCGATGAGTGGTTGGTTCTGTCATCACCCAAGCGGCAACTCGAAGCGATGTTGCACCGGCAGCTGCAAGGTCATTTTTCTGTGGTTGATGTCAGCGGCGGTCAGTGTGTCCTTGTACTGTCAGGTCTGCAGGCAGAAGCGGTGCTGAGAAAATCAACGCCTTATGATGTTGATATCCGTTCGATGCCGGTCGGTAAGTGTGTCGGCACGGCGTTTGCCAAAACACAGGTGGTATTGCGGCGCAGCGCCGAGATGGAGTTTGAGTTGGTGGTCCGACGCAGCTTTGCTGATTATCTCTGGCTCTGGTTGCAAGATGCCAGCGAAGAATATGGTTTGGAATGGCAATAATGTTGCTCTAAAGAGGCTGCACGACGTTTTTGGATTCATTCATGTCGTAGATTGGAAAATCAATTTTCCCAAAACAGTCACATTTAAGGGGGACACCGTTAAGGGGACGAGGGTAAAAGCCATGACCAAATACGACAAACGATTACTGCAAGCGCGCGCCGGGGTGGCGCGCCACGAAACCAGTGTTGATCAATCGCATCGTCGCGTGCCGATCAACTTGCGACAGTCAGGACCGACGCCTGTTGAAATGCTGATTTCTACCCGGGTAAGGAAATCGCCGTACTGGCACCTCTCTATCGAGGCCGGCTGCTGGCGGGCGACAGTTTATAACCGTATTTACCATCCTCGTGGTTATATCTTGCCAGAAGACGGCGGAGCTATGGTGGAGTATGACTCCTTGGTTAACGATGTCACCATGTGGAATGTTGCGGTCGAGCGGCAAATCCAGGTCAAGGGCCCTGATGCAGAAGCCTTCGTCAATTATGTGATCACCCGGGATGCGGCCAAAATTCAGCCTTTGCATGGCAAGTATGTGATTTTGTGCAATGAGGATGGTGGGATCCTCAATGATCCGGTATTGCTACGCCTTGCTGAAGATGAGTTCTGGTTTTCTATTTCGGACAGTGATTTGGAGCTGTGGCTACGGGGGATAAACCTCGGCAAGCAATATGACGTCTCGATTGCCGAGATCGATGTTGCCCCGGTACAGATCCAGGGACCAAAATCTGAGGCTCTGATGGTGGATCTGTTTGGCGAGGACGTGAGTCAGATCCCCTACTATGGCCTGATGGAAGCCGAGATCGCGGGCTGTAAGGTGGTGATTTCACAAACCGGATTCACCGGAGAAAAAGGTTATGAAATATACTGCCGTAATGTTACCCAAGATGCCGAGAAGCTGTGGTATGCCGTGTTGGAAGCAGGAAAAGCCCATAAACTGCGGGTGATCGCCCCGGCTCACCACCGTCGTATTGCTGCCGGGATCCTCTCCTGGGGACAGGATATCGATCAGGAAACCCTGCCGTTTCAGTGCAACCTCGCGTATCAGGTGCCGCGAAATAAAGATGCCGATTATGTTGGTAAGGCCGCTCTGGAAAACGCGCGAGAGCAAATTGATGCCGGGACACCGCCGTTTAAGCTCACCATGGTGGGCATAGTGCTTGGTGGTGAGCAAATCACCGACTATGCCAATGATTTCTGGTTGGTTTACGGTGAAGCAGGTGGTGAGGCCCTCGGTTATGTCTCCTCACCATGGTACTCGCCCGAGCTACAAACCAATATTGCACTGGCCCATGTGCCTTGGGAGTTGAAAGAGATCGGTACTAAACTGCGCGTATCTTTGCCCTCAGAGTACGGCGGTGGCGTGGTTGATGCCGAGGTGGTAGAGGTACCGTTCCGGCCATCAGTCAACCCTAACTCGCGCGAGGTGGCAAAATCCCGCGGTAGCGATTTTGTCGACTAGAAACCAGGACTTGGCTAGGCACCCAAACTAGGGTTTTAAATCCTAGTAATAAACCTGGGTGCGCTGGAGTACGGTATGAAGTGTGACGCGTATAACGAGAGCAGCGGGGGCGGATTCCATGAGCTCGATATTGCCCCCATCCTGCATCAATTGCTGGCGGAAGCCACCCTTGAAGCGACCCCCAAGCAGGTCTTGAAGCTCACCACCATGCCGGAATGGCTGCGGATCGGCACTCGGGTATATGTTCCGTTATTGCCGAAAGCACGGTTTGAAGACACCTTTGAAGCGTGTGAGCGGCTGCTGACCTGGGGGATGGTTCCTATCCCCCATATTCCGGCTCGCTCGGTACCCAGTGAAGGCGTTTTGCACCAATGGCTGTGGTCGCTGAACCATATCGGTGTTCAGCATATTTTGCTGATTGCCGGTGAAAAAAATCCACCGTCTGGTCCTTTTGCCAATACCATCGCCTTGCTGGCGTCGGGGATTTTGGCCGATCATCCGTTGTTGGGCATCGGTGTGGCCGGTCACCCCGAAGGACATCCGGTAGCAACACACCAGGAGTTAAGCTCTGCGCTTGCTTTCAAGCGGGAGTATGCCGAAAGGCACCAGATTGAGATGTGGATCGTGACCCAGTTCTCATTTGGTGCGGAGCGCTTTATCCGCTGGCTTGAAGACAACCAGGAGCGGCTTGGCCCTTTGCCTGTTTATCTGGGGATGCCGGGACCGACACGGCTGAAAAACTTGCTCTACTATGCGGCGCAATGCGGGGTTGTGGAGTCTGTTGGCGCATTGCGCCGTAATTTGAAGGCATCCCAGTTATTGAAACCCTGGACACCGACCTTGCTGGTACAGGAGATGGCACGTTATAAGGCCGTGAACCCTACCACCGCTTTTGGTGGGATCCATCTTTACCCGTTTGGCGGACTGAAGCAGTCAGCCCAGTGGCTGAGAGGCAACTACTGACGCGAGTCCCTATTTATAACGTGTTGTACATGTCCTGCCGTTTCGACGAAGGAGGTTAACGGTGAATAACGATTCTAACGTTGTCCTGCTACCACCGGATAATTTACCGCCTCCGGGGAGCCCTGATATTGATATTGCCCGTGCGGTGACACCGAAACCTATCATTGAGGTTGCTGCTGAAAGGCTGGGGCTGTTACCTCATGCCTTAATTCCCTACGGCCATTACAAGGCTAAATTAGACATGGCCCAGCTTGATGTAGGACACCAGCGTGGCAAGTTGGTACTGGTGACGGCGATAACACCGACCACGGCCGGGGAGGGGAAAACGACCACCAGCATCGGCCTGTCAGACGGGATAAACGCGTTGGGTGTAAACAGCACTGCGTGCTTGCGCGAGCCATCACTGGGGCCGTGTTTTGGTATGAAGGGGGGAGCGGCAGGGGGAGGCCGCTCGCAGGCGATACCGATGGAAGATCTGAACCTGCACTTCAATGGTGACTTTCATGCCATCACAGTCGCCCATAATCTGTTGGTCTCACTGATCGATAATCACATCCACTGGGGAAATGAGCTGGAATTGGATCTGCGCCGAATCAGCTGGCGGCGGGTCATGGATCTCAATGAACGTGCCCTGCGTAATATTGTCTGCGGCTTGGGGGGAGCGGCCCATGGCGTGCCGCGTGAATCTGGCTTTGATATCACCGTCGCCTCGGAAATCATGGCGGTGATGTGCCTATCTGAAAATCAGCAGGATCTCCAGCGCCGTCTCGGTGCGATGATGATTGGTTACCGGCGTGACGGCAGTGTCGTGACAGTCCGTGATCTGGGGGCTGACGGTGCGATGACGGTATTGCTCAAAGAGGCCATGATGCCGAACCTGATCCAGAGCCTAGAGTTCAATCCGGTGCTGGTTCACGGCGGTCCTTTTGCCAATATTGCCCATGGCTGCAGCTCCCTGATGGCGACCCGTGCGGCGCTTGCACTGAGCGACGTGGTGGTGACGGAAGCTGGGTTTGGCGCTGACCTAGGTGCCGAAAAGTTTATTGATATCAAGTGCCGTCTGGCAGGGTTGTCTCCCGATGCGGTGGTGCTGGTCTGTACGGTACGGGCATTAAAAATGCATGGCGGTGTAGAGAAGCATAGCCTTGATCTGCCCAACGTTGCTGCGGTCGAAATTGGCTCGGCCAATTTGCTGCGCCATATTCAGAATATCCAGCAATTCGGTCTTGCCCCGCTGGTTGCGATTAACCGTTTTCCCGGTGATAGCGAAGAAGAAATTGCGGTGATCCAACGCTGTTGTTTGGCATCGGGAGTCCGTGTTGCCTCGGCTGAGCATTGGGCGCGCGGCAGTGAAGGGGCATTGGATATTGCCCAACTGGTGCTGGAGCAACTTCAGCATCCATCGCCAACCGTGACACCGCTCTACCCGGACGACATGCCGCTGGACGAGAAAATCCATACTGTTGCTTCCCGCCTCTACGGAGCCTGCGAGGTACAGTTCAGTACTGCTGCGCTGCGCCAACTCGAAGAAATTCACCAGCTTGGCTTTGGCCACCTGCCTGTCTGTATTGCCAAGACGCCCTATAGTTTCACATCGGAGCCTGATGTGAAGGGGGCGCCGATTAATCATGCCCTTCCGGTAAGGGAGCTGCGCCTAATGGCCGGGGCGGGATTTGTGGTCGTGGTATGCGGCGACATTATGACCATGCCCGGCTTGCCGCGCCATCCGGCAGCCTTGGATATTAAGCTCGATGCGCAAGGGGAGATCGTCGGACTGTTTTGACCGTGTTTTGTATGCATTCAATGATGACGGCCTAAAGGGCCGGGAGGGGAATCATGTCTGAAGCTGCGCAACTGCACCAGCAATCTATCATTATTGATGGTCTGATCATCGCAAGATGGGATCGAGCCCTGTTCGAGGATATGGCGAAGGGGGGGCTCACCACCGCTAATTGTACGGTGTCAGTCTGGGAGGGCTTTCAGGCCACCATGGATAATATTGTCGAGTTTAACGGATTTTTCCGTGACCACAGTGATTTGATCCGTCCGGTACGCGGTATTGAGGATATCTACCGGGCCAAGGAGGAGGGAAGGACTGGGATCATTTTGGGCTTCCAGAATGTACATGCTTTTGAAGATCAGCTCGGGTATGTGGAGATATTCAAAAAGCTCGGTGTGGGGATCGCCCAGATGGCGTATAACACCCAGAACCTGGTCGGTACGGGCTGCTATGAGCGGGATGGTGGGCTGTCTGGTTTCGGCCATGAAGTGGTCGTTGAAATGAACCGGGTCGGCATGATGTGCGATCTTTCCCATGTCGGGGAAAAAACGTCGCAGGAGGTGATCCTGGCTTCAGAAAAACCGGTCTGTTACTCCCATTGCCTACCGCTCGGGCTTAAGGAGCATCCGCGCAATAAGTCCGATGATGAGCTCAAATTCATTGCCGATCACGGCGGGTTTATTGGCGTTACCATGTTTGCTCCATTCCTGAAAAACGGCATCAAGTCGACCATCAAGGATTATGTCGAGGCGATCGATTATATCGTCAATATTGCCGGCGAAGACTGTGTCGGGATCGGTACCGATTTCACCCAAGGGCATGATCAGGCCTTCTTTGAATGGTTGACCCACGACAAAGGCTATGCCCGCCGTTTGACCCGTTTTGGCGAGATCATTAACCCCAAAGGGATCCGTACTATCGGTGAGTTCCCCAATCTGACTCAAGCGTTGCTCGAACATGGTTGGCCTGAGCGTCGGGTGCAGAAAGTCATGGGGGAAAACTGGGTCCGGGTCCTGAAAGAGGTCTGGGGAGAGTAGTGGGATTCATAGTGGGTGAGTCAATAGCCGTTTAGCAAAAGGAAGCTGTCGATGACAATACCAACATCACCTGGTTTAAATACGCACAGTCCGGACATTCCGATTGAAGTTGATGATGAGACGGGGATTTGGACCACCAATGGCTTACCGATGCTGTATGTACCCCGCCACTTTTTTATCAATAACCATACGGCGGTGGAGTCGGCACTCGGGGCGGAAAAGTATGCCGAGATCCTATACGACGCCGGTTTCCAGTCGGCCTATTACTGGTGTGAAAAAGAAGCCCAAACCCACGGGCTTGAAGGGGCGGCGGTGTTTGAGCACTACATGAAGCGGCTGTCGCAACGGGGCTGGGGGCAGTTTCATGTTGAAATGCTGGACGTGGCGCAGGGGCGGGCCCGGGTAAGGCTCGAGCATTCTGCCTTTGTCTGCCATTACGGCAAGGTCGACCGTAAAGTTGACTACATGTTTACCGGTTGGTTTGCCGGCGCAATGGATCAGATCACCAAGGCGCTAGGACTGCCAATCAGTACGGTGGCTGTTCAGCGGCAGAGCGAGGCCCAGACTGGTTGTGATTACGGTCTGTTTGAAGTAATGCCGCAGGAAAGGGAATAAGGAGCAGGTATGTCTCAGTTTGATGCCATTTTTCAACCCTTGGCTATCAACCAGTTGATGATCCGTAACCGGGTTGTCAGTACCGCCCATGCCGAGGTTTATGCGACGGATAACGGCATGCCGACCGAGCGCTATATCCGCTATTACGAGGAAAAAGCCAAAGGCGGGATCGGGCTGTGCATCTGTGGAGGATCGAGTCCGGTTTCTATTGATAGCCCGCAGGGGTGGTGGAAATCGGTCAACCTCAGTATCGACGATGTTATTCCTCATTTGCAAAATCTGGCTGATGCCGTTCACCGGCACGGCGGACATATCATGATTCAAATCACCCATATGGGACGCCGTTCGCGCTGGGACGGGGGCGACTGGCCGCATCTGCTCAGCCCGAGCGGGGTGCGTGAGCCGGTACACCGTGCCACCTGTAAAACCATTGAACCGGAAGAGATTGATAGGATTATCCTCGATTTTGCTGAGGCGGCGCGACGGGTCAAACAAGGCGGCTTGGATGGTATCGAGTTATCTGCGGTACACCAGCACCTGATTGACCAGTTCTGGAGTCCACGAGTCAACAAGCGTGATGATGAATGGGGCGGCAGCTTTGAAAACCGGATGCGGTTTGGCCTTAAGGTACTGGAAGCCGTGCGGCGCGAAGTTGGGCCCGATTTTGCTGTGGGAATGCGGATCTGCGGCGATGAGTTCCATCCCGATGGCCTGACCCATGAAGACATGAAGAAAATCGCCGCTTACTACGATGCCACTGGGCTGGTGGATTATTTCGGGGTGGTCGGTTCCGGTTGTGATACCCACAATACGCTTGCCAACGTGATCCCCAACATGAGCTATCCACCTGAACCCTTTCTTCATTTGGCGGCAGGCATCAAGCAGGTGGTCAAGGTGCCGGTGATCCATGCCCAGAACATAAAAGATCCGACTCAGGCGCAGCGGGTATTGGAAGGTGGCTATGTCGATTTTGTCGGTATGACTCGGGCCCATATTGCCGATCCGCATTTGATTGCCAAAGTGAAGTTGGGGCAGGTTGACCAGATCCGCCAGTGCGTAGGGGCCAATTATTGTATTGATCGCCAGTATCAGGGGCTGGATGTCCTGTGCCTGCAAAATGCGGCAACGTCCCGGGAAGCGACGATGCCGCACGTTATCAGCAAGACCCGCGGCCCCGTACGCAAGGTGGTTGTGGTCGGTGGCGGGCCGGCGGGGATGGAAGCTGCTCGGGTGTGTGCCGAGCGGGGCCATCAGGTGACTTTGCTAGAAAAAAGCGCCCAGCTCGGCGGGCAGATCAACCTTGCGGCTAGAGCGCCGCAGCGGGAGCAGATTGCCGGGATCACCCGTTGGTTTGCCCTGGAACTGGCAAGGCTTGGTGTCACGCTGGAAATGCATTGCGAGGCCGATGAGAAACGTATTCTGGCCCAACAGCCTGATGTGGTGATCTTGGCGGTAGGCGGCCAGCCATTTGTCGACCAGTGTCCGGGCTGGGGGGCAAAAGATGGCTTGGTGGTCAGTAGCTGGGATATTCTCAGCGGCGAGGTTGAACCGGGTAAAAATGTCTTGGTCTATGACACCATTTGCGAGTTCCCCGGCATGTCGGTGGCAGACTACTTGGCGGCGAAAGGCGCCTTGGTTGAGCTAGTTACCGATGATGTGAAACCCGGGGCCGCGGTGGGCGGCACTACGTTTCCGACCTATTACCGTAGCCTTTATCAGCGTGAAGTGATCATGACACCGGATATGCGCTTGGATCAGGTTTATCGCGAAGGGGATAACGTGATTGCCGTGCTGGAAAATGAATACACCCAGCAACGGGAGGAGCGGGTGCTGGATCAGGTAGTGATAGAAAATGGCATCCGCCCCGCCGAGTCACTGTATTACCAATTAAAACCGAATTCGCTTAATAAAGGGCAGGTTGATCTCGAAGCGCTGTATGCCGCCCGGCCGCAGCCGGGTCTGGCCCGTCATGGCGAAGGTTATTTGCTATACCGAATTGGAGATTGTGCTTCGCAGCGCAATATCCATGCTGCAATTTATGATGCCTTACGTTTGTGTAAGGACTTCTAGGGGATAGGCGATGCTGACATCTTTGGTTGCGGTGCTGTTATTATTAGGGTTGCTGCTGGCTCTTGCAGGTGCTGTTCGCAGAGTAAGGATGTGGCGTCGGGGGCGCCCTTCCAAGGTCAATATCTGGGCCGGGCTTGCCAGTGTGCCACGGCGTTATCTCGTCGACCTTCACAATGTGGTGGCCCGTGACAAGTCTATCGCTCACACCCATGTCGCGACTGCCGGTGGCTTTGTTGCCGCCATGGTAATACTGATCCTCATTTACCTGTTTGGTCTCAATCAGGGAGCCATGCATTTTCTGGCGTTTGCCGCCTGCACTGTCATGTTGGCTGGGTCGGTCTTTGTGGCGCGGCGCAGACACAAGCTGCCCGCCCATTTATCCGCAGGACCGTGGATGCGTCTGCCAAAAAGCCTGATGGTGTTTTCTGGCACGTTTTTGCTGCTGAGTCTGCTGGGTTTGTTCGGCATTCACTCGCTTCCCTGGCTGTTGTTGGTGCCGGTTGCGGTTGCGGTGATGGCGGGATTAGGCGAGATGCTGTTTGGGCTAACCTGGGGTGGACCGATGAAACATGCCTTTGCTGGCGCACTGCACCTTGCCTTTCATTCACGTCCAGAGCGGTTTGGTGGCGGCCGATCAACAGGGCTAAAGTCCATCGACCTGACCGAGCCTCGGTTGGGGGCGGCAAAGCCGACAGATTTTCGTTGGAACCAGTTGTTGGGGTTTGACGCCTGTGTGCAGTGTGGCCGGTGCGAAAAAGTGTGCCCTGCTTTTGCCGCCGGGCAACCGCTCAACCCGAAAAAGCTAATCCAGGATATGGTGACCGGTATGGCAGGTGGCACTTCAGCCAACTACCATGGCAGCCCCCATCCGGGCCAAGGGCAGCATGCTGGTTGCGGCGGGCCAGACAAGCCGTTGTTAGAAGGACTGTTGGAGCCGGAGACTGTCTGGTCTTGTACCACTTGCCGGGCGTGTGTGGAAGAGTGCCCGATGATGATTGAGCATGTGGATGCGATTGTCGACCTACGACGGCATCTGACCCTGGAGCAGGGTATGACACCGGGTAAAGGGCCCGATGTACTTAATAACCTGATCGCGACGGATAACCCCAATGGTCGCCCGCCGCAACAACGCCATAACTGGGCTGTCGATCTGCAAATTCCGCTTCTGGCCGAGGTAAAACAAACCGATGTGCTGCTCTGGGCTGGGGATGGTGCGTTTGAATTGCGTAACCAACGAACGCTGCGCGCCTTGGTGGCCTTGCTGAAAAGGGCGAAGCTTGATGTTGCCATGCTGGGCAATGAAGAGCTCGACTGTGGTGATTTGGCGCGCCGGCTTGGTGATGAGGCGACATTCCAGCGCCTTGCCAAAGCCAATGTGCATGTGATGGGCAAATATCGCTTTCGGCGCATAGTGACTGCCGACCCGCATGCCTTTCATCTGCTGAAAAACGAATATCCCGAATTTGGTGGTCACTATGAGGTTTGGCATCACACTCAACTACTGGCTGATCTAGTGTCTCAGGGAGAGCTGGTACTGGCACCGGTACAGGGGCTATCGGTGACCTACCACGACCCCTGCTATCTGGGGCGCTATAACGGCGGCTATGATGCCCCGCGATTGCTGTTAAATGCCATGGGTGTCGATGTGAGGGAGATGGCACGATCGGGGTTCCGCTCCCGCTGTTGCGGCGGTGGCGGTGGGGCGCCGGTAACGGATATCCCCGGAAAGCTGCGCATTCCCGATTTGCGGATGGGTGATGTGAAGGAGACAGGGGCTGAAATCGTTGTGGTGGCTTGCCCACAGTGTAGCCTGATGCTCGAAGGCGTTGTGCTCCCCCGTCCTGAAGTACAAGATATTGCCGAGCTATTGTTGCAGGCATTACCTGTTGAGGCTCAGTTGCCGCAAGCCGGAGTGGTGGAGGAGTCACCATGAGCCACTTGCCAAGGCGTAGTCCTCGTCGCGAGCACATATTACGTAACCGGCTTCATCCTTTGCACCAGGCTCTGTTATCAGGGGCGAGTACTGCGCCGAAAGGTGGCTCTGTCGTAGAGCGTAAGAGCCCCCATCAACGTGGCTTTATCGGCCCCAACGGGCTGCGGCGTATCGATCGCCTAGCGGAAGCCTCCCCTGATGCCCATGGAGCCGATGAAGCATCTGCCAGCCGTCTCCATTCAGTCAACCATCTGCATTCAGTCAACCGTTTGCCACTCCATCAAGTTGATGAGCCTGCATTTTATGTTGCCGTGATCCCTGAGATGAGCGGTGGCAAGTTAACCGCTGGCGATAAAGATATGCTGGGACTGGCGCAGCAACTGGCCAACGGTGGGATCGGACAACAGCCTGAAGCCGAGAGGGAGGGCATGAATGGGGACGGCGCAGTATTAGCCATCCTCTTTACGGCGAGTAACGGTGACAGCTTGGCCGAGGCTGGGGTTGATCGATGGCTGGATCTCTCCTCCGTCGCCGGAGAGGGTTACCAACCGGAGTGGCAACTGGCTTTGTTGCAACAGGCTGAGCAGCAGTTTGCACCTCGCTATTGGTTGTTTGGTGATATGACCTTAAGCAGTGCCGATCTTGGTCGGCGTCTCGCTGCCTGTCTTGATGTTCGGGCAGCGACCGGCGTCGTGGAAATAGACAATCTCTGGGTGTGGTGCCGATCAGGCCATAGCGGCAAGGAGTACCGTCGTCCGCATGAGAGTATCTTGCTGGTGGCCGAGCAGATCGCCGAGCCGGTTTCTGCCTACCGTTGTCAGGCAAGATCGGTCTCATTGGATGCCTTGCCTGAAGTACATGCGCGGATTGATGATATGGGGCTCATTGCCGTCGATCCTGGCGTGATCTCCTTGCCCGAGGCGGAGTTTGTGTTTGCCGGTGGTAATGGGGTGATGGACTGGGCACTTTTCCATCAGGCGGCAGCGGCGCTGGGGGCAACCGAAGGGGCCAGCCGAGTCGCGGTTGATGATGGCAATATGCCACGGGCGGCACAGGTGGGGGCGTCGGGAACTTGGGTTTCGGCTCGGGTGTACGTCGCGGTAGGGATCTCGGGGGCAATTCAGCATATGCAGGGGATGGAGCATTGCGACACAGTGATAGCCATAAACCTCGATCCGGGATGTGCCATGGTCGGCCGAGCTGATTTGAGCGTGATTGGTAACAGTACGGAGATCATGCAGGCTTTGGTCAAAGAAGCGGGTGAGAGGTGGGATGATGCTGGGTGAGCCGCTGCAAATTATGGTACTGGTATCGGTGGGGATACATCCGGTATCCGGACGGCCTTGTCGTGCAACACTAGATGCACAGGCTTTAGAGCTGGCACTGCAACAACAGGGGGCGATGCTGGAGGTTGTCCATGCTGGCAGCCGCGCTAACCCGGTACTGCGTGATTATTTGGGCATGGGGATCGGCCAGATAACGGTACTTAATCTGCCTGAAACCGCCGAGCGGATATCGATGCTCGCTCAATATGTCAATCAAGCTGAGCCTGATTTGGTATTGTGCGGTGAGCAGGCTGAGTCGGGAGAAGCATCAGGTCTGTTGCCTTATCAGTTGGCCGATCTGCTTGGATGGGCACTGGTACCGCACATTGCAGGCCTAAGCTCTCTGGGTGAAGGACAACTTGAGTTACTTCAAGCGCTGCCGCACGGTCAGCGTCGCAAGTTATTAGTCAGGCAACCGGTAGTCGTCACGATCAATGGCGCCGCACCAGCCGCTCGGCAAAGTGCCTTTGCCAAGGCCCGTGATGGCGTTATCCGCGCCGTTGAGCCAAGTCTGGCACAGGTGGAAGATGATGAACCCAAGCAGTGGCAGTTGCAGCCGGAAAAGCACCGTCCCAAGCGGCTTAAGGTCATAACCGCAACCACCGCTATAGAGCGAATGAAAGCGGCCACGACAGTGACGCAAGGCCAAACCGGGCGGGTGTTGCAAGAAGAATCGCCCCTGCAGGCTGCCAAGGCAATTTTAGAATTGTTGCGCCGAGAAGGGGTGCTCAAGCGCTAATGGGCTCAGTAAGCTTCCTGTGGGATAGCGTTTGGGTCGTCATAGCCTGTGTTGAGCCCTGCTTCACTATCCACCCCGGATACTTCGGTGGTATTACCTTTCGCAGTAAGTTTCGGCTCCGCAACCCCTATCCGTTCATTTCGAGGAGGGATCCCAAAACAGTCCCGGTAACACTTACTGAAGTGAGGGGTTGAAACAAACCCGCAGGCGACCGAGATTTCAATTACCGACATATTGGTTTGCTTGAGTAACTGCCTTGCTTTGCTGAGGCGCAACTGGAGGTAGTAACGTGAAGGCGAGCACTGCAGGTGTTTCTGGAACAGCCGTTCGAGCTGTCGCCGCGACAGGGCAACAAAACCCGCCAATTCATCCATACCGATCGGATCCTCTAGATTGGCTTCCATCAGAGAGACGATCTCAAGCAACTTTGGCTGTGAGGCACCGACCAGACTGCGTAGTGGGATTTTCTGGACATCTTCGCCATTGCGGATCCGCTCACACATAAACATTTCTGAAATGGCCGCACTGAGTTTGTTGCCATGGTGATTGGCGACCAATGTAAGCATCATGTCCATGGGGGCGGTCCCCCCGGTACTGGTCATTCGTTTTTCGCTGAGCGTAAATAATTTATTGGTGGTTTTTATCGAGGGAAATAGCTCCTGGAATCCAGCCAGATGTTCCCAATGGATAGCACAAGACTGATTCACCATCACTCCCGCCTTGGCTAGCACATAACTGCCAGTACAGATCCCTCCAAGGGTTTTCTGCTGCCGATCAAGTTGGCGAAGCCAGCTGATCAGCCGTGGGGTACAGTTGCGCTCAACTTGGACGCCGCCACAGATGATCAGGGCATTAAATGCGAGTCGGGATGGTATCTGGTCATCGACCCCCACTTCCAGCGCATCACTGGCGGCAACCGGCTTACCGTCTTCGCTGAGAGTGAACCATTGGTACAGTGTTTTCCCAGACAGCTGATTGGCCATGCGCAGCACTTCAATAGCTGATGCCATCGCAATCATCGTGAAATTGTGAGTGAGATAAAAACCTATGCGCATGGGCTGTTGTGTTGTGGTGGAGGTCATTGCAGTTCTCCTTATATGCCGCATGGTCGTGATGGGTATCGTGTTTCCGGATTAACCATTAGCACATGAGTTTGGTGCCAATAACCGCAAAATCCTTACAGTACACAGCGTTTAAAATGGCTGAAAAAAACAGCCTCTCTTTCTGTGTAATTCAGGTTTAATAAAAAGTAAATCTTTCGCTCTATAGATTCATCAATCCAAGCCAATAGCGTCGATTAACAGCGTGCAATGCCCGTTTATCAGCGAAAAAATCACTTTTTGCCTCTGTGCTTTAATTGGCAAAAGGTTAGAGCTCTAAACAAATAAACCGATAGCTGGAATGCAAAAATCATCGGTAACAAATGATGGATGTCATCGCGATACCTAGACCGTCGCCGCAATGAGACATTTGGGGTGGTTGATTGTGACTATGGTTAATTAATCTATATAAGGTGCTGTTAGTTAAGAGGTTGAGGCCCTTGCTGTGTCTTGACATTAAACGGGTCCTGAGTTTTCCACGTTAGTAATAGAGAGGGAGTATGAAAAAGGTCCTATGGCTCTATGTTAAAGCGTGTATATGGATGTTTGCTTTGGGTTTTACTATAAATTTAATTTATTTGATTTTGTTTTGATGCTGTTATCGTATTAATTATTATATATCAGTGGGTTAAATATGAACTTTTAGTGGTTTATCTGTGAACTTAGTTATAACAGGTTTTATGTTGTTGAAACTTTATAGTAAATATTAATTGTGAGTACTGTCACTGATTTTTTGTTGAATACCACCATGGAGTTGAAATGTATATATAATGCTGTCGCCGAATAATCATTAAAGAATAGCAATGAATAGCTTTGATTTAGCCCTTGCCAAATATATACAGGAGTATGCACCTGTTCCTCTAAAAACGGTTGAGAGTTATTTTAAAAAAACCAAATCGACCATCGTAAGAAGTGTTAATAAAATTAATGACTTGATTGAGGTAAATGATTTTATTCGCTTCGATAAACAAAATATTACCACAAACTTTTCATATTCGGGTTATACGCAATTACTCAATCAATTATCATTAAACCAGTATCATACTAATACCGATGAACGAATAAAGGCATTGCTAGTTGAGATGGCTTTAACGGACACGGTTAATAAAAAGCAGTTTTATACTTTGTTTAATGTCAGTGATACCACACTCAAAAATGATCGGAAATATATTCTTTCAACCTTGGACAGCTTGGGGCTAGCGAATGAAACCGTCGTGAAGAAAGGCACGAGGTTGACAGGGGAAGAAGCACAGATCCGTATCCATACAGCAAAAACAGTACTCAATACGTTGGAGCTGGACAAGGATAACTTGCTTATTGAGCATCTCTCGAATACGCCGGTTAACAGGGTGATAGCCAAACATTTTTTGTCAAGCTGCCATAAGTATCTACGTGCTTCGGTGACCATGTACGATCAGCTTGAGCAGCAATACCGAGTTCGGCTTTCCTATAATTCGAAGAAGTTCCTTATCATTTACTTTGCACTGACGTTATTGAGAGTGACTCGAGGGAGTCGGTTATCGCCGCTGGATATTGACGACTGGTTATCGAATCAATATTTCATCATCTTTGACAACCGTGAAGAAAACCTACTGGCCAGCCGTATTATTGCGTCTCTTACTTTTTATGCTGGGAAATACAATTGTTATGATCCTCGGCTTACGCCAAGAATTGAGTACTTTTCCCAAAATATATGTAATAACATCCAAACCCATATCCATAACAGGAATGACTTTTTTGCCGATCTTTATAGTGTCATAAAGAGTTGCTTGACTCAGGCAAAGCTGAGAATTTCTTTTCCGGATAAGAAGTTATTAAAAGTCGAGCAAAACCATCATTTTGTCTACCAGCTGGTGAAGAAATACATCTCGGATGTCGAGGGATGTGTTGGCCTTGAATTGAATGAAAACCATCTTGCAACCATTACCATGGTAATAAAGAAATATGTTGTCCAAAACAAGTCTATCGATCGTGAAAGGGCAAGAATTTATCTCGTCAGCAATTCGTCATATAACAAGCTTGGCTATTTTATTGAAAAACTTAAAACCCACTTCCATGTCGATATTAAAGGGATCGTCAACAGTAATGAAACTATTCATATACCTGAAAACCAATACGATGTATTGATCACCTTTACCAATAAAATCTCCCGTTATTTATCGTTTCATGGCAAGACATCGGTCAAAGTGGATTTTCAGCTTGGAGAAAGCGATCTCAGGGCGCTTAAGCAGCTCGGCCTATCGCGCTCGGCCAGGAAGATCCCGGCGGACCGTTTTGTTGAGCAGATCCAGCAGCTGTCTCCGGATGAATTACGACATTTATTAAAAAACCAGTTCAAAGAACATTTTATTTAAGGGCACTTTGTGCGTCAGATTTAGCTGATTTTCTTACCTTGATAGCCCTTAGCAAAATTTTATGATGAGGGTAACTTAATCCAATAGGTACCCGACAATGAGTTCCAACTTCAAAAATGAAGTCCAAACGTTTGGTCGTTCCTTGCTTCTCCCCATCGCGGTGTTAGCCCCGGTAGGTATGATCATGGGCGTATCGAGTGCGCTTGGGCAAGCATACATGGTGGAAAAACTCCCGCTCCTAGGGAATGATTTTTTTACTGCACTGTTTCAATCCCTCCGTGATATTGCCAGCGTCGTCTTTTCTAATATTCCTTTGCTGTTCGCAATGGGGGTGGCATATGGCATGTCGAAAAAAGAAAAAGGCATTGCCGTCTTTGCTTCTGTTATTGCCTACCTGACCCTGCTGATTTCGATGAAAGTCAGCTTGCAACTCACCGGTACCCTGACGACCGATAACCCCGGCTTGGTGGGGCAAGGGCTCGTGTTGGGGGTCCACACCCTCAAGATTGAAGCACTCGGCGGTATCATTGCCGGCTTGGTGGCAGCCCTGACCACCGACAGGTTTTACCGACTGGAGCTGCCGCTCGCGTTTGCTTTTTTCAGCGGTAAGAAGTCAGTCGCGATTATTTCGATTGCGATTATTGTGCCAATCGGCTTGCTGATCCCCTTCTTCTGGAACATGTTTACTTCGGCCATGATCGGCCTATCGAGCGTCTTCATGGCTGAAGGGTTTGGTCCTGGGATATTCTGGACCCTCAATCGCTTGCTGATACCGTTTAGCCTTCACCATGTCTTCAGTTCGGCAATCCGCTTTACCGAAGCGGGCGGGATCTATGTCATTGATGGCATCACCTACACCGGTATTTTGCCAACGATGAACCAGATCCTGTTCGAGCTGGGCCCTAACCATCCGGCATGGGAAGAGTATATGCCGACTATCTCGGCCTACTTGGCACCGGGACAAATGCTAACGACCCTGTTCCGTATTCCGGCTATTGGCTTGGCGATGTACCACACGGCGTTTGCCAAGAACAAGACTATTGCCAAAGGTCTGATCCTGACCATCGTATTGACGGCGTTCTTGGGTAACGTGACCGAGCCACTGGAGTTCTCATTCCTGTTCATCGCGCCAAAACTGTTCTTTGTCTACGCCCTGCTGTGTGGACTGCTGACGGTGCCGATGTATTACCTAGATATTTCAATGGGCTACATCCGAGGTACGATTTTTGACTTCGGTATCTTTGGCCTGATGTACGAAAACACCCAATGGTTGAACCTCGTCATACTCGGCCTGATCAACTTTGCGGTGTTCTACTTTGTCTTCCGCTACGCCATCGTGAAATTCAATGTGGCGACGCCGGGACGCGAGAAGGATGTTGGTGATAGCACGCTGCTGATCAACAAAGAGTACGGCAAGATCGCGGATATCGTGGTGGAAGCCCTCGGTGGTAAAGGCAATATCAAACGTGTCGAAAACTGTGTTACCCGCCTTCGTATTGACGTTAAAGATCAGAAAATTATAGATGTGAAGAAATTCAAAGACGCTGGCTCTTCAGGGACGTTCATCCCATCCAGTAACCATGTCCATGTTGTATTCGGCCCACATGTCGAGTTTGTACGTAACGCTGTCGATGACAATCTAGCCCAAGGAGCATAACTGATGCGTGCTTTATACGATTCAAAGAGCAAAACCATTGATGACGAAGGGATGAAAGCTCTCTTCTCAAACGACGCCCGCATTCAGTCCTGGCTTGATTTAGAGTCAGCGCTGGCGCAGGCACAGGCTGAGGTCGGGATGATCCCTGCTGAAGCGGCCCGAAACATCGCCGAAAACAGCCATATCGACAAGATTGATTTGGTACGGATGAATGAAATCTACCAAAAAATCGGCCATGGCTTCGTGCCTCTCATCAAGGTGCTGGTCGAGGCCTGCGACGAAGAAAGTGGCAAGTATGTTCACTACGGGGTGACGACACAGAATATCCAGCAGAGTGCCCATCTATTACAGGTGAAGAAGTTCCACGACAAGCTGATGGATTTTGTTGACCGTACCATTGTTAATCTCGGTCGTCTGGCGGCTGAGCATAAAGATACGGTTATGGCGGGCCGTACCCATGGCAAGCACGCGCTGCCAATTACCTACGGTTATAAGGTCGCAGTGTGGATTAACGAGCTGATGGCCGCGAAAGAGCGAATGCAGGAAGCCGAAAAACGGGTGTTCACTGTGATGATGGGCGGTGCGGTGGGCGCTTTCCATGCGACCGGCGAGCAAGGCCGCAAGGTACAGGATCTTGTGGCAGAGAAGCTGGGAATGCACTCAATGCCAATTCCATCGCGCAATACGCGTATTTTCCGCGCCGAGTACATTACCAACCTGTGCTTGCTGGCCACGACCTACCACAAGATTGCCGAAGAGGTGTATCAAACGTCCAGCGAAGAGTTTGCCGAAGTATCGGAAGCCTTCACCAAGGGGACGGTGGGTAGCAGCACCATGCCGCAGAAGGTCAACCCGAAGCTGGCAAAAGGGATCATTGCCAATTCCCAGAAGTTGTATTCAGTACAGACCGCCAGCATGTACGTAGCACCGCGTCCGTTTGAAGCCGACAGCTCGGCATATTTCATCTATGACGCCAGCTTGCAGGAAAGCATCGAGCTGATGGCTGAAATCATCCTGCGTGCCGAGGAGCTGACCCGGACTCTGGTCATTAACCGCGAGCGGATGTTCGACAATGTGATGATCACCAAGGGATTGATCAACAGTGAGAAAATCATGATGAACCTAGTTGAGCGCTTGGGTAAAGACCCGGCCCATGAGCTGGTGTACGAACTGGCGATGGAAAGTACTCATCAGGGGATTGATTACAACATTGTATTGGCTAATAACCCGGTGATCACCGAACACTTCAGCGAGCAGGAAATCAAGGAGATGCTTGATCCTGCGTGTTATACCGGGCTATGTGCGGAGATTGCCGAGCAATTTGCCCAACTGGCCTTACAGGGGAAATAACCGTGAGTCATTTTGTTATTAAATCGGATCATATCATTACCCCAGATGGTGAGGTAGCAGGCTTCCTTGAGGTCAAAAACGGTAAGATCACGGCTATCCACAGTGAGTATGCTGGCGAGTATATCGATCATAGCGAGCACAATATCATGCCGGGCTTTATCGATATTCATATCCATGGCTGGGGCCGAGGCTCATTCGCCTACAAGGGTACGGCCGATTCCCTGCGCCATATGAGTGAAGACTTGCCGAAGGTCGGGGTAACCTCATACCTGCCGACCAGTGGCACCATGCCCAATGATTTCCTCGAAGGTTCGCTGCAGGCAGCGGCAGAGCATATTGCCGAGTATCAGCCTGCAATGGGTGCCGAGCCGGTAGGTGTACATATGGAAGGCCCGTACATCAACCAAGAATATCTGGGGTTGCAGCGGGAGGACAGTATCCAGCAACCGAGTATTGAAGGATTTGATCACTTCAATGCACTATCGGGTGGCAATGTCCGCCTAATGACATTGGCCCCGGAGGTAGAGGGTAGCCTCGATCTGATCCGCCACATGCGCAGCAAGGGGATCACGGCATCGGCGGGCCATACCGCGGCGACGTTTGATCAGATCACTGAAGCCATTGAAGCAGGCTTGAACCATTTTACCCATGCGTTCAGCGGGATGCGTGGCTTCCACCACCGTGAGCTGGGCGTGGTTGGTGCCTTGATGTACCACCAGGATGTGTATGCAGAAGTGGCCAAGCAAACCGGGATCACCATCCGCCATGAAGCGTTCGATATCCTGTATCGGCTGAAAAAAGATCGCCGTTTGGTGATGATGACAGATTGTATGGGCTATGCCGACTTCCCGGATGGTTACGAGTTCTACCACTACCTGCGCAAAGAGACTTTCAATGTCAAAGATGGCCAGCTGTTTTTGACCCATGACGACGGCACGGTGAAGCAGGTCAACCCATGCTGCTACAAAGAGGTGGAAGGGCTGGAGATGAACTTCCTCGAATCAGTACGGGCTGTCGTAGACCGTCTCGATTACGGGTTATGCTCCGTTGCCCGAATCGCCAGTGAAAACCCGGCAACATTGGCTGGGGTCTCAGATCGCAAAGGTCGCCTGGAAGCCGGTAAAGACGCGGATATTCTGGTGCTGGACCAAGAACTGCAGCTGCTGGACGTGTATTGCATCGGTGTAAAGCAGGCCTTGTAACGTCATACCGACATCAAGTCAATTCATGATATCAAGCTATTGGCTGGTGGGACTCACCAGCCAATGTTTGATCTGAAAGCTGCCGGAGATATTGAGGCCCAAGCCGCAATCACACTCTGGTATTAGCCAGTCCGACACCGAATGAAATGAAGAGGCTGCCGCTGACATAATTAAGCCACTTGCTGGTTTTTGGGGTAGTGAGCAAAGACCGCATTCTTGTGGCAAAGAAGATAACGAAGCAGAACCAGCTGGTCACTATGGATGCCTGCAGCAGGCCCAGTATCAGGCTTTGCTCCAAGATATGATCCGGTGAGACAAATTGCGGAAAGATAGACAAGTAGAACAACACAATTTTCGGGTTCAACATGTTTGTCAGTAATCCCTTGATAAAACTGTCTTTAAAGCTCTGTTTTTTGATGATGTTGTCGAGCTGCAGTTTGGTGTCTGCCAGTTTAAAGCCATTTCTAATGTTGTTGATCCCGAGCCAGATCAGGTAAATCACCCCGAGCCACTTAAAGAGATTGAACGCCATCGCCGATTGGGACAACAGCAGGCTGAGCCCCTTAGCCGAAATAAAAGCATGGATCATAAATCCCAAGCTGACACCCAGAATATTGGCAATCGCAAAGCGTTTGCTTTGGGTCAGGGCAGTAAACAAGATCAGCAAGGCATTGGGTCCGGGGATCACCGCAAGAAAAAAGACAATGCTGCCAAAAGCGAATAAGGTATCGATACTCATAATTTCTCTATAATAGTTATGCCATGATCACAGCAGCATTTTGCAGTGGTTCGAGTAGATTGAATTTATACGCAGCAACAAGAAAAGACAATGACATAACCATTAATAAAAAAGTGAATACGGTATACACTATTCCTGCTACTTATCCAGTGCCAGCCTTCCTTCCAGCGATATAACCCAATTGACAACTAGCAGAGTTTTTAATCATGAAAAGCCCCATGTATGGCCGTTTTGCCAAAGAGTATGACCGTGCAGTCCAAGATAATATTTTTAATGCAATGCTTGAGCGTCCTTCATTGCAGGCGATGCTGCCTGAACTGAAAGGTAAGCGGGTGTTGGATCTGGCCTGTGGTTCCGGTGTGTATGCTGAGTATTTGCTGGCGCAAGGCGCTGAAGTAACCGCAGTTGACGTGTCGCCACAAATGGTTGAAATGGTCAATGAAAAGCTCTCTGGTCAGTTGCAGTGTTATGTGCAGGACTTGAATCAAGGCCTCCCGAAAGAAGCGGATGGTGGTTATGATCTTATTATCTGCCCGCTGGCCGTACACTACTTACCGGATTTGTTGCCGTTATTCAAAGATGTTCAACGTTGCTTGGTAAAAGGCGGGGTTTTTGTGTTTTCTACCCACCACCCGCTGGTGGATTTTGAGGTTTCGCCGTCGGGAAATTATTTCAAACGAGAGCTGATCACTGAAGAGTGGGATACCATTGGCCAACCGGTAGAAGTGTCATTTTATCGCCGATCGCTCACCGAACTCTTTGACGCGATTTTGCTATCGGGTATGAGTGTGAGTGGGCTTTCAGAAGGCAAGCCTGCGCCTGAAATGGCTAACATTGATCTACAGCGTTTTGAGCAGTTATCGACAAGGCCAAATTTCATTTTTATTAAATGCCAAAACTGATTTTTGTGAAATGTTATGCTTTGTGGCACGATATATTTGCCAGGGTAATCACCAAAGCTTGAAGTCGGTCACCCTATTTGCAACAAAAATTGATAAAACGCATAGTTCTTTGTTGCTGGAGTGCATAATGTCACTGTTGTTCTGTTCCAGAGAAATGAAAGGTTACCAATATGTCTGATGTACCAGTGTCTGTTACAACCGCCGCCGAAGTGATCCAGCCGGTTGCTGAATCTTCGGGTTCGATTTGGGGTTATGTAGCTGGTGGTGTTGCCTTGCTGATTCTTGCCGGTTTCTTCGGTTACAAGATGATCAATAAGCCAGCATTTATTATTAATCGGGTGCGCAAACGTAACCTGAAAGAGATTAAGAAGTTAGGTGTTGAAAATTCTGACTTCGTAGTGGATTTAGATAAGCTGCTGGATTCTGTTGAGAATTACGCAACTAAAAATGGTATGAAAGGCACCGATGTGGTGAAGATCATCAGCCCAATGAACGATACCGCTCGTATCAAAACGGCAGGTGATATGTACCAGTCAATGATTTACATTGCCAACGATATCAAAGATACCTCGTTAGCACGTGAGTTCAAGACTAAATCCAAGCAAGTTAAAGCAAACTCACCATTGATGGCTGGTTTGTTCAAGCGCGCAGGTATCTAAGCTCAGCTTCGTTTATCCGCGAAAAATCGTATGTAAAAACCGGTTGGTATCGCTCTGGGTTTCGGAGTGGTACCGGCCGGTTTTTTTATGTCCGTATGTCACTAGAAGCATCAACGCGACATCGTTCGTGATAAAGATCGACTTTTGGTGAAATTAACCATCCGTGTTGTCGTAAAAATATACCCTGCATCACAACTGCAATCGGTGAGCTGTTACCATATGGCAAACCTAATAATAACTACAGGGAACGACAATGAGAGAGGTTGAATTTCGTACCGTTGACAGACTGTTTGTCAAAATGTCGGTCAACGATAAGTTTTGGGTGCTCTTTGCACTGATTGCCGCGGTCGTCACGGCGATTGCCGGGTTGCACTACCGCCAAAGCGTGACTCAACTTGAGCTGCAGCAAATGGCGGTAACCGAAGCAAGGCTCGCGGCAATGGTCGAAACCGTGCAGGCATCAGGTTTGGACAGTGATGCCCAGCGCAGTATGTTGCAACAGCAAGGTGTGAATTTTACCGGTAATACTCGTGGGGCTGCCCGAGAGTACGCGATGATGGTGACACCTCTGGGGACGGTGAGCTTGCCACAGGAGTCATCAGCATTGTTGCAGGCCGAAAAAGGTCAGGCCTTGCAGCGCTTTTTCTATTCTCTGATCCCATTATTACCGATTGGCTTGCTATGTTATTGGATGGCTACTTTCCTTGGTGGCGCCTTGTGGGTGATGCACCAGGCGACCAAGCGTATTGCCGATGGTGACTTGACGTCGCGGTTAGGTTTCCATGTTGGCCGGGATGAGTTCGGAATTATTGGCTTTGAGTTAGACCGTACCATGGACACCCTGAGCGAATTGGTCAATACCGTTAAGCACAGTGCCCATAACCTGCAGATTGCGGCGGGTAACTTCAGTCATGATGCACAAGGTGCAGGCCAGCAAGTGAACCAGCAATATGCCTCGCTCGATTCAGTGGCGACGGCAATGGAAGAAATGACAGCGTCGGCAAAAGATATCGCTGGTTTGGCACAGCAAACCTCAGATCAATCGGATGCCGACATGCAAAGCATCGAGCAGGGTAACCACAATGTCCAGCAGGCGATTGTTAAAGTGACCCAGCTGTCAGAGCAAACGGATGAAGCCTCACGTGCTGTTGGTAGCCTCAATGAGAAAGCTGAAGAAATTAATGCGGTGATCACGACGATCAATGCAATATCTGAACAAACTAACCTGCTTGCGCTGAATGCGGCGATTGAAGCGGCCCGTGCCGGCGAGCAAGGTCGTGGCTTTGCTGTGGTCGCGGACGAAGTCAGAACGCTGGCGGGACGCACTCAGCAGGCGACAGTTGAGATCCAGTCGATGATAGACAAACTGCAGCTTGAGACGACCAGTATCTCTAACATTACCGCAGTGACTCTTGAGCAGTCGCACCACAGCCGTGAGATGATCACCGAAATCGGCCGCGATGTGGATAATATTGCCGAATCAGCACGTCAGGTCATGGACATGAGTACCCAGATTGCGACTGCAGCCCATCAACAGACCACGGTTGCCAATGATATTGCCTCAGAGCTGCATGATATCCGCTCCCAGTCGGAAGTGATCCGTACCATGAGTGAGCAGTCGGTTGATAACAGTACCAGCCTGGGGGATACCTCTCGTCAGCTGGGTGAGGTTTTGCAGAAATATCGCACCAATAGCTGAAAATATTAAGTCAGCTTGAAAGATCATCAGTCCTGAATAAGCCAGTTATTTCCGTAACTGGCTTTTTTAGATGGATTTGTGAATCCAGTATGGGAATACCGTGATTTTCATAACCAGAATGGAGCCGGGTCACGGCACATTGCCGACTTGCTTGCTAGTCTGACTATATAGCCAGTGTGTTTCTGGCTGGATTGTAGAGGGGGAGCGCGTATGAATACTCAACTAACCGTAACATTGGCGGGACAAGATCATCCTCAACTTATCAATAAATTGGCGGCCAAGACCCATGAGCTTGGGGGCAAATGGCTGATCAGTAAGATCAACAGGCTGGATAACCAAGTTGTCGGGATTTTGAAGATTGATATTCCTGCGCAGTCTGTGGGTCGGCTAAAAGAGCTTTTCCAAGCCCAGCAAGAATTGGATATTCGGATCGTTGAAGCCGCGGAGGCGGGTGAGATCAAAACCGATCACCTTACCTTGAAGGTCGAGTCTAGTGATCGTCCGGGTATCGTTAATGATATTACCCGTATTTTGGATAACATTGGCATTGGTATCGTGAAAATCGAAAACCACCGTATCGGCGTCCCCGATCTCGGACAGGCCCTGTTTTTTGCAGAGCTACAGGTCGATGTTCCGACCGAAGTGGATACTGAGCAACTGCTTGAAGCGCTGCAGCAAGTTGATAATGGCCTGATAGTGAAAGTGCTAGAAACGGCTTAACTCGTATACCTAATCGGGTATTAATCACGACGCAGTAGAAGACAATAACGATAGAAAGAACCAGGGCCGGATGCAACTGCATTCGGCCCTTTTTCATTCTGGTATGTTGGTGATGTTAATAGCGCCTGCTGCCATCCGGGTGGGTGCGCAAGATCTTGAGGATCCACATATACTGCTCCGGCTGTTGGCGGATCATCGTCTCCAGCTCTTGGTTCATCCGGCTCGCATCCTGATGTTCGTTGCCCGAAGGAAAATCAGCCAAGGCTGGATGGATAGTGATGGTAAATTTTCCGGTGTTTAAGTCGTAGCCAGGAAAGACCGGCAGCACGGCTGCATTGGAAAGTTTCGCCAGTTTGCCGACCCCTTTGACTGTGGCTTTCTCATGGCCGAAGAACGGGGCGAATACACTTTGCTGTAGCTGGTGCTCTTCATCAGGCAGGTAGTAGGCGAGATAACCTTCCTTGATCGAGCGAAGGTAGGGCTTTATGCCTTGGCTGCGCTGGTAAATCCTTCCGCCAAATTGCTTGCGCTGTAAATTCATCAGCCAGTTGATGATGGGATTGGTTTGCGGTTTGATCATAGCCACCATCGGCATGTCATTGGCGGCAAAATAGAGTGCCGAAAAGTCAATTGCCCAGTTGTGGGGCACCAGCATGATAATGTTCTTGTCTTGCTGTTGTAGGGCTTCCAAGTGTTCAAGCCCCTGGACATCATGGCTGTCGAGCAGGTAGCGGCGACCTTTGATAAAAGGTTGGGCAAAGCCAAGCAAAATACAGCCAGCGACGGTGAAGGTATCTTCCAGCAAGGCCAGTCGTTGTTTTTCGTCGTAGTCGGGAAAACAGAGCTCGATGTTTTTCAGCGCCCTTCGTTTGGCACCGCGTTTCTTCTTTAAGATCAGTTTGGCGGCAAAGCGAGCTATTACTTTTCTTGCGCTGTGCGGCAATATGGCCAGCAGAAAAATAAAGGGCATTACTGTCCATAAGAGCCAATGACGAGGATGTAAAAAGGAAAACTGAAAAGCCGGGTTGTACTGCCCGTAGGTGGTATCACTCATGTCCGTATCCATGTCAGGCCAAGCTTGGTTATGTCACTTTCTGTCATACCAAGTTCAGTGGCCGGGGCTGTAAACAGCCGTGTGTTGAATGTTGTGTCTAGAAGCAGACAACTGTTATTCAGTAAAGGTTCAGGATTGTAAGCAGGAGATGTGAGGTTACCAACAATTTATTGATAAATTGATGTTTATGTGACGTTTATTCAGCCAGTCAATGAGTGTGCGAATGCACAGCGAACCCAAGTAACTCCGCGTTACTTGGGTTTATGGGGAGGTATTGAGCAGTATCGGTATAGATTGAGCTGGCAAGCTCTGATCAGAACTCTTGGTTCATTTTGGTCAGGCATGCGAGCAGCAGCTGTCGCTCTTCGGCACTGAGCTTGGCCGTAATGTCCTGCGTCAGGGTAAGGTGAAGCTGATCGTGTTCGTGATACAGCTCCTCGCCATCCTCGGTCAGTTCAACCAGAATCGAGCGACGATCAGATTCGTGCGGACGGCGCACGAGCAGGCCCAGTTTAACCATCTTATCGACCTGAACAGTCAGGGTTCCGGTTGTGACGCCAATTTTATCCGCCAGCTCCTTCATCCTCATCGCACCATGGGCACCAAGAATTTCAACGACATGGACCTGTGGTAGAGAGAACCCCTTGCCACGGACAACAGATTGCTCCCATGAAGAAAGCTTTTCGTAAAATTCGATAATGGTATGGTTCAACTGTTCAATGTCTTTCATTTCTTTCTCGTTGTCAGTGTGCCTCTTGGCACGGGTTGACCTCTATAGTGAGATGACTAAGTTTATCGAATTCTGCCAGTAATTGCTTGTATTCGTTGACTGCCTTGGGCTGGTGGGTAACCAGCGAAATCATGGCCGCGTAGTGATCGGCGCTGACTTTCCAGATATGGATATCACTGACTTTGTTGTCGGTGTCTTTCTCCAACGTATCGATGATTTTTTGTTGGTATCCATGGTCGATATTGCCATCGAGTAGGATTGGGCTAGTTTGTTTCATCAACCCCCACGCCCAGCGGGTAATAATGACCGCACCCACCATGCCCATAATGGCATCAAGCCAGTCATAGCCGAGGTATTTACCAAACAGTAGGGCAACAATAGCCAATAATGACGTCAGCGCATCTGCTAACACATGGAAGTAGGCCGCGCGCAGGTTATGGTCATGTCCGTGATGATGGTCATGGCTGTGCCCATGATCATGGTTATGGTGGTGGTGACCGTGATCATCGTGATGGTTTCCGTGCAAAAGGAATACACTGACGATGTTGACGACCAAACCAATCGCAGCGACGAAAATGGCTTCATTGAACTGTATCGCCTGCGGGTTGAGTAGGCGATGGAAAGACTCAACCAACATTAGCAAAGCAACTAGGCCAAGGGCTATGGCACTGGTGAAACCACCGAGCACACTGACTTTACCCGTACCGAATGAGAATGCCGGGTTGTTGGCATGTTTACGTGCATAGCGGTAGGCAAACAGGGTTATGAGGAAAGCGGCCGCGTGGGTGCCCATGTGCCAACCGTCAGCCAATAAAGCCATCGAGCCATACAGTGTTCCCGCAGTGATCTCTGCCACCATGGTTACGATGGTCAGGCCGAGAACCCAAAGTGTTCTCCGCTCTCCTTGTTGATTGATTGAGACGAAATCATGGCTGTGCTGCCATTGCTGCAAATTCTCGCTGTGCATGCGTGTTCCCCAGATTGGTATAAGCTATTTTGTTTGGTAATTATATATTTTGATTATCAAGGTATTTTGCGATCATATAGTTTGAAAGTCAAAGTATAGTGAGAGGTGAGAGAATTCGTGGCGTATAGAAAAACACCCTGCAGAGTGATGGTCTGCAGGGTGTTGGCTATAGCGTGATGCAGCGAATTAGATTAGCTGCATAGTGGTGATGCAGGTGCGGCTGTTACCTTCGGTGCTCAGTACTTCCGTGGCTGTTTTGTCTTGGTAGGTGAAGGTGAACTGGTAGTTACCATTTTTTGGCATCCAGAAATCAATAAAACCGTCTTTTTGGGTTTTCACCATGCCAGATTGAACCACTTCATTGGTTTGGGTATCGGTAATTTCCACCATCATGGCTTTGTTGACCATTTCCCCTTGGCAGCCTGTTGGAACATGGAAGGTACAGCCATGGGTCACGTTCTCGAACGGAGCAATAGAGAGTAGGAACTCTTCTTCAACCGGTACGGTTGCTTTTGTGCCATCGGCGAACTCAGCATGGATAGCGTCAGGCATGATTCTCACGGTTGCCTCGCCAGTCCTATGCCACTGGTGTGATTGCTTGAGTGCCTCTTGTGGCGTGAGTTCAGCGAAAGCTTGGGCTGGGTCTAAGCTGTCACCACTGGCTAATGCTTGGCCGCTGGTCAGTGCTAGGAAGATTGCAGGTAGTAGGTATTTCATCGTGTATTCCATCTCGTTATTTCAAAATTGTATTACGCTTCATGCCAGCTTCGGAGTGGCCCGCAATGTTGCAAGAAAACTCAACAAAGTTCTGCCCCATGAAGTGCCAGCCCATTTCCGCCGTTTCACCAGGGGCTAATGTGATGGTGGTACCATCATGGTGCTCCATATCTGGCATGGCTCGCATCATTTCACGGTGCTTGGCCTGCTCGTCGAGACTGCCAATGGAAAATTCGTGGGGGATCTGGCCCTTGTTGGTGATTACAAAGCGCACCACATCACCTTGTTTAATGTTCAGGTTTGGCTCGATGCGCATTTTCATATCATCAGTCAGTACCACTTGATAGGTTTGGCTCGCTTGAGCTGCAGGGGCTGGCATGCCAACCGCTGACGCCATATCACCGTGGCCAGACATTGCTCCGTGACCAGACATTTCTCCATGACCAGACATAGCGTGATGTCCCGACATCGCGCTGTGATCGCCATGGTTATGGGCGTGATCACCCGCAGCAAACGTCATGGGTGTGGTGAGCAATAGAGCAAGAGTTAAAGTCGCTTTTAGTTTCATCATAATTCCTTACCCGGTGCTGAGCACCGGGAATATTGTTTGTTTTTATTTCGTGAGTTTGTAGCTAATGCGTTTCCATAGTTGGAAGGCCGCGGGTAATACCACCAATGTGAGTAACAAGGCTGACGACATCCCCCCAATCATCGGGGCAGCAATACGCTGCATCACTTCTGAGCCGGTACCTGAGCCATACATAATGGGGATAAGGCCGATGATCACGGTGGAGACGGTCATCATGATTGGCCGTACCCGCAGCCCTGCACCTTCCTGAATTGCCTTGTTGAGTGACGCAAGCGTCAATGGCTTGTTGGTGTGCTCGGCTTCTTCCAGCTGGTACTTCCAGGCCTGATTGAGGTAAACCAGCATGATGACCCCGATTTCTACCGCTACACCGGCCAGGGCGATGAAGCCAACACCAACGGCAATCGAGAAGTTGTATCCCAGCCATTCCATCAGCCAGATACCGCCAACCATCGCCAGTGGTAGGGTGCCCATGATGATCATCACTTCACCGACACGGCGGAAGCTGAGGTAGAGCAGCATCATAATGATGGCAATGGTGGCAGGAACCACGACAGTTAGCCGTGCCTTGGCCCGCTCCATGTATTCGTATTGGCCGGACCATACCAGTGAATAACCGGCCGGGAGTGCAAGTTGCTCGGCAACCACTTGTTGTGCATCCTGGACATAAGAGCCCAGATCGCGGCCATCGATGTCGATAAAGACCCAGCCATTCGGGCGGGCATTTTCGGTTTTGATCATCGGTGGGCCATCTTCGAAGCGAATATCGGCGACATCAGCCAGTGCTATGCGGGCACCGTTAGGGGTAACAAGCGGTAGGTTACGCAATTTATCCAATGAATCACGGTAGCTTTGCGGATAGCGGACATTGATAGGGTAGCGTTCCAGCCCCTCGACAGACTCTCCAACGTTCATGCCACCAACAGCGGTACTGATCACCTGTTGGATATCACGAATGCTCAAGCCATAACGGGCGGCTTCACGGCGTTTGATATCCATGGTGATGTAACGGCCACCGGCGACTCGCTCGGCATAGACAGACGCTGTGCCATCAACCTCTTGCAATACGGTTTCCAGCTGGGCCCCAATTTGCTCAATTTGCTTGAGCTCTGGGCCGGCAATTTTGATCCCTATCGGGGTTTTAATACCGGTGGCCAGCATGTCGATACGGGTTTTGATTGGCATCACCCATGCGTTGGTCAAGCCGGGGAACTGAACCAAGCTATCCAGCTCACGACGTAAGCTTTCTGTGGTGACCCCTTCGCGCCATTCCTCCTTAGGTTTGAGCTGGATAATGGTCTCGATCATGGTCAGCGGCGCGGGGTCGGTGGCGGTTTCTGCCCGACCAATTTTGCCCCAGACCGTCTTCACCTCTGGGATGGTCATGATCAGCTTGTCGGTTTGCTGCAACAATTCGCGTGCCTTACCGATTGATATACCCGGGTAGGTTGTTGGCATGTACATCAAGTCGCCTTCATCCAGCGGAGGAATGAACTCACTGCCCATCTTTTGTACTGGGTAATAGGCCGATGCCATTAATGCCAGCGCAATGACAATGACGGTTTTTGGGAACGCCAAGCTAAAGTTGAGCAATGGACGGTAGATCGCGATCACCACGCGGTTGATCGGGTTCTTATGCTCGGGCATCACGTTACCACGGATCAGGTAGCCCATCAGTACCGGTACCAGGGTGATGGCTAAACCTGCAGACGCTGCCATGGCGTAGGTTTTGGTGAAAGCCAATGGCGAGAACATCTTGCCTTCTTGCCCTTCCAAAGCAAACACAGGTACAAAACTCAAGGTGATGATAATGAGCGAGAAAAATAGCGGGGCACCGACTTCTTCCGCTGCTCGGCTGATCACCTGCCAACGGTTTTTATCCGTGAGCGGGGTCCGTTCAATATGCTTATGGACGTTTTCTATCATTACGATGGCACCATCGACCATGGCCCCGATAGCAATCGCAATGCCGCCCAGTGACATGATGTTGGCGTTGATCCCTTGCCAGTGCATGATGATAAATGCCGACAGAATGCCGATCGGCAGGCTGATCATCACTACCAGTGAGGAGCGGAAGTGGAACAGGAACAGGGCGCAGACGATAGCGACGACAATGAACTCTTCGATTAATTTCTCGTAGAGGTTGTTTACCGCACTGTCGATCAAGCCAGAGCGGTCATAGGTGGTCACGATCTCCACGCCATCAGGCAAGCTGCGCTCTAGGTCTGCTAATTTGTCTTTAACGTTGCTGATGACTTGTTGGGCATTTTCGCCAAAGCGCATGACAACAACACCGCCAACGGCTTCGCCTTCACCGTTTAGCTCCGAGATCCCCCGGCGCATTTGCGGCCCGAGATTGATATCGGCAATATCACCAAGCAGCAGCGGTGTTCCTTTTTCGGTGACCTTGAGCGGCAGGTTCTTAAGATCGTCGATGTTGGTGACATAGCCGGTAGCCCGAACCATGTGCTCTGCCTCGGCGATCTCAACCACAGAGGCTCCTGCTTCTTGGTTACCGGCCTGAATCGCCATATTGACCTGTTGTAGCGTCAGGTTGTAAGCACGCAGCTTGTTTGGATCAATCTGGACTTGGTACTGTTTGACCATACCGCCAACGGTGGCGATTTCCGACACGCCTTCAACGGTTTGTAGTTCGTATTTCAAGAACCAGTCTTGCAGGCTTCTCAGCTCGCTCAAATCGTGCTGGCCGGTTTTATCCACCAGTACATAGCTGTAAATCCAGCCCACACCGGTGGCATCAGGCCCCAATGTTGGCTTAGCGCTATCAGGCAAGTTAGGGGCAACTTGACTGAGGTACTCCAGTACCCGCGAGCGCGCCCAGTACATGTCAGTATCATCGTTGAAGATGATATAGACGTAGGAATCGCCGAAGAAGGAGTAACCCCGGACGGTTTCTGCCCCTGGTACTGCCAGCATGGCGGTGGTCAGCGGGTAGGTGACCTGATCTTCCACCACCTGCGGTGCTTGGCCCGGGTAGCTGGTTTTGATAATAACCTGTACGTCAGACAGGTCCGGAATGGCGTCAATCGGGGTTTGCCTGACGCTGTATAGGCCAGAGGCAATCAAGAAAGCGGTGGCAACCAAAACCAGAAAGCGATTTTGGATTGACCACCGGATCACGGCACTGATCATTGCTCAGCCTCCTTGTTCACAGGGGGCATACTGCTGTGGTCCATGGTGCTGTGATCCATACTGCTGTGGTCCATGGTACTGTGATCACTGCTTTGTTGATCATGAGCACTATGATCCATTGCGCTATGATCAGTCATCGTGCCGCTTTGCCCGTCATCAACTTTTATATCTGAAAGCGTATATTGGCCATTTTCCTGTTTGGTAACTAGAAACCGGACCGATTGACCACCGACAAACTGGCTCAAGTCACTGTCATCGCTGACGGTGAAATCCATGGTCATGGCTGGCCAGCCCCACTCTGGGATTGGTGGGTGCTCCAGCGTCAACATTTTATGATCCAACATGATATTTTGGATTACACCAGTGGTGTGGACTTGGTTGACGGGTTCTGCTGGAGTGTGAGTATTAATTCGGCTGAGGTCAGCGTTTTGGCTAGATTCAGAATCTAGCATAAAGTGGGCTGAGGTAACGACGGTATCATCAGCGGTCAGGCCATCGAGGATCTCAACCATACCAGCGGCGGTTCGCCCTGTTTCAATGCGAACAGATCGGTATTTACCTTCACCAAGGGCAAGGACGACGCGTGCCATTCTGCCGGAACGGATCACCGCTTGCTCCGGTATCACCAAGACAGATTCCTTGGTTTGCGGGATTAGGTTCAGGTTAGCAAACATATTTGGCTTGAGGTTAGCTTCACTGTTGCTGAACTTCAGGCGCACTCTCAAGGTGCGGGTAGCGGGATCTAAAATAGGGTAAATATAGTCGACCCGGCCTTGCCAGCTTTTACCCGGAAGGGCATCAACCCACATATCTGCGCTTGTCCCCGGGGTGATCCAATGGGCTTGGCGCTCAAACACTTCGGCATCGACCCAGACATCAGATAACGAGCCACCGCTGATGACGGTTTGCTGTGGTGATAGGTAAGCACCATTGCGGATGTTAAGGGTGGCAATAACGCCATCGGCAGGGGCTTTGATCGCAATGTGCTGGCGGGTTTTTCCACGGCGGAGAATATCGTTAATTTGGCCGTTATCAACACCTAATGAGCGCAAGCGGTCCTTGGCGCCATTGACCAGTACTGCTTTGCCCATGCGCTTGGCATTGAGTAGCTCTTCCTGGGCCCGTACCAGATCGGGTGAGTAGATTTCGAACAAGACTTGCCCAGCGAGCACCCGCTCGCCGATGGCATTGACACTGAGATTTTTGATCCAGCCACTGACACGGCTGTTGATTTGCCACAGCTGACTTTCGTCGAAGCTGACGTAACCGACGCTATCAATCTTAGGTGCAAGCTGCTGGTGTGTCACTTGGGTGGTTTTGACGCCAAGGTTATTTTCGACAGCCGGGCTGATTGTAACTGTGCCGGCTGGATCATCATTGCTTCCAGCCAGATCCTCTTCATAGACGGGGATCAGATCCATCCCCATTGGTGATTTACCCGGTTTATCTCGCTTGTAGTTTGGATCCATGGGGGCCACCCAGTAAAGCGGCTCGTTGCTGCTCGCACTGTGGCTTGCACCTAACTGCTCATTAGCGAAATAGGCGTTCGTGAAATACCCTAGGCCACCACCGATGGCGAGGGCGATGAAAGCAACAGAAAAAGACTGTTTCATGATATCCCTTAATATTTGTTCAGCAGGTAAGCCAAGTTGTTATTTGCTTGTTGTAAGTCGGCAGCAAGGCGTGCTTGTTCCAGCTCGATAGCCAGCTCTTCGCTGGCGGCACGGATATATTCATCCAACTGGCTGGTGTTGTTCTGGTAGCCTCGCTCGACCGCTTGGGTTTTTTCTTTGGCTTGTTTCAGCAAAATTGAGCGGTATCGCTCCAGGCGTTGCTGGGTGTTATCCCGGTCAATGGCTGCGGCACTGATCTGTGCATGCATCTGGCGCAACATGAGATCACGCTGGGTTCTGGCCGCTCCGACCTGATGCTGGGCAGCAGACAGTTTCCTGTCCTGGCGTTTTTCAGTGAATAGCGGGAGATCCATGGTGACATAGGCGCTGACCAAATCCGGTGCTGCAGAACCATCCATCCGGTCTGCTTGGCGATGGGCATACATCACTTCAACGCCAAACTGTGGCTGGTATGACTCATTGGCGAGCTCAATCCCGGTTTCATTACTTTTGATCAGTTCGTCTGCTACCTGAATGCTCGGGTGGCTGGCGAGGGCCTGATAATGATCCTGTGTCGATGCCGCAAAGTAAGTATTCAACGCCAGCCATTGCGGATAGGCAGTTGGCTGTACTTGCCATGCTTGGTCACCCAGCCATTCAGATAGCTGGGCGCGTAGGCGCTGCTGCATTTGCTGGTTTGACTGCAGCTGTTCGTCAATTTTGTTGACCTGCAGCTCTGCTTGAATCAAATCCTGTGCCTGACTGGCACCGACGCCATAGTTGGTACTCAGGTAACGAGTTAGCTCACGGAAAAGATTTTGATTCTGCTTTATCAATTGATGGCTTTGTTCAAGATAAGTCAGCTCGATCCAAGAGGTTGTGATCGCCTTTGTGACATCCAACTTGCGGACATCAGTTTGTTTGCGGACACTCCCAGCTTGCTGTTGGCTCTGCTTTTGCTGTAGAGACAGGCTATCGCCACGGCCAAACTGCTGCATTAGCCCGACCGAAATATTGGTCATTGGATCTTCATCGAAAGCAAAGCTATCGACGGGCAAACCACCGATACCGACCTTCATTTTTGGATCCATCAATTGACTATTGGCAATCCCCATCTCACTGATCGCATCAGCTTGAAACTGTATTTGCTGCTGGGCAACATCATGCTCAATTGCCCAGTTAATGAGCCCATTTAGTGTTGCTGGTTCAGATAAGGCATTGACTGGATAAGAGTTAGCCCAAGAACTGGCAGCAAAACCAATGAGAGACACCATGCCGAGCGCACGGTAGATCTTGTTGTTATGCATATGTTTTTCACTTTTTCGACGTAAATAGCGACTGGACAGCGAACTGGTCCAGTGATGTAAACGGAAGCGAATTAGTGAATAGGGGGGCGGAGGCTATTTTCGGGGCGAGAAACCGGTGTGGTGACCGTTATCTGTAACGGTAAATTTTGAGCGGAGAGATTAGATTGTACGAGATAGACAACGGGCAGCGTGGAGTATTGCCCATGACTGGTTTTACAGCTTTTGCATTTATGCTTATCCCCAATATCGCCGCAGTGGTTACCGTCCATCATTGCACTGTCATCACAGGCACTGCAATGCAGGTCTTGTTGGTGAGTTTGATTGGCGTGAGAGCAGGTCGACTCAGCGGGAGAGCAGTGTGATATGGAGCCGAACTGTGCAGGCATTGTCTGATGACCCGGCATAGCAAAAACCGGCTTGATAATCAGGCTGATCATCAATACCAGAAGTAATGCCAGCATATTGTGCGGTCGGCGCAAAGTCATCAATATCTAACTGTAAATTATAAGATTGCCAATAAGTGTAAACCTTCCCCTAGGGGAAAAGTCAATAAAAAGAAGTGGCAAATTTGCCACTTCTCATCATTGATATGAGCTTGGGGGGTTAGCTTGCTACTTCTGGTTCAATTTCAGCCGTCAGCTTTTGTGGAGCAGCTTCTACGTCGATGGCCTCAGCCTCTGCTGCTTTTGCTTCGACTGCTTTTACCTCTGCCGTTTCATCCGTCGCTTCAGCGACTTTCACATTATCTACAGCGTTTTCCGTATTAGCGTCTTGCTCTTGAGCAACCGCTTCTACTTGCTCGTTAGCTTGGGTATAAGCCACGACAAGAGCGGCATTCAGTTCAGCAATCTTGGCTTCCAATTGCTTCACTTTCTCACCGGCTTGAGCGTTAGCTTGTTGCTTGGTTGTCAGTGAGGCTTCTAGCTCAGTCACTTTCTCCTGCTCATCAGTCAGCTGTGCCAGAAGTTGCTGTAAGTTCTGCTCACCTTCGCTTGATTGGGCTTTTTGCTCTTCAATCAGCGAGACAAGACGTTTACCTTGCTGGTTAATAGGGTTATCACGCAGATCGTCACTGCCAAGGGCTTTAGAAATATTGACCAGTAGTTTTTCAAACGTCAGCACATGGCGCTCATAGTCTTTCTCTGGCAGGGCTTTCAGCTTTTGTACTACGTCTGCAATGTGCTCAGCATGCTTAATTGAGAACATGGCTTCTGCGGCTTTATCTTCAATTTTGCTAAACGAACGAGGTTCTGCACTTATAAAGGCTTCTGCAGCTGTCACTCGGGTTGACGCAACCGCTAAGGTATCTGGTGCATGCAAGGCCGTATTGCTTGCTTTCAATCGTGCCAATTCTTTTTGTGCGTCGGATAGGTAAATACGCGTAACCGTTTTTACTTCCAGTGCACGCTGTCGGTTAACCAAATCCGGTTGGCCTGCAGTCGCACGTTCTGTTCTATCATCGGCAATATGGTTGACCAATGTTTTAAGCTGAGTTTCTAAACGTGCATTGCTTTTCGGGTAATATTTATTGACGTCTAAAGACGCTAATTGTGCACGGTAAGAAAATGCCTCATCAAGAACAGATAATGCTTTTTCGCGGATCATTTCTGATTTTGCAATATTTAAGTTGAATTGATTCAGCGCGTCTTCTGTTGCTTGAAGGTTGGTTCTTGAGCTAAAGAAGCCGGTACTGCTGTGCGCCTTGCTTGGATCTGTTTCAAATACGGCGTAGTACTCTTTGGCATCATTGAGTGCTTTATCAGCACTTTGGAAATGTTTAGTCGCAAACCATTGAAGCTCATCAGCTTTTGCATTGCTCAGCTTTTCTTTGGCTTGATTGATGTGCTGGGCAATTGAATTGATCTGGGTGGATATTTCAGATTGATTGCTTTCTAGAGGAAGCGTTTTTGTTGCATCAGAATCAGACGCACAGCCCGATAAAAGCACAGTAACAGCAATGGCTGTTAGTGTTAGTCCCTTTTTCATTACAGCTCCAATTGGTATGTATATGAGTAAATATATGTTCTTAAAATATAATTAGATTTATTTGCGGAAAGATTGTAGAACGATATAAAAATAAGTTAAATACTAATGGTTTAATTATTTATTTAAAAACATGTCAATTAAAGGACGTGGATTTTTTCATGGCGGGGTAATTACGAAATAGTCATTATTTTGACGTTGAATGACGCCGTTTGGTATTAAAGATGCAAACCTTCGCTTTGGATTGAATGCGCTGATAACCCTCTTAATCCTGCATCTTGAGGTAACTTGGGTATATCCCTAATGCCATAAACAGTTATGGAAATAGCAAGCACAAGCAGCCTAAGGATGACTTCGTTAGGCTGCTTGTTCTGAAATGCTGTGATGCTCGGTATTAAAAGACGTCGGACTATTGGTCTTTTGATGCTTTTAGCTTGGCTTCTAGATCACCTTTCACGATATTGATCGCAGACAATGCCGTTTCAAGATCAACCTCGTTGCTTTCGAGTAGGTAGATAAGATCTACCGCCAATTTGATATCGTCCGGGGCGTTGTCGAGGGGAGATGAAGTTGATTCAGTCATAATGCTCACGTTGTCTGGTTAGTTACAAGGGCGCTGCGCCAGTATATCCAGTGCCGAGTATATAAGCTGGGCATGTAGATTGACCAGATGTTGATGCTCACTGCGGTAACCACCGCCAACGACTGCCGCAACAGGGATACTGGCAGTGTGGCAAAGGGTCAAGACCAGATGATCGCGCCGGTAAATACCGTCGGTACACACATTGAAGTAGCCCAATTCATCGTGCTGGTGGATATCGACACCGGCATCGTAGATCACCATATCCGGTTGGTGCTGTGCCAGCGCAAGGGGCAGGATACCAGCAAAAGCGTCGAGGTATTCTTCGGTGGTTGTTTCCCGAGGCAGGGTGAGATCGATATCTGACGCCGGCTTACGGGCAGGGAAGTTCTTGTCGCAGTGAACGGAAAAGGTAATGATTTCCGGATCATCCGCCAATAAGGTTGCCGTCCCATCGCCATGGTGGACATCACAATCAATGATCATGACCTTGTCGATACCGTCTAGGGTAAGGGCGTGGCGGGCAGCCAGCGCCAGATCGTTAATAAGGCAAAAACCACTGCCAAAATCATGGTGGGCGTGGTGGTAGCCGCCACTAAGGTGGATCCCTATGCCGTGTTGATAGGCTAAATCGACGGTTAACTTGGTGCCACCCGAAGAGGTCAGGGTGCGCTCAATAAGCTGCGGACTCCATGGAAAGCCAATGCGACGCATTTTAGCGGCAGGTAAGGTGTTGCCAAACAGAGCATCAATGTAATCGGGATGGTGCAGCTGTTTGACCTCATCAATACATACAGGTTGAGGCTGGTGCAGTTGTAGCCGGGGGTGGGCGTCGAGCCCCAGCTCTTGGTCCAGATGCTGATACAGCATCCGGTATTTGTTGATGGGATAGCGGTGCTGTGGCGGCAGGTCTAGCTGTGAGTAGATAGGATGATAAACCAGATGAAGTGTCATTAACCTTTTCTCTCCCGCATGCTGATCTGCTTTTCAATTTTTGCCAGTGCGGCGCGGCAGCGGTATAAGCGATCAGCTAACGTTGCGGCTTCGCTCTCCAAACTCTGTCGCTCTTCAACTGAGCGACATCGGCTCACTGCTCGCTCTTTGGTACGTTGCATAGTGGTTAAGCGTTTGGCCCATTCTTGGTGCTGCGCGAGATCTTGCTTGAGTTCATATATGGGTTTGCGCCAGCTTCTCGTTCGTTGCGGTTCATTCTTGCGAATATGCTGAGTGGCCAATTCCCGCTGTACAGCCTGGATCTGTGAAACGATGCGCTCACATACATGTTGGGTACGGCTGGGATTGAGTTTGCCTTGAGCGTGTTCGCGGCTTAGTGCAAAGATTTCTTCATGGATCTCCTCGACACAAGGACCTAGCAGTTTGCTACGACAATGAAACAATTGCTCATCAAACAGCGGGCGCTGGGCTTCTCCCCGCTTACTATCGGTACTGGCTGCTTCGTCGGCCAGTTGGGTGACGATTTTTTCCAGTCGTTGGAAATCGAGCATGGTATGACTCCAGATTCAGCGGCGGGTTAAAACCAAGCCTGCAGGGCCAGTTTGACGGCCAAAATAATCACCACGGTGACAAAAACAGGCCGTATAAAGCGTGCGCCAAAGCGAATAGCGGAGTGGGCGCCGATATAGGCTCCGATCATCAGGCAAACGCCCATTGTCAGGCCTAGCAATACATTAATATGCCCTAAGATAGCAAAGGTCACCAGCGAGGTCAGGTTGCTGGTAAAGTTCATGGCCTTGGCAAGGCCAGATGCCATCAGGATGTCGAGGCGGTAAAGCGCCATATTCGACACGATCCAAAAGGCACCGGTGCCAGGGCCTGCAACGCCATCATAAAAACCTAGGCTTGTCCCCTGTGCCCACTGTTTCTTGGTCAGACTGGTGGATGGCTCCGGTAAGTTATGACTGCTCCCTTTGGGGTGTGGGTGCCAAATTGTGTATACCGCGGCAGCGAGAATGATCAGCGGCAGTATTTTCTCCAACCATTCGGTAGATAGCAGATCAACCACCAAGGTACCGCCAATCGCACCGATTAGGGTGGCGATGAAGGACTGGCGCCAAAATGAAGGTGAAAAAAGCTGCTTCTTATAATAGGTCCAAGCGGCTGTTGATGAAGCAAAGGTGGCCGCCAGTTTATTGGTGCCTAATGCAATGTGGGGTGGCAGACCAATAGACAGCAGTGCTGGGACGGTCAGCATGCCACCGCCGCCAGCAACCGCATCAATAAAACCGGCAAGCAGGGCAATCAGTCCAAGTAAGAGCCACATTCCGGGTTCAAGCGTTTCAATCATGAGCTATCACCGACTATCGAACGTGTTCGATAACACGTTCAAAGGGTGGCAGTGAATCGAGTAAGGCTTTGCCGTAACGTCTGGTGATCACCCGTCGGTCGAGCAGCACAACTCTGCCCGTGTCTTCTTCTTTACGCAGCAGGCGGCCCACAGACTGGATCAGTTTCTTGCTCGCTTCTGGTACTGATATTTGCAAAAACGGGTTACCGCCACGGCTTTCGATGTACTCCGCATGGGCTTCTTCCACCGGAGAGGTCGGTACGGCGAACGGAATCTTGGTGATAATCAGGTTTTTAAGTAAATCACCAGGCAAATCAAGGCCTTCAGAGAAGCTACCAGTGCCAAATAAAATACTAGTTTTACCTTTTTGACAGTTCTCTTTATGTTTTTTTAGAGTGATCTGACGTGACTCTTCACCTTGAACAAGGAGTTCCCAGCGATTTTTCTTGGCCAGCGGTCGGAGTTTGTCGGCGACTTGGTTCATCTGCCAATAGGAAGAGAATAAGACAAGGCTAGATGTCTCTCCCTCGAGGTATTCCGGCAGAGTGTCGATGAGCAAATCAGTAAATTTGTCTGCTTGCGGCTCAAGAGGCAGAGCCGGGATCACCAACCGGGCGTTGTTCTGGTAGTCAAACGGCGAGGCCAAAGCCAAGAAGCGGGTGGCTTCTTTTTCGTAAATGCCGGCTTGGCGGCAAAAGTAGTCGAACTGGTTCAATGCTCGCAGGGTTGCCGAAACCAGAATGGAACCGACAGCACGGCTCCAAAGTAATTGGTCTAGGCGATAGCCGACCTCAAGCGGGGAGACTTCAATGATGTAGTCATTCTCGCGGTCTTGGCTTTTTTCAATCCAGCGCGCGAGCGGGGCGCCTTTATCCTTGTTGGGCTGGGCCATCAAGCTCCAGACCTTCTCAAGATTTTCAAGTCGCTGTAGATAAAAGCCTGATTCGGCAAGCGCTTGCTCACCGAGCCTAGGTAAGATTTCATTGTCTTTAGTGCGCTCAGAGATCAAATCGTGAATTTTCCCCAGCGCTTGCAAGGCCTTCTTGCTGGCATCTTTACAGCCTTTGGCTTCTTCTTGCAGCCAAGCAGGCAGTTCCCCATGCTCAAAGCGGTAAACACCGTCTTTATTGAATTGGGTGTCATCGATACTGCTGGCGATTTGGCGCAGTGTCGGGATTAGCGTTGCAATGTTCTCGCTCAGTGCGGTCTGGAATCGGCCTGATTTCTTATAATCAGCCAGCTCAGCCAGTTTGCCGACAGATTGGTTGAGCTTTTCCAACCAGCTGGCAGCGCCTTTAAGGCTGGCCGCTGCCGAGGAGAAATCACGCGCAACCTGAGGCAAGTGGTGTGCCTCATCAATGACATAGATGGTTTTTTCCGGCTCCGGCAAAATAATACCGCCGCCCAATTCAATATCTGCCATCAGCAGGGCATGGTTGGCAATAATGACGTCGGCTTTTTCCAAGTGCTCGCGGGCCTTGGAGAACGGACAGTCCCGGTGCTTGGGCAAGCCGGCATGACAGCTGTGCTTATCGGCGACAATCTGCTGCCAGATGCGATCGGGGATGGTAGTAGGCCAACTGTCCCGGTCGCCATCCCACTTTCCGCCCTCGCTGGCTATCAACATCCGCTTCAAAAGATCTAAATCTGACTTTTTAGGTTTTTCATCCCAAAGGCTAACTTGTTGACTTTCATCACTATTGCAACTGGCTTCTAATTTATGGTTACAGCAATAGCGCTGACGGCCCTTGGCCAAGATAAAACTGAACTCTTTGGGATAGATGCGGTTGAAAAGCGGCAGGTCTTTATTGATCAGCTGCTCTTGCAGAGCAACGGTCGCGGTGGAAATTAATACTTTCTTATTGTTAAACACCGCGAACGGGATCGTCCCCAGTAAATAGGAGAGTGATTTACCGATCCCTGTACCAGCTTCGCCGACCAGCATACGGTGTTTGGCATGGTATTCACCACCCAGTGTCTTTGCTATCTCGGCAACCAGATAGTTTTGAGCCCTTCTAGGTATAAAGTTATCGAGCTGATTGCTCAGGTTCTCATAGCACTGCTTGATATCACTCTTTATCTGGTTGTGTAGCATATCTGAAACTTCATCGGGACTGGGGCGCGCATTATAGCATGAACATCTGAATGTGACCGCTCGCAGGTTTTTGAGGTTTGCCTTTTAAAAATGAGAACCAGTTCACGAAATAAGATTGAACTAGTTAGAAGCAGATCTGCGTAGGTGGTTTTCAATGCTAATTCACCACAAATAACTGCTAGGCATGATATTTTGTGCTTCTAATTGCTCTATTTTGCTAAATTTGTAGTTTTTTGTGTTGATAATTCAATGGTTACTTTTTTATGAATAGACATTTTTTATATAAAAACAATGCTCAATTAGCATTCGTTTGATTTGTAAGTTGTTGAATTTGATGGGTGTTGATGTTTTTTTAGCTTGGGTTTAGAAGATTTGACACAAAGTGGAATCTTCTGTCAGGATGAGTTCCATAAATTTCGACTCTTTAGCTTTCTTATTGCGTTATATGTTTATAAGGCATAAGAAGTTGGGGATAAAAAAAGAAAAGGAATTCTGGAAACAGGAATTCCAGTCTAAATAAGAAAAGGCAGTGGATATCATGAAAAAGACTCTTCTAGCACTATCAGTACTAGCAGCAGGTTCAGCACAAGCTGGCATTAACCTATATGACGCAAACGGCGTAGTTGTAGACCTTTCAGGTGCAGCTGAAGTTCAGTACCTTCAGCCAATCCAAGACAAAGACAGCAACGCTGACTCAGGCATTCACCTAGATGACGGTGACCTACAGCTAAACACCACAATCGCAGTTAACGACCAGCTAAACGCAGTTGCGGGTATCGGTTTTGCGTTCGAAAAACGTGACGTAACTAACGATGAGCTATGGGTTGGTCTTGGCGGCGATTTCGGTACGCTAACGTTCGGTCGTCAGCTACTTATTTCTGATGACGCAGGTATCGGTAAAGACTACGAGCTAGGTTTCGAGCAAATCGACTTCGGTGTTACTGAAGGTAACGAAACTATCAAGTACGTATTCGACAACGGTCAGTTCTACTTCGGTCTATCTCACGACCTAGATGCTGATGCTGAATCAAAAGGCATTAATGGCGATGCTGCTACTGATTTCCTAAACTCTGACGGTACTATTACTGATGCTCGCCTTGGTGCGCGTTTCGGTGACATCGATGTACGTGGTTACTACTACACTGCAGAGAACTCATCTCTAGACTCTGAAAAGAAAGAGCGTGACATCTTCAACCTAGAAGCTGAGTACGTAATGGGTCAATTCGCATTTGCTGCTTCTTACGGCCAAATCGAGAACAAGACTGCTGGTGTTAAAACTGTTGACGCTGACGTAATTGAACTTGCTGGTTCTTACACTATGGGTAAAAACACGTTTGCTCTAGGTTACAACCGTCTTGACGATGATGCGTCAAACGACACTATCGACAACGTATACGGTAACGTAACTCACCAACTACACAGCAACGTGAAAGTTTACGGTGAACTAGGCTGGGCTGACTCTGACCTTGCTGACCTAGATGTAGGTTACCTAGTAGGTATGGAAGTAGTATTCTAATCGTCTTTTTCGGTTAAAAACTCTCCAAAAAAGCCGCCTCCCCAGGCGGCTTTTTGTTATCTTAGTGATGACAAAATTGTGTTATGACAGTGAGTAAGGGAATAGCAATGAAAAAATGGTTAGTCACCCTTGGCCTATTGGCATTGCCGATGGGTCTGCAGGCAGCCACACTGAGTACCGGCCAGAACATCAAACTGCTGGTCGTGGATGGTAAACAAGTCGAATCCTCTTTCTGGTCTGAAGCTGACAGCATTGATTTGACCGAAGGTCGCCATCAGGTGGTCGTGCGCTTTGACGGTGAGCTCAAAGATGGCTCGAAGAGTAAAATGTATACCACGCGTCCATACCTGTTTGAGATGGACGTGCCCAAGCAAGATGCCACCATCGTCTTGCCTCGTTTATCGAGCATGAGCCAAGCTAAAGCGTATTTCCAGCGCGGCCCAGAGTGGCAGCTTGAGTTGGCTGATGGCAGTACCAAGACCCTTGAGCATGTCGAACTGCAAGGCAAAGGCTTTGCCGCTTACAGCGATATGGAAGGCTTGGTGGCCGAGTATAATCGCGAGCACGGTATTACCTTTGAAGAAGGTTACGCGGTTGATCTAGAACAGGCAGCGGTAGAAGTGAGTGACAAGGGGGAGGTCAGTATTACTGGTGATGCGTTTGTCCAGCTCAAGCTTTGGTACAGCAAAGCCAATGTTGAAGAAAGAGAGGCGTTTGAACAGTGGGTCAAGCAGCAGTCTGCGCCATAGCTATAATCGCCCTGAGGTATCAAGACAAAGATTGATACTCAGTAAAGCAGCTCGAGTAAAACGCAGGCCGGTAAATGACGGGGCAAGCAAAACAGGTCTAGCTGAACAGGTCGAGTAGAACAATAGGCGGGAAAGCCCGCTTATTGTTGGATTAGCTGTCGTGGTGGTAGCGGCTGTGCTCGCGGCAACTGTTGCAGCGCGGCTGAGCTGGGTCTTTTTCAAGATCTTCAATCGCGATTTCTTCTTCGCAATCGACACACAGTCCATACATCCCCAGTTTCACCGAGCAAACTGCCGCGTCGATGCGTTCCATCCGTATAGCCAAATCGAATAGGTTGGGAATAAAAGAAGATTTGGCCATCACGATTAACTCGCTCAATTCTGCATTCTCAATCGCTGTTGCTGACGGCACCAAGGTATTGAGCAGCATCTCGTGCTTGAGCTCGCGTGACAACATGCCGTGTTCTTGTTCCAGGCGCTGTTGCAGCTGCTCGTAAAGTTTATCTGACGTTGTCATAAGCCTTTTATTTTTTTATTAGTGATTATTTTAGTCTAAGACGATTCTTGATAACGATTGTGATTTGAATCAAACAATTATGGGGTTGTATGACAATAACCTTAAATTCCCTCGGTTTTTGTCATCATACTATTCCGCTATATTGGCTGCACAAATAATCGATGGCCCAAGAGCCGTTAACATCTAATCAGTCAATAAAGGAAGTCTACCATGGAGCAGGGATATCAAGATCCATACAACGTTAAATATTTCCTCGGATTTATTGCCGTGTTGGCATTGCCGACGCTACCCGCTATCTTGACTTTTGTCGGTATGCTCTCATCGTAAGTACTTAACGAGTTCAGCCAAAAGCAAATACCTACAACTTATACTGACAGAGATGGGTTGTTGGTATTTTTGTTTTAGCTGGTACACTCGTAGTAAAGGGTAAAGAGCCGTTTCACATTGGTTAGGTCATATGGTTAGAAAAACACTTCTGTTGTTATGTGGGTGGATCTGTGTTGCCTTGGGGCTTGTCGGGGCTTTTCTGCCATTGTTACCCACGACCCCTTTTTTGCTGCTGGCCAGTGCCTGTTTCATGCGGGGATCGCCAAAGCTCAACCATTGGCTGCTTAACCACCCGAGGTTTGGCCCCATTTTGCAGAATTGGCACCATCACCGAGCGGTGTCCAAGCACGTTAAACGTCGGGCCAATATTATGATTGTGGCCAGCTTTTCCCTGTCTATTTTCCTCGTTCCTCTGCTTTGGCACAAAGTGATGCTGGTGTCCATGCTGGTCATTCTACTGGTCTGGTTCAACCGACTGCCTGAGCGGGATAATCCCACACTGCAGGGCTAATCGGTCCACGCTGTGCTATTGATGCTATCTGGATCATTCTCTTGGTGCTGAGAATGTCGCAGTCCTTGCCCCGCCATGGGAAAAAAACTACTATTTGAACCAGTTTTTTCGGCGGTGTGTCATCATATGGCCGTATTGTTTAATGGAAAAAAATTATGACTCAAGAAAAGCTCGCGTTGATCAAAAATAGCATCAAATCCATTCCTGATTATCCAAAGCCAGGGATCCTGTTCCGCGATGTGACTAGCCTGATGGAAGATCCAGATGCTTACCGCGCGACCATGCAAATCCTTATCGAACAATATAAAGATAAAGGGATCACTAAGGTAATTGGTACTGAAGCGCGTGGTTTTTTGTTCGGTGCACCGCTAGCCCTTGAATTGGGTGTGGGTTTTGTGCCGGTACGTAAGCCTGGCAAATTGCCACGTGAAGTGATTGGCGAGAGCTACGAGCTTGAGTATGGTCAGGATACGCTTGAGATCCATGTCGATGCAATCAAAGAAGGCGACAAGGTCTTGCTCGTCGATGATCTGTTGGCGACAGGCGGCACGATCGAAGCGACAACTAAGCTGGTGCGCCGCTTGGGTGGTATCGTTGAAGATGCTGCTTTTGTTATCAACCTACCGGACATCGGTGGTGAAGAGCGCCTGAAAGGGATCGACCTGAACGTGTTCAGTATCTGCGATTTCGACGGCCACTAATTATCTATTACTGATTTGGCCAATCATTGGGCGCTCGTCGGAGCGTCCTCTCGCTCAAAAATCCTCCCTGTGCTAGCATTGAGTTCTTGATTCTGTAAGGTTAGTTAACATGAGTTATCAGGTTCTGGCACGTAAATGGCGCCCGCACCAGTTTGATGATGTGGTCGGTCAGTCCCATGTCTTGACGGCATTGGCCAATGCGCTTGCCCATAATCGTCTTCACCATGCCTACTTGTTCAGTGGAACAAGAGGGGTAGGTAAAACCACGATTGCCCGTATTTTTGCCAAGGGTCTGAACTGTGAGCAAGGCGTCACAGCCTCGCCATGTGGCCAGTGCGAAACCTGCCGTGAAATTGATGAAGGTCGTTTTGTCGATTTGCTGGAAATCGATGCGGCATCGCGTACCAAGGTAGAAGATACCCGAGATCTACTGGATAACGTCCAGTATAAGCCGGCGCGTGGCCGCTATAAGGTTTACCTAATTGACGAAGTGCACATGCTTTCTCGTCATAGCTTTAACGCCTTGCTGAAAACGCTTGAAGAGCCGCCTGAATACGTGAAATTTATTCTGGCGACCACCGACCCGCAAAAACTACCGGTGACTATCCTGTCCCGCTGCCTGCAGTTCCACCTTAAGCATCTGGATAATAGCCAGATCCAGGCGCAGCTGGAAAAGGTACTGGGCGAGGAGCAAGTTGAATTCGACGCTCGGGCACTGGGGCTGATTTCCCGTGCCGCCGAAGGCAGTATGCGAGATGCTCTGAGCTTGACCGATCAGGCGATTGCGCTGGGTAATGGTCAGGTTCAGGCGGATGCTGTGTCGGAAATGTTGGGCACCCTCAATACCGAACAGGCACTTTATCTGCTCGAAGCGGTTGCTGGCGGCGAAGCACAGCCCGCGATGGCGTGTTTGGAAGAGCTTGCCTCGGTCGGTGTCGAATGGGACAGCCTGTTACGTGAAATGGCTACCCAGCTTCACCGTGTTGCGATGCATCAGGCCCTGCCGGCCTCACTGGATGACAGTGCCCCGGATGCTTCGCGAATTAGCACGCTGAGCCAATCGGTATCACCGCAAGAAGTTCAGTTGTGTTACCAAATTTCCCTTCAGGGGCGTCAGGACTTGGCTTTTGCCCCTGATGGCCGGACCGGACTGGAAATGGTGTTACTTCGTATGCTGGCCTTTAGGCCGGTATCGGTTAATGCCGTGACGCCGCAGCCCATTGCTGTACCTGCCACTCAGCCAGCTGCGGCACCGCCGTCGCAGGCGCAAGGTATTCAGCGGGTGCAGGCACTGAAAGCGCAAATGAATGGCGGTCAGGCGTCTTCCCCGCAGCCGCAACAAATGGCAGCACCGGCTCCACAGCAGAATATGCCACCACAGGGGCAGCCGCAGCCGTCACCTGCGAGCTATTCACATGTAAATCAAGCTCCTGTAAATCAGCCTCCGGCGAATTACGCGTCGCAGCCGCCAGCGGGTTATGATCCTGCAGGCACTGCACCAAGCTATCAGCCGGAACAGACCCAGGCTGCGCCACATCAGCAAATGGCGCCGACAGCAGCACCGGCTCAAGCTCAACCCCAGTCCCAACCCTCATCGGCTGCATCAGGGTTGCTGGCGGCAAGAAACCAGCTTCGCAGTAAAACCAAGCGTGACGGCAGTGCGCCGGACAACGGAAAAAAGGGTGAACCGGTACGGGCTAAAAAGGTTGCAAGCAGCAGCGTACTTGATCGTATTGCCAACAAGCAAAACGGTCAGGTAAAGGCGGCTGGAAATGCGATGCCGGTACCGGGTGCACCGACAACAGCGGCAGCGCAGACTGACGCCATGGATCAGCTAGACGACAGTTCCTCTGAGTACCAATGGCGCCCGACCACGCTTCCTGAACAAACCGAGACTCAGCAAGTCGTTGCTCCGAAGCTTTTGAAACAAGCCTTAGAGCATGAAAAGACACCTGAAATGGTGAAATTGCTTGTCAAGGAAGCAGCAAATCAGGATAGTTGGTCGGATTGGGTGACCAAGCTGCAAGTTGGACGTATGGTTCAGCAGCTGGCACTTAATTCGGCGTTCGAAAGAGAAGGTAATCAGGTAAAATTATGCCTCCGTCCTTCTCAGCAGCACCTGAATACCCCCAAGGCGCGGGAGCAACTGGCTATGGCAATGAGTGAACTTTTTGCCGAGACCGTGTCGTTGGAAGTTGAATTGAGTGATAAAGGCCGCTCGCCCCTTGAATGGCGTGAGGCGATTTATCAGCAGAAATTGGATCAGGCCAAGCAAAGCTTAATGTCCGATCCGAACGTTAATTTCATTTGTCAGCGTTTTTCTGCTGTACTTGATGAAGATAGCGTAAGACCCTTATAGATTAACCAGACCACAGAGAGAGAAGATATGTTTGGTAAAGGCGGTATGGCTAACATGATGAAGCAGGCGCAGCAGATGCAAGAGCGCATGCAGGAAATGCAGGAAGAGATCGCAAATATGGAAGTGACCGGCGAGTCTGGTGCTGGCCTGGTAAAAGTGACTCTAACTGGTAGCCACAGTGTACGTCGCGTTGAGCTGGATGAAAGCTTGATGGAAGACGACAAAGACATGCTGGAAGATCTGATTGCGGCCGCGTTCAACGACGCAGCTCGTCGTATCGAAGAAGCGCAGAAAGAAAAAATGGCAGGCGTAACCGGTGGTATGAACCTACCAGCCGGCTTCAAGATGCCATTCTAATTAATGCGTACCAGTCACTTACTGGAACAACTAATGGAGGCCTTACGGTGCCTGCCTGGGGTCGGCCCCAAGTCAGCGCAACGTATGGCCTTCAGTTTGTTACAGAGAAATCGACAGGGTGGCCTGCAATTGGCTGATGCCTTGAGTAAGGCAATGACCGAGATTGGCCACTGCCGCGACTGCCGTACGTTTACTGAGGAAGAGGTTTGTGCAATTTGCTCCAACCCGCGTCGTCAGGAAAACGGTGAGATCTGTGTGGTGGAATCGCCGGCAGATATCGTGGCGGTAGAAGCGACGGGGCAGTTTTCTGGCCGTTACTTTGTGTTGATGGGGCACCTGTCACCACTCGATGGCATTGGTCCTTCGGACATTGGTCTGGATACCCTTGAGTTTCGTTTGCAGAACGAGCCGATCAACGAGTTGATTTTGGCCACTAACCCGACGGTAGAAGGTGAAGCGACCGCTCATTACATTGCAGAGCTATGCAGTGAGTATTCGATCCCGGCCTCACGGATTGCCCATGGGGTCCCTGTTGGTGGTGAGCTAGAGCTTGTCGATGGTACGACGTTGTCCCACTCCCTAGCAGGACGACAAAAACTTTACTGATAAATATAAAACTTGTTTTATATAAAGTTATTTCATAAAAATACCAACGTTCATCGTTGGTATTTTTTTGCCTTTTTATCACTTACTTGCCTTATCAACCACTTATAAAGCCAAATTTAGCTGCTTTAGATCAGTAAAGAAAAATTTAGTTTTTAGCTGGAGTTGTTTTCTAATTATTTCTATCAAAATATTCTTTAATAGAATTTTTGTTCCTAACTAATTGTTTTCATGTATTAAATAGTAGCGTTACTTGCCGGGAAGTAATTATTGATGGTTGTAAATGAACCGTCATTACCGGCGTATCACATAAAAAATTAATACTAAGTTTTCGACTATTTAAGGTCAGGGAACGATTAGGAGTGAACATGAAAAAGACAGTAGTTGCAGCCGTGATCGGCTCGGTAGTGGCTAGTGCGTCAGCAATGGCGGCAGAGGTTTATCAATCAGATGATCTATCTGTTAACGTGTACGGTAACCTACGTGCCCGCTACGAGACAACAGATAATGGTCATATGGGCGCAGACAGCACTTTCACCGGTGAAGGTACTGAACTTGGCCTAAGCATTAATTACTTTTTGGACAACAACATGTACATCAACGGTGATGTACTGAAAGAGTTCAATATCATCCCAGAAAACGGTGATGGTTTTGACGATAGTGAAGACTTCTTGAAATTCGGCTCTGTGGCTATCGGTGGTGACTTCGGTGAGTTCCGCATGGGTCGCATGTCAGCAGTGCAAGATACACTGGCAGGCCAATACGATATTACGTGGGAATACGGCGGTACGGCAAACATCAAGTCAGATGCTGCTGCAACAGATCGCTTGACTAACGGTATTCAGTACAAAATCGATATCAGCGATTTCACAGTAATGGCGCAGTACCATACGGGTGATGAAGGGCTTGATGCTACTGGTGCTATGAACCCTGATTTTGGTGAGCTAGGTATTGACCAGGCATTTGCTTTAGGTGTTGCATGGAACTCGAACTTCGGCCTAGGCCTATCGGGTACCTACACCCAGTCGGAGCGTACTGAGAAGAGTATCTACAATGACGATAAAGACACGTCTTGGACGTTAAACGCCACTTATGAATGGCAGGCGCTATCTCTAGCGGCAATGTACTCTGATTACGACTTTGCTGGTGACGAGCAAACCGGTGTCGGTGCCATGGCCCGTTACGACTTCCCAATGGGCTTCGGTCTATACGGCGTATATGATTACGTTGACTTTGATACCCAAAACGACAAGCTAAACCAGTACACGATTGGTGCTGACTACTGGCTAACCAGTCAGGTTGTTTCTTACATGGAATACGCTGACCAGGACTTCGATAAGGCTAACGCAGGTCAGGACGATAACGCATTCACTATCGGTATGCGTCTGTACTTCTAATTTTAGATAATTGCTAGACTGTTCATTGTGTTTGGGGGAAGCTTGGCTTCCCCCCTTTTTTAATTCCAGAAGCATAGAGGTACTAGGAAGAGCAGGCCCTTGGGCCTAGGCAGATCAAAAGCAAAGAAAGAGTTTGAAGTTCAATCGTTTTTTAATATCCTGCAGTACCCAGTACCCAGTACCCAGTACCCAGTACCCAGTACCCAGTACCCAGTACCCAGTACCCAGTACCCAGTACCCAGTACCCAGCACTCTATTGCGTCTTAATACTAATACTCTATCACCTTTGTGAGAGATCTCTTACAAGCGCGTGGGATATTGAGGTGATAGGTATAGGGTTTAATCGCTGTTATTTGATTTAAGTGGTTGTCTTTATTCGATTTTGTTGTGTGTTGGCGATATTTCAATAGCATTGCATATGAGATGTTATTCCAGAACGGCTACTTAAATCAGCTGATCGGCGTATATTTATAGGTGTCGGAAGGAACTGACGGAACGGAACAGGAAATACCCAAGGATTGGGGAGTCTCAGGATGAGACCGGTGTACTAGGATGGTATATCGAACAAGGACTGTGAAGGGATAGCCGAGGAACGGCAAAATGGTAAGCAGGATGTTTGCCAGTCAGGATGACAAAAGGACCACTTCAGGACGAAGTTAGGGACCCCTCCAGGAAGGATGTTGAGAGTCAGGATAGGATATGCTGGCAGGTCAGGATGGCCTAAGGACAACTTCAGGACGAAGAATAAAAGGAATATGCTGACGGACTACAGCAATTCAATGGAATGATGCAGGGAGCACCATAGTAGCGGGACTGCTGCATGTAAGACCTAAGGGCGCAACGAAAGTTGCGCCCGTTCTTTTTTGCGTTAAGCAAAACACTTCCGATATCCCCATTTAAGCGCTTTAGCTATATTACTTATCTTATTGATTATCGCACTGGCCCTAGGAAGAGTTGGCCCTCGGACCTAGGAAAAGCAAAGTCAAAAGATTGAAGTGATTGACTTTATTGCTAATGCTGACTGCAGAACCCAGAACCCAGAACCCAGAACCCAGAACCCAGAACCCAGAACCCAGAACCCAGAACCCAGAACCCAGAACCCAAAAAACAAAACCGCCCATTTCTGAGCGGTTTGAATAGCCATCAAGTGCGAATTTTTAACTTACAGCGAGTAGAGGATATGCGAGCCATACGACAAGCTGGTAAGCAAGATGGTCTTCTCGTCGATGACATCCATTCTGCGGCTCTGCTGGGCATCCATACGGTAGATCTGGTTGATGATCCGTAGGTGCTCCGGCTGGAAGTCTTCATTGGTACCCGAGGTGATATCTTTAAATTCCGTTGGCTCAGTCAGTAGGTACTTACCGCTAACATCCCAGTTACCTGATTCCGAAATGTGAATGGTGAGTGGCTGTTCGTTGGTACTGAACAATCTCATCAAAGTGATCCGCGAATAGGTATTGTTCGGCAGGTATACCACGTGGCTGGTCTGTTCGACACGGCGCAACATACCAAGTTGTTCCAGTTCGGTCTCTTCGATGCGGCTGACAGTCTTTGACTGCCATTCACGCGAGATCAGAAGTTGCTCTTGCTTGTAGTCGCTGGAGTAGTACAGCCAAGCGCAGAACAGGACTGACAGGGCCAAAATGATAAACGCCCAATATTGGTAAACGAAGTGTTTAACCGACTGCTTGTGAGTATTTACTGACATATCGCAACATTGTCCTTTTGGCTAGTCAACAACCGAAGGGTCACATTCTCGGAGGGGTTGTTCAGTGAGTGAACATAATTGACCCACAGCTGAGAGTTCTGGCCGCCAGACACAATCACTTCCATTGGGCGTTTGCTTTCTGGGTGATAACGAAGGTAGCTTTCAACACATTGGGTGATCATGCCTTCCCATTGGCTCAGGGACGGGTGGTTGGCCGGGATCAGAATCGGCACATTGTCTATCACAGCATAAGGCTCAAAAGCAGCTGATTTAGGTGGCATGCTGAGATTGACGATAACGGGTAGCAACAGGGCAATGAGCACTAACACACCTGAAATGGCCGCCATCGGTAGTTTTGGCTTGTTGCGTTGGGAATGGGTAGCTGTTGCTACCGTTTTTACGGGTGTCGTTTGTTGACTGTGCTCGAACAACTCACGTTCAAGCTCAGAAGGTTCGTCCAGTTTATTTGCTAAGGCTTCCGCTTGTTCAGCGTTATGACTTGAAGCGACTTCCGACAGGGACTCAACGGATGCAATCATCTGGTAGCCGCGTTTAGGCACGGTTTTGATGAACTCCGGTGATTTTGTCGAGTCTTTAAGCGCTTTTCTTAAGGTCGAAATAGCCTGGGTCAGGCTGGAGTCATCTACCTCAAAACCCTGTTCACGCCATACATATTCATGCAGACGGTGGCGGGTAATGATGGCTCCTGGATCTTCGATAAGCAAACTGAGTGCCCGGCTTTCATTACTGCCGAGTCGAGTCAGCTCATCACTTTCATATTGGTCAATCAAGCTATTATCATATGGGTCAAACAAAAAGCGTTGACCAATAAGGAATTTACTTTCTAATTTATTCATTTTTAGCACCAAGGGTACGCCTACGGCGAATGTATACCATGGACACCCTGAATCTCTTCTGAATGTAAAAATTATAAAAAACGGTTCTGAAAAAACATAAAAATATAAAACGTGTATTTTAGGTTGAAATTGATGCGTTTGACCACATCTATATACTCAAGCACTTGGTAAAGGGAAGCAGCACAAGGAAAGCGGCTGTTATAAGCCCTGAATGTTTATTGATACAAGTTTCGGAGTTGAAATGAGCGAACAAACTATCCACAAAAATAAGGAAACCCGTGGTTTTCAGTCTGAGGTGAAACAGCTGTTGCAATTGATGATCCATTCTTTGTACTCCAACAAAGAGATCTTCTTGCGTGAGTTGATTTCTAATGCGTCCGATGCCGCGGATAAGCTGCGTTTCCGTGCATTATCTCAGCCAGGTTTGTATGAAAATGATGCCGAGCTTGGTGTAAAGCTATCATTCAACGAGCAGGCAGGCACGTTAACCATCACCGATAACGGTATTGGTATGACCCGTGACGACGTCATTGAGCACCTAGGGACGATTGCTAAATCGGGAACTAAAGACTTCTTCGCCAAGCTTAGCGAAGACGAGACGAAAGACTCCCAGCTGATCGGTCAGTTCGGTGTCGGCTTCTATTCTGCTTTTATTGTGGCAGATTCCGTGACGGTGAACACCCGTGCGGCCGGTCTTGCCGCCGATCAAGCCGTGTCTTGGCAATCGGGTGGTGAAGGTGACTACACGATTGAAGATATTGAAAAAGAGAGCCGTGGTACCGAGATCGTGCTTCACCTTCGTGAAGACGAGAAGGAGTTCCTGAGTGAGCACCGCCTGCGTGAGATCATCGGTAAATACTCAGATCATATCGGTATTCCGGTTCATATCCAGACCGTTGAGCGCGACGAGGAAGGCAAGGAAACAGGCCGTAAGTGGGAGCAAATCAATAAGGCGCAAGCACTTTGGACCCGCAATAAGTCAGATATTTCCGAAGAAGAATACAAAGAATTTTACAGTCATGTCTCACATGACTTTGCCGAGCCGTTGACTTGGAGCCATAACCGGGTTGAAGGTAAGCAGGACTACACGAGTTTGCTGTATATCCCATCTAAAGCGCCTTGGGACATGCACAATCGCGATAGTAAGCACGGCCTGAAACTGTATGTTCAGCGCGTCTTTATTATGGATGACGCTGAGCAGTTCATGCCGTCTTACCTGCGCTTTATGCGCGGTCTTATTGACTCGAACGATTTGCCGTTGAACGTATCGCGAGAAATCTTGCAGGACAACAAGGTGACTCAGTCACTGCGCAAGGCATGTACCAAGCGTGCCCTGACTATGATGGAGCGTCTGGCGAACAAAGACGCCGAGAAATACCAAACATTGTGGAATGAATTCGGTCAGGTACTGAAAGAAGGCCCGGTGGAAGATTTCGCAAACCGCGAAAAGATTGCCAAGCTGCTTCGTTTCAGCTCGACCCATGCCGAAACGGTTGAGCAGACCGTTTCGCTTTCTGGTTACATCGAGCGCATGAAAGAAGGCCAGGATAAGATCTACTTCCTGACGGCTGATAGCTTCAGCGCGGCGAAGAACAGCCCACACTTGGAGCAGTTCCGTGCCAAGGGCCTGGAAGTGCTGTTAATGCATGACCGCATCGACGAGTGGTTGATGGGCCACCTGCCAGAATTTGATGGTAAGTCGTTCCAAGCGATCACCAAAGCGGATCTTGACCTGTCTGCTTTTGAGCAGGAAGAAGAGAAAGAGAAGCGCAAGGAAACAGAAGAAGCCTTTCAGTCGGTGGTTGAGCGAAGCAAAACATACCTTGGCGAGCGTGTGAAAGATGTACGCACCACGTTCAAGCTAAAAGACACCCCAGCCGTTGTCGTTACCGACGAGAACGAGATGGGTACCCAGATGGCGAAACTGTTGGCTGCGGCAGGTCATGACGCACCAGAGGTACAATACATCTTTGAGCTGAACCCGGAGCACCCATTGGTGACCAAAATGGCCGATGAAGCTGACGAGGAAGTCTTTGGACGTTGGGTCGAAATGTTATTGGGGCAGGCGATGCTGGCCGAGAAGGGCACGATGGACGATCCGTCCCAGTTCCTTGCCGCGGTGAATAAATTACTGGGTAAATAGTAAGAAAAATAAACCGGAACAGGTAGGACGAAGGTCTAATCGCCTGTTACCGGCCTCAAATAGTATTCTGATACAGCATGTAATCGCAGCCTAGTCAGGGACTGGGCTTGCGACTATGCCGTAATCAGTGTATTTTTCACTTCTTTGAAAACTCCATTCAAATCTATAGGGGAACAAGATGCGCATCATTCTTCTGGGCGCTCCAGGTGCAGGTAAAGGTACTCAGGCACAATTCATCATGGAGAAATTTGGTATTCCACAAATCTCTACTGGTGACATGCTACGTGCAGCAATCAAGGCAGGTACTGAGCTAGGTAAACAAGCGAAATCCGTCATTGATGCTGGCCAGCTTGTGTCAGACGACATCATCCTTGGTCTGGTTAAAGAGCGTATTGCTGAAGACGACTGTGCAAAAGGCTTCCTGCTTGACGGCTTCCCACGCACAATTCCTCAGGCTGATGGCCTGAAAGAAATCGGCGTTGAAGTTGACTACGTGATCGAATTTGACGTAGCTGACGACGTGATCGTTGAGCGTATGGCTGGCCGTCGTGCTCACCTAGCTTCTGGTCGTACTTACCACGCAATTTACAACCCGCCTAAGGTTGAAGGTAAAGACGACGTAACAGGTGAAGATCTTGTTGTTCGTGATGACGACAAAGAAGAAACCGTACGTGCTCGCCTAGGTGTATACCACGAGCAAACTGCTCCTTTGATTGCTTACTACAACAAAGAAGCAGATGCAGGCAACACTAAGTACCTGAAGTTCGACGGTACTCAGCCTGTAGCCGCTGTAAGCGCAGAGCTGGAAAAAGCACTGGCTTAATCGCAAGCTGCTTAGCAAGTTCACAAGCGGGCTGGCCATTGGGTCAGCCCGTTTTTTTTTATAAGCCAGAAAAATGATCCAATTAATACCTGATAGGGGATAACTGGCTGAAAAGAACTCTGATACAGTTAAGTAGAGTTGAATATTACCGTCTTGAGCGTGAAGGATGATATGAGCGAGCAAAGTATCAATAACAATAATCAAACCCGCCCGTATGGGGTGCTACTAGTTAATCTAGGAACGCCTGATGAAGCGACACCTGCAGGGGTGAAGCGGTTTCTGTCCGATTTTCTCCATGACCACCGTGTGGTTGATATGAACCGCTGGCTCTGGTGTCCGATCTTACACGGGGTGATTTTGCCTGTCCGCGCGCCGAAAGTTGCCAAGTTGTATCAGTCGGTATGGATGGATGAGGGCTCCCCACTGATGGTGTATTCGAAACGCCAGCAGCAGGCATTACAAGACACCCTGGGTGTACCGGTTGAGTTGGGGATGACCTACGGTAGTCCGAGTATGCTTGATGGCCTTGATGCGCTCAAGCAGCAGGGCTGCGAACGCGTATTGGTGCTTCCTTTATACCCGCAGTACTCACGCACCACCACTGCGGCGGTGTTCGATAAAATCGCGAAGGTGCTGAAGGCGAGGGCTGAGATCCCAGAGCTGCGCTTTGTGAACCACTATTTTGACCATCCTGACTACATCTCAGCGCTGGCTGAATCCGTCACTGAGTTTTGGCAAGAGAATGGAAAGGCTGATTATCTGCTGTGCTCTTACCATGGGATCCCGAAGCGCTATGCTGATAATGGCGATCCATACCCTGAGCATTGTAATGCTACCACCGCCTTGCTTGCGGAAAAGATTGACATGCCGCGTGAGCAAATGAGTATGAGCTATCAGTCCATCTTTGGCCGTGAGGAATGGCTCAAGCCATATACCGAAGGCACGATTCGTGAATTAGCTCAAAAAGGTGTGAAGCGACTTGATGTTATTTGCCCGGCGTTTTCGGTTGATTGCCTTGAAACATTGGAAGAGATAGCCGAAGGGTGCCAAGAGGTCTTTCTTGAGGCCGGTGGTGAATGTTTCAATCTGATTCCCTGCTTGAATGACAATCCTGCTCATATTGATTTGATGGCGTCGTTGGTGCAGCAACATAGCAAGGGGTGGTAGCCGGTAACCTAAGCTGCGGTTGAGTGTAGATGTAGCTTAACACCCTGTATGGATAACCTGCCTGATTGACAATAAAGCTCTCACATTCTGTGAGAGCTTTTTCTTTTTTGTTCTATATTCTGTGATAGAATTCGCAAAAATTTCTCAACAGACAGCTCATTGACATGAAATTTCCAGGCCAACGCAAATCGAAGCATTACTTCCCGGTCCATGCTCGTGATCCCCTTCTTAGTCAAGCCAAGCAAGACAAGCGACTAACGCGCACGCATATTGTCGGTATCGACCAGACTCTGGTTGATATTGAAGCATGTGTCGAAGATGAATTCCTGGAACGCTATGAGCTGAGTAAAGGCCATTCGCTGGTGATCTCAGATGAGAAAGCCGAAGCGCTGTATCGTGAGCTGAAAGAAAAAGAAATGATCAGCCACGAATTTGCTGGTGGTACTATCGGTAATACCCTTCATAACTACTCGGTACTGGCTGATGATAAATCAGTGTTGCTGGGTGTGATGAGTAAAGATATCGAGATCGGCAGCTATGCCTACCGTTATCTGTGCAACACATCAAGCCGTATGGATATGAATCACCTGCAGCCAGTCAATGGCCCTATTGGTCGTTGCTTCGCCCTGATCTCTAAAGAAGGTGAGCGTACCTTCGCGATCAACGAAGGCCGCATGAACCAACTTGAGCCAAGCAGTGTTCCTGAAGAGGTATTCAAGCGTGCTTCTGCTTTGGTACTGACTGCTTACTTGGTACGTTGTAAAGACGGTGACCCAATGCCAGCAGCCACCATGCAGGCGATTGAGTACGCTAAGAAACATGATGTCCCTGTCGTCCTGACATTGGGTACCAAGTTTGTGATTGAAGATGACCCACAGTGGTGGCGTGACTTCCTGCGTGATCACGTGACGGTTGTCGCGATGAACGAAGATGAAGCCGAAGCCCTGACCGGTGAGACCGATCCTCTGATTGCATCAGAGAAAACCCTTGAGTGGGTAGACTTGGTGCTATGCACTGCGGGCCCTGTTGGTTTGTACACTGCGGGTTACACCGAAGATGAAGCCAAGCGAGAAACAAGCCTGCCGCTGCTACCGGGTGAAATCCCTGAGTTCAACCGTTACGAATTCAGCCGTCCAATGCTGAAATCGGAGTGTCAGACTCCAATCAAGGTGTACTCGCACATTGCCCCATACATGGGTGGCCCTGAGCGTATCAAGAACACCAACGGTGCTGGTGATGGTGCATTGTCTGCACTGTTGCACGACATGTCTGCTAACCGTTACCATAAAGACAATGTGCCTAAGTCGAGCAAACACCAGTTTGACTTCCTGACTTACTCGTCTTTCTCACAGGTTTGCTTGTACTCGAACCGAGTGAGTTACGAAGTACTGGCGCAGCATTCTCCTCGCCTGTCTCGTGGCCTGCCAGAGCGTGAAGACAGCTTGGAAGAAGCATACTGGGAACGTTAATCGTCGTTTCTTGAATGCTGAGCATAAAAAAACCGCCTTTGTTGGCGGTTTTTTGTTATGGGTTATCAAACGTTAAGCGGCTTTGCGCTTATGCATCGTAGGCTTCGTTGTGGACGGCTGCGACAGCTCGGCCTGATGGGTCGGCACTGTTCTTGAAGCTTTCATCCCACTCAATGGCCTTAGCGCTAGAACACGCGATTGACGGGCCACCTGGAACACATTTAGCGGCATCTTCTAGCGGGAACAGCTCTTCGAAGATCTCACGGTACACGTAAGCCTCTTTGGTCGTTGGTGTGTTGTATGGGAAACGGAATTTCGCTGTTTCAAGTTGCTGATCAGACACTTTTGCTTCAGCAACCTCGCGCAGGGAATCAATCCAGCTATAGCCCACACCGTCAGAGAATTGCTCTTTCTGACGCCAAGCAACGGATTCTGGTAGGTAATGGCCGAAACACTCGCGGAGAATGTGTTTTTCCATTTTGCCGTTGCCACACATCTTGTCTTCAGGGTTAAGACGCATAGCCACTTCCAGGAACTCTTTATCGAGGAAAGGTACGCGGGCTTCGATGCCCCATGCTGCCATTGATTTGTTGGCACGGGCACAGTCAAACATGTTCAGTGCGAGTAGCTTACGGACCGTTTCTTCGTGGAACTCTTTTGCGTTCGGGGCTTTGTGGAAATACAGGTAGCCACCGAACACTTCGTCGGCGCCTTCGCCTGACAGTACCATCTTGATACCCATTGCGCGGATCTTACGTGACATCAGGTACATCGGAGTCGACGCGCGGATGGTGGTGACATCGTAAGTCTCGATGTGGTAAATCACATCACGGATAGCGTCAAGACCTTCCTGAACGGTATAGGTTAGCTCATGGTGGACCGTACCGATACTATCGGCAACAACCTTCGCTGCTTTTAGATCCGGTGCGCCTTCTAGGCCAATGGCGAAGGAGTGCAGGGTTGGCCACCAAGCATCAGACTCTTCGTTATCTTCGATACGGCGGGCGGCAAACTTCTTGGTAATGGCTGAAATTACCGAGGAATCTAAGCCACCGGAAAGCAGTACACCGTAAGGCACATCGGTCATTAGCTGGCGCTTAACAGCACCTTCCAGTGCGTCGCTCAACGCGACCTTATCCGTCTTGGCCTCAACCACAGCATCAAATTCCATCCAGTCACGCTTGTAGTAGCGTGTTGGTTCACCGGCTTTGCTCCACAGGAAGGAACCTGGAGGGAATTCACTGATGGTCTTACACACAGGGACCAGTGCTTTCATTTCTGAAGCGACATAGTAGTTACCATGCTCATCGTGACCATGGTATAGCGGGATAATACCGATATGGTCACGGCCGATCAGGTAGGCATCTTCTTGCTCATCGTACAGGATAAAGCCGAAAATACCGTTGAGGTAATCAAGTAGTTCGGGGCCTTTCTCTTTGTATAGCGCCAGAATAATTTCGCAATCAGACTCGGTCTGGAACGGGTAGTCAGGGGCAAATTCCGCACGCAGCTCTTTGTGGTTGTAAATCTCACCATTTACTGCAAGAGCATGTGTTTTATCAGCATTGTAAAGTGGCTGTTCACCGCTGTTCAGGTCGACGATAGCCAGACGTTCGTGAACAAGAATAGCTTTATCCGATGAATAAATACCAGACCAGTCAGGGCCACGGTGGCGCATTTTTTTAGACATTTCCAATGCGGTTTGACGTAATGCCGTGGCATCACTCTTGATGTCTAGAATCCCAAATACTGAACACATACTACCTACCCCAAAATTAACTAAATGTTGCTATCCATGAAAATTGTCGGAACCAGCGTGGCGGTGTGCATAACCTCTAGTATGGGTTTGCTCTCTGATGCGTTAGCACTTTGTTATGTGCTAGGCAGATCTTGGCCACATCATCGCTGTCCTTTCGTTAATTGTTAAAATTGCGTATTCAACAATGAATTGCAACCATCAATTTCAATTCGATAAACAAAAAGAGCTCTTAGTGAATAATATTTAAAATATACGGTAAAAAACGAATGAAAGTTAATTGAGGGTGATATTTTGCGCACAAAAGCAAACGGCAGCCGAAGCTGCCGTTTTCCCTGAAGAGGTGAAAATTAGTTCGACTTAATTTGTGGCGTCAAATGTTCACACACGTGGCGGGCGAAACCGCTACCTGCTTCATGATAGATATTGAAGGCAGCATCGACCCCCAACGCTTTGAGCTCTTCTTCTTCATCGTCATATTTGGCGATGGCGGCGATTTGGCCTTGGTAGTTGCGCTCACGGATTTGCTCGAGGGCAAAATTGTTAGCTTGGCTGTGCGGCATGGCAAGTAGGATCAGTTGAATATTTTGCTTGGATATCACCCGGGCCCAAAAATCCGAGTCGGTAGCATCGCCATGGATGACATGACGACCTTGCTCCTGATGCAGCTCGACCGAGTCTTCACGGGCTTCGACACCGATGATCTTGTTGCCGTAGGTGGCAACCAGCTCATCATAGGCCCCGCTACCAATACGCCCCATACCCAAGATCAGTATTTGCTTATCCCCTAAATCAATCAGGCGATCACCGGCATTGAGTTTTTCAGGCTCAAATTCTTTGAGCCACTTTGAGGCGTCTTTGTACAGGCGGTGGCCCAAGCTGTTGAGCGGGGCGGCAATAAGAAAAGAGAGAGAGACCGCAATCGCGATAGCGACCAAGAAGCTGCCCGGAAGCATCCCCATTTTGTAGGCGAGACCGCCGACGATAAGACCAAATTCACTGTAGTTAAATAGCGTCAGGGTACCGAGCAGGGAGGTGCGGACCCGGTATCGGAACAAATTAAAGATAACGTAGTACAAAATCCCCTTGAGCGGCAGCATAGCCATTAGTAGCAGTGCCATTAGCAGCCCGTCGAGCGTCGGTTGTTCTGCCAAGCCAATGTTGAGGAAGAAGCAGACCAGTAACAGCTCTTTGAGGTTGAACAGCGACTTTGACATCTCGGATGACTTGGGATGGGCGGCAAGCATCATACCCATGATCAGCGCACCGAGATCAGCCTTCATACCGACAAATTCAAATAGCCCGGCACCAGCGACCAGCGCAAGGAAAATCCCGTAGAGCACCAGCATCTCACCGTGTCCGGCTCGATCGAGGATCTTAAACAGCGAAGGGCGCAGTAGTGGCAGGGCAAAGAGTGCCAATGCTGTGATTTCAGGGATCTTTCCGGTCGAGACGGTTAGGAAAAGTACGGCAAAGATATCCTGCATGACCAGGATCCCGATAGCGAGGGTACCGTAGGTTGCGTTGAGTTCGCCTTTCTCCTGTAGTGCCTTGATGGCAAATACTGTACTTGAGAACGACAGGGCAAAAGCCAGCAAGGCAATTTGAGTCACGTCGAGATCGGCCATCATACCAATCCCTAGCTGCTTGAGGACAAGCAAAGCGAGGGTAAACAAGCCGGTCGTGAGCAGGTTGTGTAGAGTTGCTCCGCCCCAGATTTCTTTGGCCAGCAAGGTTTTGACATCAAGTTTCAGGCCGATGGTGAAGAGCAGTAGTGTTACACCGAGATCAGCGAGGGTCGATAATACCGGGGTTGATTCATAGCCTGCGGTATTAAGGGCAAAACCGGCGACGAGGAAGCCCACCAATGGTGGGAGTTTGCACCTAAGTGCGATGAAGCCGGCCAGAAAGGCGGCAATAATATAGATAAGTTCCATGCTAGGCTGACGTTCCTTTATGGTTCTTAGCCAGACCCAAAAGTGGATTTATTAGATGTGCGGACTGGCCTTGGGTATGTACCTTTGTGTTTGCGGGTACTTATAGTTGGCGAAATATAACACAAAGGGCAGTCTTCTGTCTGAAGTCTGCCCTTAATATTTTGTAACAGGATGAATAACTTAGAAAGCTATTTATTTATCGTCTTGGTCTCGCGTTAGTCTTTGCTATCGTTACTCTTCTAGCAAGCGCTGTAGCAAGACGCCGTTGAGCATGGCACGCTTGATCATCGAAAATGCACCGATAGTCGGCTGGGTGTATAGCTCCGACTCTACGATTGGCAAATCCTTGTTAAAGGTTGATAGCGACTGGGTTTCCACGCAGCGGCGAATTGCCGGAAAAATCACATCTTTGGCTTGGGTAATATTACCCGCCACGACAATTTTTTGTGGATTAAACAAGTTGATCGTCATTGCCAGGGCTTTGCCCAACTGGTTACCCACCTTGATCAGCGCCTGGCTTGCCAGTTCGTCGCCCTTATTGGCCGCTTCACAGATAGCAGGCATGGTGACATCTTCCAGCTCTTGCAGAGAGCTCGGGTAGCCTTGGTCAAGCAGGGCTTGAACGTGGCGGATAATAGCCGGATCGGCAGCGACGGTTTCTAGACAGCCAAAGTTGCCACACTGGCACTTGTCACCAAGTGGGTCGATCTGAATATGGCCTATCTCACCGACATTTCGGTTAAAGCCCAAGAATACCTGACCGTTGACGATGATCCCCGCACCGGTACCGTGGTGGACACTAACAAGGATAGAGTCCTTGCAGTCTTTGCTCGAACCGAAATAATGCTCAGCCAGTGCCAAGCCGCGGATATCATTGCCGACAAAGCAGGCAACACCGTATTTGTCTGTGATGATTTCCGACAATGGCAGGTTATCGACGTCGATATGGGGCATGTACTCAACCACACCGCTCTCCGGATCAATCAGGCCCGGTAGGGTGATCCCGAAGGCAACCAGCTCGCGCAGAACATTCTGGTTATCGGCAATGAACTTTCGGATATGCTCAAGCAAGCCATCGATAAGTTCTTGCGGGTTGGTGTAGTGGAAAGGATGTGCAGTACCGACAATATGCTTGCCGCTGAGATCATAAATCGTTAGCTCGATGTAGTTTCGCCCGAGGCGAATCGCAATCGAGTGGAAAGGTGCTGACTCTGTGGTCAGCGAAATTGCACGCCGGCCTCCGGTGGAAGCCTGCTGCGCGACCTCTTTAATCAGGCCGCGCTCCAGCAGTTGGCGGGTGATTTTAGTAACACTTGCAGGTGCGAGCTGACTGATATCAGCAACCTGGATTCGAGATATAGGGCCTTGCAAGTCGATGAGCCGGTAAACAGCTGCACTATTCAGCTGCTTTACCAGATCAACATTACCAATTTGTCCGCCTGTCATATTTAATTCTGCTCGTATTCACCGTTAACAACAGTCGCCCGAACTTTATAGTCACGATCAAAAATGGCCAAGTTTGCAACCATGCCTTTTTTGATGGCGCCCAGCTTCTGATCGACGCTGATAGCGCGAGCAGGGTAGAGGGTGGCCATTCTAATCGCTTCGTCCAGGGCGATACCTGCATGTTCGACACTATTCTGAACCGCTTCGATCATTGTGAGTGCCGAACCACCAAGTGTGCCATTTTCATCAACACACTTACCATCACGGTAATATACTTTCTTGCCGACAAAAATAAAGTGATCCATGTCTGCTCCTGCAGGTGCAGTTGCATCGGTGACCAAAACAAGTTTGTCGCCTTTCATGCGATGGGCCATACGGATGTTGGCATAATCGACATGGAAACCGTCAGCAATCACACCGGTATAGACTTCTGGTGTGTCATAAATTGCCCCGACCATACCCGGCTCACGACCAGCAATCGGAGTCATGGCATTGAACAGGTGGGTAGCGAAAGTAATCCCTGACGCAAACCCTTTGCGGGCTTCCACATAAGTCGCGTTGGTATGACCCGCTGATACGACGATACCGGCTTCAACCAGTTGCTCAATATGGTGATGGTCGTTTTGCTCCGGCGCTAGGGTTACCTTGGTTACCACATCGGCGTTTTCGCAAATGGCGTTGATCATTGCGTTGTCTGAGCGGCGGATGTGATCAACAGAGTGGATACCTTTTTTCATCACATTCAGGTAAGGACCTTCAAGGTGCAAGCCCAGTGAATGGTTTTGATATTGGCTCTGGTAATCGCGCTCGGCAGCGATAGCTGCTTTCATATCTTCGTCAGAAGAGGTGATCAACGTTGGTAGGAAGCTGGTGCAGCCTGATTTCAGGTTTGCACGGTGCATGGTATGGATAGTGTCGGCATTGATCTCATCATTGAGCATGACACCACCACAGCCATTCAGCTGAAGGTCGATAAAGCCTGGTGTCAGATTGGCACCATCAAGATCACGGATTTCGATATCCGTAGGAAGTTCTGAAACAGGGCAGACAGCGTGAATGTTCACGCCGTCAATAATGACGGCGTGGTTATTCAGCACATCGCTACCGGTGTAAATGCGGCAATTGGTTAGCGCGTACATGAATAACTCCTTGATTACAGATGTTTGATGTTTTCAGCTTCAAGCTCACGGAAGTACTTAACGGTCTTCACTTTTAGCTCTTGTGTGGATGGCTCATCACATACAATCAGAGATTTAGGATGAAGCTGAAGGGCAGAAACTGTCCATAGGTGGTTAACAGAGCCTTCAACCGCCGCTTGCAGTGCTAGGGCTTTGTTGTGACCTGTTACTAGAACCAAAATTTCTGCAGAATCTAGTAGGGTACCGACACCGATAGTCAGTGCGTATTTTGGTACCTGGTTGATATCGCCATCGAAGAATCGGGAGTTCGCGATGCGGGTATCTTCTGTCAGGGTCTTGATGCGGGTACGAGAAGCAAGAGAAGACGCTGGCTCGTTGAATGCAATGTGACCGTCGTTACCCACGCCGCCCATGAAGAGGTTAATTTTGCCGTATGACTTAATTTTGTCTTCGTAACGTTGGCATTCAGCGTCGTGATCTTCAGTGTTGCCGTTAAGCAAGTTGATGTTTTCTTCTTGAATATCAACGTGATTGAAGAAGTTGTTGAACATGAAACTATGGTATGACTCTGGGTGGTCAGCTGGGATACCAATGTATTCATCCATGTTGAAGGTAACAACATGCTTGAAGCTTACTTCGCCTGCTTGATAAAGCTCGATAAGACGCTTGTACGTCGCTAGCGGGGTGCCACCTGTTGGTAGGCCCAGTACGAAAGGACGTTCCGCTGTTGGCTTAAATTTGTTAATACGATCAGCAATATAGCGTGCTGACCACAAACCTACATCTTTAGCTTCATTCAGTGGGATTAGTCTCACAGTGACACCTCATTCCAAAATTAGATTACATTTAAATCATAGCGTGATATCGCATTTGTTTTGCATGATAAAATAAGTTTTATGATCGAGCTAGCAAAATCGCCTGCCAATTGCCAATACTGGTGACTAAGATCACAAATGATGACCTTTTAATTTGCGGGGCGAAATAAAATTCTTAAACTGCAAGTAACTTAATCGGATAGCTAAAATAAGTTATCCAACATCGAATCTAAGATAACCATAGGGGGAACTAAGGGTGAACATTCTTGGATATTTTCAAAAAGTAGGTAAAGCATTGATGGTGCCAGTCGCCACGCTTCCTGCAGCTGCAATCTTAATGGGTATTGGTTACTGGATTGATCCGAATGGCTGGGGTGCTAACAGTGCACTGGCAGCCTTCTTGATTAAAGCTGGTGCCGCAATCATCGATAACATGTCTGTACTGTTTGCAGTTGGTGTTGCTTACGGTATGTCTAAAGATAAGGATGGCGCCGCGGCACTATCTGGTTTCGTTGGTTTCCTTGTTGTTACCACACTACTTTCTCCGGGCGCAGTCGCTCAGATTCAAGGTATTGACCCAAGCGCTGTTCCAGCGGCCTTCGGTAAGATCAACAACCAGTTTGTTGGTATCCTAGTCGGTATCGTGTCTGCTGAGATCTACAACCGCTTCTCACACGTTGAGCTGCATAAAGCACTGGCATTCTTCTCTGGTAAGCGTCTTGTACCTATCTTGACCTCTTTTGCCGGTATCTTTATTGCCTTCGTACTAATGTACGTATGGCCAACAGTTTACGGTGGTCTAGTAAACTTCGGTGAAGGTATCCAGGGTATGGGTGAGTTAGGTGCTGGTATCTACGCATTCTTCAACCGTCTACTAATCCCAGTGGGTCTACACCACGCACTGAACTCAGTATTCTGGTTTGACGTAGCTGGTATCAACGATATCCCTAACTTCCTAGGTGGCGCGAAGTCAATTGCTGAAGGCGTTGCAACTCCAGGCGTTACGGGTATGTACCAGGCTGGTTTCTTCCCAATCATGATGTTTGGTCTACCAGGTGCTGCGCTAGCTATCTACCACACAGCTAAAGCGAAGAACAAAGAAAAAGTTGCATCAATCATGATTGCTGCAGGTTTCGCTTCATTCTTCACTGGTGTTACTGAGCCGCTAGAATTCTCATTCATGTTCCTAGCACCAGGCCTATACGTACTTCACGCATTCCTGGCGGGTATCTCTGTTTACATCGCTGCTTCAATGCAGTGGATTGCAGGCTTCGGCTTCTCTGCAGGCCTTGTGGATATGATTCTATCTACACGTAACCCGCTAGCGGTTAACTGGTACATGCTGATTGTACAGGGCCTAGTATTCTTCGGCCTATACTACGCAATCTTCCGCACGGTTATCGTTAAGTTCAACCTGAAAACGCCTGGTCGTGAAGATGAAGATGAAGCTTCTTCAGAAGTAGGTGGTTCTCAGGAAACAGGTGAGCTAGCTAAGCAGTACGTCGTTGCTCTAGGTGGTGTATCTAACCTAGAAAACATCGATGCATGTATCACTCGTCTACGTCTAACGCTAAAAGACAGCAGCCTTGCTGACGAGAAGACACTGAAAGCATTGGGTGCAATGGGTGTGGTGAAACTAGGTTCTAACAACCTACAGGTTATCCTTGGCCCTCTAGCTGAAATCGTTGCTGGTGAGATGAAGAAAGTCTCTCCGAACGAAGATCTATCAGCGGTAAAACTTCCTTAATGACTTTTCCTAAGTCATAGATAACGACTTTATCGGCCTCCATTCGGAGGCCGATATTCCTTAAGACTCAACAATCACCTGTTACCCCACACCGTCAAAGCAATCTCTTCCTTTCAGGCCTGTGCCTGTGTCATTAAGGGCGATGCTGGGTGCCTGCGGTTTCAGATCATTGTTATGTTTGTTTGCCCGGGAGGGTACCTGCGGTTGGTACTGCCCCGGGGTTCGGGATAAGGAGTTACTCGTGAGAACATTCAAATTAAGCCTATTGGCCTCTGTGGTTGCGCTGGCAGCAACAGGTTGTGCTTCTGATTCATCTCGCTCAAATGCCCAAGCTGATCAGCGACTCGCTGATGTGCTGGCGGCAAACTTGGGCGTAAACTATCAAGTCGTGACCAACCATGGTGCGAACGAAGGTTTGAAATGCCGAGAGCTGGCCGCGGAATGGGCGTCATGTGATTTGATCAACCTGACGCTGACCAATAATGGTCCGGCACTGACCGATACTGACTGGAAAATCTACTTCCACAGTATCCGTATGATCTTGGATGTTCAGAACGAACAGTTCAAAGTGACTCATGTTACGGGTGACTTGCATACTCTGGAGCCAACGGACAAGTTCCAGGGTTTTGATGCAGGGGAAAGCGTCGTGATCCCGTATATCGGTGAGTACTGGACCCTGTTTGAAAATGATTACATGCCTCGTGCCTATGTGGTTGCTGGTGACTCGGAGCCGAAAACGCTGGTCAGCATGGACAGTGAAGACCCATCGGCTTACCTGTCTGCCATCGACGGCGAAAACTGGAAGCGCACGCCGTCAGATAACAATACCTTGGCAACAGCACAATCGCGATTTGAGAAAAACAGTGATGTTGACTTGTTGGCCAAGGAAGAGCTGGCAGGGACAATTATCCCAACGCCGATGGAAACTCACCTGACTGGCAGTTCAGTGTCTCTCTCTGAGGGGATCAGTATTGATAATCAAGCACTGACGACCCCAATGCTGAAGGCGGCTACTGAGCGTATGGCGACCCTGGGGGTTAATACCCAAGGCCAGTATCCAGTGAAGCTGGAACTGGACCCACAGCGCTTTGATAAGGCCCACAAAGTTTCTGGAGCCTACAAGCTTGAGATCAACAAAGGCAAAGCCACAATCACCGGTTATGATTCCCAAGGTGCCTTTTACGGATTGCAGTCGCTGATGTCTTTGATGGGGACTGGCACCGATCAGACGATCCCTACCTTGACGGTGAACGATGCACCGCGTTTTGATTATCGCGGTGTCATGGTGGATGTTGGCCGTAACTTCCACTCGAAAGAAGCCATTTTACGCACGCTGGATCAAATGGCGGCGTACAAGATGAATAAATTTCATTTCCATCTGACAGACGATGAAGGCTGGCGTATTGAAATCCCGGGCTTGCCAGAGCTGACAGAGATCGGTGGACAGCGCTGTCATGACTTGTCGGAGACCACTTGCCTGCTGCCGCAATTGGGTTCAGGACCAGATAACAACAACTTTGGCTCAGGTTTCTACAGCAAGCAGGATTATCTCGACATCCTGACCTACGCCAAGGCACGCGGGATCGAGGTGATCCCGGAGATCGATATGCCAGCACACTCACGTGCGGCTGTTGTGGCGATGGAAGCCCGCTATCGGCGCTTGGCGGCAGAAGGCAATCTGGCTGCTGCCAGCCAGTATCGTTTGATGGATCCGCAAGATACGTCCAACGTGACGACGGTGCAGTTCTACGACAAGCGCAGTTTCATCAACCCTTGTATGGACTCCTCGCTGAACTTTGTCGATAAAGTGATCAGCGAAATGGCAGCAATGCACAAGCAGGCTGGCATGCCGCTGAATACCTGGCATTTCGGGGGTGATGAAGCCAAGAATATCAAACTGGGCGCCGGCTTCCAGGATGTCAATGCAACCGACCAGGTCGAGTGGAAAGGGGACTTGGACCTGTCCCAGCAAGACAAACCGTTTGCTAAATCGCCAATGTGCCAGCAGGCGATAGCTGACGGTGTGGTATCGGATTTTGCCCACTTGCCGAGCTACTTTGCCGAAAAAGTCAGTAAGGTGGTCGCTGATAAAGGTATCGCAAACTTCCAAGCATGGCAGGATGGCCTGAAGTACTCCGAGGGTGCCGATGCATTTGCGACTGACAATGTGCGTGTCAACTTCTGGGACGTACTGTACTGGGGCGGCGGTGCGTCGGCTTATGACTGGGCGGCAAAAGGGTACGACTTGATCCTCTCCAACCCGGATTATGTCTACATGGACATGCCATACGAAGTGGATCCGCAGGAGCGTGGCTATTACTGGGCAACCCGTGCAACCGACACCCGTAAGATGTTCGGTTTTGCCCCGGAGAACTTGCCGCAGAATGCAGAAACGTCAGTCGATCGCGACGGTAACGGCTTTAGCAGCAAAGGGACCGCGCAGTTCGATGGCTTCCATGGTTTGTCAGCCCAATTGTGGAGCGAGACGGTACGTACTGACGAGCAGTATGAATACATGGTCTTCCCGCGCGTTTTGGCTGCGGCTGAGCGTGCATGGCACCAAGCCAGCTGGGAGCGTGATTACCAGCCGGGTGTGGAATATAGCCAGTCGACTCAGTATGTCGACAAGGTAGCATTGCATAGTGATTGGTCGCAGTTTGCTAACTTGCTAGGCCAGCGTGAGCTCGCCAAGCTAGATGTTGCCGGCATCCAGTACCGGGTACCGGTACCGGGCGCCAAAGTAGAAGGTGGAGTGTTGCATATGAATATCAGCATGCCGGGTTTGGCGCTGCAATATTCGACTGATGCCGGGGCCACATGGCAGACTTATGATGCCAAGCGCAAGCCTGCGATAACAGGGGATGTTGAGGTACGAGCGATGAGTGCAGACCGCCAGCGCTTTAGCCGCTCAGTCACGCTGTAATTGCAATTGGCGGGGGTAACCCCGCCTGTTTCGGCCTATTCTCTAAGATACCCCGTGCTATTGCGGGGTTTTTTTATTCATATCGACAAACAATGTACACTATTTGTTGAGTCGGCCCCTATATTTATGGATCATAGGGGACTTAAAAATCCTGTAAGCACACGAGGTCTAATTGATGAGTGAATCTGAAGCTCGTCCAACTAACTTTATCCGCCAGATTATTGATACGGATTTAGCGAGTGGCAAACATACAAGCGTACATACCCGATTCCCGCCGGAACCGAATGGTTACCTGCATATCGGCCATGCGAAATCTATTTGTTTGAACTTCGGTATTGCTCAGGACTATCAGGGTCAATGTAACCTTCGTTTCGATGATACAAACCCTGAGAAAGAAGACATCGAATACGTTGAGTCTATTAAGAACGATGTTAACTGGTTGGGCTTTGAGTGGAGTGGTGAGATTTGTTACTCATCGAACTACTTCGATAAGCTGCACGGGTTTGCTATTGAATTGATTAATAAAGGCTTAGCGTATGTTGATGAGCTAAGTCCAGAGCAAATGCGCGAATACCGAGGCACCCTTACCGAAGCCGGTAAGCACAGCCCATACCGTGATCGCAGCGTAGAAGAAAACCTTGAGCTGTTCGAGAAAATGAAGAACGGCGAAATTGAAGAAGGCAAAATGAGCCTGCGCGCTAAAATCGACATGGCATCACCGTTTATGGTGTTGCGTGATCCGGTTATTTACCGTGTACGTTTTGCCACTCACCACCAAACCGGTGACAAGTGGTGCATCTACCCGATGTACGATTTCACTCACTGTATTTCGGATGCGCTAGAGGGCATTACGCACTCTATCTGTACCTTGGAGTTCATGGACAACCGTCGTCTGTACGACTGGGTACTGGATAACATCACCATCGACTGCCAGCCACGTCAGTATGAGTTTAGCCGTCTAAACCTTGAATACACCGTGATGTCTAAGCGTAAGCTGAACCAGCTTGTGACTGAAAACTTGGTGTCAGGTTGGGATGACCCACGTATGCCGACTATTTCTGGTCTACGTCGCCGTGGCTTTACGTCTGCGTCTATTCGTGAATTCTGTAAGCGTATTGGTGTAACCAAGCAAGACAACACCATTGAAATGAGCTCGCTAGAATCATGTATCCGTGACGACTTGAACGAAAATGCACCGCGTGCAATGGCTGTTCTTGATCCGATCAAAGTGGTAATCGAAAACTTTGATGGCGAAGCGGAAATGTTAGACGTTGCTAACCACCCGAACAAGCCAGAGATGGGTAGCCGTACTGTACCGTTTACTCGTGAAGTGTACATCGAGCGTGAAGACTTCCGCGAAGAAGCCAACAAGAAATACAAGCGTTTGGTTCTGGGTAAAGAAGTTCGCCTACGCGGTGCGTACGTGATCAAGGCTGAGCGTATCGAGAAAGACGAAGACGGTAACATTACCACTATCTTCTGTACTTACGATAATGAAACGCTGGGCAAGAACCCTGCTGATGGCCGCAAGGTGAAAGGCGTGATCCACTGGGTATCTGCAGAGCAGGGTGTTCCGGCTGAAATCCGTCTTTACGATCGTCTATTTACCGTTCCAAACCCAGGTGCGGCTGATGACTTCGTGTCAGTGATCAACCCTGATTCACTGAGCGTGATGAATGGCGTGGTTGAACCGTCACTGGTTGAAGCTGAAGCGGAAAAAGCGTTCCAGTTTGAGCGTATGGGTTACTTCTGTGCCGATAGCAAAGACTCTTCGAAAGAGAAGCTGGTCTTTAACCGCACAGTTGGCCTACGTGATACTTGGGCGAAGATTGGCGACTAAGCCTCCCCGAGCCTGATATGAAAAAACCAGCCAAATGGCTGGTTTTTTTATTGGTGTACAACAACAAAATGAGGCTGGTTGAGTGGCCAAGTGTTGAGCTCATGGCCTTATTGTTTTTTACTTGGGCCTAATTATTTTTTGTCGTGTAGTGTGCTGTCTTCTTGGCAGTTGCCTTCTGCACAGTGACCGTACAGGTACAGGCTGTGGTTGGTCAGGCGAACATTGAAACTAGCAGCGATTTCTTTTTGGCGTTCTTCGATGATGTCATCAGAGAACTCAATAACTTTGCCACAGTCTAGGCATACTAGGTGGTCATGGTGATGCTGTGTTGCCAGTTCGAATACCGATTTGCCGCCTTCAAAGTGGTGGCGCGTCACAATGCCGGCATCGTCAAATTGGTTTAAAACGCGGTATACCGTCGCCAAGCCAATTTCTTCACCGATATCGATTAGCTTCTTATACAAGTCTTCAGCACTGATATGCTGGCAATCCGGCTGTTGTAACACTTCCAGAATCTTTAGGCGTGGAAGGGTTACTTTCAGGCCAGCTTGTTTTAGTGCGTGATTGTTATCTGACATTGGAGTTTCCTATTGGCTACCCGCACCCTCATGATACGGTAGTCTTTCTCTTCTTTCTTCATTATAAGTGACCACAAGGTAACAATAAACCTAAAAACAGGTCAATCTTGCTGATATCTAACTTTTCTTTTTGTTGCTTAAATGTTGCGGGAGTGTGTGGTTGCACGATATGATAAACTCATCGTACCAGTAATCGGAGTGTGCCGCCGTGTATCAATTTTTCCGACCCTCAATTATCAAGTTTGCCCTTAATCTATGGCCTCCTTTCTGGGGGGCGGGAATACGTATTGTTCGCATTTCTGATGATTTCCGCGAAGTACAAATCAAATTAAAGTTAAGATGGTGGAATAAAAATGCTAATCGTACTCAATACGGTGGTAGCATTTTTTCGCTGACCGATCCTATGTATGCCTTGATGCTGATAGGGATCCTCGGAAAAGAATATTTCGTTTGGGATAAGCAGGCTGAAATTCACTTTATTAAGCCCGGTGATACCGATTTGTATGCGGACTTTGTGATCAGCGAAGATCAACTTGGTCAAATTCGTAGTGCGACGATAAATGGTGACAAATATTTTCCTGAATTTGTGGTGCAGGTAAAAAACACCCGGGGCGATGTCGTTTCTCAAGTAAAACGGGTTTTATACGTGCGCAAGAAGCCGCAGTATCGTGAAGGGGGGGAAGGCGAGGGTAAGAGTACGCTTGAAGAGCGTGAGGCACTCTCTTAGGTGAACAGATATAAAAAAGCCGGGCAGCTGGCCCGGCTTTTTAGTCATCAGGTCGATGAGAAATCAGTCAGCAAGTTCTGCTAGGCACATTTCATCAAAAATCTGGTTAACCCACTTTTGTACACGCTCTTCGGTCAGCTCTGGCTGACGGTCTTCGTCAACGCACAGGCCAACGAAGTTGTTGTCGTCTACAAGGGCTTTAGAGGCTTCAAACTCAAAGCCTTCGGTAGAGAAGTGACCAACGATAGTCGCGCCACGGCCTTCAACGATTTCACGTACCGTGCCCATCGCATCACAGAAGTACTCAGCGTAGTCTTCCTGATCACCACAGCCAAAGATAGCAACCAGTTTGGTTGAGAAGTCGATTTGCTCTAGCTCTGGGAAGAAATCATCCCAGTCACACTGTGCTTCACCGTAGTACCAAGTTGGGATACCTAGCAACAGTAGGTCAAAGTTATCGATATCTTCTTTACTGCATTTTGCGATATCTTTGACTTCAACTAGCTTTTTGCCCAGTTGTTTCTGGATCATTTTAGCGACCGCTTCTGTGTTACCAGTGTCGCTACCAAAGAAGAGTCCTACACTTGCCATAGTAGAAATTACCCGTTATTAATGTTTGACTGTTAGCCTACTTGCCAACGATAGAAATAGCTTTGTCAGGAGTATACCCTGATGGTCAATGATCGCGGTATGTAAAGTCAGCACGCTGCTGCTTTTGGCAATCAATGACAGTATTCGTTAAGTATTAGCCGATGCCTGCGCCTTCCCAGCTGATTTGGATCAGGCCTTTGGTTATAAAACCGGCACATCCAAGGAAAAGAACCAGCCAGACGATTTTTCGGCCAAAAGGCGGAACATTGCCTTGTTTTAGCACGTCTTTAATGGCCATGCCGATAAAGAAAAATATCGCGGCAAAGAGCAAATCTAGCCCAATAGATTCAAGCAAATCCATGTGCTCATACAACATGTGTGTCTCCTTTCCACATTATCGTCATTTTTGAGCCAGGCGCGCACTATATCATAGACAATGCCCGCCTGTTAACGCTAAGCAGCCTGCAAGAAGTTCAAAATGATACGATTAACCGTTTCTGGTTTTTCAGCATGCAGCCAGTGGCCGGTGTTGGCGACCAAGTGTGCCTTGGCATTGGGGAATTGGGTACCAATCGCCGTGCGGTGTTCGGGTAAAATATACTCAGAATTCTGGCCTTTGATAAACAAGGTCTTGCCGGTGAACGGCGTGATGTCCTGCCAACCCATAATCGTGGCATAGTTGGCAATTAGGCCCTCGACATTGAAACGCCAGTCAAACAGCCCGCTTTCTTGCTTGGCAAAGGATTTTAACAGGAACTGGCGAACACCCGGTTCAACCACATGTTTGGCTAGCAACGGTTCGGCTTCACTGCGTTTGCTAACCGTGTGGCGGGAGACTTCGCGCAGCCCGTTGAACACGTTTTCGTGGCGGTGGACATGGTAGTGAACCGGTGCCATATCCAAGACCAACAAATGGTTGATACGGGCCGCGGCGAGCTCGGTTGCTGCCATTGCCACCTTGCCGCCCATAGAATGACCAATCAGCGAGAAGCGCTCGATGTCGAGTTGGTCGATAACGGTCAGGATATCCTGTGCCATTTCGCGGTAGGTAAATTGATCGCTGTGTGGGGAGCGGCCATGGTTACGCAGATCAACGCTGATCACTTTATATTTATCTTTCAATGATCTGGCCATTAGGCCTAGATTATCGGCGCTGCCGAACAGGCCGTGGATCAAGACGATCGCATCGCCTTGGCCATCGACTTGGTAATGAAGATTCACTGACTATTTTCTCTTGTAGTTAACGCTTTACCGTAGAGTATAACCTCGGATCACGTTATAATCTCTCGGTGATTTTTAAACGGAACGATAATGAACACTACGATGAAGACTATTGAGGTAGACGAAGAGCTATATCGTTATATCGCGAGCCAGACCCAGCACATTGGTGAAAGTGCTTCGGATATCCTGCGCCGCTTGCTGATGGTGCCTGATCATCAATCTGTTGCGACCTTGCAGCATGAGGTAGTAATGCCGGTGCGTCCTAAAGGGGTCGTGGTGAGCAAAGATGCGGGCAACGTGGTACCTAATAATGATCGCGTAAAAGAAATGCGTTCGTTGTTGATTTCTGACGAGTTTGCCGTGCAGGAAAAAGCGATTGGCCGATTTATGCTGGTATTAACCTCGCTTTATCGTATTGATCCTCAAGGTTTCTCTGAAGCGGCTGCTATTAAAGGGCGTACCCGTATTTACTTCGCCGATACTGAAGAGAAGCTGCTAGCGAGTGGCAAAACCACTAAGCCTAAGCCAATTCCGGAAACACCTTTCTGGGTGATCACGAACACGAATACTGATCGTAAACGTCAGATGGTTGAACAACTGATGGTCAAGATGAGCTTCGGTGGCGATATCATTGAAAAAGTTTGCGGTGAAATTTAACCGGCATTATGCCAATTTAGTTTTTACAAGGATACGTTAATGGCTATTCATCCTCGTGCGGGGCAACGCGCCCTGCAAGAAGATATGCACAACATTCCCGCGTTGGTGGCAAATTATTTCCTGGTTGAGCCAAGTGCTCAAAATCCGCAACAGAAGGTCGCATTCGGTACTTCTGGTCACCGCGGAACCGCCGACAAAGGAACCTTTAACCAGCACCACATTTGGGCGATTGCCCAGGCTGTGGCTGAAGTTCGAGCTGCCAACGGCGTAACAGGTCCACTTTTCCTCGGTAAAGATACCCACGCACTGTCTGAACCAGCATTTACCTCGACGCTTGAGGTTTTGGTGGCAAATGGCGTGCAGGTTGTGATCCAGCAAGATCGTGGTTATACCCCTACACCGGGTATTTCCCATGCTATTTTGTGCCACAACAAGGCACAGGAAGACAAAGCTGACGGTATCGTTATCACGCCATCGCACAACCCACCGCAAGACGGCGGGATCAAATACAACCCGGTCCACGGTGGTCCGGCAGAAGGTGCACTGACAACAGCAATCGAAACCCGTGCCAATGAAATCATTGCAGCGGGTATGGCTGATGTTAAGCGTGTTTCAATCGCAGACGCTTTTGCAAGCGACTTGGTTGAAGAGCGTGATTTGGTGGCCCCTTACGTTGATGATCTGGTCAATGTTATTGACATGGCTGCGATCCAGAAAGCCAACCTGAAAATCGGTGTGGATCCACTGGGTGGTTCAGGCATTGAGTACTGGCGTCAGATTGCTGCGCATTACGGCCTGGATCTTACGTTGGTGGATGAGTCTATCGACCCGTCTTTCCGCTTTATGTCTCTGGACAAAGATGGCGTTGTGCGCATGGACTGTTCGTCGCCTTACGCGATGGCGGGCCTGCTGGCACACAAAGACAAGTATGACTTGGCATTCGGTAACGACCCTGACTACGATCGTCACGGTATCGTAACGCCTGCTGGTCTAATGAACCCGAACCACTTCCTAGCAGTATGTATTGACTACCTATACCGCCACCGTCCAGATTGGGCACAGGAAGTAGCCGTTGGTAAGACCTTGGTATCAAGCGCCCTGATCGACCGCGTTGTTGCTGATCTGGGCCGTGAGCTTTGCGAAGTACCGGTTGGTTTCAAATGGTTTGTTGATGGACTTTACAGCGGTGAGCTTGGCTTCGGTGGTGAAGAAAGTGCAGGGGCATCATTCCTACGCATGGACGGCACACCTTGGGCTACTGACAAAGACGGAATTCTACTTTGCCTTCTTGCCGCTGAAATTACAGCGGTAACCGGCAAGAACCCGCAGCAGTACTACGAAGAGTTGGCTGCCAAGCACGGTGCCTCTGAGTACAATCGCTTGCAAGCGGTAGCGAACGGTGAGCAGAAAGCGGTACTGAGCAAACTATCTCCTGAGATGGTTGCAGCTGAAACGCTGGCTGGCGATGCAATCACTGCACGTCTGACCCATGCGCCGGGCAACGGTGCTGCTATCGGCGGTCTGAAAGTGACCACTGAAAACGGTTGGTTTGCTGCGCGTCCGTCAGGTACGGAAGATATCTACAAGATCTACTGTGAGAGCTTCAAAGGCAAGGAGCACTTAGCTCTGCTTGAGAAAGAAGCACAGGAAATCGTCAGCAAGGTATTTGCCGACGCTGGTCTGTAACTTTTCACAGTCCTTTCGTGATTTTGTATTGAAAACGCCCGCTATCAGCGGGCGTTTTTTTATGTCTATATCATTGGCTATTGGCTATTGGCTATTGGCTATTGGCTATTGGCTATTGGCTATTGGCTATTGGTAATTGATTCATTGAGCTATTTTTTCATTGAAGAGTGGGGCCAGTGCTCGGGCATGACGAACCACACTTTATCATCAGGTGCGATTGCCATGGTCGGGTTACTGACGGACAGTAGTGCAGGCTCTGCAGCGAGTTGGCTAAAGCGCGGTGGTGCAATCCATTCAGGCTTGGCGATAGGGCGCAGACCTAAGTCAGCGGCTTGCTGCGAATAGCACCATAATCCATGCGTGGTATCTTTTGCCAATTTGATATCTGAGCCGGTATAACCAGCGAAGGCAGGGTAGAACAAGCGGCCCTGCATGATCAGGCGGCGGCGTTCAATCTTGCCAAATTGCGCTTGGTACTGCTCAATGAATGCAGGATGGTCAGAAATCATCAGCTGGTGGCTGAGCATCTTATTGGCCTTTTTATCCAGATCATCACGGGCATTGGGACCGGGCCAACTATTTTCATAGGCAAGGAAGAATTTAATAGCCACCTCCCAGTGCTCGACCCGTCCGCTGCGTAGATCCTTAACCAGAAAGTCAACCGCGCCAAGGGTGCGCTTGTCGACAGTCAGTTGGATTTCCTCAGCAAGCAGTTCATAACACGGATGATGCAGGATCAGTTGTTGCCATAACCATTGGTAGAAAAAGCCGATACGGCGCCCACCTTGGTACTCTATACCTTGCGGGATAATGGCGTTACTGGAAAATTTATCAAGCCAGCGCTGGTCGGCAATGAACGGGTGACCGTCTAATAGTGGTGGAAGGGCAAGTACGGCGTTGAAGCTGTTATCAGCATGATCGCTAGCCGTTGTTTTATTGTAAAGAATGGACATTTCGCTATAAAACCCTTCTTCTTATAATGATATTAACTATTAAACACCCTGTTTTAGAGTGTTGACTCTAGGTTATTTCAATAGATTAGAACTATAAGACCAGTATGTCGTTCTGCTTGGCCAAGGAGGCGTTATGTATACTCGCTATTCACCATTGCGTATTTTTTTTCGCCGTACGTATGTCGTCACTGTCGGTGTAGTGACCTTTCCTGTCATGATGTTCACCGCAATGGAAACACGCTCACGGCTATATAGCTACCTTCATCGGGTGTGGCTGAAAACCAGTACTAAACCCGTCTGGCTGACCCAGACAGAGCTTGCAGCTCAGCATCTCTATTGAGTCTTTCTGCCACCGCTATAGTGACCTTACTAAATAAAGCTGCCGATCGGCAGCTTTTTTAGGTCAACAGGCACCGGGGTTTGGGTATAAAATATCGCTATTGCGGAGAAGGAAACAGACGATGAACAATATCCAATTAGAATCAGTGCTTAACGAACTGCTGAGTCCCCATCAAATCAAAGATTACTGCCCAAATGGTTTGCAGGTTGAGGGTAAGTCCGAGGTCAAGAAGATCATTACAGGGGTAACCGCCTGTCAGGCCCTGATTGACAGAGCTATCGAAGAGCAAGCCGATGCGTTATTGGTGCATCACGGTTTCTTCTGGAAGGGGGAGGCGGCTGAAATTCGCGGCATGAAATATCGTCGAATCAAAGCGCTTATTGAGAATGGTATCAACCTATATGCCTACCACCTACCATTAGATGTCCATCCGACACTGGGTAACAACGCAAAACTGGCTGAGCTGTTGGATATCGAAGTACTGGGTGGCTTGGAAGAGGGGAACCCAAACTCGGTGGCAATCTACGGTCAATTGGCACAGCCTTTGAGTGGTGAAGAGCTAGCTGCAAGGCTTTCTATTACCTTACACCGTGAGCCGTTGCATATTGGCGATAATGCGCCACAGGAAATTAAAACCTTAGGATGGTGTACTGGTGGTGGCCAGGACTTTATAGAATTAGCCGCTAATAAAGGATTGGATGCTTTTATTTCAGGAGAGATTTCCGAAAGAACAGTTCATATTTCCCGAGAATTAGGCATTCATTATTTTAGCGCTGGCCATCATGCAACTGAACGATATGGAATAAAATCTCTAGGTGAGTATTTAGCCGAAAATCATAATTTCGATGTTACGTTCATTGATGTAGATAATCCGGTTTAACACTATTTAACCAAAACAGTGACACTAAAAGGCTTAATGTGAGCGCATTAAGCCTTTTATTTTGTGTTGTAAAATTTCATATTTCGTTATTTTGGAGGTGTTGTTTCTGTTAGAGCTGGGTCTAATTCATACTTTGTTTCAACTTGTTGTCGGGTTTTAGGCTGGATTCGGTCTAAATCTTGATAATTGTCAAAGATTCGACCTGAACTGTCGTTAAGCCTTACGAAATATAATTACAAGCAACCATTCTTTCAGGTAATTTAAATTTACTCGTTTTAATGAACTCGAATGCTTTATTCAGTAAGCATTCAGGGATGTAAGAAAAATTAATTGGCACGATGCCTTTAATAACGAGTTTTAAATTACTTTGACCTATTCAGCGAATGCTTTTTATCAGTTTGAATTTGTACTGATGTCGACTGAATGTATTTAATTGGAGATTCCCCCATGACTAAAAAATGGTTTACCGAAACGGTTGCCAGTACTGTGTCCAATTTGGGTACGTCAACCGAGAATGGTTTATCTTCTGAAGAAGTGAAACAGCGCCAGGAACAATTTGGCGCCAATGAACTGCAAGAGCAAGCCGGTAAGACTGTGCTTGAGCTGCTAGCCCACCAATTTAAAAATCCATTGATCTTTATTCTAGGGGTCGGTGCGATTGTTTCCTTCTTTACAGGTCACTTGATTGATGCTGTTGCGATCGGTGTCATCATTGTTATCAACGTGCTTATCGCTTTCTGGCAGGAATTCAAAGCCCAGAAAGGGATGGAAGCATTGCGTGATATGGCTGCACCGATGGCGCAGGTCCGTCGTAATGGCGAATGGGTCGATATCCCAGCTCGTGAAATTGTTCCGGGCGATGTCCTTAAGATCAGCACCGGCGACATCCTTGCTGCCGATGTTCGTATCGTTGAAGCGAATCGTCTGTCTATTGACGAAGCGGCACTGACCGGTGAATCAGAGCCTGTTGATAAGGCAGCTGATGCATTGGAAGATGGCCATATCAGCCTGGGTGACCAGATTAACATGGGCTTCATGACCACGATGGTGACCTCAGGTACCGGTTTGGGTATCGTTGTAGGGACGGGTATGCAGACTGAAGTTGGCCACATCGCTGACATGATGGCAAATACCGAAGAAACCAAGACCCCAATGCAAGAGCGTATGGATTTGATTGCCAAGACGCTAATGATTGTTGCACTAGGTGTTGTAGCGGTTGTCTGTGTTATCGGTCTTTACCACGGTATGCCATGGCTTGAAATCCTGAACACGGGTATTTCACTGTCTGTAGCTGCAATCCCTGAAGGTCTGCCAACAGTTGTAACTATCGTTCTAACTATGGGTTCAACCCGTATGGTTAAGAGCAACGCACTGGCTAAGCAGCTAGCAGCAATTGAGACTCTGGGCTCTACCACTGTTATCTGTTCGGACAAGACAGGCACACTGACTCAGAACCAGATGCAGGTAATGAAAGCTTACGATGCATCAGGCCGTAACTGGGAAGTAAGCGGTAAAGGCTTCTCTCCTAAAGGTGAATTCAAGCCACTTTCACACAGCACTGATGTGAAAGACAGCCCTGAAATGATGCAAGGTTTGGTTGTTGCGACCCTGTGTAACGATGCTGAGTACATTCAAGATGGAGACAACTCTTCTGTACGCGGTAATCCAACTGAGGGTGCGCTGATTGTTGCTGCGGCTAAAGCTGGCCTACAGCAAGCAGAAATGCTGTCAACGGGTGGTTACTCAATCGTCGAGAAGTTCCCGTTTGATTCTTCACGTAAAATGGCATCGGTTATTGTTAAAGGCCCTGAAGGAAAGCATTTCCTAGCGATTAAAGGTGCGCCTGATGTCGTACTGCGCAATGCTTCAGGCTTTATGGTTAACGGTGACGTTGTTGCACACCAGCCAGCTGTTGCTGAAGGCAACCTAGCGGTAGCGGCTAACCTAGCAGATGAACTGGTAACGAGCTACGAAGCGGCAATCCAGGATTTTGCCCAGCAGGCACTTCGTACCCTAGCTGTTGGTATTCGCGAGTTGTCCGAAGATGATCTGAAGCGTGACCCAGCAGAACTTGAGAAAGATGTAACGATTCTTGGCCTGTACGGCATCATGGATCCACCACGCCCAGAAGTACGTGCAGCGGTTGACAGCTGTTACGATGCAGGCGTTCGCACGGTAATGATCACCGGTGACCATGCCCTAACGGCATCAGCCATCGCTCGTGATATCGGTATCATCCGTAGCGAAGAGGATCTGGTTGTAACGGGTAGCCAGCTAGATGACATGGACGATGAGGAACTACGTCGCATTTGTCCTCAGGTTGCTGTATTTGCACGTGTAACACCAGAGCACAAACTACGTATTGTACAGGCTCAACAGTACAACAACGAAGTTGCCGCAATGACAGGTGACGGTGTGAACGACGCACCAGCACTACGCCGTGCCGATATCGGTGTTGCAATGGGGATCACTGGTACTTCAGTCGCGAAAGACTCTGGTGACCTTATCCTGCTGGATGATAACTTCAGCACCATTGTGAAGGCTGTACGTCAAGGACGTCAGATTTTCGATAACCTACGTAAGTTCATCCGTCAGGCACTGACTGCGAACGTGGGTGAAGTATCGGTAATCCTGTTTGCCTTCCTATTCATGGGGCCTGAAGTGGCACTGCCGTTGACGCCATTGATGATCCTCTGGATCAACCTGGTTTCAGATGGTCTACCAGCTCTGGCACTTGGTGTTGACCCAGAAGAGAAGGACCTGATGGAACGTAAACCGCGTAAGCGTAACGAGAGTTTCTTCAGCGATCACCTAGGTACCCGTATCGTGATTCGTGGTCTGGCACAGGGTGGTATGAGCTTCGTGGCATTCAACTGGGCAATGAACGCGGGTCTAAGCGCTAACTACGCACAGACAATGGCCTTTGCAATGCTCGTATTCTGTCAGCTATGGCACATCTTTGATTCACGTACGTTCAGCACGCTATTCCGCAAGAACCCATTCACCAACAAATCGCTGTTGGGTGCGGTAGCGGTATCTGCAACGCTGTCTCTAGGTGTTATCTACACCGGTGTTGGCCAGTTCATCTTCAGCACTGAAGGTCTGTCTGCTAGCCACCTAATCACCGTGTTCTTAGCAGCATCGCTTCCAACGCTAGTACTATCTGGCTTGAAAGAAGTGACCAAGATTAAGTTTGTTTAATCACAAACAGCTGATCATTAGATAATAAAAAGGGCCTTCGGGCCCTTTTGTTGTTTGTGAATCGAAGAGCGGCTCTGGGAAGATCTGGCCCTAGTTCCTGGGAAAAGACCAAGAGCGAAAAAGCTTGGATATAGTGTTTTGACTATCAGGTTCTGCCTGTACAACCAAGAACCTAGCTCTTGGTTTTGCTCTTTGCTCTTCCTAGGAACTAGGAACGCTCTTAACCTCGTACCTGCATTCACTAAAAAAGGGCCCGAAGGCCCTTTCATTTAACGAACTATGATTACTCACGCTCGTACAGTGGTTTGAAATCACGCTGGTTGTAACCGGTGTACAACTGGCGAGGACGGCCAATGCGGTTGCCTGGATCGTTATGCATTTCGTTCCAGTGGGCAATCCAACCAATCGTTCGTGACATAGCGAAGATAACCGTAAACATTGAAACCGGGATACCAATCGCTTTTAGGATGATACCTGAGTAGAAATCAACGTTCGGGTATAGCTTCTTCTCTACGAAGTACTCATCAGACAGGGCAATACGCTCAAGTTCCATCGCAACATCCAACAGCGGATCCTGAATATTCAGCTCCTGAAGAACATCGTGACAGGCATCACGCATAACCGTTGCGCGTGGATCGTAGTTCTTGTAAACACGGTGACCGAAGCCCATCAGACGGAATGGGTCATCTTTGTCTTTCGCGCGCTCAATGAACTCAGGAATCTTGTCTACGCTGCCAATTTCTTCCAGCATCTTCAGGCAAGCTTCATTGGCTCCGCCGTGCGCTGGGCCCCATAGTGAAGCGATACCTGCGGCAATACAGGCAAACGGGTTAGCGCCAGAAGAACCGGCTAGTCGAACGGTTGAAGTTGATGCATTTTGTTCGTGATCGGCATGCAGGGTAAAGATTTTATCCATGGCACGCGCGACAACAGGGCTAACTTCATACTCTTCACACGGTGTAGCAAACATCATATGCAGGAAGTTCTCTGCATAATCCAAGTCATTACGCGGGAAGATGAAAGGTTGACCGTTTGAGTATTTGTAACACATTGCAGCCAATGTCGGCATTTTCGACAATAGGCGGAACGCCGTGATTTCACGGTGGGTATCGTTATTGATATCCAGTGAATCATGGTAGAACGCAGCCAGTGCGCCTACCACACCACACATTACAGCCATCGGGTGTGCATCACGACGGAAGCCGTGGAAGAAGCTTGAGATTTGCTCATGCACCATGGTGTGACGAGTAACAGTGGTACGGAATGTTTCGTACTGTTCGCGGGTCGGAACCTCACCGTAAAGAAGGATGTAACAAACTTCCAGATAGTCGGCGTTATTGGCCAATTGGTCAATCGGGTATCCGCGGTGAAGCAGAATACCTTTATCACCATCAATGTAAGTAATTTGAGATTCACATGATGCAGTGGCTAGAAAACCAGGGTCGAATGTAAAATAACCGTTAGCTCCAAGCTTACGTACATCAATTACTTCAGGCCCTTCAGTGCCCCCGATAATCGGCAGTTCGACGGGTGCTTTCCCTTCAATGTGAAGAGTAGCTTTCTTGTCTGCCATAACAATCTCCTTTGTTTTTATAATCCTAATCCAAGGCGGATGTACGTTTGTTGTACCGATCAGCGGCCCAAATGTCAATTTTTGTGCCCGCTTGTGTGCGCTTGTTAATAACTTTGGAGAAAAATATGCAAATTTCTAAAACCGTGTTAGAGGTCATGTAACGGGGTTTGTATTTGATTGTTGCGGGGCGTATACTCGCGGCAGGTCTCTGGTTCTGCCGTCGCCAGACACAATTGCCAAAGTTATCAATAATTATAGTAAGTTAGGTAAGGCACTGTTTTACATTTGCATGTAAAACATAATTGCAACCTAGAGTTACAATTGTGTTAATGCACTTGTTCGGCGTCAGTGGAAGCAGGGAGTGATAACAATAACATTGCTTCAATGGAGCTGAGTGGGCAATCACCGTGAAAGTAAATAAGCCAAGACCTGTCAACCTCGACCTACAGACGATTCGCTTCCCCCTTACAGCGATAGCGTCTATTTTGCATCGCGTCTCCGGCGTGATCACCTTCGTTGCCGTGGCTATCTTGCTATGGCTGCTAAGCCTTTCCCTTTCATCCCCTGAAGGATTCACGAGCGCTGCTGGTATTGTAGACAGCTTCTTCGTGAAACTGGTGCTGTGGGGTATTTTGACAGCGCTGTTCTATCACATCGTGGTGGGTATCCGTCACTTACTGATGGATATGGGATATTTTGAAGAAATGGAAACCGGGATCAAAAGTGCCAAAGTGAGTTTTGTCATCGTCGGTGTTCTGTCTTTGTTTGCAGGAGGCCTGGTATGGTAAGCAACGTCTCAACAATCGGCCGCAATGGAATTCATGACTTTATCCTGATCCGTGCTACCGCCATCATTCTTACGCTATACACCTTTTATATGGTGGGCTTCTTTGCCTTTGGCCCGGAATTGACCTTTGACACCTGGACGGCCTTTTTTGGCAAGTTGAGTACCAAGGTCTTCACCATGTTGGCATTGCTGTCGATCTTAATTCATGCCTGGATTGGCCTGTGGCAAATACTGACTGACTACATTAAGCCTGCCGCGCTTCGAGCGGGTATTCAATTTTGTGTCGTAGCTGTTCTTTTTGTTTACCTGTTTTCAGGTTTCTTTATTGTGTGGGGTGCGTAAGTGAGCATTGCAGTACGTGAGTTTGATGCCGTAGTAATCGGTGCTGGTGGTGCAGGAATGCGTGCCGCACTACAAATTTCTGAGCAGGGCCTTAAGTGTGCGTTGCTATCCAAAGTTTTTCCAACCCGTTCTCATACCGTATCGGCACAAGGAGGCATTACTGTTGCCCTTGGTAATGCACATGAAGATCATTGGGAACAGCATATGTACGATACCGTCAAAGGGTCGGACTACATCGGTGACCAAGATGCTATCGAGTACATGTGCAAGAACGGGCCAAAATCTGTTATTGAGCTAGAAAAAATGGGCTTGCCGTTTTCTCGCTTTGATAATGGCACCATTTACCAGCGTCCATTTGGCGGCCAGTCGAAGAACTTCGGTGGTGAGCAAGCAGCTCGTACCGCCGCTGCAGCAGACCGTACCGGTCATGCCTTACTTCATACCCTTTACCAGCAGAATATTAAACATAAAACGACCATTTTCTCTGAATGGTATGCACTGGATCTGGTCAAGAATGAAGACGGAGCCATCTTAGGCTGTACTGCACTTTGTATGGAAACCGGTGAGGTTTGTTACTTCAAGTCGAAGGCAACCATTCTTGCTACCGGTGGTGCCGGTCGTATTTACGCCTCAACAACTAACGCACACATCAATACTGGTGATGGCGTGGGTATGGCGATCCGTGCTGGCGTACCGATGCAGGATATTGAAATGTGGCAGTTCCACCCGACGGGAATTGCGGGTGCCGGTGTTCTTGTGACAGAGGGTTGCCGTGGTGAAGGTGGCTATCTGCTCAACAAAGATGGCGAACGCTTTATGGAGCGTTATGCGCCAAATGCGAAGGATTTGGCTGGCCGTGATGTGGTTGCTCGCTCAATGATGGTCGAGATCCGTGAAGGCCGTGGTTGTGATGGCCCTTGGGGACCGCATATCAAGCTGAAGCTTGATCACCTAGGTAAAGAGGTCCTTGAATCTCGCCTACCGGGTGTGTGTGAACTGTCGCGTACTTTTGCTCATGTCGATCCGGTCAAAGAGCCTATCCCTGTTATCCCTACTTGTCACTATATGATGGGTGGTGTACCAACCCAAGTGTCTGGTCAAGCGATCAAGCAAGATGAACATGGCACTGATGTTGAGATTCAGGGCCTATTTGCTTGTGGTGAAATTGCGTCTGTATCGGTGCATGGTGCGAACCGTCTTGGCGGTAACTCATTGCTAGATTTAGTGGTCTTTGGCCGTGCAACAGGGCTTCACCTTGGTGAAACTTTGCAGAAGCAAGCGGAAGCGAAACCTGCCACTGACGCTGATATCGAAGCCTCTCTAGAGCGTTATAACCGCTGGGAAAACAGTACCGGTGGTGAAGACCCGACGCAAATCCGTAAAGACCTACAACAGTGTATGCAGAATAACTTCTCGGTATTCCGTGAAGGTGATGCCATGGCGAAGGGCTTGGAAGAACTTAAAGTCATTCGTGAACGTCTGAAAAACGCCCATTTATCTGATAAATCGACAGAGTTCAACACCCAGCGAGTTGAGTGCCTAGAGCTTGAAAACTTGATGGAAACGGCGTACGCAACGGCGGTGGCGGCTAACTACCGTACTGAAAGCCGTGGTGCCCATGCCCGTTTCGACTTCCCTGAGCGCGATGATGAACAATGGCTGTGTCACTCACTCTACAACCCAGAGACAGAGCAGATGACCAAGCGAGATGTCAATATGACTCCGGTTCATCGTGAGGCATTTCCGCCTAAAGCGCGTACTTACTAAGGGGAGGATAGAATTATGAAACTGAATTTCTCGATTTACCGTTATAACCCTGATGTAGACAATGCGCCACATATGAAGGGCTACACCCTAGAGGTGCCTGAAGGCTCTGACATGATGGTGCTCGATGCGCTTATTTTGCTCAAAGAGCAAGACTCGACCCTGTCGTTCCGCCGCTCCTGCCGTGAAGGGGTATGTGGTTCAGACGGTATTAATATGAATGGTAAAAATGGCTTGGCCTGTATCACACCGCTGTCGGCATTGACTGACCAGAGCACCATAGTGATCCGCCCGCTGCCTGGCCTGCCTGTTATCCGTGACCTGATCATTGATATGGAGCAGTTCTACACCAACTACGCCAAAGTAAAGCCATTCCTCATTGACGAGGGCGCTCAGCCGCCGGCGCGTGAAAACCTGCAAATGCCAGAAGAACGTGCCCATCTTGATGGACTTTACGAGTGTATTATGTGTGCTTGTTGTTCAACGTCGTGCCCGTCATTTTGGTGGAACCCGGATAAGTTCATCGGACCAGCAGGTCTGCTGGCTGCCTATCGCTGGCTAATTGATAGCCGTGATACTGCAACAGATGAACGTTTATCTGATCTGGACGACGCTTTTAGCGTTTTTCGTTGCCATGGCATCATGAACTGTGTAAATGTTTGTCCTAAAGGGTTAAATCCGACGAAAGCGATTGGACACATCAAGACGATGTTGTTAAAACGCGCGGTATAAATATAAGTATTATCGATATGCTGGCTTCATGATTCGCTCTCTGGAGCCAGCCTCAATTCCGGTCAGCGAACCGGGAAAATGGCGATAACTAGTGGTTAAGGGAAAACAATGCAGAACGGCGTTATGAAGGCTTGGCTTGAGTCTTCACACCTGGCTGGCGCCAATGCAACTTATGTAGAGGAAATCTACGAGTTGTATCTTAGCGACCCAGAATTAGTAGATGAAGAATGGCGTCACGTTTTCAGTGAACTGCCTGTCGTGAATGAGACCGTTGTTGAACAGCCTCACTCGCGGGTTCGTGACTACTTCCGGCGTCTAGCGAAGGAAACAACCCATCTAAGTGCTACCGTCAGCGATCCAGATGTTGATGCTAAGCAGGTTAAGGTATTGCAGTTGATTAACGCATACCGTTTCCGCGGGCACCAGCATGCAAACTTAGATCCGTTGGGGCTATGGCAGCAGGAGCGAGTATCCGACCTCGATCCTGAGTACCATAACCTGACCGTCGACGACTTCAACGAGACATTCAATGTCGGCTCTTTTGCCATTGGGCAGGAGACCATGAAGCTGTCAGAACTTTATGATGCACTGAAAAAAACCTACTGTGGTTCAATTGGTGCCGAATACATGCACATCACCAACACTGATGAAAAACGCTGGCTTCAGCAGCGTCTGGAGTCGGTGGTCGGTCGTGGCGCATTCTCCGAGGAAGAAAGACTGACTTTCTTGGATGAGTTAACGGCGGCTGAAGGGCTTGAGCGTTATTTAGGTGCTAAATTCCCAGGCGCAAAACGATTTTCACTAGAAGGTGGTGATGCCCTGATCCCTATGGTCAAAGAGCTGATCCGCTACGCCGGTACCAATGGTGCCCGCGAGGTGGTGGTCGGCATGGCTCACCGTGGTCGACTGAACATGCTGGTCAACGTTCTGGGTAAAAAGCCACAGGACTTGTTCGACGAGTTTGCCGGTAAGCATGATGACACTTGGGGTACCGGTGATGTGAAATATCACCAAGGTTTCTCGGCTGACTTTGCAACACCAGGCGGTGACGTGCATCTCGTATTGGCATTCAACCCGTCTCACCTGGAAATTGTAAACCCAGTGGTTGTCGGCTCGGTACGAGCAAGACAAGACCGTTTGGGCGATAAAGACGGCTCACAAGTGCTCCCGATCACTATCCATGGTGACTCAGCGATTGCGGGTCAAGGGGTGGTTGCTGAGACATTTAATATGTCGCAGTCACGCGGCTACCGTGTTGGCGGTACTGTCCGTATCGTGGTGAATAACCAGATTGGCTTTACTACGTCGAACCCACACGATATGCGTTCTACCCAGTACTGTACCGATATTGCCAAGATGGTGCAGGCGCCGATTTTCCATGTGAACGCCGATGATCCTGAAGCTGTAGCATTTGTTACTCGTATTGCCCTTGATTTCCGTAACACCTTCAAGCGCGATGTGGTGATTGATTTGGTTTGTTACCGTCGCCACGGTCACAATGAAGCGGACGAGCCCAATGCGACTCAGCCGTTGATGTACCAAAAAATCAAGAAGCACCCAACGCCGCGTAAGATCTATGCTGATGCCTTGACCGATGAAGGGGCGGTAGATCTGGAAACGGCAACGTCATTGATTAACGAATACCGTGATGCCCTTGATCGTGGTGAGTGTGTGGTCAAAGAATGGCGTCCGATGAAGCTCCACTCTGTTGACTGGGAACCGTATATCGGTCATGACTGGACGGTGGATTGGCCAAGCAAGATTGATCCAATGCGTTTGAACGAATTGGCTCAGCGAGTGTGTCAGTTCCCTGAAAGCCACAAACTTCAGAGCCGAGTGCAGAAACTCTACAACGATCGCTTGTCGATGGCTGCTGGAGAGAAGGCAGTAGACTGGGGAATGGCTGAAACCTTAGCGTATGCCACCTTGGTCGATGAAGGTCACCGTATCCGGATCACCGGTCAGGATTCAGGCCGTGGTACGTTCTTCCACCGTCACTCGGTGCTTCATAACCAAGGCGATGCCAGTACGTATATCCCGCTTGCCAATATCCATGACAAACAGGGTCCATTCCAAGTTTTCGACTCGGTATTGTCTGAAGAGGCGGTGCTGGCCTTTGAGTATGGCTATGCAACGGCAGAACCAAGTGGCCTAACGCTTTGGGAAGCCCAGTTTGGTGATTTCGCCAATGGTGCCCAGGTCGTGATTGATCAGTTTATTAGCTCCGGTGAGCAGAAATGGGGCCGTATGTGCGGCTTGACCATGTTGCTGCCTCACGGTTATGAAGGTCAAGGCCCAGAACACTCATCGGCTCGTCTTGAGCGTTACCTCCAGCTATGTGCAGAGCAGAATATGCAGGTGGTGATCCCGTCTACTCCTGCTCAGGTATATCACATGCTGCGTCGCCAGGTCGTTCGTCCTATGCGTCGTCCGTTGGTGGTCATGTCACCGAAATCGCTATTGCGTCACCCGCTATGTACGTCCACTTTGGATGATTTGGCTAACGGGTCTTTCCAACCGGCGATTGGTGAAGTGGATGAGCTTGACCCGAAACAGGTCAAGCGCGTGGTGTTCTGTTCGGGTAAGGTGTATTTCGACCTGCTAGAGCAGCGTCGTAAGAACGAGCAGACTGACGTTGCCATCGTTCGTATTGAGCAGATTTACCCATTCCCGAAAGAAGACGTTGAAGCTGCTCTGGCAGACTATCAACATGTGACTGATTTTATTTGGTGTCAGGAAGAGCCTCAGAACCAAGGTGCATGGTACTCCAGCCAGCACAACTTCCGTTCTGCGCTTCCGGCCGGTGCCCAGCTTGAGTATGCAGGCCGTCCGGCCTCGGCATCACCGGCTGTAGGCTACATGTCGGTTCACCTGAAACAGCAAAAAGCGTTGATTGAAGACGCATTGACAATAAATTAGTAAGAACTGGAACAAAAAGGACAAAACCGATATGACGATCGAAATTCTGGTTCCCGATTTACCTGAATCAGTTGCAGATGCAACAGTAGCAACTTGGCATAAGCAGCCAGGCGATGCTGTAAGCCGTGATGAAGTTCTGGTTGATATCGAAACAGACAAAGTGGTGTTGGAAGTACCGGCACCGGAAGACGGTATTCTAGAAGCAATTCTTGAAGGTGAAGGTACCACAGTACTGACCAAGCAGCTGATTGGTAAGATCAAAGCCGGCGCAGTTGCTGGCGAGCCGACTCAGGATGTCCCTGCTGAAGCAGAATCATCGCCTAACAAGCGCAATACTGCAGCGTTGGGTGATGAGACCAATGAAGCGCTAAGCCCTGCTGTACGTCGCCTGCTGGCGGAGCACAGCATCAATGCGGGTGATGTGAAAGGTACCGGTGTCGGTGGCCGTATTACACGCGAAGATGTCGAAGCCTATGTGAAAGAGGGCAAGGCTGCACCTGCGCCTGTAGCTCCTGCTGTTGAAGCCAAGATTGAAGCGCCGCTTGCCCACCGTAGTGAGAAGCGCGTACCGATGACACGCCTACGTAAGCGTGTGGCTGAGCGCCTGCTGGAAGCGAAGAACAGCACGGCGATGCTGACTACTTTCAACGAAGTCAACATGAAGCCAATCATGGATCTGCGCAAGCAGTACAAAGACATCTTTGAAGAGCGCCACGGTATCCGCTTGGGCTTCATGTCTTTCTACGTGAAAGCTGTTGTTGAAGCGTTGAAGCGTTTCCCTGAAGTCAATGCTTCGATTGATGGTGACGATATTGTTTACCATAACTTCTTTGACGTCAGCATTGCGGTATCAACGCCGCGTGGTTTGGTGACGCCGGTACTGCGTGACTGTGACAAGCTGAGCTTGGCGGAAATCGAGAAAGGGATCCGTGAGTTGGCAATCAAGGGACGCGACGGCAAACTGACGGTTGATGAGCTAATCGGTGGTAACTTCACTATTACCAACGGCGGTGTATTCGGCTCATTGATGTCGACGCCGATTATCAACCCGCCTCAATCGGCAATTTTGGGTATGCACAAGATTGCTGACCGCCCAATGGCTGTTGATGGCAAGGTTGAAATCTTGCCTATGATGTACCTAGCCCTGTCTTATGACCACCGTTTGGTTGATGGTCGTGAGTCAGTGGGTTATCTGGTTACCATCAAAGAACTACTTGAAGATCCTACACGTCTGCTTCTAGACGTGTAACCCTGCAGGCAGGCCGGTGCGGCTCGACAGTGGCCTGCCATTTTTGCAGTTACAATCGAAGAAATACCGAAGAGTATTTCACATGGATATAACAATTCCCCAAGGGATATGAAAACGGATAGAACATCATGAATTTGCATGAATATCAGGCGAAACAGCTGTTCGCCGAGTACGGTCTGCCAGTTCCAGAAGGTTACGCTTGCGATACGCCACAGGAAGCTGCAGAAGCTGCAGGCAAAATTAGTGGCGACAAATGGGTCGTGAAATGTCAGGTTCATGCCGGTGGCCGTGGTAAAGCGGGCGGTGTGGAGCTTCATGACACCAAAGAAGGTATCAAGGGCTTTGCCCAGAAGTGGTTGGGTAAGAACCTGGTAACGTATCAGACAGATGCAAATGGCCAGCCAGTCACTAAGATTTTGGTTGAAGAAGCCTCTAACATTGCCAACGAACTGTACCTCGGTGCGGTTGTCGACCGTGGTACACGTCGTATCGTGTTCATGGCCTCGACAGAAGGTGGTGTGGAAATCGAAAAGGTTGCTGAGGAAACCCCTGAGCTAATCCACAAAGCGGCGATTGATCCGCTAGTTGGCCCACAGCCTTACCAAGGCCGTGAGCTGGCATTCAAACTGGGCCTGAAAGGCGACCAGATCAAGCAATTTACCAAGATCTTCCTAGGCCTTGGCAATATGTTTGCTGATTACGACCTAGCCCTACTAGAAATCAACCCATTGGTGATCACCGGTGACGACAACCTGCTTTGTCTTGACGGTAAGATCAACATTGACTCCAACGCTTTGTACCGCCAGCCTAAGCTTCGCGAAATGCACGATCCTTCACAGGAAGACGAGCGTGAAGCGCATGCGGCACAGTGGGAATTGAACTACGTTGCACTTGACGGCAGCATTGGCTGTATGGTCAACGGTGCAGGCTTAGCAATGGGTACTATGGACATCGTAAACCTCCACGGTGGCCAGCCAGCTAACTTCCTTGATGTTGGTGGCGGCGCGACTAAAGAGCGTGTTACCGAAGCATTCAAGATCATCCTGTCTGATACCAATGTTAAAGCGGTATTGGTAAATATCTTCGGTGGTATCGTTCGCTGTGATCTGATCGCTGAAGGTATTATCGGCGCGGTCGAGGAAGTCGGTGTCGAAGTACCGGTTGTCGTTCGCCTTGAAGGTAACAATGCGGTGCTGGGGGCTGAAACCCTGGCGAAGAGTGGTTTGAATATCATTGCTGCGACTTCCCTAACTGAAGCAGCGGAAAAAGTTGTTGCTGCGGCGGAGGGTAAATAATGTCTGTACTAATTAATAAAGATACCAAGGTGATCTGTCAGGGCTTTACTGGCGGTCAGGGTACATTCCACTCAGAGCAAGCGATTGAGTACGGAACGCAGATGGTCGGTGGCGTATCACCGGGTAAAGGCGGTACTAAGCACCTAGGTCTGCCGGTATTTAATACTGTGCGTGAAGCCGTTGAAGCCACAGGCGCAACAGCGACGGTTATCTACGTACCGGCTCCGTTCTGTAAGGACGCGATCCTGGAAGCGATTGACGCGGGTATCGAACTGATTGTGACGATCACAGAAGGTATCCCAACGCTGGATATGCTGGATGTCAAAGTACGCCTAGATGAAGCGGGTGTACGTATGATTGGTCCAAACTGTCCGGGTGTTATTACTCCTGACGAGTGTAAGATCGGTATCATGCCGGGCCATATCCACAAAGCGGGTAAAGTCGGCATTGTGTCGCGTTCAGGTACACTGACTTATGAAGCTGTTAAGCAGACAACGGATGAAGGCTTCGGTCAGTCGACCTGTGTCGGTATTGGCGGTGACCCGATCCCGGGTTCTAACTTTATCGATGTGCTTGAGTTGTTCGAGAAAGATCCTGCGACCGAAGCGATTGTAATGATCGGTGAGATCGGTGGTACCGCTGAAGAAGAAGCGGCTGCCTACATCAAAGAGAATGTCAGCAAGCCTGTTGTCTCTTACATTGCCGGTGTAACGGCGCCTCCAGGCAAGCGTATGGGTCACGCCGGTGCGATTATCTCTGGTGGTAAAGGTACGGCTGAAGATAAATTCCAGGCACTGGAATCTGCAGGTGTGAAAACCGTGAAAAGCCTTGCTGATATCGGCAAAGCCCTGCGTGAAGTGACTGGTTGGTAAATCCCAACATTCGCTGTATATATTAAACCCGCCAATCGGCGGGTTTTTTTGTTTATCCGCTTAGGACAACAGCATGGGTATAAGCTTAAAGGAGATCTGCGTTTAGAGGTCGGAATGTGAACAAGCTTACCTTACTGCTGGTTGCCGTTTTAAGTTCAGGGCTGTGCTTGGCCAAAGAAGACAAAGCAGGCTATGAAACCTGCATACTTGAGCATGTGTCATTGGCTGAGAATGGAACGGCAGCCAACTTGATGACCAATGCCTGTCACCGGCTTTATATCGATAACTTCATGCTGTCAGACAACGACCAGGCTTACTTCCAATGCCTGTTGGATTATCTACCGGAGACTAAGCATTTACGGACAGCTATGCAGGTAAAGAGCGCCTGTAACAGTAGGCACCGTAGCTTATTTAATTAATGACGGGTCAGGTACGCAGGAAGGGAGGGGAACAGCAGCCCTGGCCCCTTTAGGGAAAGCTTGGACTGCTGCGTATATGCTTTCGTTTGTGCTGAATTAAGCTTCGCTGCGCTTGAATTGGCTAATAAGGAACAGAGCTGCAGCCGAAACCACGACCGAAGGGCCTGCCGGGGTATCATAATGCCACGACATGGCTAAGCCGCACATCACAGCGATGATACCGAGAGCGGATGCCATCGCAGCCATCATTTCAGGGCTGCGCGAGAACTTGCGCGCAGTGGCGGCAGGGATGATCAGCAGGGAGGTAATGATCAGCGCGCCGACAAATTTCATCGCAACGGCAATTACCATGCCCACCATAATCATCAGCAAAAGACGCATTAAATCGACATTTACCCCTTCGACTTGCGCCAGTTCTTCATTGATGGTCATCGATAGCAATGGTCGCCACAAGGTGATTAGCATGGTCATCACAATCGCGCCGCCACCATAGATCCACAGTAGATCAGAAGGTGTAACCGCGAGCAAATCACCAAATAGGTACGACATCAGGTCGATACGGACATGGTCGAGGAAGCTGACGGCAACTAAACCAAGCGAAAGCGCACTGTGTGCGAGTATGCCGAGTAGGGTGTCGGTAGCGACATATTTTTGTTTTTGTAGGCCGACAAGAATGACCGCTAATGCCAGACAGCAAATGAGCAGCGCAAGGTTAAGGTTGATATTGAAAAGGAAACCAAGCGCAATGCCCAATAGGGATGCATGGGAAAGGGTATCGCCGAAATAGGCCATTTTTCGCCAAACGACGAAGGAGCCAAGTGGGCCGGCAAGGACGGCGATGCCAATGCCCGCAATCAGTGCGGGAAGCAATAAATCAAGCATTATTGGTCTCTTGTTGTTCTGTATGATGGTGCTCATGCTGGCAAGGGCCGACGGGATTGCCAGATAAATCATGCTCGTGATTGTGGTGGTGTTGATAGAGTGCCAGCTGTTCGCTCTGGTGGCGGCCAAAGAGTGCGACATAGGATGGATGGCTGGTGATTGCCTCCGGTTCGCCAGAGCAGCAAATATGGTGGTGCAGGCAGATAACATGATCGGTTTTTGCCATGACCAGATGCAAGTCGTGCGAAACCATCAAGATGGCACAGCTGAGCTTATCTCGTAGTGATTCAATGAGACTGTATAACTCCAACTGGCCGTTCACATCCACCCCTTGCACCGGTTCATCCAGCACCAGTAGATCAGGTTTTTGCAGTAACGCGCGTGCCAGCAGGACGCGCTGCATCTCGCCCCCAGACAGCGAGTGCATATTGCTGTGGTGAAGGTGTTTGCCGCTTACCAGCTCTAAAGCCTCGATACGCTGGGACTCATTGTAACGGCCTGCCAAGCGCATGAACCGGTCGACGCTAAGCGGCAGCGAGCTGTTGAGCGCGAGCTTTTGCGGCACATAGCCAATACGAAGTCCTTTCTGGCGAATAACTTTCCCTGTTGTTGGCTTATTCAAACCCGTGATGACTTTGACAAGGGTCGACTTGCCGGCACCGTTTGGGCCGATCAGGGTCGTGATCTGTCCCCGCTCTAATTTCAGGGAAACCTGATCCAGCACATGCCTTTCAGAGTACGTGACTGTGACCGACTGTAATTCAACTAAGGAGGTCATATATTTCTTTGCTTAGATATTTGCCAAAGTGAGATGTTATAATATAACATCTTTGGGGATTGTTGTAATCAAGAATTATTCAGGGAAACTATTATGCGCCGTATACTCCTAACATGTAGCACACTTGGCTTATTGTGCTCACCTTCACTTTACGCTCAAGATCTCAAAGTGGTTTCGACCGTGAAGCCAATCACTATGATTGTCCAGGAGTTGACCCAAGGGGTAACGTCGACAGAGACACTGTTACCAGCAGGTGCATCACCACATGACTATGCGTTACGTCCTTCGGATGCGAGAAAGCTGAACGATGCAGATTTGGTCATTTGGGTTGGACCTGAACTGGAGCAATTCTTGACCAAGATACTTGAAGATAAAGAAAACGTCCTGACGTTGACGGCGCAAGACAGTATTCAGTTCCGCCACTATGGTGATGCTCACGATGATCACGATGACCACGAAGGCCATGATCACGACGAGCACGATCATGATGACCACGCAGGTCACGCTCACGATGAGCACGGCCATGATGACCACGAAGGCCATGATCACGACAAGCACGGCCATGATGACCACGAAGGCTATGATCACGACGAGCACGGTCATGATGACCACGCAGGTCACGCTCACGACGAGCACGGTCATGATGACCACGAAGGTCACGCTCACAATGAGCACGGTCATGATGATCACCATGGCCACAGCCACGATGGTATCGACCCCCACCTGTGGTTAGGGCCAGAGCAGGCAATCCAAGCTGCACAAGTGATCACTGACAAATTGGTTGAACTTGACCCTGCTCATAAAGCGAAGTTTGAAGCAAACCTCGCTAATTTTATTGATGAAGTGAAAGCGGCTGTGGTGTCTATCGAGCAGACGCTAGCCCCAGTAGCAGATCGTGGATATTTTGTCTTCCATGATGGCTATGGCTATTTCGAAGAGCAGTTTAGGCTTAACAACCTGGGTCACTTTACCGTTGAACCGGACCGTCGACCAGGTGCTAAGACTTTGATCTCAATCCGTAACTCGTTGAAAGATCAGCATGCGCACTGTGTCTTCAGTGAGCCTCAGTTCTCACCTACTGTGGTTGACAGCGTTGTAAGGGGAACAGGAGTCAATATTGGCACGTTGGATCCAATGGGTACTGATATTGCCTATGGTGATGGTAGCTATGTGGAGTTCCTCAATACACTGGGTAACAGCTTTAGCAAATGCCTGAAATAAGTAGTCGCCTATATAGCTAACGCTTTCTGGCATGAGAATGATAAAAACGCACCCAGGTGCGTTTTTTTTATGCATCTTGCCTCATTTTATAAATGTCAGCTTATATTAAAACGGTCAATACTGCATAATAAATGGGGTTTTCATGAGGTTGGGATTTTTTTTACGCTGTTATGGACAGACGATTATTACTTGTGGCCTTTATCTTGGTCATGGGACTGGCTAATTCGGCGTCAGTTTTTGCCTCGAGTTACCTCTTCCGTTCAATGTCAGAACTAAACGGGTCAAGTACACTGTCCGTTCGTAAAATCATCAATGATTCCAATAAGGGGCTGTGGCTGGTTGATATCCGTGGCCAACTGCAATTTTATGATGGCTCTAACCTCAAGCCCGCGCTTGACAGAGAAGGCAAGCCAATCACCGGTGTGACCGATATGGCCGTGGTGAACAAAACACTGTGGTTGGTCAAAGACAGCCATGCCTACTCTTATTCTCCGCAACTTGCCCAACTGGAAAGGCACAATATTAGCCAGATCCCTATTGAGTCGGTGGTTAAACTGGACAATGTCGCCTGGTTTGCCAATCGTCGGGGGTTGTACCGCCTTTCGGAGGCCGAGCCGAATGTGCAATTCTTGCCCTTTCCCCACCCGATAAAGCTGTCGGGTTTATACGTGGCCGACAATCATCTGTATGTTGCAGCTCAGCAAGGGGTCTATGAATATCTGTCACCGGATTTCCCCCCCACGAAAATACTCGATGATCACCATGTTACGGCAGTGGAGCAAGATCTGTTAGGTGAACTATGGTTTGGTACACGTCGAGGAGTCGTCAAAGGCAAGGACGGTACGTTGCAACCTCTCGCTGGCCAAGGTGACGACAGGGCTGTACTTAGCCTGCAAGCAACCCCGGAAGGCATGTGGGTTGGCAGTACCATGGGACTCTTTTTGATGGGGCTGGATATGACCCTCAACCAGCATTTTATGCCCTCTGACTACGACCAATATTCACTGCCTGGCCGCCGTGTGTTGGATCTCCATCAAGATCTTCAGGGGAACCTATGGGTCTCTACCTCAAAGGGTGTGAGCCAGTTGCCAGCGGGTTCTCATCGGCTAAATCGGATCCGACTGGGTAAAGGGAAAGGGCAGATAGATGCTGGTTTGATTACCGATGTTGCTTATGCCAGCAATGGTCATTATTGGTTGGCAACCGATAATGGCTTATTTGAACTCTCGCCAATGTTCGGTGTTGTCCAGCATATCCCTGACTTAGGAGCAATCAAGCAGCTGATTTTGTCTGAGGGTCGACTTTGGATACTGCTGGAGGATGGGTTGGCGCTGTATGAGATTGGACAGTCCCGTATACAGCGCATCAGCATGCCGCAAGATATGCAAGGCCACTCAATAAATCGAGTTGTGGTGGATCACTTTGGCTCGGTTTGGGTCGGGACCGAAAACGGGCTGTACCGATATTGGCCGGAGTTCAGGGAGTGGATGCCTTTTGGCAGCCATTGGCTGAGGGATCCGGTGGGCGGCGAGCAGATCACCAGTATTGTGGAAGACAGTGAATATCAGGTTTGGGTAGGCACAACCTATGGTATGTACAAGTTTGATGCTGGCATGCTCCATTTTGTGCCGGGTACCGCTGAACTGGGGGGGATCGTTGATATTTATGAGGACCGAATGGGGCAGTTGTGGGTGGCGACGAACCACACGCTGCTGGTATCTCAGGGCTTGAAGCCGATCAAGCTGCAAGAAGTCCAACTTTCGTCTGATCTTGTTCGGCCATATTGCCTTGCTGGTGGCAGCAATGGGGTATGGCTTTCCTCAAGTAATGGGCTTTCGTTTGTAAGCTATTATGCCGATTTAAAGCAGCACTTTGGCTTCGGTAGCGGTTTACTGCCTGATGATGTGGGCTCCCGTGCCTGTTTACAGGATGACATGAATGCATTGGTGCTCGGATATCGGCAAGGGCTGCTGAGTATTCCTGATGAGGTATTGTTTGACGAATATACCGTCGAGCCTGAACTGTCACTCAGCGCAGTGTGGGTTGATGATGATATTTGGCCGCTGGGAGATTCCTGGAGCCAGCTGAGACGCTTGCCTTATGGAGCGGCCATTGCCTTTAAGCTCGAGACGATGCCGTCACGTTCGCTGCTGTATCAATATCGGTTAGTCGATGAAAACGAGCAGGCGGGAGAGTGGCAAATTGCAGCACAACCACTTTTATCCGTTGGGACCTTGTCTGCTGGGCGCTATACGTTGGAAGTTCGTCGGGTTAAGCCATCTGATGACGAAGGGGTCGAGCTGAGCTATGTATTCAGAGTTCAATCTGCCTGGCGGGTCTATCAAGCGCTGATAGGCTTTGTGGTTTTATCGACCTTGTTACTGGTGTTGCTGCTCTTCTATTGGCGAAGTAGGGTGTTTCGGGATCAAGCGCAGCAGCTCAAGCAGGCGGTTTTTCATAAAACGGCCAAGATTGAGTTGCAGAAGAAACAGCTCAATGCGAGTAATGTGCATTTGCAGCGGATATTGGATGTTAGGCAGCATATCATGGCGCACCTTTCCCATGAATTGAGAACCCCATTGCAGCTGTCGCTCGGCTTATTGTCCGATCTTCGACCGTATTGCCAGACCCCGAGCAAGATTGATATCACCGAAAGGAATATTGCCCACGCCTTACACGTCACTGAGCAGTTGTTGGCTCGCGATGTTTTTGCGTTGGTCGAACCTGACAAAACGTGTGAACAGTTGGTTGGCCCGATTATTCAGGCTTGTTGTATGAGCTGGCAAATCGAAGCCGAGAAAAAGCAGATAGCCCTTTGTCTTGAAGATCATATCTCAGCCGAGACTTGTATTGATCTTGCCCCTTATCACCTCGAAATCATGTTGGGCAACTTATTATCCAATGCAATGAAATACACTGATAGCAAAGGGGGGATAACGATCAATGTGAAGGAGCAAGAACAGCAGCTAGTTATTTCGGTCAGTGATACTGGCCGTGGAATGTCAGAGCAGACCAAGGCCCATTTGTTCGATAGCTATTATCAAGAAGAGCCTCAATATAGCCCAGAAGGAGGCTTTGGCTTGGGGCTGAGTTCTGTTAAGCAGCTGGTGGAGACTTACCATGGGACGATTTCGGTAATTAGTTATCAAGGTGTGGGGAGTGAATTTATTATTCGCTTGCCATTAATCGCTAGTCCCTCGGGGAATTCAATGCAGAAAGCCCAGAAGGAGTCGCCAGATTTACGGTTTTGGGTGATGGCCATCGGTGAAGAGGCAGATGCTGATAGTGAGTGGAGTAAACTGCTATCTGAACACTTTCATGTTACTCATACGCGGGGAGATTATGAGGATTTAATGCTACTTGATGGTCCCTTTCCTGATGTTTTGATCGTTGATCTGTCAGTACTTGAGCCAAGTGATGAAGAGTTGCTTAAGGGCTTAAGAGATGACTTTTTTGGTAATAATGGACCTTGGATTGTCGTTGTCAGCAGCGCGACAAAAAGTAATGAATATGATCTTCACCCAGTCCGTTGGGCCGATAGAGTATTGACGAAACCATTGCAAGCGCAACCGATGTTTTCTGAAATTGACCACTTGCTCAGGCAACAGCAAGCGGGTCTAGGGAGGGGGACATCCGTTGAAGAATACCAAGGAAATAAATGGCAGGATAATGTCCAGTCTTTGGTCTCGGATCATTTTCACTACCCTGATTTTGGCACCTCAGCTGCAGCCAGGACGCTTCTTATGTCGGAGCGGACTTTCCAGCGCCGTTTCAAGCAGGAGTTCGGTGCACCTTTTAAAGACTACGTTACTCAGTTTCGCTTTGAACAAGCGGCGGTAATGCTTAGGCAAGGAGACAAGGTGTCAGATGTGGTTCTTGCATGTGGGTTCAAGGACTCTTCCTATTTCAGTGCTAGGTTCAAGGCCTATTGTGGCCAGTCACCTTCCGAGTTTGCCTGCGGCGTTTCCTCTGACGAAGAATAGAGCGTGAGATAGCCGACGGACCCTATCACGTGCCCAAAGTATTCCTTCTTTAATGCTCATTTTACCCAAGCGACGCAATGTCGCTTGGGGATATGTAGATGCTACATATATTAACTTGAATTACCTATTACCTATCTTTAATACTAAGCCAATGTTTTAAAAGCATATTTGTGTTGACGTTTTCACCTGAATAGTCAAAAGCCAACCAGTTAGGTTTTAAAATGTGCCGCCTGTCAATTTTGCAAACAATGAATGCAAAAATGAGGGCTTTTTTTTGATTTAAAACAACAACCAATGTGTTTCAATCTGTAACATTGTAAGCACTAATGCTAATTATTCTTATTTAGGGTAGCGATTTAGAATGAAACTGTCAGAAATGTCATGCGGGGCCGAGGGGAAGGTTACCAGTTTAGCTGGCTTACCAGCCGCTACCCGTAAAAAGCTTATGGTAATGGGGATGCTGCCGAATACGCCGGTGAGTGTTATTCGTGTTGCTCCTTTAGGGGATCCTCTGCAGGTGCGAGTGCGTGGTGTGGATATCGCATTGCGTAAACAACTAGCAGAAAGCATTGATGTGGAGGTGAACTGATGCAGTACAGTATTCTGACAGTAGGTAACCCTAATAGCGGTAAAACCACCTTGTTCAACGGCCTGACAGGGGCCAAACAGCAGGTTGGTAACTGGGCTGGGGTAACCGTAGAAAAGAAAACAGGTCGATATGAGTGTGCTGGCGATAGCTTTGCGCTGACTGATCTTCCTGGTATTTACAATCTTGATAGCGCCAACGACGTCAATAGTTTGGATGAAGCGATTGCTTCCCGCGCCATCTTGACCATGCCGGCAGATGTCATCATCAACGTGGTTGATGCCTCTTGCCTTGAGCGCAGCCTGTACATGACTCTTCAGCTGCGTGAGTTGGGCCGACCAATGGTTGTCGTGCTGAACAAGATGGATGTGCTAGAGCGCCAGCGTCAGAAGTTGGACATCAAAGGGCTCGAGAAGGCCTTGGGTTGCCCGGTATTGAGCCTGTCGGCAAATAACCTTAAGCAGGTTACCGAATTTAAAACCCACCTGCATAAAATGCTGGCCCAGGGGATTGTGGTTAATGAACTTACACTGGATTACGGTTCTCAATTTGAGCAGGCTATTGCCGAGACTGAATCTTTCTTTACCACTGACCAGCTAAACAGTCGCGCGCAAGCTATCAGGGCGTTGGAAAACGACACGCTAGTGATCAACGGGCTTTCTGAAGAGCAAAAGAATCAGGTATGCAATGTTCGCAATACCTTGATGGTTGACGTTGACCCAGACATCCAGGTTGCCGATGTCCGCTATAGCTACTTGCATCAACTTTGCAGCAAAGTCCGCCGCCAGGAAGGCAAGCTGAGCCGTAGCCTGAGCGACAAAATTGACAGTGTATTACTCAACCGTGCATTTGGTATTCCCTTCTTCTTTGTCGTGATGTATCTGATGTTCATGTTCTCCATCAACATCGGTAGCGCCTTTATCGATTTTTTCGATATCAGTGCCGGCGCCATTCTGGTCGATGGCGGCCATTACCTGCTTGATGATCACCTGCCGATATGGCTCGCGACTGTGATTGCCGATGGTATCGGTGGTGGTATCCAGACTGTCGCAACATTTATTCCGGTTATTGCCTGTTTGTACCTGTTCTTGGCAATGCTCGAGAGCTCAGGCTATATGGCACGTGCCGCTTTCGTTCTTGATAAGGTGATGCAGAAAGTCGGCTTGCCGGGCAAAGCTTTTGTCCCATTGGTGCTGGGCTTTGGCTGTAACGTACCGGCAATCATGGCAACCCGTACGCTGGAGCAGGAGCGCGAGCGCAAACTGGCAGCAGCGATGGCTCCATTCATGTCTTGTGGTGCTCGACTTCCAGTTTACGCACTTTTTGCCGCCGCTTTCTTCCCTGAAAACGGTCAGAACGTGGTATTTGGCTTGTACCTGCTGGGTATTGCGGCTGCAGTTCTGACTGGGTTGGTGCTTCGTCATACCATTTACCCGGGTAACAGCGATAGCTTTATCATGGAAATGCCAGACTATGAAATGCCGACACTACGTAATGTGGGTATCAAGACGTGGCAGAAACTGAAGAAATTTGTGTTGGGTGCCGGTAAGACTATCGTCGTGGTTGTCGCCATTCTGAGCTTCTTCAACTCGCTTGGCACCGATGGCTCGTTCGGTAACGAAGATACGCCAAACTCGGTACTGGCAAAAACGGCTCAGGTAATAACACCTGTGTTGGCACCCATTGGTGTGAAGGAAGATAACTGGCCTGCTACCGTGGGTATCCTGACGGGTATCTTCGCGAAAGAAGCGGTAGTGGGTACCTTGAATAACTTGTATGCGCCAGCTGAAGGTGAGGAAGAAGCCGAGTACGACTTGGTGGGAAGCCTGCAAGAAGCGGTAGCGAGTATTGGTGATAACCTGTCTGGACTTAGCTATTCTGATCCGCTGGGTATCGATGTCGGTGAATTAGAAGATACGGCGGCGGTTGCAGAAGAGCAGGAAGTCGATGCGTCAATCTTTGGTAATATTCAAGCACACTTTGTTAGCTCTGCAGCGGCAATGGCATACCTGATCTTCATTCTGCTATACACGCCTTGTGCCGCAGCTATGGGTGCCTATGTCCGTGAATTCGGCCAGAAATATTCGCTGTTCATTGCGTCATACACCATGTTACTGGCGTATACCTTCGCGACGTATTACTACCAGATCGCTCACTTTGCCGATCACCCGGCAACGAGCATGATGTGGATTGGTCTGTTCACGGCAATCAATGCTGGCCTGTTTATTACCTTCAAACGCAAGGGACAACAGGTGCAAACTGAGGAGCTAGTCACCCTATGATCCTGCAGCAGTTGAAACAGTACATTGAGCAACACGGGCGCGCCAGCCGCAAGGCATTGGCAATGCGGTTCGGGATGTCGGAAGACGGCGTCGAGGCCATGCTGGAGGTATGGATCCGCAAAGGCAAGTTGGGCAAGGAGCTGATCGGCTGCGACAGTGATGGGTGCTGCCAGGGTGCGCAAGAGATCTGGTATCGTCCGCTCAAGAGTGATGAGCTTTCCGTCACCGTTATGCGTGGCTAGCAAGCAAACAAGCGAAAAGAAAAAGGCAACCTGCGGGTTGCCTTTTTTTTACCTTATTCCACGGCGCAGAAACCATCGATGTGGCTCAGCTCGGCCCTGAGCTCTTCAGTCAGGGCTTGCTGCAGAGCGTCGTCGCGCTGGGTGCCGTCGGTATTGCCCCACACAGGACCCGGCCAGGCAATATCATCCTTGAAGCGGGCGATATGGTGAACATGCAATTGTGGGACAAGGTTACCTAATGCTCCGACGTTGATTTTGTCGGCCTGGTAATCTGTTTCTAGTACCGTCGCTACCGCGCTGGATTCTTTCATTAATTGCAACTGTTCGGCTTCAGGCAAGTGATGGATTTCGCGCAGAGCATCCTTGCGTGGCACCAAAATAAGCCAAGGGCCGAGTGCTTCTTTAGACAATAATACTTGGCAGAGGGGAAGGTTACCGACAATCGTAGTATCTGCGGCCAGTCTCGGATGAAGTGAAAACTGCATGGGGATATTCCTTAATTGTATTGTGTAGCTCACATGCTGAGATATTTGCCAACAGCCCAAAATGGGCTTTGGGGTAGGATATACCCAAGTAACCTCAAGATGTAGGTTCAGCGAGAATTTATAAGCTTATAGACAAGGCATTGTTTTGAAGATCTAGTGGCTCTAAATCAATAAACAATAACGCGGTATAGAAGCTTAGAAAACTCGCCCTTCGGGAGGGTGTCAGCCCATTCACTCCTTCGTTGAAGCTTTTTGAAAGGGAATGCCATTCCTGCAAACCTTCGCCTTGTATTGAATGTGCTGACAACTCTCTGAATCCTGCACCTTGAGGTAACTTGGGTATATAGGCATCAGGAGCTGCACTGATGACAGTACGATAGTGTGAATATAATGCAGTAGCAATGCTTTCTGCCATGGCAGTTGGTGTTTTTTTTACGGACAGGTGAAATAGGTTGTGATCAGGTAGTGAGTTCGGGTTTATCCGTGTTGAGAAATCAGCGGTATCGTGACGACGTTCTAGGCGGGAGTGAGACATGAGTGCTCAATATCAAGATGTGCTGGACTTCTGGTTCGGCGAGTTAGGTGAAGAAGTAACGGTCACGGATCGGAATAAACTGTGGTTTCGTGGCGGGGAAGAAACGGATCAAATTATCGCTGAACGTTTCCAACATCAAGTGAGCAAAGCTGGACTCGGTGAACTGAGTGTCTGGACTGAAGATCCAAGGGGAACTCTCGCGCTGATTATTCTGCTCGATCAATTCACCCGCAATATTTATCGTGGCTTAAGCGCTGCATTTCGCTATGACTCATTGGCACTGGCCTTGTGCAAGCGAGGCTTGGCAAAGAACCAGGATTTGGAACTGACGCCAATAGAGCGGGTATTTTTCTACTTGCCTCTTGAGCATTCAGAAACTATCGAAGATCAAGAAGAAGCTGTATTTCGTTTCGACCGCCTGATGCAGACGGTGAGCCCGGCACATGCTGATACCTTCAAAGGGTTCTATCAATATGCGGTGAGCCACCACGATGTGATTAAGCGCTTTGGACGCTTCCCGCACCGTAATGCTGCTTTTGGTCGTTTATCGACCCAGGAAGAGCTGGAATGGCTGCATAAAGGAGGCCAGCGGTTTGGTCAGTAGCTGACGGTTTAGAGGCGGCCAGCCAATCAGCTGGCCGCTGATTTGTTACTAGTACATGCTTTGGTGAGCTGTATCGGGTAATGTTATGCTAGGAAATCGGTAGTACGCGGTTTCGACCCAACTGCTTGGCTTGGTTGAGGAAATGATCGGCGCGCTCGATCAGTGCCACACTGTGTACCTCCTCCTTGGAACTGCTGATACCAAATGAGGCAGTCACCGAATTGATCCGCTGTCCGGACTTCTTGTCGAGTACCGAAATCTTCTCAATGGCTCTACGCATGGTTTCCGCTTGTTGGCGGGCTGAAGGCAGTGATTTATGCGGCAGCAAAATAGCAAATTCCTCCCCTCCGAAGCGATAGGCTTTGGCATAATCACGGCAGCACTCCGCTAGCCTTTTGGCTACCATCTTCAAGACTTGATCGCCCATAAGATGGCCGAACTCATCATTGAAGTATTTAAAGTGGTCAATGTCTAGCAAAATCAGGCTGGTCGGGATCTGGTTGTCGAGATAGCTTTGAATATCCTGATCAAAGGCTCGGCGATTGTAGAGCTTGGTCAATGCATCTTCATTGGCCTGTTGCTGGCTTTTGTTAAGTGCAGCCCGCAAAGTTTGGATCTCTTGCTGGGCAGAATCGAGCTGGCCTTTGAATAGCCCTGTTGATTGGCGCATCTGCTGTGACTCGCGAAGCAGTTCGCGGACCAAGCCAACGGTTTCTTCAAGGGATATCCCTTCTTTTCCAACCTGCTCCAGCCGGCCGAACGTTGACTCCAAGGCATTGTGGAAACTGTTGGTATCCGACAGGGTATCTGCCATGCTGTGCGAAAGCTCCTGCATCATAGCAGTGAGGCTAAGCTTGAGTTGTTTGACGTCGCTATCGGTTTGGCTGGCAAGATGGTCCTGGTACAGGGTTTCGCACAACGTCGGCGTACAATGGCCGACTGCCTCGATACCACTGTCGAGAGCCATATTGAGCGGTGGATTTTGCTGAGAGCTATAGGTGTACCACAGAGCATAGTTGGTTGGGGTGGTGGGGACCTTATGCTTGATCATCAGGGGAACGGCTTGTTTTAAGATCTCCGTTGATTTCGCAAAGTTGTCGTTACTCATACCTAACATCCATTATTACTGGTCTTCTGACGCCAATTGCTATGAATATTGCTACAGATAATAAAATAGCCTTCTAAGGATACCTTAGAAGGCTATGAATTATTAGATATTTATCGAATTATATCAGCGTTTTATTACATGCGCTCAAGGGTTTCGATACCCAGAAGATCCAAGCCTTGCTTGATTGTCTTCGCAGTAAATAGTGCCAGTTTCAGGCGGCTTTGCTTAACGTCTTCTTCTGCGTTTAGGATCGGACAAGCTTCGTAGAAGCTTGAGAACTTACCAGCAAGCTCGAATAGGTAGGTACACATTAGATGTGGCTGACCTTCACGAGCAACATTTTGTACCGCTTCTTCGAACTGAAGTAGGGTAGAAAGCAATGCTTGTTCTTTCTCGTCGTTAATCACGATAGGGTGAGTCAGATCAGCAAGCTCAACATCTGCACGCTTGAAGATAGAAGCGACACGGGTGTATGCGTACTGCATGTACGGTGCCGTGTTACCTTCGAAGGCTAGCATGTTGTCCCAGTCGAAGATGTAGTCAGTCGTACGGTGCTTAGACAGATCCGCATACTTAACCGCAGCCATTGCAACCGTGTTGGCAATGTTGGCTTTTTCTTCAGCGTCTAGCTCTGGGTTTTTCTCTTCGATAAGTTTCGCTGCACGTACTTCTGCTTCGTCAAGAAGGTCGGCTAGGCGAACAGTACCACCGGCACGGGTCTTGAATGGACGGCCGTCTTTACCCAGCATCATGCCGAAAGCGTGGTGCTCAAGGGTCACATCTTCTGGCACGTACTCAGCTTTACGGACGATAGTCCAAGCTTGCATTAGGTGCTGGTGCTGACGGGAGTCGATGAAGTAAAGCACACGGTTTGCACCAAGCTGCTCGTAACGGTATTTGGCACAAGCAATATCAGTGGTGGTGTAAAGGAAACCGCCGTCGCGCTTCTGGATGATCACACCCATAGGCTCGCCGTCTTTGTTCTTGTACTCTTCAAGGAACACAACTTGCGCGCCGTCATCTTCAACAGCCAGACCTTTTTCTTTTAGGTCTGCAACGATGCCAGGTAGCATATCGTTGTACATTGACTCACCCATCACGTCATCACGGCTTAGCGATACGTTTAGGCGATCGTAGTTACGCTGGTTCTGGATCATGGTGACATCAACCAACTTCTTCCACATATCAGCACAGTACTCGTCACCACCCTGTAGTTTTACCACGTAGTTACGTGCGCGCGCGGCAAACTCGGTATCTTCGTCGTACAGTTTTTTTGATTCGCGGTAGAAAGCTTCCAGATCAGAAAGCTCCATTGATACTTCGCCAGACTCTTTCTGTACACGCTCAAGGTTAGCGATAAGCATACCGAACTGTGTACCCCAGTCACCGATGTGGTTAGCACGGATCACTTTGTGACCTAGGTGCTCAAGGGTACGTACAACTGCATCACCGATGATGGTTGAACGTAGGTGACCGACGTGCATTTCTTTGGCAACGTTTGGTGCAGAGTAGTCAACAACGATAGTTTGTTGCTCTTCAGTCGAAACACCGAGACGTGCATCTTTCAGGGCATTTTCAGCTTGCTCGGCAAGCCAGGTTTTGCTCAGGAAGATGTTGATAAAGCCAGGACCGGCGATTTCAACTTTTTCAGCGATACCGTCAAGGTCTAGCTGCTCGATAACTTTTTGTGCGAACTCGCGAGGGTTAGTACCCAGTTTTTTGGCTACGCCCATAACACCGTTGGCTTGGTAATCACCAAATTGTGCTTTCGCAGACTGGCGAACTGCAGCAGGGCTGCCGGCAGGTGCGCCTGCGGCTTCTAGCGCCTGAGATACTTTGTCATTAATGAGTGCTTGAATGTTCACACGCTTATCCTTTAAATCGTTTGTAACGCCAATAAGTAATGCAAATTGGCGAGGCAAAAACGGCACCGTATTCAAGGGATATAACCGTCAAAAATAATCACGACCATTGGCCTATAAAGATAGCACCAAGTGATAATTTAATTACGTGAGTATTTTTGACGGGGCCGCCTCAGAAGTGGAAGAGGGGGAACATCTTGAATACGCTGGTTGCATTACCCTAATAATACCCACAAATTTAGGTGGTTTGGCAAGCCGTAAAGACAATAGATTGCGATTTTTTTTTAATATCCATTGCGGGGTGAAAAATATGCAGGAGTCTAGCAAGCACAAGGGCTTTGCCGGTGCGAATAGGGCTGTTGTCAAGCCGAAAACTATGGATAATTATGCGTTCAATCGCTCAGCGTGAATAATCGGAGAAAAGAGATGCACAAGCTAGAACAAAAAGGCCTGTTACCAGAGCAAATGTTGGCCGAGTTGCCAGCCTTTATGGCGAAAATTGAGCGCCTTGCTGAACAGTTGGGCCTATCGCTTGCCGGTTACCAGGCTGATCACATTGCTTTGCGAGTCAATGATTGGGAGATTGCAGAGCAGTTGCACCAAGCCTGGCTGGCTTATGGCACCGAATGGTCGACCAATGAAATCAACGGCCGGCCGATTGTAGTGATTGGCTTTGATACCCCGCTTAGCTGCGGCCCTTGGCAGATCGAAGCACTCGAATTACCGTACCCGGGTGAGAAATCGTATCCGCAGGAAGGGTGGGAGCATGTCGAGTTTGTGATCCCGTCAAAGGCTGCCGATACCGATGCATTGAAGGTCTCGTTGGATCAAGCGTTTCCTGAGCTAGCGAGTCAATGGGATAAATTAGCCGATAAGGGCATTAAGGTGAAAGCGAGCAGCCCGTCAGGTGAGAAAGAGCGCCTGTCGAACCCAACCTATGCCTTCAAGCATGACGGTGTGTGTATCAAGCTGCATCCGCATTCGTTGAAGGCGGTAATTGAAAGTGAAGCGGAGTAAGCGTACTCCTAGATTCCTGCATTTAGCAGGGTAAAATTTCAAAAACGCATGAAGACATCCCTGTCGCTCCGACCCGCCATCCTTGGCGGGTAGGTTTTGAAATCTCACCCTTGCTAAATACTGTTGGTAGGAAAGGTATGTGGCGTGGTGGTTACAAAATCACAGTCCGGTTACCGTAAACAAAGACCCTATCATCAATCACTAAGCCTAGCGCTTTGCTCAACACTGACTTTTCAACATCCTTACCTGCCCGTGCCATGTCTTTGGCGCTGAAGTTATGGTCAACCGGAATCACGTTCTGGGTAATGATCGGGCCCTCATCAAGGTCGTTAGTCACAAAGTGGGCAGTGGCACCGATAATTTTCACCCCGCGTTCAAACGCTTGCTGGTACGGTTTGGCACCGATAAAAGCGGGCAGGAAGCTATGGTGGATGTTGATGATTTTATGCGGGAACTGGGCGACGAAATTCGGCGTGAGTATACGCATGTATTTGGCCAGCACGACATAATCGGGCGTGTACTGCTGTACCGCTTCAAGCAATTGGGCCTCATGTTCGTCCCGGCTGATCCCTTCATGGCTAATGTGATGGTAAGGAATGCCAAAATTGCGGGCGAGTTCAGCCAAATGGTCGTAGTTACCGACAATAGCGGCAATCTCGATATCCAAGGTACCGTCAAAGGTTTTGACCAGTATATCGCCCAAGCAGTGGGCTTCTTTGGTTACCATGATCACAATACGCTTGCGTTCCGGGCCGATTAGGCGGCGATGGCTTCCCTCGGGGAGTGCGCGGTCCAAATCGTACAGGAAGGTCTCGTCATTGAAGTAGCCTTCCAGCTCAGTACGCATAAAAAATTGACTATGGGAGTTATCGACAAACTCATTGTTGTGAACAATATTGAGCTGGTGCTTATAACAGAGGTTGGTGATTTTGCTGATCAGGCCCATTGCATCTGGGCAGTCGGTCAGCAGGGTTTTCTTTTCCATGGTGCTCTTCCTTGAACTACTATTTGATCTAATCCGATTTCTTAGTATTTACCTTGGATTGCTTTCTGGGTCAAAGGCTAATACCAAACTGGGTACTATTCAGTGGGGTATTTATTTTCAGCGAAGGGATAAGCGACTCATATAACTTGTGCCAGAAAAGAAGAAGGTTGAGATATGAATTCCCTACGAAAACCACTTGTAAAGGCGAGTGTTATTAGTCTCGCCATTGCGGTGTCACCGCTTGCGACCAGTGAAGAAGTCCCTACGCTATATGAACGTTTAGGCGGATTGGCTCCTCTCTCGGTGGTAGTCAGCGAGTTTATTGATGTCATCGTGGTGGATGATACCCTGAATGCCAACCCGGCTATCGATGCCTCGAGGAAAGCGGTACCGGCACCGTATTTGAAATATCAGGTCACCAGCATGGTCTGTCAAGCAACGGGTGGCCCTTGCCAATATATTGGGCGCTCAATGAAGGACTCGCACCAGCACCTTAATATCACAACCGCGGAGTGGCAGCACATGGTGGTCTTGCTGATCGGTGTGTTTGATAAATTTGAGATACCAGAGAAAGAGCAGCAAGAGTTGCTGGCCATTGTCGATACCACCAAGGCAGACATTGTGACGGCCGAATAACAGCAATGTGCTGTTGGTTGTGGCGCTGGAATAAATCATGGCTGCTGGGGGGGAATATTGGCATAATGCCCGGTCACCGACGGTGTTGCCCTTAAGCCCGTTTTTCTCAAGCAAGATAGCCTAAAGTCCAGATATCCGAAAGCCTATGATAGCCAAGTTTTTTGCCTCCGGTGGTGCGCTAGATAAAGCCATCCCCGGATTCCAGGCCCGCCAACCGCAAATCGATATGGCACAAGCCGTGGCCGATGCCATCAAGACCGAGAGCCAGCTTGTTGTTGAAGCGGGAACGGGAACCGGTAAGACATTTGCTTATTTGGTGCCGGCTTTGGTCAGTGGAAAAAAAACCATAATTTCTACGGGTTCCAAGAACCTACAGGAACAATTGTTCCACCGGGATCTGCCGTTAATGGCGGATGCGCTCGGCTTTACCGGTCGGGTGTCTTTGCTCAAAGGGCGGTCTAATTACTTGTGCCTTGATCGGCTGAGCCGTCAAATCACTGAAAGCCACGGCGTCCATACCGATCCGAAGCTGCTCAGCCAACTGGTTCAGGTTCGGGGCTGGTCATCATCGACCAAGAGCGGTGACTTGGGCGATTGTGAAGATATTGCCGAAGACAGCCCGGTGATCCCGATGATCACCTCGACCAATGAAAACTGCCTCGGTCGGGAATGCCCATCCTATGAAGACTGTTTTGTCGTCAAAGCGCGCCGTCGGGCAATGGAAGCTGATGTCGTGGTGGTAAACCATCATCTTTTCTTGGCCGATCAGGCAATCAAGGAAACCGGCTTTGGTGAGTTGATCCCTGAAGCTGAAGTATTCATCTTTGATGAAGCCCATCAGATGCCAGATATCGCCAGCCAGTATTTTGGCCAGAGTTTATCTAGTCGCCAGATCCAAGAGCTGGCGAAAGATGTCGAGATAGGTTATCGCACCGAAGCCAAGGATATGCGCCAGCTGCAAAAAACGGCCGACCGACTACACCAAGCGGCGGCTGATATGCGTATTGTGCTTGGTGAACCCGGTTTTCGTGGTAACTGGCGCGAAGCGATAACCAGTCAGGCAATTCAACGTGAAATAACACGGTTGACTGACGCCTTGGATCTCACCCATGAAGTGCTCAAGCTGGCACTGGGCCGGAGCCAGTTGCTGGATGCGGCCTTTGAGCGGGCGACCCTGATCAAGGCGCGGCTAGAGCGGGTCTGTGATACCAGCATTACCGGTTATTCCTATTGGTATGAATGTACCCCTCGTCATTTTAACCTGCACATTACGCCGTTGTCGGTTGCCGATAAGTTTAACGAGCAGATCGAGCAGCAAGGTGGGGCGTGGATCTTTACTTCGGCGACCCTTGCGGTGAATGATGACTTTAGCCACTTCAGTCAGCGCTTGGGACTCAAGCCAAAGCAGCAGTTTTCACTTGAAAGCCCCTTTGATTACCAACAACAGGCCTTGCTGTGCGTGCCCCGCTTTTTACCGGAGCCCAATAGTTTTGGTATTGCTGACAGGTTGGTGGAGATGATGGCCCCAGTTATCGAAGAAAACCAAGGGCGCTGTTTCTTCCTGTGTACCTCACACCAGATGGTTCGTGAGTTGGCCGAAGGGTTCCGGGCCAAGCTCGACCTCCCTGTATTGGTACAGGGCGAAACCACCAAGCAGAAGCTGCTGGCGGAATACCTTGAGCGGGGCAATGCTTTGTTGATAGCGACCGGCGCCTTTTGGGAAGGCGTGGATGTTAGAGGGCAGGCCCTAAGCTGTGTTATCATTGACAAATTACCCTTTACAGCACCGGATGATCCGCTGCTGAAAGCGCGTATAGAGGACTGCCGTTTACGTGGTGGTGATCCTTTTGCGCAAGTGCAGATCCCGGATGCGGTGATCACCCTCAAGCAGGGTGTCGGCCGACTTATTCGTGATACACAGGATAAAGGTGTCCTGGTGATCTGTGACAACCGGTTAGTAACGCGTCCTTATGGCGCGGTATTTCTTAACAGCCTGCCGTCTATCCCGCGAACTCGGGATGTTGTCAGCGTCGGGCAATTCTTATCTTCGGTTAATGGCCCCCAAGAGCCTGCCACAATCGAAGAACAGCATTCAGAGGCTTGAATGAGCAACAAAATTCTTGCAGTAGATACTGCCACCGAAAACTGTTCCGTTGCCCTTCTAGTGGGCGATGAAGTGATTTCTCACTGTGAGTATGCGCCACGCGAGCACACCACCAAGGTGCTGCCTATGGTGGATAACGTGCTGGCGCAGGCTGGCCTGAAATTAAACCAACTCGATGCGCTGGCTTTTGGCCGCGGCCCAGGTAGCTTTACTGGAGTACGTATTGGCATTGGTATTGCTCAGGGTTTGGCATTTGGCGCAGATCTGCCGATGCTAGGCATCTCGACCTTGGCCGCGATGGCACAAGGGACATATCGCCAGCATCAGGCCGAGCAGGTCATGGCCGCCATCGATGCCCGCATGAATGAAATATACTGGGGTCAGTACCGCCGTCAGGCAGATGGCGACTGGGCATTGCAAGGCAGTGAACTAGTTATCAAGCCTGAGATGCTGATCACGCAACTGCCAGTGAGTGAAGGCCAGTGGTTAACGGCTGGTACAGGTTGGGAAAGCTATGCTGATCTACTGGCACAATTGCCTGTTGAAGCCGTATCTGGTTCAGTACTTTACCCGGATGCCGCAGATATGGTGCATTTGGCCAAATATGCATTGGCTCGTGGCGAGGCCGTGGTAGCCGAGGAGGCCAGCCCGGTGTACCTTCGTGATACAGTTACCTGGAAAAAGTTGCCAGGTCGCGAATAATACGCTTGCCTCATTGCCGTGTATGCATAACTATGGGTATAGCATACTCGGCAATCACTTGGATACTGGACGTTTCCTATGGTTTCTATTCAGCGCCTTCCCGTCACAATCCCCCAAACGCCGTCAAAGACGAAAGTTACCCGCGCCTCTGTTCAGGGGGCCGGTGAACCTACCCCAGTTGCCAAAGCCGTTGCTCAATCAGTTCGTGATCCTGAGCTGCTGGAAGCAGCCCACTCTCGTATTCAGTATGATCAACCCGAAGGTAATAACCGCCAGGCATTGGAGAGCTATATGGGGGTGATGCACCAGCAAAAGCGAGATGAACTCTCGATGCTGGTAGGGGTCGATGTATATGTTTAATACCATGTCAGTTTGGAATAAGCCGTGTGATTAGTTGCCTGAAAGTCAGGGAATTGCGTGGATATTCATCATTTACAATGGAGTTACCGATGTTTAGGAAGCTAATCGTTGGGTTGCTTGCTGCGACTATGATAGGCTGCGCCGCGGTACCTGAGGCCCTCATGACCGATAGCGATGACCCAATCACCGATGTCACTGTGCTTAGTGACCCTGCTGGCCAAGATCTTGGTCAGGCGATCCGCCTTGGCGGGGTGATTGCAGCAATTGATAACGGTGAGCAGAAAACCCGCTTAGAAATCGTTGCTATGCCGATTGGCAGTGACGGTAAACCCAAGTTGGGTAGCAGCGCCCAACCGCGCTTTGTCGCGTATGTTGATGGCTTCCTTGAGCCGATTGAATACCATCCCGGGCGATTGGTTTCTGTTGCGGGGCATGTTGATGGGGAAGAAGAAGGCAAGGTTGGCGAGTTTCACTACCGCTTCCCGGTAGTAGCCGCTACAGGAACCCAATTGTGGCAAGTGAAACAGGAAGTCTGGATCGATGATTTTGACCGTTTCAGAAGCTGTGTTGGTCTACATTGTTCACCCAGCCTTATTAACAATGGTTTCTCAAGGGCTGAAGTCAGAGAGCGGGTGACTAAGTAGATTGCTATGTATCAGATAGAGCTTCAGTTGGCCGATCAGCAGCTGTCAGGGTTGGCCTCGTTTTCTGCCCCATCACCGATAGAGAACAAAACCCAGTTAAGCGCTGTTTTAACGCAAAAGCCAATGATGGTGATGTTGCATGGTTGGCAGGATAATGCCGCAAGCTTTGCCCCTTTGTTTGGTAAATTAGCCGAGCACTTCCATATCATCGCCATAGATTGGCCCGGGCACGGGCTGTCGGCACCGAGAGCGGCAGATAATTTCTACCACTTTTTCGATTATGTCGATGATTTGGCCCAACTGGTCGCTTTGTTGGATCAACAGCAGGTGACACTGGTTGGTCACTCGATGGGGGCATTGGTTGCAGTGTCTTATGCTGCGGCGTTTGCCGATAAGATCGCCTCTTTGGTACTGATTGAAGGCTTGTCTCCGCTATCACAGGCGGCGGAAAATGCCCCGGAGCGACTACGTCAGGGGATTGAAAGTCGGCAGCGCTACCGTTCAAGGGCGCACCAGCGGCAGAATCGTTCCATGGATTCTTTCCAGCAGGCGCTGGATCTCCGTTGTGCGGTCAACGGTCTAATGCCAGAGCAGATCAAGCCAGTGGTGGAACGCGGCGTTTTCCAGCGTGATGGGCGTTGGTATTGGCGGCATGACAACCGCTTGAGGTGTGAGTCATTGTACCGAATGACACCTGAACAAGTCAGTGCCTTGGTGGCATCGGTGCAATGCCCGGTGTTATCAGTTATCGGGCAAACCGGTTATCGGCAGCTGAAAGTGACCCAATCTCAAGCCCTAGAATGGCAACAGCTTGAGCAAGTAGAGATTGCGGGTGGCCACCACTGCCACCTTGATTGCCCTGAACGGGTGACCAGTGAGATATTGTTGTTCAGTTCAAATTTTAATGCATTGGCTAAGTAGGTCAGTGTTACTTGTATGTTAAATGTGCTGTAATGCGGCGTAACCACATGTTTTAATTACCCGCCAGCACAGTATCGGCACCATGCCAAAATCAATAAGGAGAGTGCAAAGTGGATAAGGTTTGGCTTAACCGCTATCCGGAAGATGTACCGGCTGAAATTAACCCGGATCAGTATCCGTCATTGGTTGAAATGTTTGAGCAGTCAGTACAGAAGTACGCTGATCAGACGGCGTTCATCAATATGGGACAGGTTATGACCTTCCGCAAACTGGAAGAGCGTAGCCGTGCTTTTGCCGCCTACCTGCAAAATGAACTGAAGGTGAAAAAAGGTGACCGCGTGGCGGTGATGATGCCTAATTTACTTCAGTATCCTATTGCTTTGTTTGGTATTTTACGTGCCGGTTGTGTGGTGGTGAATGTTAACCCACTTTATACTCCGCGAGAGCTTGAGCACCAGTTGAACGACTCCGGTGCCAAGGCGATCGTCATTGTTTCTAACTTCGCCCACACCCTAGAAAGCATCGTTAAAAACACCAGCGTTCAGCATGTGGTACTGACTAGCCTGGGTGACCAGCTATCACGTCCGAAGGGCACGTTAGTTAACTTTGTCGTGAAATACATCAAGAAGATGGTGCCTAAATACCACCTTCCACACGCGACGTCTATGCGCATGGCCCTACGTAAGGGACGCCGTATGCAATACGTCAAGCCGTTCATGTCCGGTGAAGATACTGCCTTCCTGCAGTATACTGGCGGTACGACTGGGGTTGCCAAAGGCGCCATTCTCAGCCATCGCAACATGCTGGCGAACGTGATGCAAGCCAAGGGCGCATACGGACCGGTACTTACTGAAGGCCGCGAACTGATTGTGACAGCGCTGCCGCTGTACCATGTTTTTGCCCTGACAGTGAACTGCTTGCTGTTTATTGAAATGGGTGGACGTAACCTGCTGATCACCAACCCGCGTGATATCCCGACGTTTGTCAAAGAGTTGCAGCGTTATCCGTTTACGGCCATCACGGGTGTGAATACCTTATTCAACGCATTGGTCAACAATGAAGACTTCCATGAGATTGACTTCAGCGAACTTCGCTTGTCGGTAGGCGGCGGTATGGCTGTTCAGCGTGCCGTGGCTGAGAAGTGGAAGCAAATCACGGGTAACTACTTGCTGGAAGGCTATGGCCTAACCGAGTGTTCACCGTTGGTGGCCGCTTACCCGTATGATTTGACCGACTATAATGGTTCTATCGGTTTGCCGGTGCCATCAACCGATGTCCGTATTGTTGATGATGAAGGTCAGGTACTGGGCAATGATCAGACTGGTGAGCTTCAAGTCCGTGGCCCTCAGGTGATGCAAGGTTACTGGCAACGTCCAGAGGCGAGCAAGGAAGTATTGACTGATGATGGCTGGCTATCAACAGGTGATATCGTCCGTTTTGATGATGAAGGCTTCCTGCACATTGTTGATCGCAAAAAAGACATGATTTTGGTATCAGGCTTCAACGTCTACCCGAATGAAATTGAAGATGTCGTTGCCCTCAACAGCAAAGTGCTGGAGGTGGCAGCGATCGGTGAACCTCATGAAGTATCAGGTGAGTTGGTTAAGATCTGCGTGGTGAAACGCGACGCTAGCCTAACCCGCGAAGAGCTGCTTGAGCACTGCCGCGAGCATCTGACAGGTTACAAGGTGCCGAAAATTGTTGAGTTCCGAGATGAGCTTCCAAAAACCAATGTCGGTAAGATCCTACGCCGAGCATTGCGCGAAGAATCTGCTCAGCAGGATCAGAGTGCGTAAGCACATCGTGAATTAATACAAAGAATGCCGGCCTCAAGCCGGCATTTTATTGGTGAGAATACTGTGAATTTTGAAATAATTACTAGCCGTGAACGGCTGGAGACGATCTGCCTTAAGGCACGCCGCCAAACTGCGGTAATGTTAGATACCGAGTTTGTCAGAACCCGTACCCTGTACCCGAAGCTTGGCTTGATCCAGTTGTTCGACGGTGAGTCTTTGGCATTGATTGACCCGCTAGCGATTGATGACTTAGAGCCGTTGTGGGAATTATTGCGTGATCAGTCGGTGATCAAGGTACTTCATGCCTGTGGTGAAGATTTGGAAGTATTCCAATATTACGCAGGCTGTTTGCCGGTGCCGATGATTGATACCCAGGTAATGGCCTCATTCCTTGGCTACGGTGTGTCGGCTGGCTTCGGTACCTTGGTAAAAGATTACTTGGGTATTGAGCTTGATAAAGGGGAAGCCCGCACCAACTGGCTTGCTCGTCCACTGACTGACCGTCAGCTCGATTATGCCGCTGCCGATGTGTACTATTTGCTGCCGCTTTACCAGAAGCTGATGCCGCAGGTGGTCGATAAAGGCTGGCAAGAGGCGCTGGCGCAGGAGTGTGCCGGTTTGATGCTGAAACGGATTAAGACCATTGATCCGGATAAAGCCTACCTGGATATCAAAAACGCTTGGCAGCTAAACCCGAAGCAGTTGGCTATCTTGCAAAAAGCGGCGAAGTGGCGTTTATTGGAAGCGCGCAAGCGCGACTTGGCCCTCAATTTCGTTGTCAAAGAGCTTCACCTTTGGAAGTTGGCCCGTTTTGGTATTAAGTCTAAAGCGGTAATGGCCAAAGAAGGCTTCGAAAGCATGGAAATTCAACGTCATGCGAACCGCTTGCTGAAAATGGTTTACGATGTCGATGACATGCCTCAAGAGCAGTACCCTGAAAAAATCACTAGGTTGGTGGATTTGCCGGGTTATAAGCAAAAGGTAAAGCATATCAAAGATGTAGTGACAGCGGTGGAGACGGAAACCGGTCTGATGGCTGAATTCTTGGCATCAAAAAAGCAGATCAACCAGTTGATCTCTTGGGCCTGGAAAAAAGACTCACCGGACGACAATATGCCGGACATGCTAAAGACATGGCGCAAACCGCTGTTTGAACAAAAAGTGTTGCCCCTGCTGAAAAAAGATTAAGGGCATAACAAAAGCCGCGTTATGGCAAACAAAAAGCCCCGCATTGTGTGCGGGGCTTTTTTATTTTTCTTCGTCTGGCAGGGTGACGTTGAGTTCGAGTACGGAAAGATCTTCTTCTTTCTGATCGAGATTGACCGAGACCTGCTCTGGGCTAATCTCAACATACTTGCGGATGACGTCCAGGATATCCTGTTTCAACTGCGGTAAATAGCTAGGTGCACTATGATCGGCAGAACGGCGTTCAGCAACGATAATTTGCAGCCGCTCTTTGGCTAGACTGGCAGTCGTTGGTTTCTTGGGGCGGAAGAATTCTAACAATGCCATCGTGGATTACCCTCCGAATAGACGTTTTAGGAAGCCTTTCTTCTCTTCCTCAAGGAAGCGGAAGGGACGCTCTTCACCGAGCAATCGAGCAACGGTGTCTTCGTAGGCGATACCCGCATCCGATTCTTTGTCAAAAATCACCGGCTCACCTTTGTTTGATGCGTTCAGCACTGCTTGGCTTTCAGGGATCACACCGAGTAGAGGGATATGAAGAATTTCTTCGACATCGTCGACACTCAGCATTTCGCCTAACGTTACGCGGGCTGGGTTATAGCGCGTCAGCAGTAGGTGCGTTTTCACCGGGTCTTCGGCTTGCTCGGCACGGCGGGACTTCGAATCGAGGATGCCAAGAATACGGTCAGAGTCACGCACAGAAGAGACTTCAGGGTTGGTGGTGACAATGGCTTCATCGGCAAAGTACAGCGCCATCAGTGCGCCGGTCTCGATACCTGCTGGCGAATCACAGATAATGAAATCAAAGCCCATTTCAGCCATATCGTTGAAAACACGCTCGACGCCTTCACGGCTCAGTGCGTCTTTGTCACGGGTTTGGGAAGCGGGTAGGACATACAGGTTGTCGACACGCTTGTCTTTGATTAGTGCTTGGTTTAGGTTAGCTTCACCATTGATAACGTTGACGAAGTCATAGACTACACGACGCTCGCAGCCCATGATGAGGTCAAGATTACGCAGGCCGATATCGAAATCGATCACTGCCGTCTTCTTGCCAGTAAGTGCAAGGCCCGATGCAATAGCTGCACTCGAGGTAGTTTTACCAACGCCACCTTTACCTGAGGTAACAACGATAATACGTGCCATCTTAAAATTCCTTATTAAACGTTATAGAGCCATCTGCTCTATGTTCAAATTATTTTCAGCCAGCGAGATAACGACATTTTCTCCCCAGAACTCTTCTTGTATTTTGTCGCTTAACCAGTAATTTCCTGCAATGGAAATGAGCTCCGGTTGGCAGTCATGGCAGAAAATCTTTGCCTCTTTTTGACCGTTGGCCCCAGCGATAGCACGGCCTCGTAAGGTGCCATAGACATGAATACAACCATCAGCAATTATCTCTGCTCCGGGGCTTACATGTCCCAATACTATTAGATCACTATTTTTAGCATAAATTTGCTGACCTGACCGAACTGGATTCTTAATGATTTTTGTCGGTGTCATCACAGGTTCGGCCGCTTTGGCCTGTTTGGCCGCATTCATAATGGCAAATCCAGCTTGTTTTGCCCGCTCTTGCAGTTCAGGTTGTTTGCAACCACTGATCCCGACAGGGATCATTCCGGCCGTCTGAACCTGGCTTTTGAGTAACACGAAGTCCAACTTATTTCCGGCTTGGCTGACATCAATGACGATGGGGGCTGCTGAAAAAAAATGAGGAGCCTGCTCAACCTTCTCTTTAAGAAAGTTGACTGCTTGCTGTATGTCGCCGTCCACTAAGTGGAGGGCAGAGAGGGTGAATGAGCCTCCCTTGAGTTCTGCAGATTTTGTCATGTGTGCTGATGACTGTCGCTAAATTAGTCGTTCGGGAACGTTATCTCTTGGGTAACTTGCATGTTATATTCCAAACCGTATATCAGCAAGCTATCCTTGCTTTTGCGTTGGAAATTCAGACAACCGTCTCATCAAGTAGGCGATCTCCTCTCGATAGGGGAATGATTCACGAGAATCGTTGTCTGACAAAGAGCGAAATTAACGAACAGGTTACCGACAATATGTTGTGTTCTATTTACAAAAGTACTAAAAAAGACAATACCTATCTTTATATCAATAACAAAGATGATTTCTCACCAGTACCTGACGCTTTGTTGAAAACATTTGGTACGCCACAATTTGTCATGGTAATTAAGTTAGATGAACGCCATAAGTTGGCACAGGCCGATATTGAAAAAGTGAAAGCGGAACTAAAAGGCAGCGGGTATTACCTGCAAGTACCGCCGCCCGTGCCAAACTTACTGGAGCAATACAAAGCGGATAAAGCCGCCAGCAGCAAAGGATAAACTATGCATAAGCGATTGATATCGGCCTTTGTGGCCTTAGGGTTAGGATTATCATCGGCGGTTTATGCTGATGAGGGGTTTGATAACTATGTCGAAGGACTAAAAGTTGAAGCCCAGGAAAAAGGAATTTCAGAGTCGATTATCAACTCTGCTTTTGATGGCATTACGTTTGTCGAACGCGCAGTAAAGGCGGATAAAAATCAACCAGAGCGGAAGTTGACGCTGGATGAGTATATTCCACGCGCGGTGCCGGCTTGGAAAGTAAAGCAGGCTAATGAGCTTTATCGTCAGCATAAATCAACGCTGGATAAAATTGGTCAGCAATATGGCGTTCAGCCACGCTTTATTGTTGCCTTATGGGGGGTCGAAAGTAATTTCGGTCGTCTGATGGGTAATTATAATGTGGTTGAGGCTTTATCGACCATGGCTTATGAAGGCCGTCGTGAAGCCTTTTTCCGCGGGCAGGTAATGGCGGCGCTGGAAATATTGGATGCTGGTCATATTAGCCCTGAAAACATGAAGGGCTCTTGGGCGGGGGCGATGGGGCAACCTCAGTTTATGCCGACGTCATTTTTGTCTTATGCAGTTGATGGCAATAATGACGGAAAGATTGATATCTGGCAGACAGAGGCTGATGTTTTTGCCTCTGCCGCGAATTATTTAAAAAAAGCGGGCTGGGATGATCAATATACTTGGGGTCGACAAGTTTCATTATCGGCTTCTATCGATGATTCGTTGCTGGGGGTCGAAAAGAGCAAAGCCAAAACGCTAGCAGATTGGCAACGACTAGGCGTTCGTCGTTTGAATGGCCAGGCTTTACCGAATGTTGATATTGATGCGTGGCTTATTCAACCGGATGATAAGCATGGCCGGGCCTACTTGATCTACGGTAATTACCAATCCTTACTGAAATGGAACCGCTCACACTATTTCGCTTTGGCGGTAAGTCATTTAGCCGACCAAATCCGCTAAAGCCACAATATGACAAAGAAGCCAGACCAAGAGGTCTGGTTTTTTATACTTTAAAGAAAGTAACGAGCTTCTCTATAATCGTAACGATGACTCAAAATTAACGACTCATTATTGGGTGTTATTAACTCATCGAGTTAATTTTGTCATGGTTATGTGATTGGTGTTGTTGATTTTTACCATTAACATCAAAATGTTACATTTTTCCAGAACATTTTTTCCTAGCAATAAAAAAACCCGGCAAAGCCGGGTTTTTAGATATTCGCAAGATAATTTGAATGATTAGATTTCAAATTCTTCTAGAGACTTGCCGTCATCAAGTGCTTTTTTAAGAGCGCTTGGTGTACGACCTTGGCCAGTCCAAGTTTTCTCATCACCATTTTCATCTAGGAAACGGTATTTAGCTGGACGCTGTGCACGTTTCGCTTTAGGTGCTTTATTTAGAGTCGCTAGAAGCTCTTCTGGGTCAATACCGTCAGCAAGAAGCATTTCACGGTATTGAGCTAGCTTCTCGGTACGTTCTTTTTCTTTAGCGACTTCTTCAGCTTCAGACTCTTCACGCTCAGTAACAACAGTTTGAAGTTTTTCTAGCGCTTCCTGTAGTTGCTCAAGAGAATATTCACGAGAAAGAGCGCGTAGGCTGCGAAGGTTAAGTAGCGCTTTCATTGCATCAGACATTTTTTATTTCCTGTAGGCCTAAAACTATAAATTAATAATAGCAGTGACAATTCAATAATTGCAATAATAATACTTTTAATACGGCGATGCCAATTAAAAAATGAAGGGTTCATTTATTTTTTCGCAAATTATCGGGTTCATTTCTCATTTGTAATAGAATGTAATGCTCAAGATGAGTAAATATTCTTATCTACAATCAACAGAAGCTGTTAAATAATTGCCATCAATTTCATATGTAATGAGTATGAAAATTTGCTTTCAACTGCCTGATTCTTGTTACTCATCGCAAGACTATTCACTATTTGTGTCATTTTTTTCACATTAACTGGTTGCATTTGGATGTCTATTCCGTAGAATTGACCAGACCTAGACTAAGGGTAGAGGCGCATCGTCTATTAGTAGTAAATCGGAGGGTGATTCCGGTGAGGATTTACGAAAGGAGCCGTTGCCGAAGTAAGCTCGGACTATCAAACCAGCTTGCTGGGGTTGTCACCAAATAGGGACAACACTGCCATAGTATATAATTACATTAACTATGGAGCGCTACTGTGGAGTCGGAAAAGGGGTACCTCCCTTCCTTTTACTCTTCTATACACGACAAGATGTGGTGTAAAACAGTAGATCTCCAACCAGGATCGGTTGTAGTCGAGATCATGAATATTGTAGATTTTTCCCATTCCGCCATGTCACTGTTGCCACCTTTGGTTGCATTGGGCTTGGCAATCCTTACACGACGCGTTTTAGTTTCTTTGGGTGTAGGTGTCCTTCTGGGCGCATTCCTGCTGACTGATTTTTCGGTTGGTGGCACCGCAAGCTATATTGGTACCACGGTTAAAGGGCTGTTTATTGATGACGGCGCCATTAACAGCTGGAACATGAGTATCGTCGCCTTCCTTATTTTGCTGGGTATGACCACAGCATTGCTGACACTTTCTGGCGGTACCCGTGCATTTGCCGAGTGGGCACAAACCAAAATCAAGAGCAAGCGTGGTGCTAAATTGCTGGCTGCTTTCTTGGGTGTGTTTATTTTTGTTGATGATTACTTCAATAGCTTGGCGGTCGGTTCGATCTCACGCCCAGTGACAGATCGTTTTTATGTATCCCGAGCCAAACTGGCGTATATCCTTGATTCAACAGCAGCACCAATGTGTGTGCTAATGCCTGCTTCAAGCTGGGGTGCCTACATTATCACCTTGATTGGCGGTATTTTGGCAACACATGGCGTCACAGAGTACACCCCGCTGGGTGCATTCGTACAGCTGGCTCCAATGAATTTCTATGCAGTTTTTGCCCTGCTGATGGTATTCGTGGTGGCGTGGTTCCAAATTGATGTTGGCCCGATGAAAAAGCATGAGCTAGAAGCAAGCCATTGCCGCGGCTTCGATGAAGGCGATGACGACAGCCGTGCCAAGGATCTGAACGACGAGCTAGAAATTGAAGAAAGCAAAAATGGCCGTGTTGCTGACCTTATCATGCCAATTGTGACCCTGATTGTAGCCACTTTCTTCTTTATGATCTTTACGGGCTACCAAGCACTGGCTGCTGATGGCCTTGCATTTAGCGTTCTGGGTGCCTTTGAGAACACCGATGTGGGTATGTCTCTGGTATACGGTGGCCTGGTTGGTTTTGCGGCCGCGCTAATCCCGGTATTCCGCCAGCGTATCCCGATGGCTGATGTCACGTCTACGCTGTGGATCGGGGCGAAGTCGATGTTCGGTGCGATTTTAATCCTGCTGTTTGCATGGAGCATCGGTTCGGTGATCAGCGATATGGCAACGGGCAAATACCTGTCGACGATGGTGGAAGGTAATATTAGCCCTATGTTGTTGCCGGCTATCCTATTCTTGCTTGCTGGATTGATGGCATTCTCTACCGGTACCTCATGGGGTACGTTCGGTATCATGCTACCAATCGCCGGTGATCTGGCTGCTGCAACGGATATCATGCTAATGCTACCTATGCTCGGTGCCGTATTGGCGGGCTCTGTATTCGGTGACCATTGTTCTCCTATTTCGGATACCACAATTCTGTCGTCAACCGGTGCACGCTGTCACCACATTGATCACGTATCAACGCAGTTACCGTACGCGTTGTCGATGGCGGTGGTATCAACCATTGGTTTCTTGGTACTTGGTTTCACGAGCTCTCTGGCTGTGTCGTTCCTAGCGGCAACCGTAGCCTTTATCGTGGCTTGTGCTGGACTGTCGTGGCTATCTCGCCGCCCTCAGGAAGCAACAGCAAACGCTTAAAACTGACGGTTTGAATATGAAAAGAGCCTGTATTTGATACAGGCTTTTTTTATTTCAGCGAGATGTGAGGTTTGACCGATATCCAGTTACAAAGAAGTTGAGCTTGCTCCTTTCAATCTGAAGGGCTTTTCTGTAGCATCTCGGCTGATTTTTTCACGCACCAATCGTATTACTAGGGAAGCTTAATGGCCCAGATGTATTTCTATTACTCGGCAATGAATGCGGGTAAGTCGACAACATTATTACAGTCATCATTTAATTACCGCGAGCGAGGCATGACGCCGGTGATTTTTACTGCGGCAATTGATGACCGTTATGGCAAAGGCATGGTCAGCTCTCGAATTGGTTTGCAAGAAGAAGCTGAGCTCTTTAATGTCAGCGATGATCTTTATGCCCGCCTACAAGATATGAATACAACGCACAAAGTTGACTGCGTATTGATTGATGAATGCCAGTTCTTAACCAAAGAGCAGGTTTACCAATTGACGGAAGTCGTCGACAAGCTAAATATTCCGGTGCTTTGTTATGGTTTACGCAGTGATTTCCGCGGTGAGTTATTCGCAGGAAGCCGTTATTTGCTTGCGTGGGCAGATAAATTGGTTGAATTGAAAACCATCTGCCACTGTGGCCGTAAAGCCAATATGGTGATCCGCCAAGATGCCAGCGGTAAAGCGATTGCTGACGGTGATCAGGTTGAGATCGGCGGCAACGACCGGTATGTATCGGTTTGCCGCAAGCACTACAAAGAAGCCCTTGAGCGCTAAAGTTTGCATTCAATAAAAACCCGGCCAATTGGCCGGGTTTTTTATGCTTACCGTGTTAATTGATGCTATTTGTGGCGCTCTTGCAACTTGGCCGTGACATCCGACAGCGACATCCCCTGATCCTGTAGCAGCACCAGCAGGTGGTAGATCAAATCGGCAGACTCACAGACTAACTCCGCCTTGTCACCCGACGTAGCCGCAAGCGCGACTTCAACGCCTTCTTCCCCCACCTTTTGCGAAATCCGCTTGGTGCCACGGGCATACAAACTGGCGGTATAGGACGATTCAGGATCGGCACCTTTACGAGAAGCCAAAACCTGTTCAAGTTGATGAAGGAACACCAGAGCGGGCTGCTCAATTTGGCCTTCTTCAGCAGTATTGCTGTCAAAGCAGGTGGTGGTGCCCAAGTGGCAGGTTGGGCCGATAGGGGCAACTTGCACCAGCAAGGTATCCTGATCGCAATCGAGTTTGATACTTTTTAGCTGAAGCACATTGCCCGAGGTTTCCCCTTTGGTCCATAAACGCGCTTTGGTGCGGGACCAGAAAGTGACTTGCTTCGTTTCAAGGGTTTTATTCAGCGCTTCATCATTCATGTAGCCAAGCATCAGTACTTGGCCGCTGGTGTTGTCTTGTACGATAGCCGGAACCAATCCGTCTACTTTGTCCCAATTGATGCTGTTTGCTAGGCTCATAGTCGGATCTCCACATCTTGTTGTTTCAGGTATTGCTTAAGCTCACCAATGTTGATGATTTGTTTGTGAAATACCGATGCAGCAAGGGCACCATCGACATTCGCTTTATTGAAGGCATCGGCAAAGTGCACCATCTCACCGGCACCACCAGAGGCGATCAACGGTACATGGCAGACGTCGCGTACCATATCGAGCTGGGTAAGATCGTAGCCGTTGCGCACACCGTCCTCGTTCATCATGTTCAGGACAATTTCACCGGCACCGCGGCGCTGAACTTCTTGTACCCAGTCTCGGGTCTCCCAGCGGGTCGCCTTGGTACGGCTCTCGTCACCGGTGAACTGGTAGACTTGGTACTTTCCGGTATCGGCATCAAAGTAGGAGTCGATACCCACCACGATACATTGCACACCAAATTTATCAGCAAGCTTGGTGATCAAGTCTGGATCGGCCAAGGCCGGCGAATTGATCGATACCTTGTCAGCCCCAAACTGCAGGATACGACTGGCATCCTCGGCAGACTTGATGCCGCCGGCGACACAGAAAGGGATGTCGATCACTTCTGCCACGCGGGCAACCCAGCTCTTATCGACCACGCGACCATCACTGGACGCGGTGATATCATAGAACACCAGCTCGTCGGCACCTTCTTCGGCATAGCGCTTGGCGAGCGGGACGATGTCACCGATGATTTCGTGGTTGCGGAACTGCACGCCTTTGACCACCTGACCATCTCTGACATCAAGGCAGGGAATAATTCGTCTAGCTAACATCTGGTAATCTCCTTGCCTTATTCTGCCCAGCAAGCAAAGGCTTGCTCAGCGGTAAACTTGCCATCGAGCAGGGCACGGCCGACAATCACACCGGCGACACCTGAGCCTTTGAGCGCTGCGATGTCATCGAGTGAACCAATACCACCCGATGACTGGAATTGTACTTGCGGGTACTGGGCACACAGGTCTTGGTACAGTTCGACGTTTGAGCCCTCCAATGTGCCGTCACGGGAAATGTCGGTGCACAGTACATGCTGCAAGCCTACAGTCAGGAAGTCATCAAGCAGGGCTTCGATCGTCACACCTGAATCCTCCTGCCAGCCAGAGACGGCGACATTACGTTTGCCGTCGGCATCAATATTGATATCCAGTGCCAGCACAATACGCTCTGGACCGTATTTTTCCATCCAGCCTTTAACGAGCTCAGGTTGCTTAACAGCGGTCGAGCCAATGACGACACGTTGGGCGCCCGCATTGAGCAGATCGGCAACGTCTTGCTCGGTGCGAACCCCACCGCCAATTTGGATATTGGCTGGTGTGCTAGCCAGCAGTTTGCTGATCAAATCCAACTGGCGCGCAGCGGTATCTTTCGCACCGGTAAGGTCAACCAAGTGCAGCCACCCGGCACCGGCTTGGTGATAGAGGTTGAACTGCTCGGCGGGGTCAACTTTGTATTCGGTGACCTTGCCATAGTCTCCCTGAAATAAGCGGACAACCTGACCGTCAATTAAATCGAGTGCGGGGATAATCATAATTCGTCCTTGTCCTTACATTTCCAGAAAGTTTTTGATCAGTTGCGAGCCGGCTTTGCTTGAGCGCTCGGGGTGGAACTGGACGCCGTAGTAATTGCCGCTTTGCACCGCTGCGGTGAATGGCTGTCCGTATTCGCAACGGGCAATGGTACGGCCTGTTTGTGACCCATCAGTTCGCTCAGCGTCTGGTTGACCGAACACCGGCATCGCATAGCTGTGAACAAAGTAGAAATAGCTCTCTGCGGGGATATCTTTAAACAGCGGGTGCTGAGCCTCTGCGGCGACGGTGTTCCAGCCCATATGGGGCAGGGGAAGGTCGCCAGTTTGCATCTTTTTCACCGGCGCGCCACACAGGCCAAGGCAATTGACCTGCTCCGTACCGCTTTGGCCTTGCTCTTCCGACAGCTCACCGAGAAGCTGCATCCCCAAGCAAATACCCAGCAGCGGTTTATCAACCTGCTTTACGAGGTTGATAAGATCACGCTCTTCGAGGTTTTTCATCGCCTCGCTGGCCGTACCGACACCCGGTAAGAAGAGTTTGTCTGCCGCCAAGACGACATCGGGCTCTTTACTCACCGTCACCGGGTAGCCGAGTCGCTCAATGGCAAAACGCACTGATGACACATTGGCACAACCGGTATCGATAATGACGACTTGTTGGTTAGGCGCTGACATTACTACAGTACTCCCTTGCTGCTTGGCAGCTCGTTACCTTCCACCCGAATCGCTTGGCGCAAGGTACGGCCAAAGGCCTTGAACAGGCTTTCGACAATGTGGTGGTCATTGTTACCGGTCGATGATAGGTGCAGCGTACAGGCTAGGGTATCAGTGAGTGAGCGGAAAAAGTGCGAGACCATTTCCGTCGACAAATCGCCTACCTGCTCGCGGCTGAATGTTGCGTCGAACTTCAAGTATGGGCGGCCGGATAGATCCAGCGCACATTGGGCCAGGCATTCGTCCATCGGCAGGCTGAAACCAAACCGGCCGATCCCGCGCTTGTCGCCAAGGGCTTTCTTCAAGGCTTCACCCAGCGCCAGTGCGGCATCTTCAACACTGTGGTGATCATCAATGTGCAAATCGCCATCAACGGTGAGTTCCATGCGGAAACCGCCGTGGGTCGCGATTTGATCTAACATGTGGTCGAAAAAGCCCAGGCCGGTAGCGATGTGGTTACCGCCCGTTTCGTCAAGGTTGACCTTAACACGGATGTCGGTTTCCTTGGTGGTGCGAACCACTTCGGCGATCCGTGGGCGGGTGGTTAGATCTTTAACGATCTGTTGCCAGCCCATATTCTCTGGGTGGTACTGGATCCCGCGGATAGCCATGTTATCAGCGAGCTGAAGATCGGTTTGGCGATCGCCGATCACTGCAGAGGTTTCGAAATCCACCTTGCCTTGCTGAAGGTAGCCTTTGACCAGTCCAAGCTTAGGCTTGCGGCAGCTGCAGTTGTCTTCATCGAAGTGCGGGCAGATCAGTACATCGTCAAATTTCACTCCTTGTGATTCGAAGATCTCCATCATCATGTTATGCGGCGCATCGAACTCTTCCTGTGGGTAGCTGCTGGTGCCAAGGCCATCTTGGTTGGTCACCATCACCAGCTTGTATCCCGCATCCTGAAGCTTCAACAATGCAGGGATCACAAAGGGCTCCAGCTTGAGCTTGTCGAGGCGGTCGACCTGAAAATCAATGGGTGGTTCAACAATCAGGGTGCCGTCACGGTCGATAAATAAGATTTTTTCCTTGCTCACAGTGTTGTCCTTTCTCTTAGTTTTGTCCTAGCTGCTCACGGATGAAGGCCAGTGTTTTTTCACATTCGTCACGGTTACCAATGCTGATCCGAATACAGTTCTCTATTGGCGAACGGCGTAGGATAATGCCGTGATCCCACAGGGCGTTAAACAGGGCATCTGCATCAGGGAATTCCACCAGTAGGTAGTTGCCGTAACCTTCAAAAACGGTCACATTTTCCAGCATACCAAGCCCTGCCTGAAGGTAGGCGCGGTTAGCACTGATATCCAGCACCTGAAACTTGGTTTTGGCGCGCCCTGCAGCAGAAAGCGCCTGCACCGCGATATCGGTCACCGGTACAGGGACTGGGTAGGGGGCAATGACTTTGAGTAGCAGTTCAATGATCTCGGGGCTGGCCAGGGTAAATCCGCAGCGCAGGCCGGCAAGGGCAAAGGCTTTTGACAGGGTACGCAGTACAACCAGATTCGGGTATTGGTCCAGCATATTGGCCGTTGTCGCTTCCGGGCAGAAATCAATGTACGCCTCGTCGACCACGACCAGTGCCTTGCCTTGAGTCATATCCAGCAAGGTTTCGATGTCTTGGCGCTTGATCAGGTTGCCGGTCGGGTTGTTTGGACTGCATACAAAGACCAGTTTTACCCCTTCCAAGTTGTCGCGGATACCCTCAAGATCAAGTTGCCACTCTTCGGTCAATGGCACGGTCTTAGTGCCGACATCGAAGGTTTGCGCGCTGATGGTATACATGCCGTATGTTGGCGGGCAGTACAGGATGCTGTCTTGGTTGGGCTCGCAAAATGCGCGGATCAGCAGCTCAATACCTTCATCGGCACCCCGTGAGGTCAGGGTCTGTTCAGGGCGAACACCGGCGTAATCAGCATAGGCTTCAATCAGCTCGGTAGGCTGGCAGCTGCTGTAGCGGTTGAGGCGATCGCACCGGATGTTGTATTCATTGGCAAAAGGCGACTCGTTGGCATTGAGCCAGATATCACCGCTGCCACCAAGGCGACGTGCTGACTGGTAAGGTGTCAGTTCGCGGACAGTTTTTCGTGCCAGTTGATCAATTTTCATATCATGCCTCATTGGTTATATCTTTTGTGCCAGCCAGTTTTTCAACTCGGATTGTAACGGCACGCTTATGGGCATCGAGACCTTCGGCTTCGGCGATAGCAATCACGGTCGGTGCTAGCTCTCTCAGGCCATCGGCACTGAGCTCCTGCACGGTCATGCGCTTGCTGAAGTCGGCTAAACCCAGGCTTGAATACGTACGGGTATAGCCGTACGTTGGCAATACGTGATTGGTACCGGATGCGTAATCGCCCACCGATTCCGGCGACCAGTTACCGAGGAATATTGACCCCGCATTGTCCAGCAGCGAGACCAGATCACGCGGGTTGCGGGTTTGAACAATCAGGTGCTCTGGGCCGTAGTGGTTGGAAATCGACACACATTGAGTCAGGCTCTCTGCCACAATCAAAATACTCGAGCCAAGCGCCTGGCGAGCAATGTTTGCTCGGGGCAGGGCTTTGAGCTGTTGCTGGATAGCATCGGCGGTGCGATCGGCAATGCTTGGGTCAGGTGTCACCAGGACAACCTGTGAGTCAGGGCCGTGCTCGGCTTGGCTTAGCAGATCCGCGGCAATGAAATCAGGATCGGCACTGCTGTCGGCAATGACCAGTACTTCGGATGGGCCGGCCGGCATATCAATGGCCGCGCCGCGGAAGTCATTGCTGACTTGGCGTTTTGCTTCGGTGACGAACGCATTACCCGGGCCGAAAATCTTATCGACCTTGGTAACGGTCTCGGTACCGTAGGCCATGGCGGCAACAGCCTGCGAGCCGCCGGCGTTATAGATTTCGGTAATACCACACAGCTTGGCGACATAGAGGATTTCATCGGCGATCGGTGGTGGTGAACACAGTACCACTTCTCGGCAGCCCGCGATTTGGGCCGGAACGCCCAGCATGAGAACCGTTGATGGCAATGGGGCGCTGCCGCCCGGAATGTACAAGCCTACAGAGTTGATTGGGCGAGTCACTTGTTCACATACCACACCCGGCTGGGTCTCGACCCGTAAGGTTGGCTGTTTCTGCGCTTTGTGGAAGGTGGCGATATTTTGGTAGGCCTGCTGCAGCGCCTGTTTCATATCCTCACTCAGCCTAGCGCAGGCGGCAGTCACTTGTTCTTCGTCCACCTTGATGCTATCAGGCTTAATTCCATCAAATTTTTCAGTCAGCTCGAGCAGGGCCTGATCGCCGCGGTTGCGGACATCCGCAATTACACCGGCAACAATCGCGGTGATGTTGGCACCCTCGGTGATTGCCGGGCGCTCAAGCAGGCTTTCTTGTTGGTTTTCGCTCAGGGATTGCCACACAACGGTTTTCATTGTTTACTCCATCATTTTTTCAATTGGTAGAACCAAGATTGAGCTCGCGCCCAGCTCTTTGAGTTGTTCCATGGTCTCCCAGAACAGGTTTTCGGAGCTTACCAGATGTACCGCAACGCGGCTTTTATCTTGTGACAGAGGTAGCACGGTTGGATCTTCAGCACCCGGTAACAGTGCCTTGATTTGGTCAAGGCGCTCTGCCGGAGCGTGCAGCATAATATATTTGGACTCTTTGGCTTGGATAACACCCTGCATGCGGGTTAGTAGACGTTCAATAAGGGCTTGCTTGTCGGCTGATAGGTCGCCGGTTTGTTGGATAAGCACCGCTTTAGAGCGCAGGATCACTTCTGCTTCTTTAAGGCCATTGGCCTCAAGCGTTGCCCCCGTTGAGACTAAATCACAGATAGCATCAGCAAGACCGGCACGCGGTGCAACTTCGACTGAGCCGTTAAGCATACAGGTACTGAACGTCACACCTTGTTCGTCCATGTAGCGTTTGACCAGCTGCGGATAGGTGGTCGCGATACGCTTGCCCTGCAGATCTTGCGGGCCGTTGTACTGGGCATCTTTATCGATAGCAATCGACAGGCGGCAGCCGCCGAAGTCCAAGCGGCGTAGTTTGATGTAATTTGCCGGTTCACCACGGGCTTCACGTTCAAGGCCAACTTCTTCCAGTTCGTTTTCACCAATGACGCCAAGGTCAACCACGCCATCCATGATCAGGCCTGGAATATCATCATCACGTACCAGCAGTAGGTCAATCGGCATGTTTTCAGAGTGCACCACCAAGCGCTCGCCCAGCATGTTGAACTTCACGCCACAGCGCTTGAGCAGCTCTTGGCACTCTTTGCTCAGGCGTCCTTTCTTTTGAATTGCAATTCGTAGTCGTTGTGTCTGCATTGTTTTAATCCCTGTACTCGATGTTGAGCCTGAAAACGAAAAAACCCTCGGAAGATATCTCTTCCGAGGGTCTTGAATCTGTACTTTGACGACCGCTGGAAGAATGTTTTTGCGTCTTCCAGAGCGAGGCGTATCCTCCCGAAAGACTAATCAGGATGATGATGGTGGTGTAGGTTTACCATTGGGATACGCATAGTTATGTACTCTGTATAAATCATTATTAACGCTTGCTTGTGATTCACACTAACGAAGCTGGATTTATTTTGCAATAGCAATTTTACGGAAATATTAAAAATTTATCAGGCGCTAAATAACAGGTGAACAAAATGCCACCACCTGAAGGAAGAGTGCGACGATTTTAAACGGTTTTATGTTGTTAACTTGGTAATGAGCTGGCGCTGTCGCAACAAGATGTTATACGAACTGTTAACGATTGTCTGAGGGGGATAACGTCAAGAACGAGGCTAATTATTCGAATTGATGAATAATATTTCGGCAAGAACGCCCCCTGCGTACGCAGGGGAGCTAAATGGTGCTGTCGGCTGGTATCAACCGCAGCACTTTTTGAATTTTTTGCCACTGCCGCATGGGCAAGGGTCATTGCGGCCGATTTTTTCACGGCCAATCGGTACTGGCTTGCTTTCTTCCTCAACGGAGGGGTCTGGGTATTCACCGTCGATGTAGAACCACTGCTGTTGGCCATTGACTGTTTCTTTGAGGAAGCGCGAGCGTTCTTGTAGGCAGTATTGCTCGTCGCCATCTTGATAAAACGCCTTGAACTCGACAAAACCCTCGGTTTCTGTCGCAATCTCGCTGTTGATCACCTCTAGTCCCAGCCATTGACTATTGACCGACTCGGCAATCGCTTCACGGTGTTGTTCTGCTTCGCAGCTAGGGTGATAGGTTGCCACGACATAATCGACCAACCCCAGTACGTGGGCACTGTAACGGGAGCGCATCAGTTGTTCTGGGTGGCTAGCCAAGCTTGGGTTTTGGTGGATTGGCTGGCAGCACTCAGCCAGCGGGCGTTGGCTGCCGCATGGACATGACAGGGTGTGTTGGGTCATGGTTTACTCGGTAATGTTTGTTCAAAGACAGTGGCCCATTTTAAAGATTCAAGATAGGTCTCTGCAACGGTTGATTGCTTAATAGTTAGTGCTTTGCATAGCCGTTCAATGCTCTTCCAGTCTGCTTGATCGTAGGCAATGGCCAAGCGCAATAATCCCCCTAGGTGGCCTTTGCGGCTGATGAGGGCGTGCTGGACGGGTTTATCCAGAGGTAATTGGTCAATCAGCGCGCCAATAGGTTGCTCGAGGATAGAATCGAGCAGGGAAAACAAACCGGTCAAGAAGGCTTGGTTACTGTCTATTCGTGACGGAAAGTGCTGGCTTAACTGCTCGCAGAAACGGGCACGCTGCAGCGACAAGAAGTAAAGCGATTCGGGTTTGTTCTCGATCGCATGGGAGGTCGCCACAAAGGTAACAAAACGTCGTAGTTTCTCTTCGCCTAAATACACCAATGCCTGTTTGAAGGAGGAGATGGGTTTGGCGCGGGTATAAGTCATGTTATTGACATGGCGCAGTAATTTATATGACAGCGTCAAGTCGGTGGCGATAATCTGCTCTACCTTGTTAAAGTCCACTGCGGAACAGCTTATCTCACGGTATAGCCTCAGGGTTGTAAGGGCTGAGGGCTTAAGCGCCTTCTTGCTAACTATTTCAGGGCGGCTGAAAAAATAGCCTTGGAATAGGTCAAAGCCAGCCTCGCTGGCAGCGATGAACTCGTCGTGGGTCTCAACTTTTTCTGCCAGAAAGGTGAGGCGACTGCCTTTTTCTTTGTGGCGGCGGATAAAAAAGCTTGCCTTGGCCAATGGCGTTTCCCGCAGATCAAATTTGATGATGTGGACATACGGGATAAAGCGGGTCCATTCAGGACTCGGGGTAAAATCATCCAAGGCTAAGGTATAGCCAGCCCGGTGAAGCTCTACCACGGCTTCCAATAGCTCATCATTAGGCTGGCAAGTTTCCAGTATTTCAATAATGAAGCTTTTTTTAGGGAATAATAGCGGTACCCGGTTGATTAGGCTGCTGTGTGGGAAATTAACAAAGGCTTTTTTCCCCGAGGTCACATCACTATTGCCAGAGCTTAAAAAGTTATCTGTCAGCAGGCGGTGTGTTGCCTGCTCGTCACCAATTTCAGGGAAGCTGTTCTTCGGGCCATCTCGGAATAACAACTCAAAACCGATGGTATCCTTTTCCCTATTTAGTACAGGCTGTCTGGCAAGATATGAATTCATGTAAACAATAGTCGTTCTTAGGCATGGTAGTCATTATTAACGCTGTTGCATTGTATGACTGATGTATGGCTTTTCGTACAAAGTATGACAAAAATACCCCGATTAAGACAGTGTTACTGTTTCTTATTATTTGTCATGATTTCAAGCATGGAATTATGCAAAAGCATAATGGATAATCCGCGCCTTTCCGAAAAAATTTGTGTAACTCATGACAGTATTCACAGTCATACAAGCGGGATTGCTTGTAGGTGGACTGATTTTCATCGCTATGTTGCTTCTTTCATGGCGAAAAAATCGAGTGCAGGAAGCACAAACAAAAATTTTACCAATTGGTCTTATTGGTGGCTTCGCCAACTTTTGTGACACCTTGGGGGTGGGTAGCTTTGCTATTAAAACAGCGGGCTATAAACAATTTAAGCTTATTGATGATCAGCTTTTACCTGGTACGTTGAATTGCCAGGCTGTATTGGCGACAGTGGTCCAATCCCTTATTTTCTTGACGGCTGTGGACGTTGACCCAACGACCCTCGTCAGCATGGTGCTGGCAGCGTGCTTGGGCGCGACGGTAGGTGCTCGCTTGGTATCAAGTTGGGATCGTCAGTTGATCCGCTTGGTCATGAGTGTTGCGCTATTGGTCGTAGCAAGCTTGATGTTGGCCGGGCAGCTCAAACTTTTCCCGCTTGGCGGGCTTGAATTGGGGCTATCAGGATGGAAACTGGCGCTTGCTATCGCGGGGAACTTCCTGTTTGGCGCGTTGATGACGGTAGGCATTGGCCTTTATGCCCCGTGCATGACCATGGTGTATTTGCTGGGTATGCATCCGTTGGCGGCTTTTCCGATCATGATGTGCTCATGTGCTTTCTTGAGCTTCTTCTCGGCGGGTGGTTTTATTCGCATGAACCGCATTAACAGCCGTGCTGCTCTGGTGGTGGCAATTACCGGCCCTATCGGTGTGGTTATTGCGGCGTATTTAGTCAAATCACTTGATTTACATTTGTTGGCTTGGTTGGTGATTGGGGTGGTGTTGTATACCTCTATTACTATGTACCGCTCTTGGGCGAAAGAGCGAACACCCGCTGGAAACGAGACACTGGCGAATTCTGCTAAATGACCCTATGAGGCAGGAAAAACGTTGATATAAAAAAGGTACGCGATGGCGTACCTTTTTTGTTTGCTGAATGACGAAATATTCGCAAGGGGGCTATTGTGGCTGAAAATCGCGCTTTTCGAGCTGGCAGCCTTGCGGGGTACAAACCAATACAGAGCCATGATCATACCAGTCGCCAAGCACGATACGGCTGGCTGTTTGCCCGTTGACGGACAGGGCATGGACATCAGGGCGATGGGTATGGCCGTGGATCATCTGCCTGACATGATGCTCTGCCATGACATGAACCACTTCACCCGGTGTGACGTCCATAATGGATTGGCTTTTGGTTTGATTGGTTTGGCTGCTGCCGCTGCGCATTTTATCACCGATACGCTGCCGATAGCTCAGTGGTAGGCGGAAGAACAACCATTGAATAAAGCGGTTATGTACCTTCTTGCGGTAGCGCTGATACCCTTCATCCAGAGTACATAAAGTATCCCCATGCAGGATCAGGGTTGGGGTACCATAGAGGTCGACGACCGTGTGCTCTGGCAGGAGCTGAACACCGGTCTCACGGCTGAAGCGCTTGCCAATGAGGAAATCCCGGTTGCCGTGGATAAAATAGCAAGGAACACCGCTGTCGGTCAGTTGATGGAAGGCCGTTTTAATTTGCTGGTGGAAAGGGGATTCGTCATCATCGCCGATCCACATTTCAAACAGATCGCCCAATACGTAGAGGGCATCGATGCCACGGGCCTCGGTGGACATAAAACGGAGAAAACAGGCGGTAATGTCTGGCCTGTCGGCACTCAAGTGCAGATCAGAAATAAAAAGTGTGGTCATAGGCGAGAAGGGTGGCATAACAGCCACCCTTTGTGAAGTCTTACTCTTCGATAGTTACGTTGTTGATAACAACTTCTTCTACCGGTACGTCCTGATGAACGTAGCCCCAGTTGCCTGTTGCAACGCCCTTGATCTTGTTTACTACGTCCATGCCTTCAACCACTTCAGCAAATACGCAGTAACCCCAGCCATCAGGCGTCTCTGATTTGAAGTCTAGGAATTTGTTGTCGTTCACGTTGATGAAGAACTGAGAGCTTGCAGAGTGCGGTTCCATCGTACGAGCCATTGCCAGCGTACCCACTTTGTTGCTCAGGCCGTTGCTTGCTTCGTTCTTGATAGGAGCACGAGACTCTTTTTCTTCCATGCCAGAAGACATGCCGCCGCCCTGGACCATGAAACCATCGATAACGCGGTGGAACAACGTACCGTTGTAGAAACCGTCACGGCAGTACTGTAGGAAGTTTGCACAGGTTTCCGGCGCTTTCTCAGTGTTTAGTTGGATTTTGATGTCACCAAAAGTAGTGTGAAGCGTTACCATGAGCTTGTCCTTTAATAGGTGTATATTGCTTTAAACATTGGATTCTATCTTAACCGACATAGGCGTCAATATTAACCGACGTTGTTCGCTTTCTCTGGCTTAAATAGGTGGAAAATTAGCCTTTTGCCTAACTATAGATGAAGGTCGTTTAGTTCGCATGGCTGGCCTTGGCAAGGTATGGTGCGCAAATTTACGGCTGGGCGATATACTTTACACGGGCATAAGCCGTCAGAACGGTATTTTTCCTTGCCTTAACTTGCCAATAAAGGTGTAATTACAGCCTTATACCGTAACCCCAATAATGAGTATCGAAGAGACATGTTGAAGATCTATAACTCACTGACAAGACAAAAAGAGGAATTTACACCCATTCAGCCAGGTAAAGTTGGCATGTATGTCTGTGGGGTTACCATCTACGATCTCTGTCACATCGGTCACGGTCGTACTTTTGTGTCATTTGATGTGGTTTCTCGCTACCTGCGTTACTCGGGTTACGATCTGACTTTTGTGCGTAACATCACCGACATCGATGACAAGATCATCAAGCGTGCAGCTGAGAATGGCGAAAGCTGTGACTCTCTGACCGAGCGCCTGATCGGCGAAATGCACGCCGACTTTGATGCGCTAGGTATGAAGCGTCCGGATATCGAGCCGCGTGCAACCGAGTTTATTGCTGAAATTATCGTGATGTGTGAGCGTCTGATCGAACGCGGTTTCGCCTATGTTGCTGACAATGGCGACGTGATGTTCGAAGTAAGCAAGTTTGACGAATACGGCAAGCTATCGAAGCAAGATCTTGATCAGCTGCAAGCCGGTGCGCGTGTTGATATCGAAACGGCTAAGCGTAGCCCACTTGATTTTGTCCTGTGGAAAATGTCCAAGCCGGGTGAGCCAACATGGGAATCGCCGTGGGGTGCAGGCCGTCCGGGTTGGCACATCGAGTGTTCTGCGATGAACTCTGCAATCTTGGGTGATCACTTCGATATCCATGGCGGTGGTTCAGATTTGCAGTTCCCGCACCACGAAAATGAAATTGCCCAGTCTTGCTGTGCAACTGGCTCTCAGTATGTAAATACTTGGATGCACAGCGGCATGGTAATGGTTGATCGCGAGAAGATGTCTAAGTCGCTGGGTAACTTCTTTACTATCCGTGATGTGCTAGGCCACTTCGATGCCGAAACCGTGCGTTACTTCCTGATGTCTGGTCACTACCGTAGCCAGCTAAACTACAGCGAAGATAACCTGAAACAGGCTCGTTCAGCACTGGAGCGCCTGTACACGTCACTTCGTGGTCTTGATAGCTCTGTTGAAGCCGCGGGTGGTGATGAGTTTGTTACACGCTTCAAGGAAGCGATGGACGATGACTTCAACACTCCAGAAGCCTACTCGGCCCTGTTTGATATGACGCGCGAAATCAACCGCCTGAAAGCCGAAGATATTGCAGCGGCATCGGCTCTAGGTGCACGCATGCGTGAACTGGCTGATGTACTGGGTCTATTGGCGCAAGATCCTGAAGCCTTCTTGCAAGGTGGTCCAGATGAAGATGTGGCTGAAATCGAAGCGTTGATCCAGCAGCGCCTGGATGCCCGTGCGGCAAAAGACTGGGCAGCGGCTGATGAAGCCCGTGACAAGCTGACTGCAATGGGTATTATCCTAGAAGACGGCCCTCAAGGTACGACTTGGCGTCGTAAATAAAGGTTAACCCCTTTCGAATGTGAAAAGCCGGAGTGAAAACTCCGGCTTTTTTTGTTTTCAGCGGCTTGTTTATTATACCGATGTCACTATTCGAAATATAAGTGGTCGATACCGAGCGTTTTCGATCACACAAATTGACCGTCATGCTGTTGAAATATTCAGGAAGCATTATGATGCCCACACCGCATGGTATGTTGCATATCTTTATGTTTCATACTGATTGTGTTGACAATGACAACTCGTTGACTAGGACAATAATAATGAAAACAGCTTGCCTTGCTGCCCTGATTGGCAGTGCCCTACTTGCTTCCCCAAGCTTCGCCCAAACCAGCACTGACCAAGCTAATAGCGATAAGGTCGTGGTTGCCCACCGCGGTGCATCAGGCTATCTGCCTGAGCATACTCTGGCAGCCAAAGCATTGGCTTATGCCATGAAACCTGACTATATCGAGCAAGATGTGGTGATGACCAAAGATGACAGGTTGGTGGTACTGCATGACCACTACCTTGACCGTGTAACCAATGTTGCCGAGGTTTTCCCTGACCGTGCCCGCGATGATGGACGCTATTATGCGATTGACTTTACTCTTGCTGAAATTAAACAGCTCAGTGTAACGGAAGGTTTTAACATCAAAGAAGGCGAGCAGGTACAGGGCTTCCCTGAGCGTTTCCCGATATGGCAGTCTGATTTCAAAGTACCGACCTTTGAAGAAGAGATCGAAATGATCCTCGGGCTGAACAAAACCCTGGGCTACGATATTGGTATCTACCCGGAAATTAAAGCGCCATGGTTCCACCGCCATGAAGGTAAAGATATCAGTGTTGCGGTGCTGAAGGTGCTCAAGCAATATGGTTACACAACAAAAGACAGCAAGGTTTTCCTGCAAACTTTCGATTTTAACGAGCTCAAACGCATTCACGATGAGTTGATGCCGGCCTTGGGTATGGACGTCAAGCTGGTTCAGTTGATGGCTTACACCGATTGGAATGAGACCATGGTGTATGGTAAAGACGGTAGTGCGACACCATACAGCTACGATTGGATGTTCCAGCCAGAAGGGATGGCTGCGGTGGCAAAATACGCTGACGGTATCGGTCCATGGAAACCGATGGTGGTGTCTGATGACTCAGAAAAAGGCAATATCAAGCTGACGGGCTTGGTCAAGGCTGCCCATGAAGTAGGGATGCAGGTTCACCCATACACCTTCCGCTCTGACGAAGGCCGTATTCCCGCTTATGCCAATGACTTCAATGATATGCTGGATATCTTCTACAAAACAGCCAATGTTGACGGTGTGTTTACCGACTTCCCGGACAAAGCGGTCGACTTTTTGAATCGCCAATAGGCATTAGCCATCAGCAAATCGTCACGATGATCAATGTAAACGGCACCCTGTAGGGTGCCGTTTTTGTTGGTCGTAACCTCTTGCCCAAAGGTTATAGGTGCTCCGGCAGTTCGGCCCCGCATTTCTTGCAGAAGTTGGCATCGCTTTCGTGGCCGCTGGTCGAACAGTTGGTACAGCGGATAAAGTGGCGTTGGGTCTGCATCTCCTGACTGAGCTCTGCGGTGATGATCCCGGTCGGTACAGCCAGAATTGAATAGCCTAATAACATGGTAACAGAGGCGATCGCTTTGCCTAAATCGGTTTGAGGTACGATATCGCCATAACCAACCGTGGTAATAGTGACTATAGCCCAGTAGATGCTGGCCGGAATGCTAGTAAAGCCGTTGTCCGGCCCTTCGATAATATAGAGCAGGGAGCCTAGCACGGTGACCAAAATGGCCACGGTACTGAAGAATACCAAGATTTTCCGCTGTGCCATCAACAGCGAACGCAACAGTATATTCGAGTCTTTCAGGAAGCGAGTCAGTTTGAGGATCCTGAAAATACGCATGACCCTGATCAGTCGGATGATGAGCAGGTAGTTCGAGCCCGGAAACAAGAAAGCAAGGTAGCTCGGCAACACGGCAATCAAATCAATGACACCATAAAAGCTGCGCGCGTAGGCCCATGGCTTGGGTGAGCAATACAGCCGTAAGAGATACTCGACGGTAAATAAGAGAGTAAAGACCCACTCAAGCACTGTCAGCGCTTCGCTGTATTTGAAATCAACGACGCGAATAGTCGAGAGGATAAGGATCAACTCTGAGCAGAGGATCGCCACGATCAGTGCAATATCAAAATTTCGGCCGGCTTTGGTTTGGGTGCCGAAGATGATTTGGTAAAGGCGCTGTTTACGGGTCAGGGTAACCACGGCGATGAAATCCAAGTTCAAAAGTTAAGTGTATAAATAATAAACCAAACTAGAAAGGTGAGTAAGCACAATTGTTCTTTTGGTTAGGAGCTGGAAAGGAGGGACTGGTAGGTTGGGTCGCTTGTGGCCGGAGGGCTATCCGGCCACGGGGGCGATTGCACGGCGTATTCTATTAGGCGAGGCCAGGGAATAGGGCGCGCAGACCATTGGCAATAAACTCAATACCCAGTGCGGCCAGAATCAATCCCATAATACGGGTGATCACATTGATACCCGTTTGGCCCAGGAAACGGACGATAATCGGTGCGGCGCGAAATAGCATCCAACAACAGGTCGCAAAGACAACGATAGTCAGTGCAATGCCGACGGTACTGGTCATCCCCGGATAGCGTGAACCGTAGACAATGGTTGAACTGATCGCACCAGGACCGGCCATTAATGGCATCGCAAGGGGCACGACACCAATCTGTTCACGACTGACAGATTCGGATTTCTCCTGTTTGTTCTGTTTATCTTCACCCAGCTTACCGCTCATCATAGAGAAGGCGATGGTCAACAGCAGCAAACCGCCTGCAACCCGGAATGAGTCGAGGGAAATACTGAACATGTCCAGCAAGAACTGACCGGCAAGCAGTGATACGGTCAGAATTACACAAACGGCAATGTTGGCCGTCAGGGCCGTTTTATTTCTTTCTTCCGGGCTCATATGGCCAGTCAGAGAGACAAAGATCGGCATGATACCGATCGGGTTGACTGCAGCTATCAGGCCGACAAAAAACTGCAGAAAAATGGCAAATTCAAGTGGTTGCATATCGAGTTTAGTATTAATTATAGGGGTTTTAAGCCCAACAGGTAATCTGAATAGCCAAAGGTCAAGAAAATTGCGCGGAGGGCAATGGTGGCTGGATAAGCAAGGCTTATTCATCCGATGATCTAACCTTCGATTAAAACAGTATAAACTTGTTGATCGGCGATACTTTAAGCCAATTGCTGATGTTTAACCAATTAAAAATAGTTATATCTATCCATATATAAAGTTATTTATGAATATCTTGTTGCGGTGGTGTAAAAGGTGTTGGTATGGGTTACTCTTGGATGAGTGAGTGGCGTGCTACATTAATGAAACAAAACGGATTTAGGTGCGACTAAAAACTGTGAATTAGCTCTCGTTATGACCCATATATGACAAATTGTGTAGCTTTATTACGTAATGATGTGGCTTGATGGTTGCAAGATTTAGCGCTGCTTTGTTGTTCATCAAACGATATGGTCGCAAAATAACCATTTAGGTTGCTGTTTTTGGGTGATATGCGTCAAAGAATAACAAAGTGTAACTCTAAATGGTTACAAGTGATCTAAATCAATTTTTTTCGAGCTGTGAAAGAATATAATCAGTTTTGAAAGCAATTTACTAAGTATGTGTGTTACCGGCTTTTTGAGCAGGATCGCTCCCGGATAACCCCAAGGATGTTTACGCATCCTTACTAAAAAGTTTTCAATCTTAAGTTAGGAGTTAACTATGCCTGTTACTAATATGGCTGAACTAGATGCAATGGTTGCACGCGTTAAAGCGGCTCAGAAAGAGTTTGCTACATACTCTCAGGAGCAAGTAGACAAAATCTTCCGCGCAGCTTCTCTTGCTGCGAACAATGCACGTATTCCTCTAGCTCAACAAGCTGTAGCCGAATCTGGTATGGGTATTGTTGAAGATAAGGTTATTAAAAACCACTTCGCTTCAGAATTTATCTACAACAAATACAAAGACGAAAAAACCTGTGGTATTTTGGATGAGAACGAAGAGTTCGGCACCATGACTATCGCAGAACCAGTAGGTATTATTTGCGGTATCGTACCGACAACTAACCCAACATCTACTGCAATCTTCAAATCTCTAATCTCACTTAAAACACGTAACGCGATCATCTTCTCGCCACACCCACGTGCTAAGAACTCAACAAACGATGCTGCTAAGCTAGTACTTGATGCTGCTATTGCTGCTGGTGCACCGAAAGACATCATTGGTTGGATCGACCAGCCTTCAGTTGAGCTTTCTAACGCACTGATGAAGCACAATGACATCAACCTTATCCTTGCGACTGGTGGTCCAGGTATGGTTAAAGCGGCATACTCTTCTGGTAAACCAGCTATCGGTGTTGGCGCCGGTAACGTTCCTGTTGTTATCGATGAAACTGCGGATGTTAAGCGTGCTGTTGCTTCTATTCTAATGTCTAAGACATTTGATAACGGTGTGGTATGTGCTTCTGAGCAGGCTGCCATCGTAGTTGACGAAGTATACGACGAAGTAAAAGAACGTTTCGCAACGCACAAAGCATATGTACTCAGCAAAGCCGAAGCAGATAAAGTACGTAAAGTACTGCTTATCGACGGTAACCTAAACGCGAAAATCGTTGGCCAGCCAGCGGCAGCTATCGCTGAAATGGCGGGCGTTACTGTGCCTGCAGATACCAAAGTACTTGTTGGTGAAGGTCTGGGTAAAGTGTCTTACGACGATGCATTTGCTCACGAGAAATTGTCTCCAACACTGGGTCTTTTCCGTGCTGACAACTTCGAAGACGCGGTTGCTCAAGCCGTCACTATGGTTGAGATCGGCGGTATCGGTCACACATCTGGTCTATATACTAACCAAGACGTGAATGCAGACCGTATCCGTTACTTCGGTGACAAGCTGAAAACTGCGCGTATTCTTGTAAACATCCCGACGACTCACGGTGGTATCGGTGACCTTTACAACTTCAACGTAGCACCTTCTCTAACTCTTGGTTGTGGTTCATGGGGTGGTAACTCTATCTCTGAGAACGTAGGTCCTAAGCACCTTATCAACAAGAAGACAGTAGCGAAGCGAGCTGAAAATATGTTGTGGCACAAACTACCTAAATCAATTTACTTCCGTCGTGGTAGCCTTCCAATCGCTCTTGGCGACCTAGAAGGTAAGAAGCGCGCATTCCTAGTAACTGACCGCTTCCTATTCAACAACGGTTACGCTGATGAAGTCGTTAGCCTACTTAAGCAGCAGGGCATTGAAGTACAGACTTTCTTCGACGTAGAAGCCGATCCAACGCTTTCTGTTGTTGAGAAAGGTGCTGAAGCAATGAAGAGCTTCCAGCCTGATGTCATCCTAGCGCTTGGTGGTGGTTCACCAATGGATGCTGCGAAGATCATGTGGGTAATGTACGAGCACCCAGAAACACACTTCGAAGAACTAGCGATGCGTTTCATGGATATCCGTAAGCGTATTTACAAGTTCCCGAAAATGGGTAAAAAAGCTGAGCTTGTATGTATCACTACAACATCTGGTACCGGTTCTGAAGTTACACCTTTCGCCGTTGTTACTGATGACAAGACGGGTGCTAAGTACCCACTAGCTGACTACGAACTGACACCACAAATGGCTATCGTTGATGCGAACCTAGTCATGAACATGCCGAAGTCGCTAACTGCTTTCGGCGGCTACGATGCAGTTACTCACGCACTAGAAGCATATGTTTCTGTTCTTGCGAACGAATACTCTGACGGCCAGGCGCTTCAAGCACTTAAGATGCTTAAAGAGTACCTACCTTCAAGCTACGCGAATGGCGCTAATGACCCAATCGCACGTGAGAAAGTTCACAACGCAGCAACTATCGCGGGTATCGCGTTTGCGAATGCCTTCCTAGGTGTTTGTCACTCAATGGCGCACAAGATTGGTGCTGAGTTCCACCTACCACACGGTTTGGCGAACGCACTGCTAATCTCTAACGTTGTTCGTTACAACGCGAACGATAACCCAACTAAGCAGACTGCATTCTCTCAGTACGACCGTCCACAGGCACGTCGTCGTTACGCTGAAGTTGCTGACCACCTAGGCCTAAGCCAAGCTGGTGACCGTACTGCTCAGAAGATCGAGCGTCTACTAGCATGGCTAGAAGAGCTGAAAGGCGACCTAGATATCCCACTGTCAATCCAGGCAGCAGGTGTTCCAGAGTCTGACTTCCTAGCGAAACTGGACGAGCTATCTGTTGAAGCGTTTGATGACCAGTGTACTGGTGCGAACCCTCGTTACCCACTAATCAGCGAGCTGAAAGACGTACTAACAGCTGCTTACTACGGTAAGCCTTACGTTGAAGGTGAGACGTTCGAAGGGACTTCAGTTATCAAGAAATCTGAGCCAGTGACTGAAAAGCCAGTAGCGAAAGCGAAGAAAGAAAAAGCTGAAGCATAAGCATTGTTTTAGCTAGCGCACGAAAGACTACCTTTATTTAGCCCGCCATCTTGGCGGGCTTTTTTATTGTGTGCTGAAAAAGTGGAAAGGGGTTAGCTGACTTCAGCTTCGATCATTCTGCCGTTGAAATAGTCATTGGCGACGATGTATTCGGCGCTACGGGCGATTTCATACTGAAGCGGTGAGCTCAGCTTGCTCGGGTGGTTATTACACGGGCACTCGATAGTGAGTGGCACAACACCTCCGACCCGGATTTTGAACTCGGCCAGCTCCTTGGCCCAGCTCTGGGTCAGGCCTGACACGATGGCTTTTGAGCCTGAGTGGACAGAGCTATTCATACACTCTTCATTGGCGGCAAGGTTGATGATGACGCCATGGCAATTGTGATCCCGCATATAATGGGCGGCCTGTTTACCGAAGGTAAAGAACGGGGTCGCTTTTTCATTCATCGAACGGCTGAACTGATCTACCGACGATGGGCTGAGGAGCGAAGGTAATTCCGAGCCAACCCAGCAATTCACCAAGACTTCGATTTTGCCAAAATGCTGGTGGATGTTGTTGATCAGCGTCCCAATTGTTCTCTCGCTTTGATCCGGGATCAGATAGGATTGGCAGGGGGCACCAGCTGACTGGCAAGCCTGCAGGGTTTGGGCAAGGGCGTGTTGGCGCTCATCAACCAATGCCAGCTTTGCCCCCAGAGAGGCAAAGTGCAGCGATAGGGCTTTGCCCAGTGGGCTGCCTGCAGCTGTGATGAGAATGACTGAATGTGCGATATTCATAGCTCTTCCTATATTAGGCTGCCGACACACTGTTACTGCCAAAAAGCCAACTTACAAATCATGTACTTAGGTTACGGAGTCACTGAAAGCATGTCTGTGAATAATCCCCCAAACTCGCGACCTAGCATTAAAATGTTAGTGAAACGTGATCACTGTGCAGCATTCAAGTAACAAAGCTATGAGGGCGGTCACGAAATTAAATCAGTAATGATATCTTTATCAACGTATTCGCCAGTAAATTGGCTCATTTTGACTTCAAAATTAGACAACATCGCCAAACAGGGCGAGATCAGGCTCCGTACATTTCAGCGAAACGCTTGGCTTGAACTAGCGATAGATAAAGATCCTGAGGTGATGCCTTGATCGTTGCATCTTCGGTGGGTGGCAGCAGGCGGCGTTCGTGACCAGAAAGGTTATGGTATACCTCTTCCGGCATGCCTTTGGTGCCTTGTGGCGGGTAGGTCAGTGGGGTTGGCCTTAGTCCATCAAGCAAGCGTGCATCGGCCAAGCCACTTTCATGAAAGGCTTTAGCTTGCTGGGCGGCATTTTGGTAACTGCTCTCGTTGGTCGAAAGCGGCTGTGGCTCGGGTAACTCAAAGTAAGCACGAAGCTCGCTTTCGGTTTTGCCTGGCGCTGGAAGCGCGTCGACGGGGGTGGTTTCAAGTTGCTCGGGAGAGAGCAGGGCTAGCATCAAGGCAAAATCGGCACGACGTCCCCCCTCAACCGCATGGCTGAGTTGGCTGCCAAGCTGAACTTCATTGATCAGCTGCGCTTTGTCGAGTGAATGAATTTGCATTGAAGCTGTACCGAATAAAACAAACCAGTGTTATGGAATGTGTATCGGTACAGCTTGTGATTTCTTTAATAAAAAGTATGAGTTGGCAATCGAATGGTTACTTTTCCGCCATTTTCTGTTCTTGCAGTGCTGTGACGGCTTTTTCCATTCGCTTCAAAGCCTCTAGCAACGTTTGATGGCGGCAACCAAAATTGAGCCTGACAAAGCCGGGATTGCCGAAGTCAGCACCGGGTGATAGCCCTACACCGGCTTGCTCGAAGAACCGAAACGGAGAACTAACCGGTAATGCCGTTGCATCGATCCATGCCAAGTAGGTTCCCTCTATGGGAGCGACGGTGAGGTAGGGCATGTTATTGATGGCCTGCTCAACCGTGGCTTTGTTGCGCCTTAAGTAAGCGAGTTGTTTTTCCAGCCAAGGCTGACCTTGCGCATAGGCTGATTGTGCCGCGGTATAGGCTAGCACATTGACATCGGGCACGACGCCTGCCTTGGTGCGTACGAACTCCCGCCGCAAACTTGGATTGGGAATAATCGCCATCGACGCCCCGAGCCCGGCAATATTAAACGTTTTGCTTGGTGCTAGTAGGGTGATGGAACGCTGTGCGGCATCGTCATTGAGGCTGGCAAACGGGATGTGTTTGCAGTCGGGAGCCAGCACTAGGTCACAGTGGATTTCGTCGGAGCAGACAATCAAACCTTGTTGCTGGGCAAACGCGGCGACGGCTTCCAGCTCGTTCCTGCGATATACCGTGCCGCCGGGGTTGAGCGGATTGCAGAATAACAACAATCGCGTATCGGGTAATAAGGCGCTGTCATCTAGCGACATTAACCAGCGCTGACCCTCAAGTTGCACCGGCAACTTGCTCAGTGGGCGTTTGGCCAGTTTGGGCGATGATTTAAATGGAGGATAAATTGGGCTTGGGCAGACGACGCCTTGCTCTGGCTGGCAAACAGACCGTACCGCTAAGTTGATACCGCAAACCAGTCCCGGTAGGTAGACAACCCATTCAGGCTCAATATGCCATTGATACAGGCGCTGCATCCGCTCGACAATCAGTTCGGTCAGTGTTGCTGGGGCACTGCCATAGCCGAAGATACCGTGGTCGACATGACGGTGCAGGGCATCGGTGATCGCCTGTGGTACTTTGAAGTCGCTATCGGCCACCCACATCGGCAGAATATCTTGGCCTTGGTATTTTTGCCATTTGATACTGTTGCTGTTGGTGCGGTCGATATGTTGATCAAACAGGGGATCGAGTTGTCGGGTGACGGAGTGCATTAATGAGCCCTTTTGGCTGCTGGAAAGAGATATTATTGCCATAGGATGGCCAAAGAAAAAAGCCCCAGCACAAGGCTGGGGCTTAATATCGATGTTAATAACCTTAATATAAACGTTATCAATATCAGAATTTTGATTTCGAACCAAATTGTTCGGCCGCATAGGCGACGCGCTCTTCAGGTGTTGGCGGCTTGGAAGGCACTCCAAGGTTTTCTATGTGCCGAAGGCGAGGCAGTAGGCCTGCACCATTGGCGGTTTGAATCGCCAGTCCCGGTCGAGCGTTGAGCTCAAGCACCATTGGCCCGTGGACCTTATCAAGTACCATATCGGTACCCATGTAACCCAACCCCGTCATCTCCCAGGCACTGGAAGCCAAGGCCAGTAGCTTAAGCCAATTAGGGACCGCCAGTTCGTTGAGCATGCGGTCAGTATCAGGGTGTCGTTCAACCGGCTGGTCGAACTGTACCGCGCGTATGGCCTTGCCCGTGGCAATATCGATACCGACCCCCACAGCGCCTTGGTGCAGGTTGGCCTTACCGTCAGAAGCCGCTGTTGAGCAGCGCATCATCGCCATCACCGGATAGCCCTTGAAAACGATAACCCGTACATCCGGCACGCCTTCGTAGCTGAAGCCATCGAAAACATCATCAAACTGGATCAGGTTTTCAACCATCGCCACATCGTTTTTGCCCCCCAACGAGAACAGTCCCGCTAAGGTGTTAGTGATGTGTCGCTCGACATCTTGCTTGTTGATCTCGGCACCAGACGGTTTTACGTAAACCCCGTCCTTGTGCTTGACCACAACCAAGATCCCTTTGCCGCCGGAGCCTTGGGCCGGCTTGATAACAAAGCCCGGCCAGTCTTTTACCATGTCGTGGACGCGTTTGACGTAAACCTGGCTGTCGATAACCCCAATTAGCTCGGGAACCGTGGCTCCAGCCTGCTTAGCGATCAGCTTGGTTTTCAACTTGTCGTCAACCAAGGGATACAGGCTACGATCGTTGTAACGGCCGATGTAGCTGTGATTACGCTGGTTCATCCCCATGATGCCACGGTCACGCAGCTTGAACGGAGACGTAAACTGTGAAAACAGTGACATAGTTTAGTCCTCCGCTAGTGGCTTGAAGCGGCGTAGCTCACTCAAACGGTAGCCGGTGTAGTTACCGAGCATCAGGATCAGTGCCAGAATAAGCAGCTGGATACCGATAAAGTTAAAGGTAAGGTGACGCACTAGCGGGTTGGTCATCGCGAGGTAAACCAACACTGCGGTAAGCAGCGAGCCGCCACCTTGGATAAGTACTTCTTTCGCCCCTTCCTCTTCCCACAGGATGGACATACGCTCGATGGTCCACGATAGGATGATCATCGGGAAGAAGGTGATAGTAAGGCCTTCGACCAAGCCAATCTTGAAGGCGACAACGGTAAATACTGAGATGATCATGATAACCGTGATGATCACTGCGGATATCCTCGCCACCAGAAGCAAGTTGAGCTTGGACAGGTAGCTACGGATCACCAGACCGGTACCGACAATCAGCAGGAAGCCGAGAATACCTGTTATCAATTGGGTCTGGACAAACGCCACCGCGATCAGAACCGGCATGAAGGTTCCTGAGGTCTTCAGGCCGACAATAATACGCAGGAAGACCACAATCAACGCACCGATCGGTACCAGCATAATGGTCTTGAACATCGCCTGTTCTTCAACCGGCAGGCTGTGGATCGAGAAGTTCAGTAAGTCTTCAGCCTGAACTTTTTCGCGGGTTGCCTGTTGCGGTGTGATGTCCTGGGCAATGATCGAGAAGCTGATGTTAGAGTTGCGCCCGCCGATCACATCCAGCAGTGAGTGCCCCTGCTGGTTCCAAAGAAGAATGTTGTCAGGTTTGCCTTCTTGGCCTGTTTGAAGGTCAAACAGCTCCCAAGTTTGGCCATCCCACACCTCTACCATTGGGGTGATGCTTTGGCGACGTCGGCCATCTTCTAGTTGCAAGCCACCGACAATACGGGCGTGGACTTTTTCCAGAGAAAGCAGATTGATGATGGCTTGCTCGCGACTGAGGCTGTTGAGCAACAAGGCCGAGTTCTGGTTGTTGCGGTCGTTGAATTGCTTGATAAGCTCGCGGGTAAGGGTGATGTTGTCGGAAGACAGGCTGCGGGCTTGGTCGAGTAGGGCGGTAGCGGCTGTTTGCTGTGGGTTATCAAGGCTAACCGCAACGGTATCGCCTTTAGGCGGTGCCATATTGAAGCTTGCCTGATCGTCGACCAGCATTTGGGTTTTGTAATAAAGGATCTGCTTGCCGGTTGCTTCGCGGATGGACCATTCAGCGCGGCGGCCCTTGTTGGTGTCAATGAGAGCAACGCCATAACCCGGCGATGAGGTACTCTCATCAATTTGGGTAAACCCCTGCTGGGTTTCCGGTGCAGCCATGGAGACTTTGACTGGATCACCAATGGCATCAAACTCAATGCGTGATTCTAATTCCCATAGCGCACGTTCTTCGCCTGGCGTCCATGGCACCCCGTAGACATCGTGGCGGTACATACTTAATGCCGCGCCTGCGATGACGAGTAGGGTAATAAGAAAATAAAACGGGATTCTTGATGTCATGACGTCCTCATCATTTGTTATTAGTTTTGTTGTACTTGCTGTTCATTCATTCCCTGAACAAACTTTTTACCTACATCAACAAGCGCTATGTCTTTGAAAAACTCTCGCCCTAATAATACTGGATAGGTCATTTGTGTGCGATCTGCCAACGTAAATTGTGCTTTTTCATGAAGCTGACCGAGTTTTACCCATGCTTCAATCACTGGGCGACGGTTTACACCCTCGGCACTGGCTTGGCGGATTTTCACCCAACGTACGACTGGCGCTTCAACAATATCGGCTTCGCTCGGGTTTTCATCCGAGGTGTGGTTCATGTTGAAGCGTGCCCACTCTTTACCATCTCGCTCGAAAATCTGTATGTTGGTCGCACTAACAGATGATGTGGTTGCTCCCGTGTCGATACGGGCTTTGTAAAAGCTTCGGGTCGCATCCAGCCATACCCACTCTTCTTCTCCCAGAATCACTTTGCCATGGGCAACGCGAGGGTCGTTATCGACAATAACAGGTATTGGCGTCTCTTCCTCTTCCTCTTCAGTGAAGGCAAGTAGAGTCGAATCAGTGTAGCGTTGGCTCATATCTTCCGACAAGGTAGATATCTGCTTTTCTAGCTTATCAATATTAGCGTTTTGGTCATCAATTTGTTTGATCATGGTTGCAAGCTGGAAATTTACACGATCTTCCATGACATTAATCGCTTGCATAGTTTGTTCATGATCTTGTTGTGGCTGGGTAAGGCTACAGCCAGAAAGGACAGCAAAGGTCAGTAATGGTACAAAGCGGCGAAGCATTTTATCTCCCGGAGGTACTTCTTTTTTCTTAGGCGGCAGTATTTTAGCGTAGAAAAGGGGATGCGAACAGCACCCCCTTGTCAGTAGTTAGTCAGGATTTCGCGCAATTAGCACGGCACGCTTCGGTGCAGGGTAACCTTCGACTGTTTTTGATGGGTCAGCAGGGTCGAGGTATTCCGGCAGCGAATTGTTTGTCATCCAGTCGGTTGAGCGCTGCTCGTCAGTGGTGGTCACGCATTCGTCGACAATTTTCACGTCGACCAGACCACATTTTTCCATCCACACCTTCAGCGCTTTGGCAGATGGGAAGAAGTAGACGTTGTGCATCTGGGCGTAGCGGTGGGTCGGCACCAACACATCGTTCTCATCACCATCAATCACGAGGGTTTCTAGAATGAGTTCACCATCTTTACGCAGTTGGTTCTTCAGTTGGATGATGTGATCCAAAGGTGAGCGGCGGTGATAAAGTACGCCCATCGAGAATACGGTGTCGAAGGCCTTAAGCTCAGGTAGCTGCTCAATCCCCAACGGCAGTAAGTAGGCACGTTCGTCCAGTCCCATCAAGCGCTTGATCGCCTCAAACTGAACAAGGAACAGGTTCGACGGGTCGATACCCACAGTCAGCTTGGCTTCTTCACCCAGCATACGCCACATATGGTAACCATTACCGCAGCCGACATCCAAGACCGTCCGGCCTTTAAGCGGTGAGATATGAGGTAGGACGCGATCCCATTTCCAGTCCGAGCGCCACTCGGTATCGATATCGATGCCGTGCATTTGGTACGGGCCTTTACGCCATGGGTGCAGCAAGCGAAGTAGACTTTCAAGGCGCTTTTGTTCGCCGTCGGCAATACCGTCTTCATTGCGGACACTGACCGCATTTTTCAGGTCGATGATATCAGGCTTGTCCGTTGGGAATTTCTTCAGAGCGCGCATCCAGCGGCCCATGTCACCATGGGCTTGCTCTTCCCAATCGCTCAGTTGTTTTGGCAGGGTGTTTAGCCATGGGCGCAGTGTTTCATGCTGGGCAAGGAGCTGGTAAAACTCAGCAAAAGTAAACATAGACAATAGAAACCTTATTTAATGGCGAACATCGAGCCGAAGTTGAAACATTGGAACCAGACTTCAGAGCTTGTGAAGCCAATCTTCTCAAAGCGCTGCTTATGGGTATCAATGCTGTCAGGCAGCATGACGTTTTCAATGGCGCTGCGTTTTTGGCTGATTTCCAGCTCGCTGTAGCCATTGGCACGCTTGAAGTCGTGATGCAGATCGATAAGCAGCTCGTGGGCACGCTCATCGTCGAAGATGTACTTTTCCGAAAGGATCAAGATCCCCCCCGGGCGCAGGCCGGCATAAATCTTTTCAAGCAGTGTTTGACGATCTTCTGGAACCAGAAACTGCAGGGTGAAGTTCAGAACCACGACAGAAGCATCGTTGATATCGATGTTGCGGATATCAGCCTCTACCACTTGGACCGGGGTGTCGGAGCGGTAGGCGTTAATATGCAAGCGGCAACGTTCAACCATGGCGCTGGAATTATCAACAGCAATGATTTCACAACCTTCTTGCTGGATATGTCTGCGCATTGATAAGGTCGCCGCTCCGAGCGAGCAGCCCAAATCATACACTTTCGAATGCGGCTTGGCGAAGCGTTCAGCCAGCATACCAATCGCTGAAATAATATTGCTGTATCCCGGTACCGAGCGCTGGATCATATCCGGGAAAACCTCAGCAACACGTTCGTCAAACGTAAAATCACCGATTTTATCTATCGGTGCCGAAAAAATATTGTCGTGACCGGCCATCTTCACGAACCTCATCTATACAAAAAAACAGAAATCCCAAATGATAAGTATGAACTTTTCTACGCCTTTGGCGTCAATTGACATACTGGGGTGATCCATCACCGCTGAAAGGTCGCGTATTGTAGTGAAAATGAGCGCATTTGTCTTTATAGATTTTGCCCGTAGCCCAGACCTTTTTCGATAGTTCGACAGAATTAACGGCACTGTTTAGCCTCTTTACCCGCTCTTTTACCGCCAAGTAAAGCTGTAACAAAATATTTGTTGCGAAACTGTATATTAGCAACAATTCTTGCCCGCGAATGCACTTAACTGCTTATTATCTGGCTTATCGATGTTAACTTAATGTTTTATCGGATAAATCAATGAGCCTTTACGCTTTTTTCAATTGGTAAAGGGGTGGCGATACTTTTATCTTTCCCGCAATTTTTTTGGGGAGAAGAAAATGCGTAAATTATATTATGCGGTTGGTGTGGGCCTTCTTGGCTACCTGGCCTCCGTCTATGTGGTTGATAAGTTTGACCAGCAACTTGCCGCCAGCCGATACCATCAGGTTTCTGGCCAGGTGATAGACCCACTTTCAACGGCCGCTTTTGATGTACTGAATAAGAATGGTTGTTCTTACTGCCATACCAGTGACAGCGATATGCCATTTTACGGCCAGCTACCCGTTGCCAAGCAGTTGATGGAAGCCGATGTCACCCGTGGTATGCGCCATTTCAATATTGAAGCCATGATGTCCCAAGTGAAGGCTGGCGAGCTTATTTCTGAGGTCGAACTGGCTAAGCTTGAGTCGGTAATGGAAGACAACTCGATGCCGCCAGCGATGTACCTGACTATGCACTGGCGTTCGAAACTCTCCCCAGAAGAAACCACGACGCTTCAAGGCTGGGTGAAGCAGGAACGTTTGCGCCACCATCAAGGTCAGGCCAAGATCACCGAAGCGTTTAAATACGAGGCGGTACAGCCTATCCGCACAACTTTCGTTGTCGATATGGCAAAGGTCGAGCTGGGTGATCTGCTGTATCACGATACCCGCTTATCTGGTGACAACACAGTGTCGTGTGCGAGCTGCCATGGGCTGGAAACCGGCGGTGTTGACCGCCTGACGACGTCAGTGGGTGTTAACGGTGCTATTGGCCCTATCAATGCACCAACGGTATTTAACTCGGTATTCAATACCCACCAGTTCTGGGATGGCCGCGCGCACGATTTGCAGGCACAGGCCGGTGGTCCACCATTGAATCCATTGGAAATGGCTTCGGAGTCTTGGCAGCAGATCGTTGATAAGCTGGCAGTAGATGAAGAAATGAATGCGGCGTTTGCTGCGATTTATGCCGAGGGTATCACCGAGCACAGTATCACCGATGCCATTGCTGAGTTTGAGAAGACATTGGTGACACCGAATAGCCGTTTTGATCAGTTCTTGCGTGGTGATAACTCAGCGCTGAATGCTGATGAGCAAGAAGGTTATGCACTTTTCAAACAGTACAAATGCAGCACTTGTCACGTCGGTGAAGCCATGGGGGGGCAGAGCTTTGAGGTTATGGGCCTGAAGAAAGACTACTTTGCCGACCGTGGTAATGTCACCGAAGTGGACTACGGTCGCTTCAATGCCACGGGCGATGCCAATGATATGCACCGTTTCAAGGTACCGACTCTACGTAATGTTGCTTTGACCGCGCCGTATTTCCATGACGGTAGTGTAGAGACGCTAGCAGAAGCCGTCGCTCAGATGGCTTACTATCAGGTAGGCGTGAAACTGACTGATACTGAGATAGGTAAGATCACCGCATACTTAGAAACATTGAACGGTGAGTACAACGGCCAGATTTTGCAGTAATAGCCAGACGCTGTAATTGCAAAATGATAACACCCCGTAGTTTAAGCCTGCGGGGTGTTTTTTGTTATTTGGAACGTTCAATGTCAAGCCAAAACGCATGTAAATCAGCGATAAGCTGCTGACTTTTCAATACGTTAGTATGGTTTTCGTCATAGCCAGAAATACGTTCAGCCTGATGCTGTGCAGTCGTAATCAATTGGCTTGAAAGAACAATAGTCCCATCTCCACTAGGCCTTGACGTTAAGCCGCTATTATCAAACGCAAACATCAGGTAGTGCGGTGGTCTGCGTTGCGAAAGCTCAGAGTTGAAGAGATTTTTAATGACCAAGCTATTTGGGGCAATATCACGCCATGCAGGCATGACGACTGGCGAAAATTGAACACCCAGTTGAGCTGAGCTCACCCCATTAAATGGAGAAGCGATTGAGGTGAACGAACGGATTCGTTGACATTGTGTTTGTAGGCTACAGATATTGAGATAGTGCTGGGTTAATACGCCTCCCATGCTGTGGGCGACAATATGCATTGGCTCTTTGTAATCGTATATATCACCAACAGCTGTAATTATTGACGAGAGTGAGTGTGCTAGCAGCGTTAATGACAAAGCACTCGGATAGTTTATTATCCACGCTTGATAGCGTTCTCTATCCATATTCTCAATGATGTGTTCAAACTCTTTGCCGCTGCCCCCCATACCATGAACAAACAGCACCGGAATTTTGTTTTTATCTAAAGGTTCGAGAAAAAAGACACCAGAATATCGACGTTCGACAAATTCTAATGGTTGCCACATCCCCATACGTTGAGCTTCAGGGCTGAATACTTCATGCTCAAAGTCGACGACATTGCCTATATTGGCTTTTTTAATATCAATGTCAAAGTAGCTAAGCAGTGGTACTGACTCTATGTCTTCAAGCGGGTGCGGGCTGAGCCATTGTTCATCAATGACTAGTGCTTGGTCCGACTCTGGAAAACTGCTTGCTTCGATACGGTAAAGGGGCTGTCCTTTCTGGTAAGAAAGATCATGGCTTTTGTCTTCAAAAATATAGATAACACTGACGCGGTCAATCAGTGATGGAATAACGGTCTTATGGCTACTATCACTGATATCAACATTTTTGATATCGGAAATGTTATCGGAGCCTAGCTGAATAATTACATAGCGGTCTGATGAAGGAAGGATTATCGTGACTTCCTTGTAATTGTTATTCACTTGGATAATGTCTTTATTTAAGGCGTTAAGCGATCCACAGCCAGTGAGCAGTAGAAGCAGCAGTACAAAGAGCGATCTCAAAAGACTATCCTCGCGAGCTTAAGTTTTGAACGTTGTGTTTATACTACAGGCAGAAATTGGCGGTTAACTATCGAAAAATTAAAAATTAATAGTTGCTGCTAGGTTAATGAGAGGCATTTGGCATTTCTACATCCATAGCCTCACGTTTGAGTCAACAATGAGTAGCATTCATCACCACAGCACCGCTATTGCTATATCAAGTTAATTTGCGGATCCGGCTCGGCTTTTGGCAGTTCGACATTCGGCAGGTTGGCGTCGGCGGCCTTTTGCTGTAGCAAGTGATAAAGGCGGGTTGCTAGCTCTGGGGCGTGGTTATTGTCCGGAGTATGGATAAACAGGTAAGGCTGTTTGCCGTCACGCAGCCACTGCGGAAGGCGGACCAGCCAGTTGGCAAAAAAGGCATCGTTGCTGGCATCATCGGGGTGGCCGATAAAGCGGATCATCGGATAATCTGCTGTAGCGATGGCGTGCACCGGCACCTGGGGCTTGTTCTGGTGGGCATCGATCACCGCCGCGGTGGTGGGTGGTGCGGCGAACACCGGTCGGCTGTCCATGATAATACGGTTCGCTCCGTGCTCGAGTAGTAAGCGATTGAGCCGCTTTTCTTCCTCGCCCTTGGCAAAAAAGGCCGGATGGCGTACTTCCACTCCGATGGGGTAATTGGCTGGTAACCGTTTGAGGAATTTTTCCAAGGCAGGCAGAGCGGCGGGACCAAACTGGGCCGGTAGCTGGATTTTCCACAGGCCTATCTTTCCTTCGAGTGGTGCCATAGTGGTAAAGAAGTCAGCCAACAGCTGATCGCAGTGAACCAGTTGGTTCTGGTGGGTAATGGCCTGTGGCAGCTTGAAGGTAAAGCGGAAGTGATCGCTGGTGGACTGGTGCCATTTCTTTACCGTAGGGATCCCCGGTGTGGCATAGAAGGTGGTGTTTCCCTCAACCGTATGAAAAACCTCGGCATATTTGGCGAGTCGCTCGCCTGCTTTGCAGCCACTTCCGTATAGGCTCTGCTGCCAATGGCTGTGCGACCACATGGCAAGGCCAAGGCGAATAGGGAGGTTGACTTGAGTTGACAGCATTGCAAGGCTTCCAAACTGGGATGTAGCGCCCATTGTGCTAAGGTTTTTGGTGCTTGGTCAATGTTTTAGGCCCTCGATATGGGATTTTTCCTTGATCTTCTTAACCACTTTTTCCTAAAGTGGTATTTCGCTTTGTTCCCCTGCTCCTCCAATATACGCTGTCAGTGCCAGGAAACGGTTAACTCATGCCGGCGATAGGCTGCCAGCCATGACATTATCGATTGTGGCCGATTGCCAATTAATTCTCGCGGATCATGTATGTTGAAGGCGCTTGGGTATATAATGCCTCGTTATTTTTGTCTCTCGGCCCGACTGATCGCAATAGTTGCGTGAAGTTTAATCAAATTGGCCGGGAAAGATTCAGCTTGTGTGTGGCCGGTTGCTTCGGGCACAGCCATACGCACAGGAAAGTTAGTAAATAGATCGGGAATTTCATATGCGCACCCAATATTGTGGTCACCTGAACAAGTCCCTAGCAGGGCAAACAGTAGAGTTATGCGGCTGGGTTAACCGTCGCCGTGATTTAGGCGGTCTTATCTTCGTTGATATGCGAGATCGTGAAGGTATTGTTCAGGTAGTTGTTGACCCGGATATGAAAGATGTATTCGAAGTCGCTAACCAACTGCGCAACGAATTCTGTATCCGCCTAACAGGTGAAGTACGTGTACGTCCTGACAGCCAAGTGAACAAAGACATGGCAACAGGTGAAGTTGAAATTTTGGCGACTGGCCTGGAAATCATCAACCGTTCTGACGTGCTACCACTAGACTTCAACCAGAAAAACACGGAAGAGCAGCGCCTTAAGTACCGTTATCTCGACCTACGTCGTCCAGAAATGAGTGACCGTATTAAGCTACGTGCTAAAGCATCTAGCTTCGTTCGTCGTTTCCTAGATACCAACGACTTCCTAGATATCGAAACACCAGTACTGACTAAAGCGACACCGGAAGGTGCTCGTGACTACTTGGTTCCTAGCCGTGTTCATAAAGGCAGCTTCTATGCATTGCCTCAGTCACCACAGCTATTCAAGCAGCTGTTGATGATGTCTGGCTTCGATCGCTACTACCAAATCGTTAAGTGTTTCCGCGACGAAGATCTACGTGCTGACCGTCAACCAGAATTCACTCAGATCGATATCGAAACCTCATTCATGTCGGCAGAGCAAGTACGTGCAGTTACTGAGCGTATGATCAACGAAATGTGGAAAGAGCTACTAGATGTAGAACTCGGTGCGTTCCCTATTATGCCGTTCTCTGAAGCGATGCGTCGTTTTGGTTCAGACAAGCCAGATCTTCGTAACCCGCTTGAGCTGGTTGACGTAGCTGACATCCTTAAAGATGTTGACTTCAAAGTCTTCTCTGGCCCTGCGAACGACGAAAAAGGCCGTGTGGCTGTGATCCGTGTTCCGGGTGGCGCTAAGCTAACGCGTAAGCAAATCGACGAGTACACCAAGTTTGTTGGTATCTACGGCGCGAAAGGCTTGGCATGGATGAAAGTGAACGACCGCGAAGCAGGCTTCGAAGGTGTTCAGTCTCCAGTTGCTAAGTTCCTGAACGAAGAAGTGGTAGCACAGCTACTTGACCGTACTCAGGCAGAATCTGGCGATATCATCCTATTCGGCGCAGACAAGAAGCGCATTGTTGAAGAAGCAATGGGTGCACTACGTCTGAAGCTGGGTAACGATCTAGAGCTAACAGATAAGAAGGCATGGGCACCGCTTTGGGTTATCGACTTCCCAATGTTCGAAGAAGATGATGAAGGTAACCTGCATGCTATGCACCACCCATTCACATCGCCACTGGGTGTCTCGCCTGAAGAGCTAGCGGCAAACCCTGCAGCGGCAAACTCGAATGCTTACGATATGGTTATTAATGGCTATGAAGTCGGTGGTGGTTCTGTTCGTATCCACAACGCTGAGATGCAGTCTTCTGTATTTAGCATTCTGGGTATCGAACCGGAAGAGCAAAAAGCGAAGTTCGGCTTCTTGCTAGACGCATTGAAGTTCGGTACACCGCCTCACGCAGGTTTGGCATTCGGTCTTGACCGTTTAGTGATGCTGCTATGTGGTACCGAGAACATCCGTGATGTTATCGCGTTCCCTAAAACAACAGCGGCGTCTTGTCTTCTGACTGATGCGCCGAGCCTGGCAAACCCAGCGGCCCTTGATGAACTGGCCATTGCGGTTAACTTGGCGAAGAAAGAAAACGCTGAGCAAGAATAAGCAATAAGCGAACAGAATAGACTGGCCGAAAGGCCAGTCTTTTTTTATATACCCAAGTGACTTTACATTGAAGGCTTAGCTTGTACGTTTGCTGAACTCGTTCTCTTGCTGAAGAGGCTTTCTTGAGGTTACTTGGGTATATAACCCTACAGTTTGTGAAACTTGGGCATAGATGCCTAATCAAATCCGGAGAATGAAATGGCTGGTCACAGTAAATTTGCCAATATCAAACACCGTAAAGCGGCACAGGATGCGAAGCGCGGTAAAATTTTCACTAAGTTAATCCGTGAAATCGTTGTTGCTGCAAAAGAAGGCGGCGCCGAACCAGATAATAACCCACGTTTGCGTGCAGCCGTTGATAAAGCACTATCAAACAATATGACCCGTGACACTGTAAACCGCGCTGTTAGCCGTGGTGCCGGTGGCGAGGGTGATGAGAATATGGAAACTGTGATCTATGAAGGTTATGGTCCTGCAGGCACTGCGGTGATGGTTGAATGTATGACCGATAACCGTAACCGTACCGTATCAGGTGTACGCCATGCATTCTCAAAGGCGAACGGTAACTTAGGTACCGATGGCAGTGTCAGCTACCTGTTTGATAAGAAAGGTGTGATTTCTTATCCTGCAGGTCTAGACGAAGATGCTGTTATGGAAGCGGCGCTGGAAGGCGGCGCTGATGATGTTGAAACCAATGACGATGGGTCTATCGACGTGTTTACGACGCCGGCAGAGTTCGGTTCGGTAAAAGATGCGTTGGATGCCGCGGGTTTTGAAGCTCAGAATGCAGAAGTTACCTTGGTGCCTTCAACAAAAGCGGATCTGGATGCGGACACGGCACCGAAACTGCTTCGCCTGATTGATGCGCTTGAAGATTTGGATGACGTCCAGGAAGTTTACCATAACGGTGAAATTTCTGACGAGGTTGCGGCGCAGCTGTAACACCTGAAGAGTATGTCTATTATTTTGGGGATTGACCCCGGCTCAAGGATCACCGGATACGGTGTGATCCGTCAGGTTGGGCGACATCTTGAATACCTCGGCAGTGGCTGTATTCGTACTTCTGTCGAGGATATCCCTGGTCGCCTCAAGCAAATCTATGCCGGAGTGAGTGAGGTTATTACTCAATTCCAGCCTGATGCGTTTGCGATTGAAGAAGTCTTCATGGGTAAAAACGCCAGCTCGGCGTTGAAGTTGGGACAAGCCCGTGGCAGTGCCATCGTAGCCGCGGTGAATGCTGATTTGCCAGTCAGTGAATATGCTGCACGTTTGATCAAGCAGGCGGTGGTCGGGACTGGTGGGGCAGATAAAGCACAGGTCCAGCATATGGTCTGTTCGGTACTTAAGCTGCCGGGTAAACCACAGGCGGATGCTGCCGATGCACTGGCGGTGGCTATTTGTCATGCTCATACTCATAAAACACTGATCGCCATGGCGGGACAAGCCCGTGGGGCCCGTCGGGGACGCTATCGATAATCATCAAGAATACAAAGTGTTATCTCACGAGTGTCTTATTGGCATAATGAGTGTTTGATCAAAAAAGCAGCCCTTGGCTGCTTTTTTGTTTTGTTAGGATATTGTTTATTAGCATATATTGGTCGGAGGTCATATGACCAAGTGATGGTGACCTCTACTGAGTAAACCGATGAATGCTCGAACCGATGCTCGATAACAACACCTGAAAACAATAATCCAAACAGAATAAGGAACGGATTCCATGACGCCATTGGCACTTTGGCGAGCGCTGTTTATGCCGACGACCTCTAGTTGGCAGGGCGAGGACGCACGCTACGTCGATACCTTTTTGTTTTTTACACTAACGTCTTTCTTTGTTGGGCTATATAGCCTGTTCAAGTGGAATGAGCATGGCCACAGTGCGTTGGTCATGACATCTATTTTGCTCGTGATCCTAGAGTGCACGGCGGGGGTGATTTTCCGGCTTAGCAAACAAGCTGAAGCCGCTTTGAATGTCGGTTTCCTGGGTATGGTAATCCACGCGGTCAATATCATTTACCAGACTGGCGGTATTGTGGAATCGACCCAGGCCTTCTGGCTGCCGTTGCTGATTGTGGCTTTTTATCTCTCGGCAAGGTTGTTTATGGCAACAGTCTGGTCATTGCTGGTGGTCGCTATTTCCGGCTGGATGGTGAATGGTCATTTATCGGGCCTGGTTTACCCTAACGTTGAGCTCACTCCAACGTCTCTTGTGGTTGAGACTTGGTCTGGTTTCTTATTGCCACTCGTCGTGATTGTTGTTGCCCAAGCCTGGGTTTCACGGCAAAGGCAAGCGGCGATTGAGCAGGCTGAATCGGCCCATAGGGCAAGTGAAGCGATTGCAGAGCAAGCCAAGCAAGGGGCGACACAGCTTTCAGAGGTTTTGGATCAGGCCAGTGGCAATGCCGAGTCGTTGACTCAGGTATCGGGGGTGATCGAGCAGCAATCCTCGGAGTTACACCAGCAGGTTAGCACTTTAAATGTGAATTGTGAGTCGCAGGCCAGTGCCGCAGAGCAAATGAGTGAGCAAGTGAAGCACCTGACCCAAGGGATGGAAGCGTCCGATCAGTTTGTGACTGAGCTGAAGCAGCGCAGCGATATTATTTATCGTCAAGCCGAAACCAGCTCCGATTCCCTCCAAGCTTCCAAACAGGCTATTGCTCGGATCCTGAGCAGCAATGATGAGATCATGTCGGTTGCGGATGTGATCACTTCCGTAGCCGAGCAAACGAATCTGCTGGCACTCAATGCCGCTATTGAAGCGGCGCGGGCCGGTGAGCAGGGCAGGGGCTTCGCCGTTGTGGCTGATCAGGTCCGTGAGTTATCTGCCAAAAGTAACAATTCGGCGGTGGATATCCGTGCCTTGCTGGAGCGAAGCCGGCGTGAGGTATCACAGGGTCAGGCCGTTATTGAAAACAGCACCACAGAGCTGAGTGGGATCATCGAGCAGGTCAGCAGTGTCTCGGTGGACGTTAGTCAGCTGGCCGAAACCATTAGCCATCAAGTTGAAGCGCTCAGGGAGCTGACATGTGCCAGCCAGGCGGTCGCCAGCAGTGTCGTCGAAACCAATCAAGTGTCAGATGCTGTCGCCTCGCAAGGGGCAATGTTAGCCGAGCAGGTTGAGCGGTTGAATGCATTGGCTGAGAGCCTTAATCAGGTCGTAGGTATGCGTCAGCAGATGGCATAAGGTTTGCGTGCTAACGGCTACTGGATGTGAAAAAAGAGCTGGATATACATCCAGCTCTTTACTATCCTAGAGCCAATTTTGTGGATTGAGAAAAGAGATCTTGCTGTGATTGGCCGACTACGTGGAATCATCATTGAAAAACAACCACCTGAAGTATTGCTTGAGGTGAACGGTATGGGCTACGAAGTCCAGATGCCGATGAGCTGCTTTTACGAGCTGCCGCAAGTCGGTCAGGAAGCGATTGTCTCGACCCACTTTGTGGTACGCGAAGACGCTCAGCTACTTTACGGCTTCAACAAAAAAAGCGAGCGTGACTTGTTCCGCGAAGTGATCAAGGCCAATGGTGTCGGCCCTAAGCTGGGTTTGGCTATTCTATCGGCAATGACTGCGAGTCAGTTTGTCCTCAGTGTTGAAAACGAAGATGTCACCACCTTGGTCAAAATTCCGGGTGTCGGTAAGAAGACTGCCGAGCGCTTGGTGGTGGAAATGAAAGACCGCCTCAAAGGCTGGGGCGAGGGTGATTTATTTACGCCTGCTTTGGATACGGCGGCATCGAACGCACCGGTACAAGATACGGCATCGCAGGCACGAGCCGAAGATGAAGCGGTCAGTGCACTCGTCGCGTTGGGCTATAAACCCCAGCAAGCATCGAAAGTGGTTGCTCAGGTAGTTCAGCCGGAGATGACCAGCGAAATGATCATTCGTGACGCCCTGCGTTCAATGGTTTAATTCATGGTTGCTCGTTTAGTTTATGGTTTCGGTATTTAGGTAAGCTTGATGATAGAAGCAGACAGATTAGTCGCCAATGATTTTCCTACCACGCGCGAAGAAGACATTATTGATCGCGCGATCCGCCCTAAGTTGCTCGAAGACTACAAGGGGCAGGATCATGTTCGTGGCCAGATGGAGATCTTTATTCAGGCTGCCAAGCTACGAGATGAAGCCTTGGATCATTTGTTGATTTTCGGCCCTCCGGGCTTGGGCAAAACTACCTTGGCCAACATTGTTGCCAATGAGATGGGCGTGAGCATCCGTACCACTTCAGGCCCGGTACTGGAAAAAGCCGGTGATCTGGCAGCGCTGCTGACTAACCTCGAAGAAAACGACGTTTTGTTCATCGATGAGATCCACCGTCTCAGTCCGCAGGTAGAAGAAGTACTGTATCCGGCGATGGAAGATTACCAGCTGGATATTATGATTGGTGAGGGTCCGGCAGCCCGTTCAATTAAGATTGACTTGCCGCCGTTTACTTTGATCGGTGCGACAACCCGCGCCGGTTCGTTGACATCACCACTTCGCGACCGTTTTGGTATTACCCAGCGACTGGAATACTACAAGGTGGAAGATCTGAAAGGGATTGTCCAGCGTAGTGCCAATTGCTTGGATTTGTCGATGGAAGAAGCTGGCGCGATGGAAGTGGCAATGCGTGCCCGCGGGACACCACGTATCGCCAACCGATTGTTGCGCCGGGTACGTGACTTTGCCGAAGTCAAAGGCAATGGCCATATCTGCCCTGATGTTGCCGCCAAGGCTCTGGATATGTTGGATGTCGACAGCAGTGGTTTTGATTACATGGACCGCAAGTTGCTGATGGCGATTATCGATAAGTTTATGGGGGGGCCGGTTGGTTTGGACAACCTTGCGGCGGCCATTGGTGAAGAGCGCGATACCATCGAAGATGTGCTTGAGCCTTATCTGATCCAGCAAGGTTTCCTGCAACGCACGCCGCGTGGTCGAATTGCCACTCACCGTGCCTACTTGCATTTCGGGTTTGATGTGCCGGAAACCAAGTAAATAAGTTGATAAAAAAAGCGAGGCAGTGCCTCGCTTTTTTGTGCCTGTTCACCAAGCTGGGCTTATGCTTTTAGAAAGCCAGCCGCTTGCATCTTGGCAACCACATCCGCCTTTTGCTCAGTCGTTAGCGCTTTTAGCGGTAGGCGAGGATCACCGGCATCGATGTCGTGCAATGCCATTGCCGCTTTACCTGCCGCGACACCACCATACTCAACCAGAACTCGGATCAGCGCGATGACGGTATCCATTCCTTCAATCACCTGCTGATGTTCGCCACGCTCAAATGCACCAATAATGTCGATAAAATGCTTAGCAGCGTAGTTATAGGTACTGCCAACTGCGCTGGTTGCGCCCACAGCAAGTGCGCCGGGTAGGTGCTCATCGACGCCGAATGGAATATCAAATTTACCGTCGCAAGCACGCAGGCAGCGCTGGTATTCGTATAGGTCACCACTGTTGAATTTCAGCCCGGACAGGTTCGGAATACGCGACTCAGCTTGGATCAGGAACTGTTCCATATCGAGATTCACGCCAGACATGCCTGAGTGGTAGTAATAGAAGCCTTTTGACGGTGCTGCTGCAGCAACGGTTGCGCAGTAGTCAACCAAATCTGCCACAGAGCCTGGCTTGAAGAAGCATGGGCCGATAGCCGATGTGGCAAGGATATCCAAGGTGTCGGCATGGCGGGTTAGCTCTAGTGTATCAACGATGCTAAGTGCGCCGGTGTGAACAATGAGTTTTAGCTTGCCGTTCGCCGCCGATACCCAACGTTCGGCAATTGCCTTGCGCTCTTCAACAGAGCAATGGATACCTTCACCTGTTGTGCCACAGATGTATGCACCTTGAACGCCATCTTGGATCAGGTGGGCTGCAATCTGGTCAATAGCAGCAAAGTTGACGTCGCCATTAGCTGAGAAAGGAGTATGTGGAGCGGCGATTAGCCCGGTTAGTTTTTGCATAGTTCAAACACCTGTGAAGTTATACTTCAGAAATAAAGTTAATAATGGAGTTTGATTGTCATCTTATGGAGTAAAGCTTCATTTAGCAATCGATATAATCAGGATAAATGTACGGCACATCGAAATTGTGATGAAGGTATCATCCTAAGTACATTGTAGCTTCTGAGCTTAAACTCGACATTAAAGAGGTTATTTCGATGGAGCTTTACTTCACAAAAGCCGTTTTTAATGGGAGAATCGATACAAATAAATGAGTTAGTCCAATCTGGGTGAATCGTTGATCAAGCCTTGATACAGGTTGGCATTCAAGCACCGTAGGATGGAAGAATGGTTGCAAATCACTTACCGGTAAAATCAGGAAAAGTGCTCGATATGATGGGAAGCATGCAAGAAAGCATGACGCCTTCCGCCCGCCGTATTTCTGAGTTTGTGATGGACAACCCCGCAGGGGTTACCAAGCTTTCCATTGCTGAGCTTTCTCAAGCTGTTAATGTCGGGGAAGCGACGATTATTCGCTTTTGCCGGATGCTGGGGTTTAAAGGGTTTCAGGATTTCAAAATGGATCTTGCCATTGAGCTCTCCAATCAGAGCCAAGGTGACAAGTCACTGCTTGATACCGATATTACTGCGGGGGATGGCGCTGAGCTGATTGGCCAGAAGCTGCAGCAGACGATCCACAATGTGCTTGCAGAGACATTGAACTTGCTGAACTTTGACGCATTGGAAGGTGTCGCCCAGCAGATAAGCGATGCTCGAGCGGTATATTTCTTCGGGGTCGGCTCATCGGGGATTACCGCAGAAGATGCCAAGAATAAGTTTATGCGTGTGGGCTACAACGTTGACGCCCTCACCAATAACCACTTTATGTATATGAAAGCATCATTGCTGCAGCCGGGGGATTTGGCGATTGGTATCAGCCACTCTGGCAACTCGCTGGAAACAACGAAAGCCTTGATGCTGGCTAAAGAAGCCGGAGCGAGTACGGTTGCACTGACCCATAACCCTAAATCAGGGATCTGCAAATACGCCGATTGGGTCCTGCTCAACGGTAATCGTCAAGGCCAACTCCAAGGTGACTCGATTGGGACAAAAATCACCCAGTTGTTCGTGCTTGATCTGGTTTATACCTTGCTTGTTAAAGATGATGTGGACGGGGCGTTGGCCAAGAAACTACGAACCACGCAAGCTCTCGAATCCTAATCTTTAGGAACACCAGCTTTCAAGCAATCATCATGCGGCAAGCCTTCTGGCTTGCCGTTTTTGTTTGGCATTTAGCTAGCTTGGATTTTTAGTGACGCTTTAACCCCATTTGGTAAACCCCTTTTACCTCAAGTGCTGGATCAAGCATGACGATATTGGCCTTATACCCGGCTTTTATTCTACCGTAGTCACCATCAATGCCTATCGCTCTAGCCGGGTATAGGCTTGCCATGCGCAGGGCCTCTTCCTTGCTGACACTAACGTGTTCAACCAGATTTTTTATCCCGTCAATCATCGTAATGGCAGCGCCTGCAATGGTGCCGTCTTTGTAGTGGCACTTTCCGTTGGTGACATAGGCGGGTTGGCCAGCCATGTCATAGCTCGACATATTCGTGCCTGCAGGGGTAACGGCATCGGTGACGAGGAATAGCTGCTCTCCCAACAAGGCTTTGGCTATGCGTACTGCTGGATAGGCGGCATGAATACCATCAACGATGATTCCGGTTGCGGGCTTGTGTTCGGCGATGTAGCCCACGGCACCGACTTCGCGAGAAGCGAGTGGGGTCATGGCATTGTAGAGGTGGGTTGCCATGGTTAACCCCTGTTTGTCATTGAGCTGCTGGTAAGTCGCATTGGTGTGGCCGATAGACACTTTAATCCCAGCTTCTGTCAGTGCGTCAATTGCCGCTTGCTCAACACATTCGGGAGCGAGAGTGATCATTTTGATGACTTCCTGATACGCAGCCAGCCGATTCGCTTCATCAAGCCCTAAAGGCCGGATAAAGTCAGCATGGTGGGCCCCTTTCTTTGTGACATTGATAAATGGGCCTTCTAGGTGGAGGCCAAGGACGCCTAAGTTATCCCGATCCTGGATCGAATCGACCAAAGTGATGGCTTGAACCATTTGTTGCTGAGGGCAGGTGATTAAGGTCGGCAGGAACTGAGTGGTACCTGATTTCAGGTTGGTTTGGTTCATGACGACTAAGGTCTCGAGGCTGAGATCAGAATTAAACAGTACCCCGCCACAGCCATTAAGCTGTAAATCGATAAAACCCGCCGTGATGAGTAGCCCTTCGACATCGATGCAGCAAGGGGGTAACAAAGGGGCTTGTGCCATAGGCACTACACTTACGATAGTGTCACCTTGAATAATAACGGCCTGATTATCCAATAGGGTGTCGCCATCAAATACAGTTGCGTGGGTTAGCGCAAAGGGTGTTTGGGAAGCGTTGCTGTTTTCCATCATCCTTTCTTCCTCGTCCTTTCTTGTGATTCAAAGGGATTAAAACGGTTTAAGGGGCTTTGCTACGGCCTATGAAGCTTACTGGTGGAGTATTACTCCATTTTTCGAGGAACTTTAAAGAAACTTACGTGCGGTATCGAGGGGTATTTATACCTTGGGCTAATAATTGTGGTGTTGATCTCCTTTTTGAATAATGCAGGTTGAAGTTTTGCTCCATAAAAAATAGATTGGAATAAAACTTCACCACCAAATTGTTTCTTGGAGTTCTGCTTTATGACAGTTTCTACTGTTAAAAATACTGTTCTGGCGACGCTGAAGCATGGGTTTGTAGCCTCATGCCAGCCAGTGGATGATGGGCCTATGGATGCCCCCGAGATTGTTGCAGCGATGGCACAAGCCTCCGTCGCTGGCGGTGCGGCCGCATTAAGGATTGAGGGAGTTGACAACCTTAGAGCTGTTAGGCCGAAGGTGTCGGTACCGATTATCGGTATTGTTAAACGCGATCTGGCAGACAGTGATGTCCGCATTACAGCCTTTGTTGAAGATGTGGAGGCACTGGCCCAAGCAGGGGCAGACATTATTGCGATTGATGCAACGCAACGTCCTCGTCCTGTTCCAGTCGAGGAGTTGGTGACGGCAATTAAAGAGTTGGGGTGTTTGGCAATGGCTGACTGCGCCACGTATGAGGAAGGGATCGCCAGTCTGCAATTAGGGGTTGAGATCATTGGTTCCACACTGTCCGGGTATACCGGCGGCGAGGTGCCGAAGGAGCCGGATTTTGCCTTGGTGACAAAACTGGATCAAGCCGGCTGTTTTGTTATGGCTGAAGGGCGTTACAACTCGCCACTGCTTGCCCGCCAGGCGATTGAAGCCGGTGCATCGTGTGTGACCGTCGGCTCTGCGATCACCCGTATTGAACACATTTGCCAGTGGTTTGGTCATGAAGTCTCACAGGCTCGACGACCGGAGAAAGAGGCCATTGTATGACGACCTACTTAGCTGTTGACCTTGGTGGAACAAAGTTAGCTGCTGCTTTGGTTACTCATGGTGTGGCCAGCGGCCGCCGGCAAATTGATACCCAATCGGACAGGTCACCGCAGGTACTGAGAGATAATCTGGTTGCTTTGCTTACTCCTTTTCAGGGGCAGGCTGATCAAGTGGTGGTCGCTTCCACAGGGATCATCCAAAACGGGCATTTGACTGCGCTCAATCCATTGAATTTGGGTGGGTTGGATCAGTTCCCGCTTCAAGCTGAGATCGAGGCCATTACAGGGCTGAGCACGTTAGTGATCAATGATGCGCAGGCGGCGGCATGGGCAGAGTTTAAAGCGGCAGCTGGACACTATTCCAATATGGCTTTCATTACCGTCTCGACCGGAGTCGGGGCTGGCCTTGTTTTGGACGGTCAATTACAGATCGGCCCACGCGGAATTGCAGGGCACGCAGGCCATACACTTGCCGATCCAGCCGGTCCTGTGTGCGGCTGTGGTCGGACTGGCTGTGTTGAGGCTATTGCTTCGGGTACGGCGATTGGCCTGCAGGGGAGTGAATTTTTCGGGACGGGCTGTAGCGGCCGGGACGTATACCAACGCTTTTTGGCTGGTGATCCTAATGCCGAGTTAATCGTTGCTCGCTCGGCAAAAGCCATTGCCCAGTTGGTGGCGGATTTAACCATCAGCAATGATCTGGATGCCGTCGTGATCGGCGGGGGAGTTGGTTTGGCCGACCATTATCTTGAATTAGTACAAGCAGCGCTAAATGTGTTGCCGGCCGTGTACCAACCCAAATTACTACCAGCTAAATGCGGAACCGATGCAGGACTGATCGGTGTCGCTCTGTGGGCACAAGCCCGCAGCTAAACATAAAACTTATAGACATTTTATCTCAACCTACACTCTTGAGAGGAGCTAGCGCATGGAAATGCATGCTTTTGGAACCCTGAACTATATCGTCTTGATCGTCTATTTGGCGGCGATCATGATGGTCGGAATGTACTTTGCCAAGCGGCAGAAATCAGCGGACGACTATTTTAAGGCCGGTGGACGAATTCCAGGCTGGGCGGCGGGGATCAGCGTTTTTGCTACCACCCTAAGTTCAATTACTTTTATGTCGATTCCGGCCAAAGCCTACACCGAGGATTGGACTTTCCTTCTTGGGCAGTATATCGCGATTATTATTCTGCCGTTTGTCTTCATCTATTACATCCCCTTTTTCCGTAAGCTGAATCTGACGTCTGCCTACGAATATTTGGAAAAGCGTTTCGATGTCCGGATGCGATTATTTGCCAGCCTATCGTTTATGCTGTTCCATATTGGCCGTATTGCGATTATCACCTACCTGACTGCGTTGGCACTGATGCCATTCATTGATATTAGTCCGTTGACCATTGTCTTTTTGATTGGTGTGCTGTGTATTGTTTACACCTTTATGGGCGGTATCGAAGGGGTGATCTGGACGGATGTGATTCAGGGCATAATGCTCTCTGTCGCGGCAGTAATGATCTTCGTGATGATCTGTTTCAACGTCGATGGCGGCATGACAGAGATTTTCCGCTTGTCAGCCGAAGCGGATAAATATTTCCCGGCAGACAAAATGGCGTGGAGCTGGTCTGAAAGTACGGTACCTGTTTTGATGATTGGCTTCCTATTTGCCAGCTTGCAGCAGTTTACGGCTAGCCAGGATGTCGTCCAGCGCTACATTGTGACGGATTCGGTTGAGGAAACGAAGAAGGCCCTGGTAACCAATGCCAAGCTGGTCGCGTGTATCCCTGTTTTCTTCTTTGCTGTTGGCGCTGCGCTGTATGCCTACTATACCCAGCATCCGGAGTTAATGCCTGAGAACTTCAACACCGGTGGGATCTTACCATTCTTTGTTATTTCCCAGATGCCAGCAGGGATTGCAGGCTTGATCATTGCTGCTATTTTCGCGGCGTCGCAATCCAGTATTTCAAGTAGCCTCAATAGTATTTCTGCTTGCTTTACTTCAGATATCTATACCCGATTCAGCAGCGAGAAAACGCCTGAGCAAAAACTGAAAGTCGGCCGTTTGGTGACAGTGGCTGCGGGTGTGTTCGGTGTGATTGCATCGACCTACCTCATCATGTCGAACGAAAGTGAGTTGTGGGATGCCTTCAACAGCTTGATTGGCTTGATGGGCGGCCCAATGACTGGTTTGTTCATGCTCGGAGTATTTGTACGCCGCGCCAATGCGAACAGCGCCTTGCTGGGTGTTGTGGCCGCAGTAGCCGCTATCTTGTGGGTGCGTGCCAGTACCGACCTGAACTTCTTCTTCTACGGCGTTATTGGTACCTTGGTCGTGGTTATCGTGGGCTTTGTGACAGCACCTCTGTTCAAAAATAGCCACACCGATGAAGAAGTTAAAGCGCTGACTATCTAGCCCTTACCCAAACTGTACCAAATCCTATTCCCCCTCAAGGTCCGTGCCGCAAAGGCCGGGCCTTTATTTTTGAAGAGAGTACTTATGATTGTCGGTCATATTGATCAGCTAGAGACTTATTCCTACCTGCCTGAAGCCGTCCACCGTAGCTTGGCTTTTTTGGCCGAGACAAATATGGCGGAGCTAGCCATTGGTCGCCATGATATCGATGGTGACAATATTTTTGTCAATGTGATGGCCTTTGACACGGCCAACGCTGACAGCAAGTTGCACGAAGTCCATCGAGAATATTTGGATATTCAATATTTGATCACTGGTGAGGAGCGCATAGGCTTTGCCTTAGCAAATGATGGTCATACGGTTGATAAACCATATGATGCTGATAACGATTACTGGCTAGCCGGCCCGTTGGATACGGAATCTGAGGTAGTGATGGCGCCGGGGATGTTTGCGATTTTTCTGCCGAACCAGCCCCATAAGCCGGGATGTCAGGTCCAAATGCCACTGGCAATTAAAAAGGCGGTGGTAAAGGTTCACCGTCATTTGTTTGAATAAAACGTTAAAATTGACGGAAAAACAAAACGAGGCCATATGGCCTCGTTTTGTTTTTAACACTTAGCACAACCGACTTTTGTTTAACTGTTGTTTCTATCGTAACGAGCCTGTGACAATTTAAGCGGGTATCACAGAAATAAAATATCGTACATTTAACAGTCGTTAGAGTGCTCGGTTGCTTTATGAGCGCTAATTAGCAATTGCTTTTATACATTTCAGCAAAGCTTGGTTGGTAAAGCGCAACGATTTTTTCAAAAATACGAGCCATATCTACTTCCTCAATCTAAATCAAAATGGTTGGGGAAACAGCCTACAACCCGCCAAAAAGAAGACTTTTAGTCTCTGGGCGGCCTTATCTGTTTCTGAGGCTGATTATAGGCATTTTTTACTTATCCTAAAGCGAGTTAAATTTACAATTCGGATTACTTAATCTAATTAGAAATTATACTTGTTACTGACTGTAACTACTGATTTATCAGTAATGGGTGATGATTGTTGGTGGTTTAATAACCCGTTCATGCATATTCAATCCTCTTTTTTCTAAGGATAAGTCGCCCGTATATGAATGGATAAAACAGAATGTGAAGTGGCATTAATAGTGCGATTCATGATTTAAAAAACCAAAGTTTTATTCTCTTACTCTCAGCACCCTAAACGGCTGGTGAGAATTTGATCTGAGTCAAGTAAGGTGCGGGTGGTTAATAAATGAACAGAGTTTATTGATATTTATCAAAGCAAATTGTGCGATAAATCCATTGAGCCTGAGAGCGAATGTCAGTAATATTAGCAATGACTTTATTAGCTGTAGCTTAACAACAAATTAACTAATTTGGTACAGTGTCGCAACATATCAAGGATGCCGTTGATAATTAAAATGATGGCAACCAGGAAGGTGGCAAAATTGCGACGACGTTTGGCTACATTTTGCTAAGCCCAACCATAAGTGCACTGTGTTGTACTGTCGCCAGTCAGCCTGGCGAAAGAAGGAGTTCTCAATGTTCACTGATATCGTCGAACTATCGCGGTTACAGTTCGCATTAACTGCGATGTATCACTTTTTGTTCGTCCCACTGACTCTCGGTATGGCTTTCCTGCTAGCCATCATGGAGTCGGTTTACGTAATGACCGGAAAGCAAATCTACAAGGACATGACCAAGTTCTGGGGTAAGCTTTTTGCCATTAACTTTGCCCTTGGTGTTTCCACGGGTCTTACCATGGAGTTCCAGTTTGGTACTAACTGGGCATATTACTCTCACTACGTAGGTGATATTTTCGGTGCGCCACTGGCTATCGAAGCGCTTATCGCTTTCTTCCTTGAATCTACCCTAGTCGGCCTGTTCTTCTTTGGTTGGGATCGTCTATCCAAGCGTCAGCACCTTACTGTTACTTGGCTAGTTGCTCTTGGCTCTAACTTCTCGGCGCTATGGATTCTTGTTGCAAACGGTTGGATGCAAAACCCTGTAGGTGCAGAGTTCAACTTCGAAACCATGCGTATGGAAATGGTAAGTTTTGCCGAAGTGGTACTTAACCCGGTTGCGCAGGTGAAATTCGTTCACACTGTCGCGTCTGGTTATGTAACCGGTGCGATGTTCGTTCTTGCTATCAGTTCTTACTACCTGCTTAAAGGCCGTGACATTGCCTTCGCTCGCCGTTCATTCGCGATTGCTGCAGCATTCGGTATGGCATCAATCCTATCTGTTATCGTACTGGGCGATGAATCAGGCTATGAGCTTGGTGACGTTCAGAAAACGAAACTAGCGGCGATTGAAGCGGAATGGCACACAGAAGAAGCTCCAGCAGCCTTCACGTTGTTCGGTATTCCAAACCAGGAAACCATGGAAACGGATTATGCGATCAAGATCCCTTACTTAATGGGTATTATCGCAACACGTTCCATCGATACGGAAGTAACCGGTCTGCGTGATTTGAAAGATGAACACGAAGTCCGTATCCGTAACGGTATGGTTGCTTACGGCCTGCTGGAAAAATTGCGTGCCGGTGATAAGACACCAGAAAACATCGCAGCATTCGATGAGGTTAAACACGACCTAGGCTACGGCTATCTGGTCAAGCCTTATGCAGATAATGTTGTTGATGCAACAGATGAAGACATTGCGCGTGCAGCTGATGATTCTATCCCAACGGTATGGCCGCTGTTCTGGAGCTTCCGCATCATGGTGGCATGTGGCTTCTTGATGCTGGGTATCATTGGTGCAGCATTTATCCAGTCTTGCCGTCATAAGATCACAGAGAACAAATGGGTACTGAAAGCCGCGCTATACGGTCTACCACTACCTTGGATCGCAGTAGAAGCGGGTTGGTTCGTTGCCGAGTATGGTCGTCAGCCATGGGCGGTTGGTGAAATTCTACCCGTGTCGATGGCGGTGTCTAACCTGACACCTTCTGACATCATTACTTCTTTACTGGCAATTATCGCACTGTACACAGTGTTCCTGATTGCTGAATTGTACCTGATGATCAAGTTTGCTCGTCTAGGTCCTAGTAGCCTGAAAACTGGCCGCTACCACTTTGAAACTAATGATGCACCGCAAAATGTGGTATCGCGTCAGGTTGATGCATAATCAGGGAGAGCTAAGCAATGTTTGAATATGAAGTATTGCGATTTATCTGGTGGGCGCTAATCGGTGTGTTATGCATCGGCTTCGCTGTTACAGATGGTTTTGACATGGGTGTAGGTGTGCTGTCCCGTATTATCGGTAAGACAGACAGCGAGCGCCGAGTAATGATCAACTCAATTGCCCCACACTGGGACGGTAACCAGGTTTGGCTGATCACCGCGGGTGGTGCCCTGTTTGCTGCATGGCCGCTGGTTTACGCAACAGCGTTCTCTGGTTTCTACTTTGCCATGATCATCACACTGGCGGCACTTTGGCTTCGTCCTATCGGTTTTGATTACCGTTCAAAGATTGAAGATCCTAAATGGCGTGAAGCGTGGGACAAAGCCATCTTCGTCGGTAGCTTCGTTCCGCCGGTCATCTTCGGTGTGGCGTTTGGTAACCTGATGCAGGGTGTGCCGTTTGAGCTGAACGAGTTCCTGATCCCGACTTACAAAGGATCGTTCTTTGGTCTGCTGAACCCGTTTGCCCTGCTATGTGGTATCGTGAGTATCCTGATGATCACCACCCAAGGTGCAGCCTACCTGCAGATGAAAACAACGGATGCTATCCGTGAGCGTGCTCGCCGTGTTGCGATGCTAACCTCAGTGGGTACTGCAGTATGCTTTGCAATTGCTGGCCTTTGGGCTCAGAGCATTGAAGGCTACGTGATTACATCTGAAATCATTAAAGATGCGCCATCAAATCCGCTGACGAAAGAAGTTATGCGTGAGACAGGTGCATTGTTTGCCAACTTCGATGCATACCCACTATTGTGGATTGCACCTGCACTGGCTGTGTTCATGCCACTACTTACACTACTGTGCTCTCGTGGTAACCGTGGTGCATTGGCGTTCATCACCTCTAGCCTTACCATGGCGGGTGTGATCCTGACAGCAGGCTTTGCATTGTTCCCATTCATCATGCCTTCAAGCCTGGTTCCAAACCACAGCTTGACCATGTGGGATGCAACGTCTTCTGAGCTGACGCTGAACATCATGACAGGTGTAGCTGCGGTGATGGTTCCAATTATCCTGGCGTACACGTCTTGGTGTTACTACAAGATGTTTGGCCGTCTTGATACGAAATATATCGAAGAGAACAAGAACTCACTGTACTAAGGAGACAGACTATGTGGTATTTCGCTTGGATCCTGGGTGTGCTTCTTGCTTGCTCATTCGGTATCATCAACGCGCTGTGGCTTGAAGCGACAGAAAATATGGATAAAGAGGACACCGGTGAGTAACCTCAATCACTGGGTGAAGCGTACCCACCAGAGAGTAGACTTCGGTCTGCTGCGCGTAGTAGCACTGCTGATGTCATTGGCATCGGCAGGACTGGTGGTGTGGGAACCTACACTCTTCGCTCAGGCGATTGGCGGATTCGGACCGATAATCTCGCCAGCCCTGATATGGGCAACGTGTGCCGCAATGGTCTTCGGTGTCGGCTTTGTGCCGCACCGTTGGTACTGGCAGGTGTTTTTCACTCCGTACATTTCGTTGCCGATACTGGCTTACATTTTGTTTCTGCGTTTAGCGTAGCGAATTGATTTCAAACTGCATTCGCTGACACAAAAACATACAATTGAAACAGCCCATTGCAATTGAGTAATGGGCTGTTTTTTTATATCTGGATAAAATGCCACCAAATCGCGTAGCGGCGAGGGTTAGCAGGCAGTGACAAGGTCATCAAAAAGTAAAACTCTGCGTGTTTACTAGCAATGCATGATTCCAATCAGGTAGCCAAGTTAGGTATAGTAAGCGATTGAGTAAAAGCCTGAATACATTGGCAAGAGTGATAGAAAACCAAGGTTGGAATGATAATGACCGAAGAGCACCCATTTGAATGGCCGATCAGGGTCTACTACGAAGATACGGACGTAGGTGGCCTGGTTTATCATGCTAACTATATTAAGTTTTTTGAGCGGGCTAGGACGGAACTCTTCCGATCCATCGGTGTCAGTCTTAACGACTTGTTCGCTGAAAAAGCCAGTTTTGTAATTCGGCACCTGGAGATCGACTATCTCAAAGGTGCCAAGCTAGACGACCAACTTGTTGTGCGGACCTGGCCTAATACTATACGCCGGGCATCGATCGAATTTTGTCAGGTTTTAGTTAACAATAACGGGCAAACCTTGTGTAGATCATCGATTCAGGTAGCCTGTGTCCACCCCGATACGTTGAAACCTATCAAGATCCCAGAACAAATTTTATCGGAGATAACTAAGTGACTGCTGAACTTTCGATTTTAGATCTTTTCCTACAGGCGAGCCTGCTGGGTAAGGTTGTCGTACTCATTTTGTTGGGTATGTCTGTCACGTCTTGGGCGATGATCATTAAACGATCCCAAGTCTTGTCGCAGGCAAAAAATAATGTGGACCGCTTTGAAGATCGTTTTTGGTCTGGCGTTGACTTGTCGCAGCTTTACCAAGAAGTGGAAGCGCGTAAAGATAGCCTGACCGGCACTGAACAAATTTTCCATGCTGGTTTTAAAGAGTTTGCCCGTTTGCACCGTAACAATGGCAAGGCGCCAGAAGCGGTAATGGAAGGAACCGGTCGTGCGATGCGCGTGGCCCTTTCTCGTGAAGTGGAAGAGTTGGAAACCAATTTGCCGTTCTTGGCCACCGTCGGGTCTATCAGCCCGTATATTGGCCTGTTCGGTACGGTATGGGGGATCATGCACGCTTTTATCGCTCTCGGTGCGGTGAAGCAGGCAACCCTAGCGATGGTTGCCCCAGGTATTGCCGAGTCATTGATTGCGACGGCGATAGGCTTGTTTGCGGCGATCCCAGCTGTCATGTTCTTCAATAAGCTGACTAACCAGGTGTCCAAGCTTGAGCATTCTTATGCGACCTTTATGGAAGAGTTCTCTAGCATCTTGCACCGTCAGGCATTTGCTGCTCACCAGGAGTAAATGGCATGTCTTATCAACCCAAGAAGCGTAAAGTCACGTGCGAGATTAACGTTGTTCCTTATATCGACGTGATGTTCGTACTATTGATCATCTTTATGGTGACGGCGCCATTTATCACCCAGGGTGTTGATGTTGACTTGCCGAGTACCACGACGGCCAAAACAGCGGCTGAGTTGGTTGGCGAGAACAACGAAAAGCCACCGATTATTGTCGAGGTCGCTCAAGATGGGCACCTCGGCATCAGTGTGGATGACAGGGAAATGCAGCGCGGGCTTGGCCTTAATGATCTGCTAACCCGGGTGCGTGCCGAGTTACAGCTGAATCCAGAGTCAGCGGTACTGGTGGGCGGCGATGCGAGAGCTCCCTATGCCTATATCATCGAAACCCTCGATGCCCTTAATCAAGCTGGTGTTGGGTCGGTCGGCCTGATGACCGAGCCATTAGAGCAATAAGTAGGCAGGCAGGATGAAAAAGAAAGATTACAGTGCTGCCTTCATTATTTCGTTACTTATGCATGGTTCACTGGTCGTGATGTTGTTGTGGGGATCGGATTTCGTCATGACAAAACCAAAGCCGTCGGGCAACATCGTTCAGGCGGTGGTGGTCGATCCTGCGTTGGTGAACCAGCAGGCGCAGCGTATTCGCCAGCAACGTGAAGCGGCCAAAGCCGCCGAACAAGACAGGCTGAAGCGTTTAGAGCAACAAGCTGATGCATTGGAAAAAATGCGTCAGGAAGAAGAGCAGCGTTTGCGTCAGCTCAAGGCGGACAAACTCAAAGCCGAGAAAGAAGCCCGTGATGCCGAGCAGGAGCGCAAGCGAGTGGCGGCTGAACGGAGTAAGGCGGCGGAAGAGAAGCGTAAAGCCGATGAGGCGGCACGTGTTGCCCGAGAGCAGGCGGCCAAGGCCGAGGCAGACCGCAAGGTGAAGCAGGAAGCGGCACGTAAAGCCGAGCAAGAGCGCCAGCGCCAAGTTGCGGAGCAGCGCAAGGCTGAGGAAGCGAAACGTCAAGCTGAAGCGGCAGCGGCGAAGGCAGAAGCCGAGCGCCAGGCGCAAGTAGCAGCAAAGAAAAAAGCGGAAGAAGAAGCTCGCAAGGCCGAGGCAGCCCGTAAGGAAGCCGAGCGCAAAGCGGCAGAAGCCCGTGAAACTCAACGCCAGCAGGAAGCGGCATTAAACGATATGTTTGCCGGCCTTGAGGCCGAGTCTGAGCAGCGTGGCGGTGCCCGAGGCCAGTTTGTGGCTGACGAAAGAGATCGCTACGGCGCTATCTATAGACAGATGATCCAGCAGAACTTGCTGGTTGAGCAAAGTTTTATCGGCAAGGAGTGTGTGATCCGCATGCGCTTGTCGAGCAATGGTTTGGTTCTTGATGCGTCGGAAGATGGCGGTGACAGTGCACTTTGCCGGGCGGCGAAAGCCGCGGTGGTCAAGGTTAGCCAGTTCCCGATGCCAGAAGACCAAGCGGTTGTAGAGCAGCTGCGCAATATCAGACTAACAGTAAGCCCGCAATAAGGAAGGAATAATGATGAAACGTTGGTTAATGGGTTTGTGCGTGGCGCTGCTGAGTTTCAGCCAAATCGCCCAAGCCGAGTTGGAATTGGTGATCACCGAAGGGGTGGATTCAGCCCGTCCAATCGGTGTCGTTCCTTTCAAATGGGAAGGGGCCGGTAAAATGCCGACGGATATTTCAGCAGTTATTGCTTCTGATCTACGCCGAAGCGGTAGGTTCTCACCGGTGCCGACCAGTAACATGCCGCAAACGCCTTCGAACGAAGAGCAGGTAGACTACAATGCCTGGACGTCAATGGGTGTCGATGCCTTGGTGACCGGTACGGTAACCATGAATGAGCAGGGCAATTATGTGATCAACTACCAGCTGATTGATGTGGTGCGCGGTCAGCTAACCAGTGGCCAGAGCCGTGGTTTGGAGAACGGTGAGTTGGTGATGACCAAAGATCACCTTCTACTTAATAACCGTGCGACAGTCAAAGAGTCGCGCCTTCGCCATTATGCCCACCGTATTTCTGATATCGTCTACGAAAAACTGACCGGTGATAAAGGGGCGTTCCTTACCCGTATCGCGTATGTCGTGATTGACGACAAGGCACAGTATCCGTACCAGCTGCGAGTCGCGGATTACGATGGCTTCAACGAGCGTTTGGTGCTGAAATCCCAGCAGCCTTTGATGTCTCCGTCTTGGTCGCCAGATGGCAGCAAGCTGGCATATGTCAGCTTCGAGAACCAGCAGGCACAGATTTTCATTATGGATATCTACAAAGGCACCCGTGAGATGGTGACCTCGTTCCCTCGCCACAATGGTAGCCCTCGTTTCTCGCCGGACGGTAAGAAGTTGGCCATTGTACTGTCGAAGAGCGGTAGCTTGCAGATCTACATTAAAGACCTCGAAACCAAGGAATTGAAGCAGATCACCCGTGGTCGCGCTAACAATACCGAGGCATTTTGGGATCCGAGCGGCGACTCTTTAATTTTTACCTCAGACAGAGGTGGTAACCCACAGATTTATAGAGTAAATTTAGCTGACGGTTCGACTAAGCGCCTGACTTGGCAAGGAAGTCAGAACCTCGGTGGTCAATTGACGCCTGATGGCCGGTATCTGGTGATGGTGAACAGGTCTGATTCTGGCTACAACATAGCTAAACAAGACTTGAAAACCAATGCCGTGCAGGTACTGACCAAGACATTTTTGGATGAATCACCAAGTATTGCGCCAAATGGCGGCATGGTGATTTACAGTTCGGTTAATAACAAGTCTAACGAGCTGTCATTAGTGTCGATTGATGGGCGATTTAAGGCAAGATTACCTGCGACTAATGGGCGTGTAAGGGCTCCGTCCTGGGGACCTTTCCTCTAAGTTAGTAGCAACTAGCAATAAAAAAGGAAAATAAAATGCAACTGAACAAAGTTTTAAAGGGCTTGGCAATTGCGCTGCCAATGTTCACTCTAGCGGCGTGTAGCTCTAGTGACAGTACTGATAGCTCAGCAGCTTCAGAGACCAACACCGGTTCAACGACAGAGCAATCGACGGTAGTAACATCGCCTGTTGAGCAACAGCCAGTACTTTCTGAGCAGGAACTACGCAGCCAGCAGCTACGTCAGGAACAAACTATTTACTTCAAGTTTGACAACGCTGAAATCCAGCCTGACTACCAGGATATGCTGACCGCTCACGCTGAATACCTACGCGATAACGCAGAAGTAATAGTGATTGTTGAAGGTCACGCCGATGAGCGTGGTACACCTGAGTACAACATCGCCCTTGGCGAGCGTCGTGCTAACGCGGTTGCTAAGTACCTTCAGGCGCTAGGCGTATCTGCAAGCCAGATCTCAATTGTTAGTTACGGTGAGGAGAAGCCACTAGTGCTTGGCCATACTGAAGCTGACTACGCCAAGAACCGTCGTTCGGTTCTGGTTTACTAAGCCATAATAGGTAATTACGATGAACAGTAACACAATGCGAACGCTCGCATTAACGTTGCTGGTTGGTGCGGCGACCCAAGTGGTCGCCGCACCTGCTCCTGTTACTGAAATCAGCGGTAACAGTGCGCAGGGCGGTAGCCTAGAACGTCTGGAAAGGATGATTGAGGCACGCAACCAGGTGCAGTTGGATATGCAACGGCAACTGGATCAGCTGGCAACCGAAATGGATGAGCTACGAGGGATTGTAGAAAGAAACAGCTATGATCTCAGCCAGATGCTTGAACGTCAGCGCGAGCTTTACCGTGAGGTTGACAGCCTTAGTCGCCAGCCGCAAGCAAAGGTGACTGAAGAGCCAGCATCGGATAAAGCAAGCACTGAAGTGTACTCCAGTAATGTGGGCGAGAACGAAGCGTATGAATCCGCGGTTAACCTGATCCTAAAAGAGAAGGATTACTCCGGTGCGATCACTGCCTTCAAGGCGTTTTTGGTTACATATCCTGAATCAAGCTACAAGCCGAATGCGCATTACTGGCTTGGTCAACTCTACTTTACTCAAAACCAACTCTCTGAAGCCGCGGAGCAATTCACCGAGGTTGCCAATGTTGAGAAGTCCAACAAGCGTGCGGATGCATTGTTGAAGCTAGGTATTATTGCCGAGCGCAGCAAGAAGCCGGAAGACGCGAAGAAATACTACCAGCAAGTTATTTCGAGCTACCCGAACTCAACCAGTTCGCGCCAGGCGCAAAGTAATCTCGATAAGCTGTAAGCACTTGCCCGCAGATATTGAAGAAGGCCGGTTAACCGGCCTTTTTTGATCCATGATATTTGAACGTTTGCGGTGTATAATGCGCGGATTGTACATGGACAGCAATAGAGCAACCGAGCTATGAGTCTTACTTTTGATCCCTCTGAAATGGTCTATCCGTTTCCACCTAAGCCAGTGCCGCTAACTGTTGATGAGCAGCAGGCGTACAAGGCAAAAATCAAGGCATTGCTAAAGGAAAAAGATGCAGTGCTGGTGGCCCACTATTATACCGATCCTGAAATTCAGGCTCTGGCTGAAGAGACCGGAGGGTTCGTTGGTGACTCGCTGGAAATGGCCAAGTTCGGTAACCAGCACCCAGCCAAGACACTTGTGATCTGTGGCGTACGCTTCATGGGTGAGTCGGCCAAGATCCTGACGCCAGAAAAACGCGTACTGATGCCGACACTGGAGGCTGAGTGTTCGCTTGACCTTGGTTGTCCGATTGATGAATTCAGCAAGTTCTGTGATGATCACCCGGATCATACCGTAGTGGTGTACGCCAACACCTCTGCGGCGGTAAAAGCCCGTGCTGACTGGGTTGTAACCTCGAGTATCGCGCTGGAAATCGTCGAACAGCTAGATAGCGAAGGCAAGAAAATTATCTGGGGCCCAGACCGTCACCTAGGTTCTTATATCCAAAAGGAAACTGGCGCTGATATGTTGTTGTGGCAAGGCGAATGTGTCGTGCATGACGAGTTCTCGGCAAAAGCTTTGCGCGATATGAAGCACTTGTATCCTGAGGCCGCGATTTTGGTCCACCCAGAATCACCAGCAAGCGTGGTGGCGCTGGCTGATGCGGTGGGTTCAACCAGCCAGTTGATCAAGGCTGCCAAGTCGTTACCTCACCAGAAGCTGATTGTGGCAACGGACAAAGGCATCTTCTTCAAGATGCAGCAGATGGTACCGGGTAAAGAACTTGTCGAAGCACCGACGGCCGGTGCTGGTGCGACGTGTCGTAGCTGTGCCCATTGCCCGTGGATGGCGATGAATGGTCTTAAAGCGATTGAGCAGGGTTTGCGCGAAGGCGGTGAGCAGCATGAGATCTTTGTTGATGAGTCGCTACGCGAAAAATCGTTGATCCCGCTTAACCGCATGTTGGACTTTGCCGCCCAGCTGCAGGTGAACGTTAAGGGCAATGCATAAAATCGTAAAGCGATCAGATGAAAGAGCGGCCGTTGGTCGCTCTTTTTCTATGTGCCACAGCGCATATTGGAGTAGACTCTACGTTTAAATAAGGAGATTTCAAATGGGACAGACAATGCTGGCTGTCGCTTTGCCCATAGCGCTGGCATGGATGATGTTTTGTGTTGGCCTGACACTGTCTTTGGCTGACTTTAAACGAGTTGGCCGATATCCGCTGTTTATTTTTTCCGGTCTTGCTGCCCAGTTGGTTGGTTTGCCGCTGATTGCGCTGGGCCTGATACACTTTTTGGGCTTGCCGGAAGTGGTGGCTGTTGGCCTGTGGTTACTGGCGTTGGCACCGGGCGGGGCATCGTCCAATGTGATCACCCACTTGTCCGGTGGTAATACCGCACTGTCAATTTCAATGACCGCCGTGAGCAGTTTAATTATCCCTTTTAGCCTCCCTCTGCTGCTGCCTGTGGTACTGAGCGACTCCCAGTTGGTACTACCGCTTAAAACGGCAATCTTACAACTGGTCATGGTGACCTTGGTGCCTGTTTCAATCGGTATGGCTTGCCACCACGTTGGTCGGGGCAAGTGGTTTGCGAGCTTTGCCAAATGGGCAGGGCGCTCATCGATTTGGGTATTGATGTTCACGGTTACCATCACCCTGGCTGCGAATAGCCAGGTATTCCAGCAGTTGTTTTCCAGCGCCTCGATTGTCGCGATTGCCTTGTGCTTGTTGGGTATGGCACTGGGGACCATCGTTGCCCGTTTGCTTAAAGGTGGGGAAAAGTTGACCAAGACGCTGGCGATAGAAGTGGGGATCCAGAATGCGGGTACCGCGATTTTTGTTGCCGTGGTTCAGCTCAAGCAGCCTGAACTGGCATTGACGCCATTATTGTATGGGGTGTTGATGAATATTCCGATCGCGGTGATGATTTACCGCCATCAGCGGGGGCGTTTGCGTTCGCTTTTTGCGCGCTAGGAAGCCTGGTGGCGACGGCAAATAAAAAAGGCGGTAATTCAAGTTACCGCCTTTTCTTTAGTGCTTGAGCTGGAGAGACTAAGCGTCTTCTTCGCCGCCGTTGACTAGCTGGTAGGCGCGGATTGTCAGGCCACACAGCATGGTTGGGACAGAAGCGAAGATCTCTTCGAACTGGGCAAGACCGTCAGCACCTTCCTGGGAAAGGGCTTCCATTGCATTTTCCGGATCGTATAGCAGGCTGAAGCAAAGCAAAACACCACCAAGCAGGGCATTGTTCTCGCTTTCTTCTGGCATGATAGTTTCCCAGTCATCACGAGACAGTTGCCAGCCCTGTAGTAGGCCCTCGGCAAAATCGCGGGTATCGCCAGATACCAGTTCTTTATCATCCAGCGCACAGCCTTCCGGCCACTGCCAGCTGCCTTCTAGTAAAGACTCGCGGGTTTCGTTCCATAGGTCGATAATGGCATTGGCGTAGACTTCAAGCTCTTCCTGACTCGTAAAAGGAGAGGCTTCTTCGCCACCCCACATGAAAGCAAGCCATTCCGATGGGTTGATCAGGTGCGGTGCTGCAGCCATTGCGGTAACAAAACCACGGGTCTGGGCTTCAGAAAGCAGTTGTTGAGCCAGTTGTGGGTTTTCCAGCAGTGTGCGTAAAGATGAAGACATAATTCGCTCTCGTATATTTTGTATCTGGGTTGGTCCAACGTCACTCGTCGCTGGAAGAACACGATTTTGATGTAATGTATTGTAACAGGGTCGTGAAGAAGGTGGGACTGTTCACCGGCAAATCAAGACTTTTGCTGCAATTGTGAACACTCGATTGATTGTGCTGTGTTTTTTGTTGACCTTTACCGCCCCAGCCCCTATAGTAGCGACCCTGTTGAGGCGACATGCCTTGGCACAACAATTTGGTGAGGTGTCCGAGTGGCTGAAGGAGCACGCCTGGAAAGTGTGTATACGGCAACGTATCGAGGGTTCGAATCCCTCCCTCACCGCCATATTCTTGAAAAAAACCGCCTTTAAGGCGGTTTTTTTTCGTCTGTTGTTTTTCTGGTAAAAAAGTTATCCCCTCCAGCCTGCTAATTTTCTCTCTCCAATGCCGTCCCCTTAGTACGCTACTCCATTCCGTGCTTGACTCAATAAATTATCATCTTGTTGATAAATAAACAAAATTTGTAAAATTAGAATTTTCCACTTAACAATTTTGCCATGAACTATTTGTTATACGGTCTTTTGTGCGGTAAATTGCCGAAAAATACAGTCTCCCATACGGTTTGGGTGGTTGAAACAATAATAGCTCTACCAAGAGGCAATTATGAAAAGAAGCAAAATAGCCGTGGCATTGGCCGTAGCGGGTCTTTGGAGCAGTACAGTAAGCGCTGCGGGTTTTCAGATAGCTGAGCATTCAGGAGCTGGGCTAGGAAGGGCCTTTGCTGGCGAGGCCGCCATCGCTGATAACGCATCGACGTTGGCCCGTAATCCGGCGTCGATGAGCATGCTCGAGGGGACCAATGTGAGTACCGGTATCTCATATATTGATCCCGATATCCAAATTGAATTCAGCAAAGGCACAATGCCTGATGCCTTTGAGGATGAAGCTGCGCCACCTGCTTTCGTTCCCAATTTTTATGTGACCCACCAAGTGAATGACAGGCTGACGATCGGTACTGGCTCTTATTCAGACTTTGGTTTGGCATCGGACTACAGCGATGAGGTGAATGAAGAGTTCGGTACTATCGCTGGTGATACGTCGGTGACAGTGATCAACCTCAATACCAGCCTTGCCTACGAAATTAATGAGCACTGGGCGGTGGGGGCCAGTATGAGCCTGTTACTCGCGCAAGCAGAGCTGAATCGCTTTTCACCCATTGCTGAAATGGTGAGCGGTGGTGAAACCAATGTGTTTGCCAACCTTGAGGGCAGAGGTATTGGCTTTGGTTATAAGCTCGGTGCCCTGTACCACCTTAATGAGAACCACCGCTGGGGGCTGGCCTACACCGGTGCTTCAGATATCGACATGGAAGGCGAGTTCAATGGTGTTCAGATGCAGACTGATAATGGCTTCTTGGATTATGTCGAAGGGGTCGATGGTGAGCTGACCCTGAGCCTACCGTCGATTCTTGAACTGTCTGGTTACCACCAACTGACCTCCGCTTTTGCCGTGCATTATAGCTGGGTACATATCGGCTGGAGCGCGTTTGAAGAAATTAAGGCCACCTCTAAGGGCAATGAGTGTTCGACGGCTGGACAAAATGACAAGATCTGTTTGCAAAAGCCGGAAGAGTGGAAAGACTCCAATCGTTATTCCATCGGTGCGACATACCAGCTCAATAACAGCTGGACTATCCGCTCCGGTATTGCCTATGACGAAACCCCAACCGACCAGCATGTCACAGCGAGTATCCCTGATAGCGATCGAGTGTGGTATTCCGCCGGGCTGTCCTATTACCGTGGCCCCCACGAGGTGGACTTTGGTGTGACATACCTGGAAGGGGAAACCGGTGAGATCATCGAAGAAGAAGGACTGTTCTTCAAGACAACCCACAGCAGCGCCATGCTGTACGCCCTGCAATATTCCTACACCTTCTAGTAATGCTTTGCTCTGCTTGATGGGCAGGGTATGAATGGAGTTTAGTCATGAAAAAAAATCTCATTACAACAATGATGCTGGCGGCGATGTCAGCCAGTGCCTTGGTGGGGTGTAACAGCTCTGACAGCAGCGACGGCAAAGCGCTGCCGGCAGGGCTGCAGTTTAGCTTCGGCATGGAAAACAGCCGTGACATTGCCCGCGATAGCAATATCCCGATGCCGAGTGATCTGTATTTTATCGGCAGCAACGGCTCCGATATGGCAGCGAACAACCAGCTGATTGTGTTCGGCTGCGGTGAGACCAATGACGGTGACGAGTTGCCGGAAAATATTGAGAATGGCACCAAGTGTTCGCTGGAAGATTTAGATGGTTGGTCGACTACCGCGCCGTTTAGCCTGCCGTTGACTGGTGATGCGAACCAGCTTGATCCGGCGTCGTTTGCCGACAGTGTAAAACTGTTCCAGGCCGATAACCGTTCGGTGAAACCCCTGGTATTTGATGTCGACTACACCGTGCGGGTGAGTGATTTTAACCATTTGATGGTGTTGCCTTTGAAGGTATTGAACCCTGAGACGACTTATACCTTAGTGATCACCGATGATCTTACCGATCAGGCAGGCACCGCTGTTAAGCCATCGGCCGATTATGTCAGCCTACGCGATAACGAACAGCAAGAACCTGTGGCATTGGCCTACCAGCAGGCAATCAAGGCGGCGGAGCAGGCGGCTGTTGATGCCGATGATGCCTTGGTGGGTAAGTTAGTCTATGCGGCAAACTTTACCACCCAGTCTATAGGACTAGAGCTGGAAAGCTTGGTCGGTACACAAGCATCTGGTGTCGATTTCTCTTCAGGCTTATCGAAGACATATGTTGTCAACCGGGATCTACCTCTTGACCCCTTACTGGATGATATCCCAATGATATGTAATGTCTTTGGTTGTGTGGAGAAACAGTCGGGTACAGTTGAACTGCCTTATTACTTGGCTGATTCGCTTGCTGTTAATAGCGACAACTGCCAACCTGATGCCGATTACCAGAAAGAATCCGAGTTCTGGTTTGGCCTTGAAGGCGCAGTAGCCCATTCGGAAAGCTACCGCTATTCACGCGAGTCATGCCCGGCGCTGTTCTCGTACTGGCAGGGGACGGCCCCTAGCGCTACCCAAACGCTTGAAGTACAAATGGTGTACCCCAACTTGTCGGTTCGCCAGCTCAAAACGCCATTGCCATCGGTCATCTTCTCCCACGGTATCACGGTCTCCAAAGAGATGGGTAACGGTGGCATGACGGGGCTGGATAACTATGTCCAGTCTTATATGGCTAATACACCTGCTGGCAGTGCCAAGGGACACGTGGTCTTTGCCATCGATCATCCGCTGCACGGTACCCGCTCGATCAGCTTAGATGGCTCGGCGGGTTACGATTGTAATGGAGATGGTGTTGCTGATGAGGGGTGTTTCAAAAACAGTGAAAACGGTACTGCTGTACAACTCGGCGGCAGCTATGACATTTCTACCAGTCAGTCTATCCGTGGCCTATTCAACGGTTTTGATGCGGCCGATACCAAGAACTTCCTCAAAGCTGATGCCCTGTTGACCTCGCGTGACAATATTCGTCAGAGTGTCGCAGACATGATTAACCTCCACCATGCGCTCCAGAACACGACTGATGGCTTGGTTGATCCAGATAAGGAGTCGTTAAAACTCGCATTGGATGATGTGTCAGTTATGGGTCACTCGATGGGCGCGATAGCCAGCGCGACGTTCAGCGGGGTGATGACCAATGCGGGTGAATCACTGACGGGGACTATTCTGGCTAACCCAGGCGGTGCGATAGGCGGGGTGATCATGAACTCCACTTGGCTCGGAAAAGATGAAGTGCCACCGGCGATCAAGTTCTTGCCGGAATATCGCCTGCGCATGGCTGAACTGCTGGACTTGACGGTAGGCGGAGATGAACAAGCCACACTGGACGCAGTACGTACCTTTGCTGAAGCGGATCCTGAGGCGTATTTGGCGGTTTCTAATGCGGCGGCTCCCGCTTTCTTGAGTGAATTCCAGTACATTATCCAGTCGGTAGTCGATACGGTTGACCCGCTCAACTATGCCGCGTCACTGGCCGAAGACGAAGCGCCGATCCTGTCTATTACCACGGTTGGCAACATTAGCAGCCACCCAGAGCTAAAAGATACCGAAGCCGCAATGTTAACGGCGGCAGATCAGACCGTACCGGTCAAGGTTGAGCTGGATGGCACGACAACCTTTGAGCAATGTATCCAAGCCGGTACGACTTACGAAGCCTTCAGCTCAAGCATGAACTGCTTTGTTGGCTCGCAGCATAAACCTTATTATGCGTTGGATGTGACGGAGTTTCCGCTGGCGGGGGCTCAACCCCTGGAGCAGGCATTGCGGCTCAACCCGGTACTGAATAATACGGCACGTTCATACAGCCGCTTGACTGAGGGCAACCATAATATCGGCGTGGGTACGCTCACCGATTCAACATCCTATGGCTCGGCAGATTTTGCAACGGTGAATGCTGCGGCTGAGGAAGTGGCTAATCAAGCCAGCCTGTTTCTGCAGCACAAGGGACAAATCGCCAATGAAGCGCTTAATGAAGGGTTGATTGAGCGTTAACTCTCAAGCACCATAATAAAATGCCCAGCACATTGGCTGGGCATCGTTTTCTGGATTGACTTAATCTTATTTTTTCTTGGTGCCAAGGATTTGAGCGACAACGATAATGGCAACGGCTACCAAGTTCGCAGCGAAGATAATTTCAAGCCATTGTGGCATTGATAGGCCAAGGAACTGCCATACAATCTTGCCGCAGTCACCCGAGGCTTCAAAGAACCACGGCACCCACTGGTTGAGTGGCGCCCACGCCGGGAAGTTAACATCCAGCGCACAAGTCGCTGACCAAGGGAACTCAGGGAACTGGTAGGCCACATGCTCCTTAGCCAACGCCAAGCCTTGGTATGAACTGTATGCCCAGCCAGCGAGTCCTGCCCAGCGGATGATATTGTTCTTTGGTGCTATCATCCCCAAGATTGCAGATAAAGCGATCCCCATCATGGCAACGCGTTCGTAGACACACATCACACAAGGATCGAGCTTCATCACGTGCTGGAAGAATAGGGCACAGGCTTCAAAAAAGATGATGAAAGCCAGTAAGATAGCCCACGAAAGTCGACTCTTCGAAAAAGTATTTAGAAAATACATACGGTGTTCCTGATTGAAAGGTTAACTGCTAAAACGACTTCGTTAGATTACTGATGGCAGCAAAGGTTTCAGTCGGCTTAGCACTTATCTGTCACTGGGTTATATAAAGACCAAGAAAATGCCGTTTATTGTCACTCTTTGTGGCTAAAAAATAAATATTAGCATCAAAGATTGACTAAAAATACAATAAAGCCCTGATGATTCAGGGCTTTAATACAGACAATCAGATGTTAGAAAAATTCAATTAATGACCAACAGCCGGGGCAATATGTGAACTCGCCTCCACAGCAGTCTGTGTGATCCAACCTAGGTCATAGAACCACTGTGTCATTGGGACCAATGTGAACTCGATACAAGCCAGGCCAACCAGCGATAGTACGATAGTGTATGGCAGTGCCATATAAACCATGCGGCCGTAAGACAGGCGGATTAGCGGAGCCAATGCCGAGGTCAATGCGAACAGGAATGCAGCCTGACCGTTTGGCGTAGCGACAGATGGCAGGTTGGTACCGGTATTGATAGCAACAGCTAGCATGTCGAATTGTTCACGGGTAATGATGCCGTCAATAAGTGCTGACTTAACTTCATTGATATATACCGTACCGACGAACACATTGTCAGATACCATCGACAGCAGACCGTTGGCAATGTAGAACATGGTCATCTGGGCGCTACCCTCTAGGCTCAGCACCATTTCGATAATAGGGGCGAACAGCTTCTGGTCGATGATCACCGCGACAATCGAGAAGAAAACAGCAAGTAGGGCGGTAAAAGGCAGGGCTTCTTCAAACGCTTTGCCCAGTGCGTGCTCTTCAGTAATGCCGGTGAACGAGGTCGCCAGAATAATCACGGTAAGACCGATCAGTCCCACTGCAGCTAAGTGCATTGCAAGGCCGACGATCAACCAGATAGCGATCACGACTTGGATGATCAGTTTGGCATAATCTAAGTTGGTACGGCGCTTGCGCTCTTCATTATCAAAGTCAACCAAGATACGGCGGACGTTTTCTGGCAGGCGCGCACCATAGCCGCAGATCTGGAATTTTTCGACCAACGCACAGGTAACGATACCGCACAGGAACACTGGCAGGGTCACTGGCAACATGCGGATAATGAACTCACCGAACAGCCAACCGGCCTGATCGGCGATGATCAGGTTTTGCGGCTCACCGACCATGGTCATTACACCACCGAGTGCAGTACCGATACCTGCGTGCATTAGTAGGCTGCGCAGGAATGCACGGTAGTTTTCCAAGTCGTCACGGCTGACTTCAAGGATATTCGAATCTGAAGTATGGTCGTGCGAGGAATGGGGCTCCTGACCAGAAGCGACCTTGTGGTAAATGCTATAGAAGCCAATGGTGACACTGATCACAACGGCAATAACGGTCAGCGCATCAAGGAAAGCTGATAGGAATGCGGCCATCACACAGAACGCGAGTGATAGTAAAGTCTTGGAGTGGATGCCGATCAGTATCTTGGTGAAGATATAAAGCAGCAACTGTTTCATGAAATAGATGCCAGCGACCATGAAGATCAACAGCAGCATAACTTCAATGTTGGCAACCAGCTCATGTTTGACCATTTCAGGACTGGTCATCCCGATAGCGACCGCCTCGATAGCGAGTAGACCACCTGGCTGTAGTGGATAACATTTCAGTGCCATCGCCAGGGTGAAGATGAATTCGATAACGAGTAGCCAACCTGCAACAAAGGGGTCAACCAGAAAGAAAACAAGGGGATTGATGATCAGAAAAGCAATGATAGCGACCTTGTACCAGTCGGGTGCTTTACCGAGGAAGTTTTTTATAAAAGCGTTCCCTAGCGAAATTGCCATGTGTTCGAGTCTCTTGATATACGCAAATACTAATAATAATGAGCTGCGTTGCTATCTTGCCTTTGAAGTCCGAGAGCAGGATAACCATTATATTATTGTTCTGGTTAATTGTTCTTTAGAGACCCTCTAAGCTAAAAACCATTTCCTTGATGGTGTTTAACTTAAAGCAGGCAGCAGCATCCATTCAGCTCCCAGAGTGAAAACGTGCTAACTCTACCGCGTGATCCATCGCAGTCAAGTGCTTAGAGATGAACTTATTTAAGATTGTGAAAATTCATCGCAAAACACGGCTTGTATAGGTATTTCCCACGTTGCATTGAAATATATGCTTACAATTTTCATTTTACGTTGAGCTCCGTCAAGTTTTGGTTCGACGAATCTTTGAGCGGAATTTTACGTGCAATGGATATGTCGCGTGCATATCAATCACGCTGTTATGCATGGTTATAAATAGACAGCCGAGATACTTCTTTTGGTAATTAGGTAGGCATTAGGTAAAGACTGGTGGTATGATGAGTTAATAAAAATAGAGCAAGAAGCAACTGGAAAACTGATCAGATGGTTATAAAGGCTGATAGCCCAGCAACATTTGCTGAGAAATACATTATTGAGAGTATCTGGAATAATCACTTCCCTCAGGGCTCAATTCTTCCCGCAGAACGAGAGTTGTCAGAACTAATTGGTGTTACTCGAACAACCCTTCGTGAAGTATTGCAGCGTCTAGCCCGTGATGGCTGGCTTACTATCCAACATGGTAAACCGACCCGGGTGAACAACTACATGGACACCTCTGGGCTGAGTATTCTCGATACCTTAATTACACTTGATGGCCAAGATGTTCAAGGTGTGATGGAAGATCTTCTTTCGGCGCGCACGGACATCAGTAGTGTATACATGCGCTATGCCATCAAGGGTAACCCGGAAGAATCTTCTACTTTGATTAACCATGTCATCGAAGAGTGTGAAGCCTTGCTGAAGGCTGATAGCTTTGCTGATTATATTGAGCAAAGTGAAGATAAAACTGACTTGATGCAGGAAGTGAAAAAGATCGTTGATAAATATGGTAAAGACGATCCTGAGTTGTGCGAGGCTATTAGCCGTGCCCGTGCTTTCAATTACTTCGATTACCGTATGTTCCAAGGGTTGGCGACGAAATCAGGCAATACCCTGTACGTACTCACAATCAATGGCCTACGCAAAATCTATACCCGTGTCGGTGGTTACTACTTTATGTCGCGAGAAGCATGTGAGCTTGCTCTCGAATTCTACCGTGACATGAAGTCATACTGTGATAACAGCCAGCCTGAGATGGTCGCTGATCGTATCCGCAAATACGGTCGTGAGAGTGGGGCGATTTGGTACGCAAACCGCATTGAAATTGCTCGCTACTTGTACGAAGAAGAACAGTAAGCCAAGCTAATCAAGACGGAAGAAAGAAAAGGAGATGCCAAGGCATCTCCTTTTTGTTTCTAAGTATTAAAAAGTATGTAGCAATTATACGGTGATTATTTTGCGTTGTTTAGAAAAGCAGACAGGCAAATTAATCTTTAGATCAGATTTCCGTATTATACTGCGCGCGGTTTGGGCAGGTCCCTAATATATGGGAACGGCCATCGGCGAGCTCTTCCTCTAGTGTGACGTCAAAGCCCCATAGCCGGTGCATGTGTTTCAGAACCTCTTGGTGACTGTCGGCTAACGGGATGCGATTATGCGGTACATAACGCAGGGTTAGCGAGCGGTCACCTTTCAGGGCGACATTCCATACTTGTATATTCGGCTCATTGTTGCTGAGGTTGTATTGTGACGAGAGCTTCTCCCTGATAGCCCGGTAACCTTCCTCATTGTGGATCGCACTGACTTCGACATAGTTATGTCGATCGTCATCATTGACCGCAAACAGTTTGAAGTCACGCATCACTTTCGGTGACAGGAACTGGCTGATAAAGCTTTCGTCTTTAAAGTTCTCCATCGCGAAGTGAAGGGTATCTAGCCAATCTGTGCCAGCAATATCTGGGAACCAGTATTTATCTTCCTCGGTTGGGTTCTCGCAGATCCGGCGGATATCCTGGAACATCGCAAACCCCAGCGCATAGGGGTTAATACCACTGTAGTACGGGCTGTTGTAGTCCGGTTGTGCCACCACGTTGGTATGGCTGTGCAAAAACTCAATAATGAAGCGGTCAGTTACCAAGCCTTCATCATAGAGGTGGTTTAGAATGGTGTAATGCCAGAATGTTGCCCACCCTTCATTCATCACCTGAGTCTGTTTCTGCGGGTAGAAATACTGGCTTACTTTCCGCACAATCCTGACCACCTCACGCTGCCATGGCTCCAGTAAAGGGGCATGCTTTTCGATGAAGTAGAGGATATTCTCCTGCGGTTCCGCTGGGAATCGAACCTCTTCCGTTTCGACTTCTTCCTCATGGTGAACCGGAATGGTACGCCACAATGAGTTGACTTGCGTTTGCAAGTAGTCTTCCCGGGCTTTCTGGCGCGCCTTTTCTTCGACCATAGAGATCTTCTGTGGTCGCTTGTAGCGGTCGACGCCATAGTTCATTAATGCATGGCAGGAGTCCAACAACCTTTCAACGTCATTTACGCCATATTTCTCTTCACACTCGGTGATGTATTTACGGGCAAACAACAAGTAGTCGATGATGGAGCTGGCATCTGTCCATGTCTTGAATAAATAGTTACCTTTAAAGAACGAATTATGGCCGTAGCACGCATGGGCCATAACGAGCGCTTGCATTGTGATGGTATTCTCTTCCATCAGATATGAAATACAGGGATCAGAGTTGATCACGATTTCATAAGCAAGGCCCATTTGACCGTGTTTGTAGCCTCGTTCGGTTTCGATGAAGCGCTTACCAAATGACCAGTGATGGTAGTTGATAGGCATACCAATACTGGAATAAGCATCCATCATTTGTTCGGCAGTGATGATCTCGATTTGGTTGGGGTAGGCATCAAGCCGGTAGTGGTCGGCTACCCGCTTGATTTCCTTGTGGTACTGATCCAACAAATCGAATGTCCAATCTGGGCCGTCACTGAGTGTCTTTGATTTAGCGACTGTCTCCATAGCACATTCCCCCTAAAGCGACGTTAACTGACTTGCTTTTTAAAAAGCTCCCGGAATACAGGGAAAATGTCTTCCACACTCCTTATGTTCTGCATCGCAAAGTTACTGTGGCTGGCATGTAGCGCCTCATATTCCCGCCACAGTGTTTGGTGTGCCCGGCGTGTAATTTCGATGTATGAGTAGTAACGGGTTACCGGCAAGAGCTCTTTGTCCAATAGCTCACGGCAGCCCGGTGAATCATCTGCCCAGTTATCCCCATCTGATGCTTGTGCCGCATAGATGTTCCATTCGGCAGGGGAGTAGCGTTTCTTCACAATTTCATTCATTAACCTTAGTGCACTCGACACTATGGTTCCCCCAGTCTCTTGAGAGTAGAAGAACTCATGTTCATCTACCTCTTTAGCCTGTGTGTGGTGGCGAATAAAGACCACGTCGACATTTTTATAGGTCCGGTTGAGGAACAGGTAAAGCAAGATATAAAAGCGCTTGGCGATATCTTTGGTTGCCTGATCCATCGAACCGGATACATCCATCAAGCAGAACATAACGGCTTGGCTGCTAGGCAGTGGCCGACGCTCGTAGTTTTTGTAGCGTAGGTCAAAGGTATCAATGAACGGTACGCTGCTAATTTTCTGGCGTAATCCCTGGATCTCGTTTTTCACCCGCTCTTCCTCGAAAGGTTGGGCTGGTTCGGTGTTCATTAATAGATCCAGTGTTTTCTCAAGCTCACGCAGCTGGCGGCGTTTGGCTGCTGTCATTGCGGTACGGCGCGCCAGTGAGTTCTGGAGCGATTTTACAATGGCAATATTGGCTGGTACGCCGGACGACTTGTAGCCCGAGCGGAACGTTTTCCATTCAACAATTTTGTTGAGCTGGTTTTTCTCAAGATTGGGCAGCTCCAAATCCTCAAAGAGTAGATCGAGATATTCATCTTTGGAGATTTGGAACACGAATTCATCCTGGCCCTCACCATCGGGGCTGGCCTGTCCTTCACCGGCGCCGCCTTGTCCGCCCCCTCCTTGGGGGCGTTCAATACGGTCTCCGGGGCTGAACTGGTCATTGCCCGGGTGGACAACTTCACGTTGTCCACCACGGCCTTGGTGAAAGCTTGGCTCGCGGATGTCGCGGTTTGGAATAGTAATATCCTCACCGCTTTCCACATCGGTAATCGAGCGTTTGTTTACCGCGTCAGCAATAGATTCTTTAATCTGTTGCTTGTGACGGCGCAGGAAACGCTGACGGTTTACCGTGCTTTTGTTTTTACCGTTGAGCCTGCGGTCTATAAAATGCGCCATAAGCTCTCCCCTTATTCATCCCATCCACTCAGTTTATGAAGACTTACGAACGCGCAGGTACCACTCAGAAAGTAGGCGGACCTGTTTGCGGGTATAGCCTTTCTCCATCATACGAGCAACGAAGTCGTCGTGTTTCTTCTGCTCATCCGTTGATGTTTTGGCATTGAATGAAATAACTGGAAGTAGCTCTTCGGTATTCGAGAACATTTTCTTCTCGATGACCGTACGTAGCTTCTCGTAGCTGGTCCAGTTCGGGTTCTTACCTGCGTTACTGGCACGGGCACGGAGCACGAAGTTGACGATTTCGTTTCGGAAATCTTTCGGGTTGCTGATCCCGGCGGGCTTCTCGATTTTCTCCAATTCGTTGTTCAATGCAGAGCGGTCGAACAGCTGGCCAGTTTCTGGGTCACGGTATTCCTGATCCTGGATCCAGAAGTCGGCATAACTGACATAGCGGTCAAAGATATTCTGGCCGTACTCGGAGTAAGATTCGAGGTAAGCGGTTTGAATTTCCTTACCGATAAATTCGACGTATTTCGGTGTTAGGTAGCCTTTTAGGTGCTCAAGGTACTTCTCAGCCAGTTCTTGCGGGAACTGCTCACGCTCAATCTGCTGTTCCAGTACGTAGAAGAGGTGAACAGGGTTGGCAGCCACTTCTGAATGATCGAAGTTGAACACGCGTGATAGGATCTTGAACGCGAAACGGGTTGATAGCCCGGCCATCCCTTCATCGACACCGGCGTAATCGCGGTATTCCTGGTAAGACTTGGCTTTTGGATCGGTATCTTTGAGTGTTTCGCCGTCATAGACTCGCATCTTCGAGTACAGACTCGAGTTTTCAGGCTCTTTCAAGCGAGAGAGTACGGTGAAGCGGGCCAGAATTTCCAGTGTGCTTGGCGAGCAAGGTGCTGCTGATAGCTCGCTGCTTTGCAGCAGTTTTTCGTAAATTCGAATTTCTTCTGAAACCCGTAAGCAGTATGGAACCTTAACAATATAGACTCGGTCCAAGAAGGCTTCATTGTTCTTGTTATTGCGGAACGTCTGCCACTCGGATTCATTGGAGTGAGCCAAGATAATGCCGTCAAAGGGTAGGGCAGAGAGGCCTTCGGTACCGTTGTAGTTACCCTCCTGCGTTGCGGTTAGCAACGGGTGGAGAACTTTCAATGGTGCCTTGAACATCTCGACGAACTCCATCAAGCCTTGGTTGGCCTTACACAGTGCACCTGAGTAGCTATAGGCATCTGGGTCGTCTTGGGCAAAATGTTCAAGCTGACGAATGTCCACTTTACCCACCAGCGAGGAGATATCTTGGTTGTTTTCATCGCCTGGTTCGGTTTTGGCGATACCAATCTGATCAAGAATGGATGGTCGTACTTTCACTACTTTGAATTTGGTAATATCGCCACCAAATTCATGAAGGCGCTTAGCAGCCCAAGGAGACATAATATTGTTGAGGTAGCGTTCGGGGATCCCGTATTCTTTCTTGAGGATATCGCCATCTTCCGTTTTATCGAAAAGGCAGAATGGATGGTCGTTTACCGGGCTGCTCTCGCCATTTGCAGTCAGTACATAAACGGGAACTTTCTGCATTAGGCTTTTAAGTTTTTCAGCCAGTGATGACTTACCCCCGCCCACAGGACCTAATAGATAGAGGATCTGTTTACGCTCTTCCAAGCCCTGTGCGGCATGTTTTAAATAGGAAACGATCTGCTCAATCGCTTCTTCCATGCCATAAAAATCTTCAAAGGTTTTATAGCGGGAAATTACGCGATTGGAGAAAAGGCGGCTCAAGCGCGGATCTTGAGCGGTGTCAATCATTTCGGGTTCGCCGATAGCCATCAACAGACGTTCTGCTGCGTTGACATAAGCGCTTCGATCGTTACGGCAGATCTCAAGGAACTCTTGCAATGAAAGCTCTTCATCCTTGGATTCTTCATAGCGTTGACGATAGTGGTCAAAAATACTCATGGTATGCCCCCTGAATCGTTCTTTAATCAATTAGAAAGGACGAAAACACAAATCTTTCACATCCCCCATATCTTAAGACTAGACCTAACTGATTAAAGTGCTTGACTGAGTTGTTGGTTTATAAACTAAATTTCCTTTTTCGGTGTTCCTTACAAGCTGAATAAATTTTGCTCATTTGTTTACTATCCTCCTATAAATCAGGTTCTGCAAGAGGGTGTGTTTAAAAAAAATCACAAAAATGTTGATATGTTGTGATCTCTCCAGCTTGCCAAAATAGACAGTCATAAATGGTGAATTTTATTTCCAATGCAGAGCTATTTACTGAATGTAAAGGATTTCATTACTGCAAACGGGTAATAAATGATGTCTGGGCAGTGCATGGTGGCTTTTTTGCAAAATGACAGATTTACCGTGCTGATTCTTGCAAAAAAGCGGGAAGTCCAAAGTAATTATGTGGTGGTATTTTCGTCTAGCGTAAGTGTCAAAATAATGCGATCGGGAGTTATTTTGAGAGCTAAATCAAAAACTCTGGCTTAAGCTAAAAAAGTGCCGATATTTGGGGGGAGGCTAATTAATGAGTATTTCTCGTGTTGATACTGTTTCGATCCCGGTATCTGATCAAAGCCAGTCATTGACGTTTTATCGTGATGCACTGGGCTTCGAGCTGATACGTGATCACCAAGCGGATAAGCATAAGCGTTGGATCCAACTGGCACCGAAAGGGGCAGAGACGACAATCAGCTTGGTGATGCCCTTTGGAGGGATGAAAGCCGGATCTGTACAGGGGCTGGTGGTGCAGACAGACGATATCCACTCGACTTATGATGAGCTATCAAGCCGGGGAGTGCCGTTGTCGGAGATTGTGACCCTGATTGGGGGGCGTTTTGCGACCTTTGCCGATCCTGATGGTAATGGCTGGGTACTCATTGAAGCGAACTCGCAGATGCTAGCTTGATGCATCACAACAGCATCAGGGGATTAAAGCCCTTGATCTTACTGACTTGGTTTCGCGGGGCTTGTTTTCGCCGCGAAAGATACCTGACGGCAAAGTGCCGTACAGGTATTCAATATGCCGATCATGCTCGGTAGCCTGTAACGGTTGTTAGCGCTTTACGCTGACTTCCGTGGTAAGCGTATGCGCTTCACCTGGTGCAAGGGTTATGCTTTGGCTGTTATGGATGGTTGACTCAACACATACCATGGTTTCAAAGCTGTTGTTGGCCATGTCACCCATGCTTTCTGACAGCGCCTGCCACGGATTCCAGATCACCGCAGCATTGTGGCCGCTATTGGTGATTGCAAGTTTACGGTTATTACCGTCGTCATGGATCATTACCGTTGACTCTGGCTGGGTATAGACGCGATCCACTTCTCCGTCGAAGCTTAGCTGTGCGTCGCCCTGACAGGCCAGGCCTGACTGAGTACTGTCTAGGTACTCGCTTCCCACCTGGGTAATTTGGGTTTCGCGGATATTTGCAACACTGAAATAAGTGTGTAGCGCACCTGAGAAGTGCCATGCTGCATCATCCGTATTGGTCGAGGTCAGAGAGACTTTCAGGGTCGTACCTATTTCGAAGGTCAGCACATTATTAAATTTATGTGGCCAGATAGCGCGGGTTGCTTCTGAGTCGGACAGCGTCAGGGCGACAATCACGCCGCTGTCATTTTCACGGTGTTCGTGAAGCGTCCACTCGCTGTTACGGGCGAAACCGTGAGACGGTGCTGCGGCTTTGCCAAACCAAGGCCAGCAGACAGGGATCCCGCCTCGAATTGCTTTGGCGGTATCGAATTCTGCTTTTTCGCTCAGCCAAATTACTTCTTCTTCACCTTGCGGTTTAAACCAAATAAGGTGGCCGCCATGAAGGGAAATCCCGGCTTCTGCTTGGGCATGGTTGATTCTAACAATCTTGATCCCTTGGTATTCACAGATGGTGACAGCATCCGATAAGGCTGCCACTGCTGGAAGAGTTTTCAAATCCATCAGACTATCCTTTGGTTGTAGCAATGTATAAATAATTGCCACTTTGACGTAAAAGTAACAGTTATTTGCACACTTATTTTTATTTAAAAATTAACAATGACTATTAAAAAATATTTGTTAAATTTGTAATTAAATTTTAGCGGGTATTTGCTGCTTCTAAGCCCGGGGGACACGAAAACCAACCTAGATAAGCAGTTGATCAAGTATTTGTGTTTAAAAAGTGCTGTTATCAAGGCTGAGGTTGGTTATAAAGCCAGATACAAAAAAGGCGACACCGTAGCGTCGCCTTTTATTATCTAGCTAAAAGCTTACATTACTTAGAGATGTGAGCGATTAGGTCTAGAACTTTGTTTGAGTAACCGATTTCGTTGTCGTACCAAGATACAACTTTAACGAATTTGTCAGTCAGAGCAACACCAGCTTTAGCATCGAATACTGAAGTCTGAACTTCACCGATGAAGTCTTGAGATACAACTGCATCTTCAGTGTAACCAAGAACGCCAGCCATTTCGCCTTCTGAAGCAGCTTTCATAGCAGCACAGATTTCGTCGTAAGAAGCAGCTTCTTTTAGGTTAACTGTTAGGTCAACAACAGAAACGTTAGCAGTTGGTACGCGGAAAGCCATACCAGTTAGCTTGCCGTTTAGTTCTGGAAGAACAACGCCTACAGCTTTAGCAGCACCAGTTGAAGATGGGATGATGTTCTGAGAAGCACCACGGCCACCGCGCCAGTCTTTAGCAGAAGGACCGTCAACAGTCTTCTGAGTAGCAGTAGTAGCGTGAACAGTAGTCATAAGACCAGATTCGATGCCCCACTTGTCGTTAAGAACTTTAGCGATTGGCGCTAGGCAGTTAGTAGTACAAGAAGCGTTAGAAACGATGTCTTGACCAGCGTAAGACTCTTGGTTAACACCCATAACGAACATTGGAGTTGCGTCTTTAGATGGACCAGTAAGAACTACTTTCTTCGCACCAGCTGTGATGTGCTGACGAGCAGTCTCGTCAGTTAGGAAGATACCTGTTGCTTCAGCAACAACGTCAACACCGATTTCGTCCCACTTAAGGTCCGTTGGGTTACGCTCTGCAGTTACGCGAACTGTTTTGCCGTTAACGATTAGGTTACCACCTTCAACTTCAACAGTACCGTTGAAGCGGCCGTGAGTTGAATCGTACTTAAGCATGTAAGCCATGTACTCAACGTCGATTAGGTCGTTGATACCAACAACTTCGATGTCGTTACGCTCTACAGAAGCACGGAAAACAAAACGTCCAATACGGCCAAAACCGTTAATACCTACTTTGATAGTCATTACAGTTGCTCCACAACTTAATTTCTAATGAAAGATAACTGGTAGTAAAATTACAGAATATAACGTGACCCTGCAAGTGAAAAACGAACTTAAATTGCGTGAGGTCAAAAAAAAGTTCGGATCTTTTTTACATTCCCACTACAACGCTGCAAATTCGTACAGAAGTTGTATGAATATCAATCATTGCTGTTATTAACTTTTAATATCAACACGAAGCTCACCCAAAATATGCTTAAATGAGCAGTGAAGATGTAAAATCCTTTCGAGCAGAAAGTATGTGCCACAGTTGATGTAAATGGCAACCATTTTTCAGATAGATAACGTGAAAATTCAGTGAAGGGAATATAATGTCAGTTAAATCAGATTCTTATTGGCGTGATAAGCTGTCGGAAGAGCAGTATCGCATCTGTCGGGAACAAGGTACGGAGGCGCCCTTCTCGGGCAAGTTACTGCACAACCGTGAAACCGGTGTTTATAGCTGTACGTGTTGTCAGGCCCCATTGTTCCACTCGGTCAATAAATATGACTCCGGCTGCGGCTGGCCGAGTTTCGATGCGCCGGCTGAGCGTGATGCGATTCGATATATTGAAGATAACAGCCACGGCATGCACCGGATTGAGATCCGCTGTGCTCAATGCGATAGCCATCTTGGCCATGTTTTTCCTGATGGGCCAAAAACCACAGGGGAGCGATATTGCGTTAATTCGGTCTCTTTAATTTTTAATAACGAGAATGCGGATACCGAACAGCAGGGTGAGTAGTCATCTGTTGAGTATTCATGCCAATGCTCAATGCGACGCCCTGCATCCTACGCGGGGCGTCGTTGCGAAATACCTGATAGTCAGTCGGCGGATTGGTGCTACTCAGCCATGCTGGCGCTGAAATCGCCGTCATAAAGTGCCTGAGCAATCTTCTCTGCCTGGCCGTTCAATTCATTACGTCGCTCGTCGCTCATCGGGTAGAACGCATTCAATTTGTCCTGGTTGGCAACCGGCATCGCCAACGCTTCCCCGACTTTGGCCCAAAGGTAAGCTTGTTCCGTAGCACCTTGCTGATGAGATAAAGTGGCCAAGCCTTGGAGGATTTCTGGTTTTATCTTCGGCTGGCGAGAATAGAGCTCAAGCGCTCGTTTGAGCAGACGAATGGTTTTCTCCTGATCCTTCGACGTATAGAAAGTGGCTAATGCCAGCTGCATCTCCGGTGTTTCCATTTCTGAAGACCCCTCAAGCCTCAAGAATTTCCGCAGCGCTTCTTTATCTCCCTGACTCCAACGAAAATATAGGATTTCAGGATCGTTCGATTCGGCAAGCTCATCATTGAGCCGTTTGATCGAGGCATAGGCACTGAGCATGGCTTGGGTGCGGTGGGTTTTGCGCTCTTTCAATTCCGTAGGCTCGATCCGAGCTGCATATTCGAGGCACTTTTGATAAGCATAGGTATATTGCAGCTCTTTAAATTTCTCTTTGTCGGTGGGATCTTTTAGTACATCGTAGCGTTGCCAAATGAGGTTGACCCGTTGCAGACGGCACTGGCCATCATTGAGGTTGGTATCGGCACAAAGCTGTGGCTCGGCCTGACACAGGCTGTCGGTTGAGCGGTGGCGTTCAAAGCACCCGCTAAGGAATGCAATGCTGGCCAGCAGTAGGCTAAGTTTTAACGTGGCTTTTCTCATTCGGCTTTTCAGTGACTTCGGCAAAGGTGACTTTAATTAACGAGTTTATCAAAAAAGAGATAAAAGATTGCGGCGGGCCGCCGGTTTTCAGCAGTGTGATCCCCCAAGCAGTTTATCGACGTATCCTTGGCGAGCTTTAATAGAAACTGTTATTACTGCGGGCAACGACAATATTTAATGGAAAAAGTGAAACGCAATGGATCTTGAAATTTTGCTCAACGCCATGACCCCAGAGGTTTACCAACGACTGTCATCTGCGGTTGAAACGGGTAAGTGGCCTGATGGGACGCCATTGACCCCAGAACAGCGCGACTATTCAATGCAGGCGGTAATGTTATACCAGTCGCGTCATAATGCCGATGCGGCCCATATGACGGTTGAGAAAGGGGGGGAGATAAAATTTAAGTCGAAGGCCGAATTGAAAAAGGAATTTGCAGGCGATAATGCAGCAACCGCTGACATGGCGGCAGACGATATTGCTCGCTTCGACCACGATCAACTTTGAGGTATCGCCCTATACCCAAACTGCGTTATTTGATGCTGGCGAGTACCACGGGCGGGCAATAGAAGCTTGCTAGCTCGTGGTCTTCCTCGCCGATAAGATTAGCAACCCAAGGCTCTTGCTCAATGCGTGAGAGGTAGCCATCTAACCGCGGGTAATGCGAAAACCTCAGCCCTGCCATCCAACCACTCCGCAATACACTCCATAGGCTTATCTCAGCCATCGACAGGTGATCACCAATGTAGTCTTGTTCTGGCAGTTGTTCTTCGAGGTATTGTATTGCCCTCGGTAGGTGGATTTCGAGGCACTGCTCGACAGCCTCTTCATCGACGTCTTTATCGAGCATTTTTCCCCTGAGTATTTTTTGGTAGAACAGCACACCGCCAATCAGTGAGGTGAGGCGAGTATCGGCATACTCTTCCAGCCAACGGATTTTGGCTCTGGTGATAGCATCTCCGGGGTACAATGGTGGGACAGGGTATTGGTCATCGAGGTAATGGGCAATCACCGTGGAGTCCATGATGCTGTGTTGCTCGACTTCCAGTACCGGCACTTTCCCCAGCGGATGGCGCTTTTGTGCCAGCTCTTTTTCGACATAAGGGTTGAGGGGCTGCAGCTCATAGGTGATCCCTTTATAGGCAAGGGCCAGCATGATTTTTCTAACAAAGGGTGAAATCGAGGAGCCATGTAGGATCATAATGTGCGTACGGCCTTTCGCTGACAGGAATAGTCAAAGTGTAGCCGAGTTGCTGTTTATGCGGGAAGAACTAGAAAAAACGGCAGCCAATGGCTGCCGGTTTTATTCAGAACGAATGCGATATGGAGGCTTAGAGCGTTAGCTCGCCTCGCAAATCTTGCTGCATCAGGCTGCGTACGCTTTCTACTGGTAGATCTTGGCTCAGTAGGAAATGTAGCTTGGCCAATGCGGCCTCTGGTGTCATGTCATATCCGCTAAGGACACCGGCATCGGCAAGGGCACAGCCCGTTGCATAGCCGCCCATGTTGACCTTGCCCGATAGACATTGGGTCAGGTTCATCACGATAACACCACGCTCGCTAGCTTCTTTTAGCTGCTCCAGCAATTCTTTGTTTTGCGGGGCATTGCCCACACCAAATGTTAGCAGGATCATTGCATTGACTGGCTGGCGTAAGGTGTTACGGATCACCTCTGGTGAGATCCCCGGGTACATAGTGATCACGCCAATCGGTTGAGGCGTGATGTTATGAACCTTGAACGGCCCTTCTGGTTTCTTGTCGATTTCAACATTATTGGTTTGGATGTTAATGCCCGCTTCCAGCAGTGGCGGTAGGTTAGGTGAAATAAAGGCACCGAATCCGTCTGCATGGGCTTTGGTGCTGCGGTTACCGCGGATCAGTTTGTTGTTGAAGAACACAGTGACTTCATTGATCGGGTAGTTTGCCGCAACGTGAAGGGCATTGAGCAGGTTGCTCTGGCCGTCAGAACGCAGTTCCGCAAGCGGGATCTGCGATCCGGTGACAATCACTGGCTTGTCGAGGTTTTCGAACATGAAAGACAAGGCTGAGGCGGTGTATGCCATGGTATCCGTACCATGTAGGATCACAAAACCGTCGTACTTGTCGTAGTTCGCTTTAATATCATCAGCAATGCGCTGCCAATCCGCTGGCGTCATATCCGACGAATCGATCAGGGGATCGTATTCGTGGATGGTGAACTTTGGCATTTCTGCACGATGGAATTCTGGCATGCTTTCCAATTGCTGTTCCATAAAACCAGCAACGGGTACGTAGCCATGGTCTGACTTCTGCATACCAATTGTGCCGCCAGTGTAGGCGATGTAAATGTGTTTTCTTTCCATATGAGGGTACAGAATTATCGGTTTGGTGGGCGCATTATACGGGGTATGTAGCGTAAAAAAAGCCCGGCGACGCCGGGCTGATCTCACTTTTATAGATCCGGGCAGTTTACACAGAAGGTATATTGCCCTTTTGGATCATTGAAGTTACTAAGGGTGGAGAGATCTGTTACTACTTTTTGTGTAACAGGTTGCATTGCTTCAGGTAGCTCTCCCCACACGAGCTGGTGGAAGAATACCTTGGCTTCAGAACTGAATTGTTGCATGAACATCTCGGCGGTACTCAATGGCTTGGCCATCCAACGAACCTCGTAATCGTCACCGAGGGTAGCAAGCTCTGCAGCACTGGTAATGGCATCATCAAAGTCGCCGAGTTCATCAATCAAACCAAGTGCAAGGGCATCCTGGCCGGTCCAGACCCTGCCTTGCGCTACGCTATCAGCTTGCTCTAGTGTCATATCGCGGTATTGGCTGACCAAACCGATGAAACGTTGGTAGCCATTTTCGATACCAAGCTGGAAGATGTCGGCAATGCCCTGCGGCAGCTCACGGGTGACACCGACGCCCGTGAATGGGGTGGTGCCAACACCATCGCTGTAAATCCCCATTTTCTCCAACCCTTTCTCGAAAGTGGTCAGGATAGCAAAAATACCGATCGAACCGGTGATCGTGGTTGGCTGGGCCATGATTTTGTCAGCAGAGGCCGAAATCCAGTAACCCCCCGATGCTGCGACACTCGACATCGAGACCACAACAGGTTTGCCGGCCGTTTTCAGTGCGTCAACCTCGTTGCGGATCACTTCCGAGGCAAAGGCACTGCCTCCTGGGCTATCGACACGGAGGATCACTGATTTCACCTTGTCATCAAGGCGGGCTTCGCGTAATAGGGCTGCCGTGGTATCACCACCGACATTGCCTCTCTGTTGGGTGCCGTCCATGATGGCACCACTGGCTACTACAACCGCAATTTGGTTGTCGCTCGGTAGCTGGATGTCACCTATGGTTGGCTGGTAATCGTAGTAGCTGATTTGGTTGAAGCTGTGATCGTCGTTTTCGCCAAAGGCGTTGATGAGCTGCTGGCGCAGCTGCGGACGGTTGACCAGTTCATCGACCAAGCCCATTTTTTTGCTCAGCTTTGCAAAATCGCCGTCGACACTTTTCAGCTCGGTCACGAACTGATCAAGTTCAGGTGTCAGCGTGCTGGCTTCAATCTGACGATTACTGGCAACGTCAGAGGTATAGGCTCCCCAGAGCTGGTTGAGCCACGCGGTGTTTGCCTCTCGGGCTTCGTCAGACATGCCGTCCAAAGTGTAAGGTTCAACGAAGGATTTGTAGGTGCCGACACGGAATACATGAGTGTTGACGTCCAGTTTCTCGAACAGGCTTTTGTAGTACAGGGTGTAGCTGCCGTAACCAGTTAGCATCACACCACCATCCGGTGACATGAAGATGTTATCGGCATAGCTCGACAGGTAGTACTGGCTCTGCTTGTAATGATCGCCAATTGCATAGACAGGTTTGCCCGATTGTTTGAACTCCTCAAGCGCTTTGGCGATATAGCGCAGCTTGGTCAGATTGGTTTCGTTCATATCACGCAAGTTGAGCACCAGCCCGGTGATACGCTCGTCAGTGGCTGCGGTGCGCAGTGTGTCGACAATATCGAACAGCACGTTTTCTTGTGTCTGCTCATTGCCAAAGGCACTGCTAGTGAGGCTATCTAGCGGGCTTGAATAGCTGCGTTGCTCAACGATTGGTCCTGAGATATCCAAGACTAATGCTGCCTGCTCAGGGAGTTCTGGCTCTTTGCTACTCTCGGTAAAGGCGAAGAAAAGTGCGCCGATGATAATGAGGAAAAGTAAGTTGATGATCAGCTGGCGGGTAAAGCTGAGCAGTTTCCATATCCAACGGAAGAGTTTTCCAATTCCTTTAAAGATCACTTTCATGAAGGTTCCTGATATTTCGCAAGGGCCAGTGGCCTGCTTCTTTCTCAATTTATATAAGATTGGACGTAATAATACTGATTTAGTTCTGTACCCAAGTGGCTTGGGTATGTCTATAACTGTATATGCTAACCGACTAAACGAGTAATTACAGTAAGTAATCGAATTAGGTTAAAGACTTAGCCGTACAAATGCGTGGCAGTCATCAGTAAAATGATAACGGAGTGTTTTTATACAGAGAGTTAGATCTAAATCAATATATTGTTGCATTTATGTAAACGATTGTTTGAAATATGTTTGATGGGTTCGTATACTGGTCTGACCATAACAACATAAAGAATGGAAGCCATGGACGATAAATCTTACCCTCATCTGTTAGCGCCGCTAGAACTTGGTTTCACTCAATTACGTAATCGTGTGTTGATGGGATCGATGCATACTGGTCTGGAAGAATCCCGTGATGGATTCAAAAAACTGGCTGCTTTCTACGCAGCCCGGGCCAAGGGTGGTGTCGGACTCATTGTTACTGGTGGCTTTTCGCCGAATTTCCGCGGTCGCCTTCACCCGCTAAGTGCTGAGTTTAGCTCGGGTCGGGCCGCAAGGGCACACCGTGCGATCACCGATGCCGTGCATCAAGAGGGTGGGAAAATTGCCTTGCAGCTGCTCCATGCCGGTCGCTATGCCATGCACCCTTTCGCCGTCAGTGCTTCGGCGATTAAGGCGCCTATCTCGAAATTTACGCCTAAGGAAATGAGTACCCGACAAATAAATAAAACCATTGAGGCCTTTGCCCGCAGTTCAGAGCTGGCTCGAGAGGCGGGTTACGACGGGGTCGAGTTGATGGGATCGGAAGGGTACTTAATCAACCAGTTTATCTGTAAACGCTCGAATCACCGTTACGATGAATGGGGCGGCAGTTATGAAAACCGCATGCGCTTCCCTCTAGAATTAGTCAAGGCAGTACGCGCTCGGGTTGGTCGCGACTTCATTATTGTTTTCCGTTTGTCGATGCTCGATTTGGTCGAGCAGGGCAGTACCCACGAGGAAGTGGTGCTGCTTGCCAAACAGCTAGAGCAAGCGGGTGTGACGATCCTCAATACCGGTATTGGCTGGCATGAAGCCAGGATCCCAACGATTGCGACCCAGGTGCCAAGAGCCGCTTTTGCGTGGGTAACCGAAAAGCTCAAGTCTGAAATTTCTATTCCGTTAGTGACCTGCAACCGGATCAACAACCCGCAGGTGGCCGAAGATATTTTGTCGAGTAACCAGGCTGATATGGTCTCGATGGCAAGACCGTTTCTTGCTGACCCGGACTTCGTTGTGAAGGCTGAGCAAGATCGGGCGGATGACATCAATACTTGCATTGGCTGTAACCAAGCGTGTTTGGATCATGTGTTTGTTGGAAAGCGAGCCAGTTGTTTGGTCAACCCGCAGGCGTGCTACGAGACCGAATTGGTATTGTCTCCAGCGGCGAGCCAGCGCCGTATTGCGATTGTCGGAGCGGGGCCGGCTGGTATGGCAACGGCAGTTGCAGCTGCCGAGCGGGGCTTTAATGTTGATTTGTTCGAGAAGAATGATCACCTCGGCGGCCAGTTCAATTTGGCGATGCAGATCCCGGGCAAGGAAGAGTTCAAGGAAACAATCCGCTATTTCACTCGTCGTCTTGAACAAACGGGCGTGAGTGTGAAGCTAGGCCAAGCGGTCTCGGTTGATGAGCTGAGCGGTTATGATGAAGTGATTGTTGCCACCGGTGTTCAGCCACGCCGTCCGCCGATCCCGGGTATCGACCATGAAAAGGTGGTTGATTACCAGACCCTGATCCGTGACAAGGTCGAGTTGGGTTTGCGAGTTGCTGTGATTGGTGCTGGGGGGATCGGCGTTGATGTGTCAACGATGTTGACGGAGCCTGAGCACCAGAACTTGGACGACTGGCTGAAAGACTGGGGAATTGATAAGTCGATTGAACATGCCGGTGGCTTGTATCCGCATGAAGAGTATGTCAGCCAGCGGCAGGTGTGGTTGATGCAGCGTCGTCCGGGCAAGATGGGGAAAGGGCCGGGCAAAACCACTGGCTGGATCCACAAGAAAGTGCTGGAAAAGCGTGGGGTTGAACTGCTCAGCGGAGTGAGTTACGACAAGGTGGATGATCAGGGCCTGCACATTACTGTCGAAGGTCAGTCGCGGGTGTTGGATGTTGACCATATAGTGTTGTGTGCCGGGCAGACGTCGGTAGACGAACTTTCCGAAGCACTCAAGGCCAAGGATATCAATGTTCATGTGATTGGTGGTGCCGATGTCGCCGGCGAAGTCGATGCCAAACGGGTGATCCGCCAAGGGGTTGAGCTCGCGGCGAAGCTTTAACATCAGAAACGAGTTCCTGGATCCTAGTTCCTAGGAAGAGCAAAGCATGTTCCTTGCTCTCTAGGAACCAGGATCTAGGTTCTAGGATCTCAACGCCATAATCCCGCATGCTTACCATGGATTTACCGCATCAAAACTATGCTATCGTCATAATAAGAAATAGATTTCTACGAGGTTGTTATGGACGCACTTACCTTATTGCTCAACCGTCGGTCGCTGCCCAAAATGGTGGCACCCGCACCACAGGGAGAAGCATTGGAAGCAATTCTCCGAGCTGGCCTACGGGCACCGGACCATGCCGGCTTGACGCCTTGGCGGTTTATTATTTCTCAAGAAGACGGTGCGCAAGGCGATGGCCGGCAAAAGCTTGCTGAAATCTTGGCTGAGGCGGCGAACAGTGAGGGGGCCGATGAGCTTACCTTGCAGAAAGCGAGCAAAGCCCCTTTTAGGGCGCCGATGGTCATTACTGTCGTCGCTAAAGTCTGTGAGCATGACAAAGTACCTGTGGTTGAACAGCATTTATCGGCGGGGTGTGCGGTACAGGCGATGCAATTGGCGGCGGTAGCTCAGGGGTATGCTGGATTTTGGCGTACCGGGAAATGGGCCTATCACCCTGTTGTTCGTCAGGCTTTGGGGGTACAGGGTGATGATATGATTGTCGGATTTTTGTATCTGGGAACTCCCGGTTGCCGCGATGCAAAAGCGCCAGAGCGGGATCTTGCCCAATTTGTCGAATACCTGTAGCCGCTATTTGATTGATTAAAGAGGGGGAGCCAATAGGCTTCCCTTTTTGATCCAGGTTGATGACAGGATCTGACAGCAGGAGTAGAATCCATCGCTCTTGTAAAATTATCGGAGCGTGTCATGGAAAATGTTCGCCTAACTCAATACAGCCACGGAGCAGGATGTGGTTGTAAAATCTCTCCTCAAGTTCTTGATACTATCCTACGAACGCAGCTCGCTCCGTTTGCCGACCCTAACCTGCTAGTGGGTAATGAAAGTAAGGATGATGCCGCGGTATACGACCTCGGTAATGGTACTGCAGTGGTCAGTACCACTGATTTCTTTATGCCGATCGTTGATGATCCGTATGACTTTGGCCGTATTGCTGCAACCAATGCAATTAGCGATATCTACGCCATGGGCGGTAAGCCAATTATGGCGATTGCGATTCTTGGCTGGCCGGTCAATGTACTGGCACCTGAAATTGCCCAACAAGTGATTGAAGGCGGACGTGCGGTTTGCCGCGAAGCAGGGATTTCATTGGCGGGTGGCCACTCGATTGATGCACCGGAGCCTATTTTCGGCTTGGCGGTGACCGGTATTGTCGATACTGATCGCGTCAAGCGCAACAACCAAGCGGAAGCCGGCTGTAAGCTGTATTTGACCAAGCCGCTGGGCATTGGTGTCCTGACAACCGCTGAGAAAAAATCCAAATTGCGTGATGAACACCGTGGTTTGGCCCGCGATTGGATGTGCCAGCTGAACAAGCCCGGCGCTGATTTTGCCAACGTCGAAGGCGTGAAAGCCATGACTGATGTGACGGGCTTTGGCTTGATGGGGCACCTTAATGAAATTTGTGAAGGCAGTGGTCTGAAAGCTAAGCTGGACTTCGCTCAGGTGCCACACTTGCCGAATGTGTTTGACTATATCGAGCAAGGCTGTGTCCCGGGGGGGACCGAGCGTAACTTTGCGAGTTACGGTCACCGTTTGGGTAACATGACCGACCAGCAAAAAGCCCTGCTTTGTGATCCCCAGACATCTGGTGGTCTGTTATTGGCTGTGACGCCTGATGCTGAAGCTGAGGTGAAAGCTTTAGCACAACAACATGACATTGAACTCAATGCTATCGGTGAGTTGATTGCAGCCGCAGCCGATGACACTGTATTGATCGAGATCTGCTAAATATGTCGCGTCCTAATTGCCAAGATTTCCGCCAGCTATTCATTAACGATACCCCGTTGATGGATATGCGTGCGCCAGTGGAGTTTGCACAAGGTGCTTACCCTTCTTCCCTCAACCTCCCTTTGATGCAGGACGAAGAGCGCAAAGCGGTGGGGACTTGTTATAAAGAACAAGGTCAGGAAGCGGCGATTTCACTCGGCCATGAATTGGTTAACGGTGAGGTCAAAGCCGAGCGTATCGCGCAGTGGAAAGCATTTTGTGAGGCTAACCCAAACGGTTATCTGTACTGTTTCCGTGGCGGGTTGCGCTCGCGCATTACCCAGCAGTGGCTGAAAGAAGCGGGAATTGACTATCCGTTTGTCGAGGGTGGCTACAAGGCGCTAAGACGTTTCTTAATCGAGACTATCGATGATGTTGCCACCAAGCCGATGACCTTGATTGGCGGCAATACCGGTTGCGGCAAGACGATCATGGTCAATGAGCTGGCAAATGGTATCGATTTGGAAGGTGCGGCGAATCACCGTGGTTCATCGTTTGGCCGCTACGTATCAGCCCAGCGTACCCAGATTAATTTCGAAAATGTGCTGGCGATATCGATGCTAAAGAAGCAGGCTACCGGCGTGTCGCACTTTGTCTATGAAGATGAAGGGAAGATCATCGGCTCGGTCGGTGTACCTCTACCTATTGTCCAGGCGATGCAGGAGGCACCGATAGCGATTGTTGACGACCCGCTTGATGTTAGGCTCGAGCGCTTGCTGGACGACTACGTGGTAAGAATGCAGCGTGATTACTGTGCTGAATTCGGTGAACAGGAAGGTTGGGAGCGTTTTGCCCAGTACCTTGAGCGCGGTATGTTCAGTATCCGCAAGCGCCTTGGCTATCAACGCTACGAGGAGCTGCTATTGGTGCAGCAACAGGCCGTCAAAGCTATGCAGTCCAGCGGTGAACTGTCAGGCCATTATGACTGGCTTAGCTTGTTGCTCGAGCAGTACTACGATCCGATGTATACCTATCAGCTAAGCAAAAAAGCAGACCGCATTGCCTACCGTGGTGAATATGCCGAGGTTAAAGCTTGGTTGGCGGAAAATTGCGCCTAACTTCATAAGCAAGAGCCCAGTACCTGCGACTGGGCTCCTTTTCATTAAAGCCAAGACTGTATCTATATCCAGTATTTTCTTGTTCTCTCCGTACTTTTTTCTTATAGTTCAGCCAATACTTGCCAACGCTATTCAACTGAATTCCAACTATGTCTCGTCTATATATTGCAGAAAAGCCCAGCTTAGGGCGTGCCATTGCCGCCGTGTTGCCCAGGCCCCACAAGAACCATGATGGTTATATTGAGGCGGGCAACGGTGATATCGTCACTTGGTGTATCGGCCACTTGCTCGAACAGGTTGAGCCGGATGCTTATGACGAGAAATACAAAAAATGGAATATCCTCGATTTGCCGATAGTGCCGCAGCAGTGGCAGTTGACGCCCCGTAAAACAGCCAAGAAACAGTTGGGTGTGGTTCGCAAACTGTGCAAGCAGGCCGGCGAAGTGATCCACGCGGGAGACCCGGACAGGGAAGGGCAGTTGCTGGTGGATGAGGTAATTGATTATGTCAAGTTAGCCCAAGGCAAAAAGGCAGCCATGCAACGGCTGCTGATTTCAGATCTCAACCCTGCCGCGGTGAAGCGTGCGCTGGGGAAACTGCGTAGTAACCGCGATTTTATTCCGCTATCCGTATCAGCGCTGGCCCGATCCCGTGCCGACTGGCTGTATGGCATGAACATGACGCGCGCTTATACCTTGCTCGGCCAGAAAGGAGGCTATCGAGGTGTGTTATCGGTTGGCCGAGTACAAACCCCGGTACTCGGCTTGGTGACTCGTCGCGATGATGAAATTGCCAATTTTGTACCGAAGCCCTTCTATGAGTTGTTTGCCTTGCTCCCTTACCAGCAGCAAGAGATCCGGGCGAGATGGAAGCCGAGTGAGTCGTGCAAACCCTGGCAGGATGAAGATGGCCGGATCCTGAACCGCAAACTTTGTGAAAACGTGGTCAGCCGAATAAAAGGCCAGCCTGCAGAAGTCACAGCGTCCGAGCGCAAGGAAACCCGTCAGGCTCCTCCCTTACCTTATTCGCTGTCGGCCCTTCAGATTGATGCCGCCAAGCGTTTTGGCATGAGTGCCGCTGATGTTCTAGCCACCTGTCAGTCGCTCTATGAGAAGCACAAGGTGATCACTTATCCGCGTTCTGACTGTCGTTATTTACCAATGGATCATTTCAAGCAGGCTGGGGATGTGTGCCAAGCGATTGCCAACACCGATAATAAGCTGGTCAATGCGGTGGAGGGGGCGGATATTAGTTTGAAGTCGAAAGCGTGGAATGATAAAAAAGTCGATGCTCACCATGCCATTATTCCGACCCCTAAATCGGTCAGTAGTACCAGCCTCAGTGGCAGCGAGCAGAAAGTGTATCAGTTGGTCGCGAGACAATACCTGATGCAGTTTTACCCGGCGGCGATATACAGCGAGGCCAAGTTGGAATTTACCATTGCCGGCGGGCTGTTTGTTGCTCGCGGTCGCCAGTTGATGTCTGCTGGATGGCGTGCATTACTGGGGCGGGATGAGCCTACGGATAAAGAGGCAGATTTGGCTGATAAAGTGCCGCCGCTGGATAAGGGGACGGTATTGACCTGCCGCGATGGCGAGATATTGGACAAGATGACGGAGCCGCCGAAACCGTTTACCGAAGCCACCTTGTTACAGGCGATGACGGGGATCGCCCGCTTTGTTTCTGACAGTTCGCTGAAAAAAATTCTCCGTGATACCGATGGACTGGGCACGGAGGCAACCCGTGCCGGGATCCTCGATATTCTATTCAAAAGGCAACTGTTGATGCGGCAAGGTAAAAGCATCCATGCGACGGAGGCGGGTAAAGGGTTAATCTATGCTCTACCCAATGAAGCGACTTATCCGGATATGACGGCACATTGGGAGCACCAGTTGCAGGATATGGCCGATAAGAAATGCGCCTACAAGCCCTTTATGGACGCTTTGGAAGGGCAGGTAACACAATTGATGGAAAAGGTGAAAACCAGTGAGGTTCCCCAGAGCCTGCGTGACTTGAAATCTCCAGAACCCTTTAAGAAGCGCCGTTATAGCAAAGGTGGCGGCAAGGGAAGCCGTAAGTCTGCTGGCACTAGTGGTGGTAAGGCTGCCTCGGGAAATTCTTCATCTGGTAAAGCTCGGGCTCCTCGTCGCCGTGCTGCGAAAAAATCGGACTAAGATAGCCGTGGCTGGCATGGCGCGGGCTATTCATTCATCATAAATAGTTGATTTCGTCCGCAGGATTTAGCTTCGTACAGGGCATTATCGGCTAACTTGAAGAAGGCATCGGCTGAACTGCTGCTTGAAGGTATAAGGGTACAGCCACCGATACTGATGGTGACAATATCGGCGATGTCTCGCTTTGGTGCCCCCCTAGGTAGGGCGAGTGCCCTAGTGGCTTCCAAGGCCCGTTCGGCGGCATATTGCGCTGCATGCTGGTCTTGACCCGGCAGTAGCAAGACAAACTCTTCGCCGCCATAGCGGGCAAAAAGCGCGCCGGCCCGACGCTCCAGCGGAGCAAGTGCCGTAGCAATGATTTTTAAGCACTGATCGCCCGCTGCGTGGCCGAAGCTATCGTTGTAGTCCTTGAAGTGGTCGACATCAATAATAAGCAATGAGATAGGTAGACTATGGCGTTCGGCTCGTCGCCACTCATCAGAAAAACGTTCGTCAAACTGGCGGCGATTGGCAACTTGGGTCAGCGGATCTTCACGGGAGACTTTTTCTAGTTTTTCATTGGCCTGTTGCAGCGCGCGGGTGCGCTCGGCCACCCTTAACTCCAGTTCGGTATTGAGCTGGATAAGCTTTTCTTCTGCTTGTCGTCTGACCAAGTGCTGGGAGACAATGAAGGCAAATTGCTTGAACAGTTGGTGTAAATGGGAAGGCAGCGGCATCCCACTGAGTAAGTTATCACAGGCAATCCAACCAATTGGCGTGTCTTCATCCCACAGTGAGATATAGGCGCTCCAGCCAAACCCAACCACCTTTAGGTTATGGTACAGCGGGGTGTTTTCTTCTATCGCCAAATATTCTTCATTTTTCTGTAGGGCATGGACCGAAAACCACAGGTCTGGAATTTCTGTCTCGAAATAATACTCGTTGACTGTTTTCCCATGGATATCGGTACCATAAGTGCCCTGCATCCGGTTGCCAGGTTTGAATAGAAATATCGCCATCCTGTCGATATTGAGTTGCTTTTTGGCCTCATCAACAGCAGTAAATAGCATGCGGTTGATAGAGTCTGCACGCCATAGCCTGAACGAGATATCATGTAGGGCTTGGAGTTGTTTCTGCAAACTGTGCTGTTCGTGCTGACGAATTTTCAGCTCACGTTCTGCAATACGCCGGCCACTGTGCTCATCTTGGATGATGGCATCGGTCATCGAGGCATTGAGTTCAGATGCAAGCAAAACGCCCAGAAAGCTGAAGTCCTTGGCGTTAAAGTGCTTGGATACCTCGTTTTTGGGAAAATCGGCCATGAAGCAGCCGATGATCCTCGAACGTCTTTCCAGCGGGAGAGAAAGCCGGTAGGCATTGTCTAGCTCGGTAATGGTGGCCACTTGGAGCCGTACGGCCTCGGTGATCTTATAAAGCGGGAATGCCCTTGTATCTTGATACTCATTGCTTTCTGGGTACTCAATGGGCGGGGATAGGTAATTGATCCCAGCATCATCCATGGTCAGCAGCTTTTTCCATTCTGCGCCGTCTGCGATAACCAAGGTGGCCTCCTGCACGGAAAAGCTTAGCAGAAGGTTTCTGCAAATTTGTTCACAGGTAGCTCTTAAACCGTGTGACTTTCCTGAGAGGGAGAGCACCCGGTCGTAAAAGTCTTGAATGTGAGAACCTTGAGTCAAGTGACCTTCCCAAATAGTTGATATCGATTTGTTACATAACCACATTGAAGCACTCTAGGTGCCCCTGAAGTTGTGTATTCGGCGTGGCTATGGGCTTATATAGCCGCTATTGCAGTTTGTTTCATACTATTGTTACGAAATTTTTGCGATAAAAGGCTTATGGATACAGCAAATTAGTGGTTTTTTATGGATTGGTTGCAGAAAATGCGACGAACTACACGGCTAGGTGCAACTGGCTAATTGCTCAGCCAGCTAAAAGTAAGGGAGATTGTGACAATGGCACGGGTTAAGTCGTCGCCACCTTTGTGGTCAAGGCAACATCAGGATTATCAAGGTTAATAGTTTTACCAAGGTAAATAGTTACCTTGATAATCCATGAATAAACCCGAATCAGCCGAGGTGAGGTTATCGATGACTTTTTTCAGACTCGCGGCTGATGCCTGGGCTTCGATAAGTGCATTGGGCCCGCCCATTTCGGTTTGCACCCAGCCCGGGTGCAGAGCAATAACAATAATGCCTTCAGGCTGCAGGTCGTTAGACAGGCTCTTGACCACGGAATTGAGCGCCGCTTTGGAAGAGCGGTAGATATAACCGCCACCACTGGTGTTTTCGGCCATGCTGCCAACTTTTGAGGAGAGGCAAGCAATGACACCGGGCGAGCCTTGTTTGAGCTGGGGATAAAAAGCCTCTGCCATTTTTAACGGCGCAATCGTATTGATTTCAAATACCTTTCGCCATTCATCGGCATCGGTATTACCAAAGCCATATCCTTTGGGGCCGTAATAACCCGCGTTATTGATAAGGAGATCGAGATGAGTCGTTTCCATCGATTGCGCTAAGTGCAAAATCGCGTCATGGTCGGTGACATCCAGCTCAACGATGGTTAGGTTAGGAAATATGTTTTGCCTGCGAGTTAACTCATCTGCGCAGGCAATGTCGCGGCAGCTGGCATACACCAGCCAGCCAGCCTCTAGGTAGGCCACGGTGAGTGCCAGTCCCACCCCACGGTTTGCACCAGTTATTAAGACGGTCTTGGTCATTTTTTATCCTTAATATACAGCGTAGAGGGACAGTACCGAGAGCTCTAATGTTCTGGCTTGCCAACGACAATATAGCTCAGCTTGTTATTAAGATAGCGAAAGTATCGGATCTAAGACAGGGCTAAACGGTGTGCTCCGCTACATTTTAGGTGTTTATATTCATATATGGATATTTATGATTTTTTCACTAAAGTATGTGGGTGTCGCCTTCACTGTCACGATACTTGCCGGCTGTGCTGATACCCGCCATGAGACACTGTCCGAGCTGGGCTTTACCCGACCATACCTAGATGGTTATCAAGATGGATGTTATAGCCGCACGAATGAGCCGGCTACGCATCTGGACGGCTTTCGTCAAGATCCGGAAAGGATGGAAGCGGAAAATAAATATGCTTACGGTTGGCTGGATGGTTACGAGCAATGCTATGCCGACAACAAAGATTACCTCTAGTACCCAGTAGTCGATATAGAAAAAGGGCAGCCAATGGCTGCCCTCTGCATTTGTTGAGGCGTGATTAGTCAGCGTTATAAAAGCGCTTCATCTCGTGCATTGCCTGCATCAGTGTGGAGAGCTTAGGCTTGGCCGAATCCAACCGCTTATAGTCTTGATCATACACCAAGTAGTTACCGTATTTATCGATAACAGTCGTGGACCGAGGTTGGATCATCACAATATCTTTTTCGTTACCGGCTAAGATCCAGCGACGCTTGGTCGAATTGCTAAACAAGCTGTTGCCACTGCTGTAGGCAGTCGCTGGCGTGGTGGTATTAAACATTGACTCCATCAGTGTTGGCGCGATATCGAGGTGGCTGGTTAGCCTATCACTGACTGACGAGACGCTGCCGGGCCAATGGATCACCAATGGTACTTTTAATTGATATTGGCTGTAGTTGCTGTTGGCACCCCAGCTATTGCTACCGGTTTCGTTGAACTCCGTTCCGTGATTGGCCGTAATAATGACAATGGTATCGTCCATCAGTTGCTGGCCGACTAAGTGGTCAAAAATACGGATCAGCTGCTCATCAATAAAATAGGCGGCATTACGATAGCTATTTTTCAAAATCAGATTCGTGTTCTGGCCCGAGATATTATTTGAGCCCAGAGACGGTTCAAATTTTGGTGTGTAATCACCGCCTTCCTCAAAGTTTTGTACTGAGGTTAGCTCGATATAGCTAAACCATGGGGTGTTGGTCTTTTCAGATTCCAGCCATGAAGCCCAGTTATCCACGGCTTCGGCATCTTTATTGGTAGCCGTTATTTCTTCCAGCGCTAGGCCGTTGAAGATTGCTTCGGTATAAATGGGATCTTGGCTGAGATTATCGCCGCCGAATAAGCCGAATTGGTACCCGCGTTTTTCAAGCGTGCTGACCAGCAGTGGTTTGGTATTGCTCGAACGGGCACTGTTGATATAGCTGCTTGGCAAACCGTAAAACAGGCCAAAGATACCCGCTGTATTTTCGTTGCTACTGCTGTAGTGGTTCTCGAAATCCATATTTTGGGTGGCAAAAGCCGACAGGTAAGGCATGGTTTCTGCTTCGACCATATCGCTTCGTAGCCCATCAATCACCACGACCAACAGGTTTTTGCCAGTACCAGGGTCATCAAATGTCATTTTTTCCAGTGGGTAGCGCAGCTGTTCACTGGTTTCCACCCCCTGGGCATTGAGGCGTTCGGCATATTCTTCACGGTCAAGCAAGCCATGCTTTTCCATGAAGGTTTTCGCTGTCATTGGGTAGGACAGCGGGAAATTAGATCGTTGTGCGGTGATGGGACGGTACAAATTGGCATCCGCCCAGATGTACATTAAATGGCTGCTGATAAAGCAGATCCCAAAGACCGTTGCGATAGGTACCCCGACGTGTTTGCGGGTAAGTTTTCTGAGTTTGCGCCACAGCCACTCAGAAAGCACGAGTTGGAGCAGGAATATCACCGGAACGGTAATAAACAGATATTGCCAGCGGGCGTTGAGCTCGGTGCGCTCTCCGCTCAGCAGCAGATCCCATACCAGAGGACTCAGGTGAAGATCCAGCGTTTCGTAGGCGTGGGTGTCGAGCAGCAATACAGTCAGGCCGGTGGTGGCCACCAGCACGGCAAAAAGCCGCATCAAGCGCTGTGATGGGATCAGGAAACTGGCTGGGAAGAGTATCAGGATGTAAAATCCGAATACCAAAAAGCCAAAATGGCCAACCCAGCTAAGTAGCAGGTAGAATTGGCCAATCAGAGACGCTGGCCACTCGGAATGGACAATATACCGCGACCCCAAAAGCATGGCGGCGATAATATTGAAAAAACTGAACCAGTGTCCCCAGCTGATAAGCTGAGAGACTTTGTCTTTGTAATTGTTACCGCTGGAGACCATAGATGTCAGTGTTTCCCAGTCCTATATAGCTGTGGCACAGCAAACAAGATTAGTCTTCTTTGATTGAAGACTGTAGAGCGTGCGCAAATTTTTCTGCAATTGCTTTCCTTTGCGATGCAGGAACATCGGCATTGATGATGTTAGTCGCAATGTTGCCCACGATCATCAGAGCGAGTTCTGCAGAAGCATCATGCTTCTCTAATACATCGAACATATCATCAATGATTTGTTCAACTTTTTTATTGGTGTATTTTGAAGTAATTGGCATAGGAAGTCTTGTTTAATCTTGTTTAATGTTAAGGAAAGCGACTTATAATAACCTACACTTTAGATTAACTGAAATTTTTCCATTATGAGCCTCACACTTTCCAACGTCATTCTTCATCAATTAGTTAAGAATGAAAACGATGAATTGGAAATTCATCTTAGAAAACAATCCCTTGAAAACAATACCGCAACCGAGGAACTGGTTTCTGAGCTACATCGAGTATACAGTAGCAAGGGAGCAAAAGGGTTTGGTCACTTCTCTGAAGATAGCGAATTTGGCCATTGGCTGAAACAGTCTCGTCGTGGCGAGTTGGACTTTCTTACATTTTCTAACCAATCAGCCCAGCGTCTTCAGGCTGAGTTGGTGAAATATCCGTTCGCAGAATCCGGCACTTTGGTCATTGCAGAGTACCAATCTTTAGCCACGGATTACCTCTTTATTGGCCTGCTTCCTACCTGTCACAGCATGAAGGTGACTGAGCAGTTGGATATCAGTGCGACCGATTATCTTGATGTGTCGAAAATGGATATTGTTGCCCGTATTGATTTGTCATCGTGGGAAACCGACGCGGATTCGAACCGCTACCTGACTTACATTAAAGGGCGCGTTGGTCGCAAGATTGCGGACTTTTTCCTCGACTTCCTGCAGGCCGAAGTAGGTCTGGACGTTAAAGAGCAGAATCAGGTATTGATGCAGGCGGTGGAAGATTTCTGTGCCGATTCGCGCATGGATAAAGAAGAAAAGCAGGAGTATCGCAAGCAGGTTTATGATTACTGCAACGGTCAGTTGCAGTCAGGCGATGAAGTGACGGTCAAGGAACTGGCCGCTGAATTACCTGAGTCTGATGATGGCACAGATTTCTACCAGTTCACGTCACAGCAAGGCTATGAGCTGGAGGAAAGTTTTCCTGCGGATAGAACGGCCATGCGTAAACTGACCAAGTTCGTTGGCTCAGGTGGCGGCGTAACCATCAACTTTGATGGCATGCTGCTTGGTGAGCGTATCTTCTATGATGCGGATACCGATACGCTGACCTTGAAGGGGACCCCGCCAAATCTGAAGGATCAGCTGCTGCGTCGTCTAAATAGCGACAGCTAACTCTTTGATAGTGCGGGCAGCTATTCTCGCTGCTCGTGCTTTTAGCGCTTTCTTTTTACTGCTTCTTTAACCAATTCCTGATTTTGGTTGTACCTCTCTAATTTTTTTGCCTAAAGTTTTGTATAGTTTTCCATACTTTTCTGATTATTTTTTATACCTTGGCTAGGGTACGGCGTATTGCTATGGGGTGTAATGGACAGGAGTGACCATGAAAAAAACGTCAGGCAAAAGAGCGGCATCTACCAGTCAATCCCACAGTTCAACGAAAAGCTTGATTGGCATTGCATTGATTGTCGCGGCATTACCGAGTTTATATTTGGGGATCTCTCTGTCTGGTGTGCTAGGAAATGCTCTGATTGTGTTTTCTGTTATGGCCTTAGTTGCTGCGTTAGGCATTGGCAGTAGTTTCCTGCTTAAGCCGAAAGACGAAGAGAGCGGTGATCCGAAAACCGTGTCTGAATCTCTGCTAGAGACCAATCCCAACACGGCAGATGAAACACTGAGTCTTTCCACAGAAGTTGAGTCCTTGACGGTTTTCGATAGTGATTACCTGCTTGATACCATGGATGGTGACCGTGATATGGTTACTATGCTACTAGAGGTGTTTGTCGATGAGCATTTTGATGATGGTCATAAAATCGTAAAGGCACTCCAAGCCGGCGATATAGATCAAGTTCAGATGCTATCCCATAGCCTGAAAGGGGTCTCCGCCAGTTTAGGCACCGAGCAGATCCATGCATTGGCCGAGCAGGTTGAGCGTGAGGTCAAAACTCAGGCTGATAGTGAAAAGCTGGAAAATTTGTGTGAGCTATTGAAGATGGTCTTCACGCCAGCCGCATTGGAAATCCAATCTTTTCTCGATGAAGGTGCCAAAATCCAATCGCTAAAGGAAAATCACAAAGCAGCACTGAGCCAAATGGTACCCAGTCAACATACATCTACCCAAGAAACCTTCACTCAAGAAACTCTCACCCAAGAAACTCTCACCCAAGAAACATCCGTCTCAGGAGCAGTCAGCCAAGAGATACCCCAGCAAGACAAGTCAACAATAGTTTCAAGACCGGTTAAAGAAGAGATAGTCGATGTCGTTGTATCGGATAGCGGCTCCATACAAGAACAGACTCAGGAAGAGAGCTCTGATAACGGTGCAGAGCCTGAGGGGTGGTTGGATGTCAACGCACTGCGCGAAGCAATGGACGGTGATGAAGAGACGGTGTGCATGTTACTGGAAATCTTCATTGAGGATAACGCCGGTAAGGGGCAGGTGTTGGTGGCGGCAGTGTCAGAGGCTGGGCAGCAAGAGCATGCACTGAATATTGTTCATGCATTGAAGGGGGTGGCGGCAAACCTGAGCGCGGAACCGTTGCGTAGGTGCTGCGGGGTGGCAGAGACGAAATTCAAAAATAATGAGCCGGTATCAGTCGAAGAGTGTCGGGAGATAGAGATGGTATTGAACCAGACGATTGCCAGTGCCGAGGCTTATCTTGCCAAAACGACGATCGGTGTTTAGGTATCGGGTGAAAACTTTACTAGCAGGTTATTGTGCTAGTTAAGTTCACTTTAGACTGGTGATTGTTTGGTTCGCCAGCCTGAATTGATCGAGATCATATAAATGCAGTCGCGGCAGTGGATAATAGCGCCCCTATGATCGTTCAAACTTCTGGTCCAGCTCGACAGCAGCGTGAGTTGGATACCGCAAAGGCGATGATTCGCCTTTACTGCAAAACGCTGCACCGTGGTGCCATTATGTGCCCTGAATGTGAAGGGTTAATTGAATATGTCGAACACCGCGTACAAAAATGCCGTCTCGGTAATGAAAAGCCTAGCTGCGCCCAGTGTAAAAACCACTGCTATCAACCTGCTAAACGTTTGCACTTCAACCATGTGTCGCGTTGGGCTATGCCTAAACTGGTATGGCGGCGTCCACTTCAAACATTAAAATTCAAGTTTGACTGTTTGCGTCGCGGCGAGCAGGTTGATACTTCTTCATCTTCTTTGCAGCAGTAGCTTACGTTTACATAACCTTTTTGCTTGCTATTGGCTAAGACGTTGGACAACCCGATCTAAAAAGGGCTGCACAGTGCAGCCCTTATTATCTTAAAGCTATTGCCGACGCTGTCCTACAGACCAAGAGTTGCAAGCCAAGTTGCTATGCGATCATCGGTAAGCTCTGGTTGACGGTCTTCATCAAGGGCCAGGCCGACAAATTTTCCATCCTTCACTGCTCGGGAATGATTGAATTCATAGCCGTCAGTCGGCCATTCGCCAATCAGTTCACCACCGGCTTCTTCGACCATTTCTGCCAGTTCGCCCATGGCATCAAGGAAACTATCTGGGTAATCTACCTGATCGCCAAGACCAAATAGCGCCACTTTTTTACCGGTAAGGTCGGCATCTTCCATTTCCGGCACAAAATAGTCCCAATCTGGCTGCATTTCACCGTAGTTAGCTGTTGGTGTGCCAAGAATAAGCAGGTCATAGTCATCAAAAATATCGCTACTGTTACCTGCAATATCCTGAGGGTCTAATGCCAGTTTCGCTGCGATTTTCTCTGCGACTTTTTCAGTGTTGCCGGTGTCGCTACCGAAAAAAATACCGATGTTAGCCATTATTTATGTCTCCTAACTTTTGGTGCAGGCTGGCTTCAAATTGTAAAACTGTTTGGCCAGCCGCACTGTGTTCTTTGGGTTTGCTAATAATTTTGTATTGGTTACTTAATTGCTTGCGTCTTGGTCTTGCGCCGGTTTCCACTGGGCTAGCTGTTCAAGCAATTGATGTTTGTGGCTGACCTGCTGACGAAGGCGGTTGAGGTTCTGCTCATAGCGCGCCGGATCTCTTCGTTTGATCTGGGTGAAGCGGGCTTCACGGCCGATCAGCTCTTCGATGTCTTTTTTCGCTGGCTTCGAGTCCATTTGCAGTGCTGCGCGTCCTTTGGCTATCCGGCGAGGATCAAAGCGGAACAATGGCCACAGGCCGGAGTCGACCAACAGTTGCTGATGCTCAACACCTTCCGCCATGTCAAAACCATGGGTGATGCAAGGCGAGTAGGCGATCACCAGGGATGGCCCCGGATAGGCTTCAGCTTCCTGAAGGGCCTTGATGGTTTGGTTCATATTGGCGCCCAGCGCGATTTTGGCGATATAGACGTTGCCGTGCATCATCATGTTAAGCGCCAAATCCTTGCCTTGGCTGGTTTTACCTTGGGTTGCGAACTTGGCAACGGCACCGGTCGGTGTGGCTTTGGATTGCTGGCCACCGGTATTGGAGTAGCCTTGGGTATCCATTACCAGAACGTTGACGTTGTCACCCCCGGCAAGGACATGATCCAGACCGCCATAACCGATGTCGTAGGCCCAGCCGTCACCACCGACAATCCAATTGCTTTTGGCAACCAAATCATCCGCACAGGTATCAAGCTGGCGCAGCGAATAAGGCAGTGCTGCCCGCAGGCGGGTTAGGTTACTACGCTGGCGGACGACAGCTGCTTCGCTGCTGTCGAAGGCATCCTTGCGGATCTGTTCAATCAAATCTGCAGGAATAATATCGCGGGCAGTGTCGAGCAGTGACAGGGCGTGGTGGCGTTTGCTGTCTAATGCCAGACGCATCCCCAAGCCGAACTCGGCATTATCTTCAAATAGTGAGTTGGCCCAAGCCGGACCACGTCCCTCACTGTTAACCGCATAAGGGGTGGTCGGCAGGTTACCGCCATAGATCGACGAACAACCGGTCGCATTGGCGATCAGTAACCGGTCACCGAACAGCTGAGTGAGCAGCTTGACGTACGATGTCTCGCCACAGCCCGAACAAGCACCCGAATACTCAAATAACGGCTGGAGAAGCTGGCTGGTACGGGCATCAATACGCTTGATGTCGATCCGCTCTACTTCCGGCAGCTGTAGGAAGTAATCATAGTTTGTGCTTTGCTGCTCAATGACTTGCTGCTTCGGTACCATGTTGATGGCCTTGCGGGCCGGGTTGTCTTTGTCACTGGCAGGACACGCGGTAGTACACAGGTTACAACCGGTACAATCCATCGGCGACACCTGCAAGGTATAGGCTTGGCCTTTGAAATCACGTTGCTTGTAGTCGGTATGCTTGAAACCGTCAGGCGCATCGGTAAGTTCACCGGGGGCGACTGCCTTAGCTCTGATGGCGGCATGCGGGCATACTAAGGTACAGATATTACATTGGGTGCATAAATCTTCTTCCCAAACCGGTACTTCCTGCGCAATGTTGCGTTTTTCCCATTGGGTTGTGGCCGTTGGCCAGCATCCGTCTACCGGGAAGGCGCTGACCGGCAGTTGATCACCTTTATCGGCCATCATCATTGCGCTGACACGCTTGACTAACTCTGGTGCGTTTTCGCTCACTATCGGCGGGCGGCGGAAAATACTGGTGACGCCATCAGGAATGTCTACGGCCTGCAGATGGGCAACTGCAGCATCAACGGCAGCGTGGTTTGCCTCAACAATGGCCGGTCCGCGTTTGCTATAACTCTTCTCAATAGCCGTTTTAAGCTGGCTCAAAGCGTCATCAATAGGCATGAGGTTGCTAAGGGCAAAAAAGCCCGCTTGCATGATGGTATTAATGCGGTTTTTCAGCCCAAGTTCGCGGGCGAGTTTAACAGCATCAATGACATACAGTTTAAGCTGGCGACCGATGATGACCTGCTGGACTTCACGCGGCAGGTGTTGCCATATGTTCTCAGCATCGTATGGACTGTTGAGAAGCAGGGTCGCTTTGGGTGCGGACTTTTCGAACATTTCCAATTTGTTGATGAATTGGAACTGATGGCAGGCAATAAAGTCTGCTTGTTCAATCAGGTAGGGTGCTTCAACCGCCTGAGGATCGATTCGCAAGTGTGAGGTAGTAATGCCACCTGATTTCTTTGAATCATAGACAAAGTACCCCTGGGTGTGCAGCGGGGTATTTTCACCGAGGATCTTGATGGTATTTTTATTGGCACTGACTGTACCGTCGGCACCTAGACCATAGAACAATGCACGTAAACGGCTTGCCGGCTCGACATCAATAGAGGCTGGCTGCGGCAGTGACAGGTGGGTGATATCGTCGACGATCCCCACGGTAAATGAATGCTTGAGTTGCTGGTCAAGCATGGTATTGAAAATACCCGCGGCATGGGATGGGGTAAATTCCTTGGAAGAAAGCCCATAACGGCCGCCCACAATTGCTGGCATATGTGGGTACTGCTGGTTGGCAACGGCTTGCTGCAAGGCGGCCATGACATCCAAGTACAGTGGTTCGCCCATCGCGCCAGGTTCTTTGGTGCGATCAAGCACGGCAATGTTCGTGACTGAGGTAGGTAGCACCTCGATCAAATGCGCTAAAGAGAACGGTCGGTATAGGTGTACGGTGACCACGCCGACTTTTTGGCCAAGGGCAAGCTGGTGGTCAACGGCTTGTTTTACCGTTGAAGAGGCTGATCCCATTACCACAATAACGTTATCGGCCAGCGGATGGCCGTAGTAATCGAATGGACGGTATTCGCGGCCGGTTAGTTCGGCAAACTGGGCCATTTTGCTCGCCACGATATCAGGACATGCCTGATAGAACAAATTTGATGCTTCTCGGGCCTGGAAGAAAGTATCTGGATTTTGCGCGGTGCCTCGGATGCTCGGCGCATCAGGAGTTAGCCCGCGTTCGCGGAAGGCATTGACCTGCTCGTTGTCCACCATGGTGTGCAGCGTCGTATCATCAATCAGTTTGATTTTATTGATTTCATGCGAGGTACGGAAACCATCGAAGAAATGCACAAAAGGGACTCGGCTTTCCAATGTTGCCGCTTGGCTTATGAGTGCAAAGTCATGGGCTTGCTGGACACTACCTGCTGCCAACATAGCAAAACCTGTCTGACGTACTGCCATAACATCTGAGTGATCACCGAAAATCGATAATGCATGGGTAGCAAGAGTACGGGCGGCAACATGCATGACAAAGGGGGTAAGCTCCCCGGCAATTTTGTACATGTTAGGGATCTTAAGCAGTAACCCTTGTGATGATGTAAAAGTGGTCGACATGGCGCCAGCCATCAAGGCACCGTGAACGGCACCGGCAGCCCCGCCTTCGGATTGCATTTCGATCACTCGGGGTACTTGGCCCCAGATATTTTCTTGCTGCTGGGATTCCCATGTCTCGCAGGCTTCCGACATTGGAGAAGATGGAGTGATAGGGTAGATACCGATCACTTCATTGCAGCGATAAGCAATAGACGCGGCGGCTTCATTGCCGTCCATGGTAACAAACTGCGATTGGCTTTTTTGATGAGTAGACATGACTAGCTCCATCGGGCTAACAGGTACAGGTAATCGACACAGGCAAACAGGTTGCTGCGTTTTTTGATTTTTTTAATAGGGTGGGCCGACCCCTAGTGGTAGCAGAGGGCCGGCCCGAGGGCATTACTGCGATTTACACTTCAACCACGTCTAGTTGTGGTTGAGGGTTTAGCATGCGGGCCAAGTCATCTTTGGCATCGCCTGTTAGCTGCAGGTTGAACTGCTGCTGCAAGAAGGCAAAGATATCTTCGTTAACAAATTCTGGTGGGTTAGGACCAAGGTAAATATTCTGAATACCCAAGTTGAACAGGGCCAGTAGGATCAGTACTGCTTTTTGCTCCATCCAAGACAGAACGATATTCACCGGAAGATCGTTAACGGCAACACCCATCGCATCGCTCAGTGCCAGCGCGATCATTACGGCACCGTAGCTGTCGTTACACTGACCAAGGTCTAGATAGCGTGGGATCTCTGTACCCGGGACGGTACCGAAGTCATGGTCGTTGAAACGGAACTTACCGCATGAAGAGGTCAGGATAATGCAATCGTCCGGGATCGACAGAGCCAATTCACGGAAGTAATCATTAGGTTTACCTGGCTTATCACAACCTGCTACGACGAAGAACTGCTTGATCTTACCTTCGTTGACCGCTTCCAGGATCTGCGGTGCCAAACCAAGGATCGTCTTGTAGTTATGGCCGGTCATCAGGGTTTCTTCACTGTCGAAACCTTCGATATCCGGTAGGCTCAGTGTCTGTTCGATCAGTGGACCGAAGTCGTCTTCAAGCTGGCGGCAGTTATCGATGCCGACAATACCGTAGCTGTATAGACGATCGGCATAATCTGCGCGGCCTGTTGGCGGAACAATACAGTTAGTGGTCACGATAATGGTACCGTTCCACTTTTGGAATAGCTGCTTTTGGTCGAACCAAGCTTTACCTACGTTACCCTTCAGGTGGCTGTATTTACGTAGTTCCGGATAGCCGTGCGCAGGTAGCATCTCTGAGTGGGTATAGATATTGATACCTTTACCTTCGGTCGCAATAAGCAGACGCTCTAGCAGTTCAAGGTCGTGACCGGTAACCAGGATACCTTTACCTTCGGCTTTGTTCTGCGGCACGCATACAGGAGTAGGGATCCCTAAGCGGCCATGGTGGGCTTCACCTAAGCGAGACATCATCTCGCTACCGGCACCACCAATTTTCATCAGTTGGGCAATGTGCTGGTCAAAGCTGAAGTTAACGTTAGTTAGCGTGAAATATAGGGTTTCGGCAATTACGTCATCAACAGATTTAGTATCTGCACCTAGATCATCTGCATGGGTACGGTAAGCAGAAAGGCCTTTTAGGCCGAAAATCATAATATCTTGTAGGCGAGAAAGGTTTTCGTCTTTACCACAAGTACCTTGGGTTTTTCCCGTGCTACCACAGCCGCCAGTTTGGGCCATTGAGCACTGATGACAAAACATTGCTAAGTTCGACATTATTGCATTCCTTAAAGGTGTATTTGTTTTGCAACTTATAACGTGAGCATACGAGGAAAGCGAAGCCACGTCATTGATCGAGATCATTTTTGCCAATAACCTCCATATAAAATACCACTTATGTATGGCGGTGACGTGAATTGTATCGGAATGTACGGATTGTATACTGGTGATTGAACGGTGTTTTAAATCTCTGTAGCCTATATACAGTTGGCTGGATTAGATGGAATGGATATGAGTATGTCTCTGAAAAAGAGGGCGTATTTGGCCCGGAAGCACTTACTTAAAGTACGGGAAAAATACTTGGCAGCGTACCGAGAAAGTGAGAAGAGTCAGACACGCTCACAAGCGTCGTGAGGGAGCGTTCAGTCAGGAATTAAAAAAGGGCGCAGATGCGCCCTTTTATCTATTTAACTACCTATTCGCCCGAATTAACCGGCGATTTTGGTCAGTACTTTTTTCAGTAGCTGGATACGCGGCTCGATAGTTTCTAGCTCAAGGTATTCATCGGCACTGTGGAAACCGGCACCGGCAGGACCAAGGCCATCCAGTGTCGGGATACCCAGAACTGCTGTTAGGTTAGCATCTGAACCGCCACCGACTTCCTGCCATGTGATGTTGATGCCCACTTCCTGGCCTGCTTCTTCAACCAAGGCCATCAGAGATTCCGTTTTCTCTGAAGGAACCATTGATGGTTTGTGTGCTTCGCGGTCAATGGTAATTGCGACACCGTCAACAAATGGTGTTTCAGCCATTGCACGGATTTTGGCGTCGGCATCAGCGTATTCGTCATTGTCCCAGAAACGTACATCAACCACAGCTTCTGCATGGTCAGGAACGATATTGGCACCTGCACCACCTTTAACCACACCCACGTTCAGTGTTGTACCGCTTTCGAAGTTGGTTAGATTGTTGATCGCCAAGATCCAGTTTGCCATCTCAGTGATTGCACTGCGGCCATTTTGTGGTTCGTTACCCGCGTGTGCAGCTTTACCTGCAAATGTCAGGCGGTAGCGAGCCATACCCTTACGGGCTTTAACCAAAGAGCCGTCAGCACGGGCAGCTTCAGCAACCAGTACATTTTTAGCATTTACTGCAACGCTCTTTAGCCATTTTTCTGAGTGCAGCGAACCAATTTCTTCGTCTGGATTCATGCACACACAGATAGACAGTTTATCTAACGTTTCCTTGTCCATTTCACGCAGGGTGTAAACAACGTTCAACAGGCCAGATTTCATGTCAGAAACGCCAGGGCCGTAGGCACGCTTGTCATCAAACGTCATTGGGCGAGCGGCCACTGTGCCAACAGGGAAAACCGTGTCCATGTGACCGATAAGCATAACGTCAATGGTTTCAGCGTCTGGCTTATTGCGCACTTCAAGGCCGGTTCCGGCAATGCCACAATCAACACGTTTCACGTTCCAGCCCAGATCAACGTATTTTTGTTCCATCTGGTTGGCAATAACTTCAATGCCTTCTTTGGTTAGCGTACCGCAGTCGACATCGATAAGCGGGCGTAGTTCTTCCAAGTAATCTTGCAGTGAGAAACTCATATTAGCTCCTGAGAGAACCCTGTACGGGTAGGAATAGCGACAGGAAAAAGGGGGGCTAAGCCCCCTTAAAGGTATTTACACAAGGATGTTCATTACGAACATGGCAACGAATGCGTTCAGAACAGAAATCGCAACCATCACTGGGATGTGGCGGCCTTCTGTACCGATAACACCCAGGATACGGCCAAGGTACTGAACCTGTGAGCCCATTAGGTAGATAGCAGGGGCGAGGATTGCAATGTGGTTACCGTCAAGGATACCGCTGTCAAACAGGGTGATTACCACACCTACCGCACCACCCATCGACATCCACGCACCGATCAGTACTGCAGCAGCTTCACCTGGTAGGCCGAAGACGCCCATGATAGGTGAGAACAAAACGCCCATAGCGTCTAGTGCACCGGTAAGAGAAAGTACCTTGATGATCACAAATGCCATAAGTACGTTCGGAATCGTAGAGCTCGTCGAGATAGCCCAGCCTTTCTTCGCGCCTTCTACGAAGATATCAGTAACCATTGGTTTTTTAGTTGCTTGAGACATTATGCGGTCTCCTTCTCAGTAGAAACGTTGTTTTTCTTGTCTGTGGCTTTTAGGTATAGGCGGAAGATGTTCGCGCCTACAATTTTCATCACGAACATGATGACAACCGCCAGACCGATTGATGAGGTTACTGCGTTGCTGCCGTCAGCGTAGGTTAGGGTGAAAAGAACTGCGCCAGAAGAGAAGAAGTTAACAATGGTCGCACCGGCAGAGAACTGGAACATCGCGAAGACATCGGTCTCGCGCTGGTTGATATGGCCTGCTTCCTGAAGCTGGCGAGTCATTGATGCGCCTGAGTCGGTGTTCTGCAGAGAAGCGATAAGCGCTAGACCAGTATCACCAGGTAGGCCAACGAGTGGACGTAGTAGTGGAGTCAGTAGCTTACGAGCAGCGTCTAGAGCACCGTAGTGTTCTAGAACGTTGATCATACCCAGTGCGAACATAACCGTTGGTACAAGTGTTAGGGCAAATAGGAAGCCGTCACGTGCACCGCTACCGCCCGTACCGCGCATGGTAGTTTTCGTTACTTCGATGGCACCGTCTGCCGCTGTCGTAACAGTGTTAGCCATCGTACCGAAAGAACCGTTAAGGGTATTGAAATCAAATACACCGTACCACTCGTTGGTTTGTAGTAAACCTGAAAAGAACACAAAAGCGAACGCTAGGGCAATGTATGCACCTATCGTTACCTTTTGGTTTTTCTCTGCTGGATTGCTCATATGTAACCTCTTAGGAATCAAAAAGGCCGATTGGCCAAAATAAGGAATCTGTAACAATTGTTCACAGCCTTTCACTGTAAATAGAGCTGTTACAGAGCCCTCAAAATAAGAAACGAGGTCATTGTCCCTGATTTATAGGGGAAATAATTGACGGGGGTCAATATGTGCTACTGAATGCTAATCCAATGGGGTTAATGGCTAGTATTTGTGATCGCGATCCACATTAATATTCCATTCACAAAATTTAATAATAAAGGAGGTTGTTTTAAAGCATGATTAATTGTTTTTTATTTATTAATTAATCATTTCTGTAGTGTGTTTTTGCTGTGTTATTACTGTTTTTTAGTGCTGGCGGGAACGATAAGTTTGTGTGTTATTGAGGCTTGGTTAGTATAAGGTGCATTAATATTTGTTTACAACTATATTGTTGACCAAAATAAAAAAAAGGGCGCCATCTGGCGCCCTTTCAATTTCTTACAGAAAGAAACTTAAGCAGTTTGTTGCTGACCCTGAGTCGTTTGCAATGGGGCCTCTTCGGTTGCTTCGTCAGCAACCACCGTTGGTGGGCAACGGTCAACGAACCAACCCATGTAAGACGAGACAACGGTGACGATGATACACACGAAGCTCAGCCACATGAATGGCGCGTAGGAGAAGGTGGCTACACCAAGGATACTGGCCATATAGATACCATTGTCGCTCCACGGCACCATACCTGATGTCAGGGTGCCGCCAAACTCCGCATTACGCGATAGGTTCTTACGCTGATAGCCCAGACGGTCGTAGTTCTTGGCACAGATCTTTGGCGTTAGGATCAATGATACATACATCGCTGAGCCAAATACGTTACCCAAAAAGGCTGTGGCAATCGTAGATACTGATAGGCTGCCTGCTGAGTTAACGCGTTTCTCGAAGATCTTAGCAATAGTCTGCAATACACCGACTTTGTCCAGTAGGCCACCGAAGCCAAGGCCGAAGATGATAACAGCGACCGAGCCCAGCATCGATGACATGCCGCCACGGTTAAGGATTGCGTCGATGAAGTCGACACCAGAGTCGATAGAGAACGGTGCCCAAGCGGTGTTAAAGGCAACCAGTGGGTCCATATCCTGAACCATTACTGCCCAAATGATGCCCAGCAGTGAACCAAGAGAAATAACCGGGAAAGAGGGCAGACGTAAAGCCAGTAGGGCAAGAACAATGATCACCGGTACGAATGAGAATGGCGAGATCACGAACTGCTTGTCCATCGCAAGGATTACAGACTCAACCTGAGACATATCGACATTGCCGGCGTAGTGAATGCCAACACCAGTAAAGAGGATACCGGTAATGATGTAGCTGATCAGGGCAATAGGCAGCATGCCTTTGATATGCTCAACAACTTCTACATTCGACATCGATGAAGCCAGAATTACCGAGTCTGATAGTGGTGACAGTTTGTCGCCAAAGTAACAGCCGGATAGCACTGCACCAGCTGTCATCGGGGCTGGAATACCAAGGCCCTGGCCGATACCCATCATGGCGATGCCCGCAGTACCTGCTGCACCCCAAGAGGTGCCCGTTGCCAGTGCTGTCATTGAACAAATCAGCATAGTGGCAAGCAGGAAGATTGATGGGTGGATGGCTTTAAGCCCGTAATAAATGATGGTTGGAACAATACCACCAGCAATCCAAGTACCCACTAGGGCACCTACCGCCAGCAAAATTAGCACGGCACCCAAGCCGTTAGCGATGCCTTTGGTTGCTGCTGTTTCTAGCGATTTATAATCATGACCAAGCTTAATGCCTAGCGCCATGATCACGAACCAGCCGATGTAAAGCGCTAACTGGATAGGTAAATCGAGTTTCGCAGTAAAAGAGAAAGCCAGCGCAAGAAAAATACCGAGAGCGATAAAGACCTGAGTCAGCGACGGTAGTTTTACAGTCTGTTTGTTCATACTTCTAACCTTGTAAGTTCGAGCCTGTAAATTGTGATTATTCCTTTGGACGGTATATTTTTACCCAAAGGGATTCTTTTTTAATAATTTTGATGACCTAAATGGTCAGTTAAAGGGGACGAGCATTGATTCGCCGCTACTCTAGCGGATAGCTTTCATGGTCACGATAGAAAATGTCTCTAGATGTGATCTGATACAAAATGAAGTCAAAACCCTTTAAAAAAGTACGTTTGTATTTTGAAAAGTTGTTAATTTAGCGTGCTTAATTTGTGTGTTGTATGTTTTTTGACTGTTCTTTCATATTGTTTCCATGTGTGTTATTCCATTAATAGATAGATAATACAACCGCAATTGTGGTGTTATTTTAGAATTAAGCTTTGCCAAGTAGAGGTTTGGTAGGTTATCAATTTGTGGCGAAATGATCAAAATAAGTAATGCTTAATGCTTGTGGTGATTTAGTTAAGATTTCATCTTTTAGTTTTATTTTTATGCGTAAACTTTCGAATAGAGTGCAATTTCATCGATGTTTGCTTGTCTTCTAGCCCGAAATTTCACCAAAAATAATGTGGGAATTTATCATTCAGCATCGTAAGGTGTAATATTATCTGCTGGTTTTGTTCACAGTGTGGTGATTTTTTTTACAGGTTTTTTGCAACTTATGCTTGAGTTTCGGGGCTGAAATTACTATAGATGGGGGTCTGCCTGTCGTTATAACTATCGTGTGCTGCTGTATATACCGAAGTGACTTCGGTATATAAGGTCATACCAGAAGCATCGATAGTTATACCGATAGAACAATGATCAGGGAGTGTAGTGCAGATGATGAAAGTAGGATTAGTGGGTTGGCGAGGCATGGTGGGCTCTGTCCTGATGCAACGTATGGTTGAAGAAGGTGATTTTAATGTCATTGAGCCTGTTTTCTTCTCTACGTCCCAAATTGGGATCCCAGCTCCGAACTTTGGTAAGGATGCCGGCGTCCTTCAGGATGCGTTTGATATTGAGCGCCTGAAACAGTTGGATGCGATTATCACCTGTCAGGGTGGTAGCTACACTGAAAAAGTGTACCCAGCACTACGTCAAGCAGGTTGGAAAGGTTATTGGATTGATGCGGCATCGACTTTGCGCATGAAAGAAGACTCTATTATTGCCCTTGATCCGGTTAACTATGAACAGATGAAACAAGGCCTACACAAGGGTGTGAGCACCTTTGCTGGTGGTAACTGTACAGTGAGCCTGATGCTAATGGCTGTCGGTGGTTTGTACCAAGCGGGCCTGGTTGAGTGGATGACTTCTCAAACCTATCAGGCGGCGTCTGGTGCCGGCGCGAAAAACATGCGTGAGCTGATCAGCCAGATGGGGGTGATCAACGACGCGGTTTCCAGTGAACTGGCTGATCCTTCTACCTCTATTTTGGATATCGATCGCAAGGTGGCTGAAACCATGCGCTCCGATAACTTCCCGTCGCAAGAGTTTGGTGTACCGCTAGCCGGTTCGTTGATCCCTTGGATTGACGTCAAGCGTGATAATGGCCAAAGCAAAGAAGAATGGAAAGCGTCGGTGGAAACCAACAAGATCCTAGGTCTTGATAGCCAGCCTATTCCTATCGATGGTACATGTGTCCGTATCGGTGCCATGCGCTGCCATAGCCAGGCGCTGACCGTGAAGCTGAAGAAAGCCGTACCAATGGACGAGGTGGAGGAAATCATCGCCTCACATAACGATTGGGTGAAAGTGATCCCGAATGACCGTGATGTGACCGCTCAAGAGCTGAGCCCAACCAAGGTAACCGGTACCCTTTCTGTTCCTGTTGGCCGTTTGCGCAAACTGGCAATGGGTGATGACTACCTCAATGCGTTCACTGTGGGTGATCAGCTGCTTTGGGGGGCTGCCGAGCCTCTACGCCGTACCTTGCGTATTATCTTGGCTGAAAAACACGCTTAAATAATACAGCTGAAAAAACAACGCCTGCATGTACTAGGACATGCAGGCGTTTTTTATGACGTGTACTTAGCGAATAATACGCAAAGCTCGGATGTTAACTAGCCGGAACTTTGCGGTGGCGGCGCCAAACAGCCAATACATCCTTCTCCTTTAGCCTAGCCATGGCGACATAGGCGACAGGCACGACAAACAGCGAGAAGAAAGTGCCGGCAACCAGCCCACCGACGAGTACCAGCCCGATATTTACCCGGCCCAGTGACCCCGGACCTGACGCAAACGCTAGCGGCAGCGAACCGAGGAGCATCGTCATTGATGTCATTAGTATCGGTCTCAGGCGAGAGCGGGCACTTTCCAAAGCGGCCTTAATCGCCGTTGCACCTTGCCGGCGCTGCTCGTTGGCAAATTCAACCAGCAAGATACCGTGCTTAGTCACTAGACCGACCAATGTCAGCAAGCCGATTTTCGAGTAGATATTCAGGCTCTGATCAAACAGTGACAGGGTCAATAGGGCTCCGACAATACATAACGGAACCGTTAGCATAATGACCAGCGGATCGATAAAGCTTTCAAACTGTGCCGCCAAAATGAGGTAAACAAATACCAAGGCAAGCAGGAAAAGCAGCTGTGTACCGGCTTGTGAATCATCCAGTAGCTTCACCGTGCCGTTGAAGGCATATCCTTGGGCACTGCTCAAAAGGGAAGGTACTTCTTGGTCGACATAGGCTTTGATATCACTGGCGGTATAGCCAGGCATCAAGTCAGCGGTGACTTCTGCACTGTCTTTGCCCATATAGGTCTTAAAGCTTGATTCCGCTGTAGTTTGCTTGATTTTGACAAATTGGGACAGCGGCAAGCTTTGTCCGGAATCTGAACTGACATAGAGCTTATCGAGCACATTGAAGCTGCCCAAATCCTGGCGGTTAACCTGTACTTGGATCGGGTAGGTGAACCCGTCATCGGCTTGTAAGTCAGCCGCTTTGACCGATCCCATGAATGTTGATAGCGCATCGGTGACATCGCTGTAATTCACTCCAGATAAGATAATGGCATTTCGGTCGATTTCCAGATCGTAAGTTAACTGATCGCGCAGGGTCGAGTTCTTGACATTGGTTACCCCTGGGTACTGCTCGAGCAGGTCGGTAACCTGTTCAGCCGTCTTTGCCAGGGCGTCGGTATCTCGGTCTACGGTTGTCAGTTCCAGTACCAGGTTCGTTGCAATACCAAGATTATCGGCAGAGCGGACCGCAAAGGACATGTCATAGGCCGATACGGTGCGGCTGGCTTTTTCACTGAGCGTGGCAACCACCCCATCGGCGGTTTGCTGGCGCTCACCCCATGGTTTGAGTAACACATGGTTGGTTGGCGTCCCTTCAATGTATGACAGGTTTGCTTCAATAGCGCGTTGCCCAGCCATGGCACTGTTTAGTTCGTCACTATGCGAGAGGTGATATTGGCGGCCGACCCCTGTCGGTGCAGTAGAAGTGACCTCAATAAAGCCAGAATCTTCTGTTGGTAACAGAACCTGCGGTATGTTGACAAAGGCAAACCCCGATAGCAGTAGTAATAGGCAGGACAAGCTAGCCATGACCGCTTTACGGCTCATCCACTTAGCAAGCTCTAGGGTATACCTATCGGCCAAGCGGTTAAGCTGGTGGTCGATACGGGCAAACCATTTAGGATGCTGGTGGATCGGCTTGATCAGGTAAGCACTCATCATTGGTGAAAGAGTGAGGGCAACCATGCCGGAAATGATCACTGCCGCCGCTAGGGTAAAAGCAAACTGACGAAAGAGATCGGCGGTTAAGCCAGACATCAAACCTATTGGTAGATAGACAACGGCAAGAGTGAGAGTCATCGCGATAACTGGGAAAATGATTTCCTTGCTGCCTTTCAATGCCGCATTAAATGGTGTTTCTCCCTGCTCAATGTGACGATAGCAGTTCTCGACGACCACGATAGCGTCATCAACCACCAGTCCAATGGCCAAAATAATGGCTAGGATAGTTAACACATTGATACTAAAGCCAAGCAGTGCCATGACCGAGAATACCCCGATGACACAAACCGGTATGGTGATGATGGGAACAGAGGCGACCCGAAAAGAGCCGAGGAACAACATCACCACGATAGATACTAATACAACCGCCTCGACCAATGTTGCAAAGCCTTCATCGATGGCTGATTCGATGAAGTCGGCTTGGTTGTAAACCATCTTCATTTCAATACCGTCAGGAAGCTTGTCCTGCATCGACTCAATGGCGGCTTTTACTCGCTCGGCGACAACGACTGGGTTTTCGGTTTTCAGCGGCAGGACCTGTAGCGACATGGCTTGGTTGCCATTAACCGTCAGCCTACTTGGGGTAAGGCTCTCTTCACCCATCACCACATCAGCAATGTCTTTGACCCGAACGACTTGGCCGCTTTCAACTCGGATCACCAATTCCTGGACATCTTCTAGCGAGGTTACCTGGCTGACAGGGTTGATAGAAAAGTCCCGGGCTTCACCTTTGATGGTGCCGGCGGTGAATGTGCTGTTATAGGTACTTAAGGTACCGACTACATCAGCTGTCTTGATATTCAGAGCTTTCATTCGCTCTGGTTTAAGCCACACCCGTACGGCCTTAGACGATCCGCCGTAGGGTCCCCAGACACTGCCGACACCTTGGATATGACGAAACTGAGGGACCAGTTGCTGGCTGATGTAGTCATACATCGCCTGTTGCTCAAGACCACCGGTATTGACGAAAGTGATGATATTACTGGTGGTGCTAGTATCTGACGAGTTGTCCGTTACCGTCGGTTTGTCGGTCATGCTCGGTGGGAAATCGCTAACCGCTTCGACACTGCTACGCAGTTTATTCATTAGGTTGGTGTACTCAACATCATCGACATCGTCGCTAAAGTTGATTTTCAGGGTACAGCTCCCCTCGATACAGTCGGTTGTCATGGTATCGACGCTGTCCAGACCGGTTGCAGCATCGATCAGCTTGTCAGCGACATTGCGCGACATAAACTCGGCACTGGCACCGGTGATATTAGCGCTAACTGTCGCGGTTGCGGTCTGGTGCTCAGGAAAATACTGGATAGACAGTTTTTGGAATGACAGGATCCCAAGCAATACGACAGCAATACTGAGAACCGATGCAAAAACAGGGTGGCGAATACAAACCTCAGGTAAGCGCATTATCCGGCCTCCTTGTTGTTAGCCTGCTCGAGAGATTGCGGTGATAAAACATTGACCGTGTTGCCATCATTCAATTTCTGTTGCCCTGTGGTGACGACAAGTTCACCTTTTTTCAGGCCGCTTTTGATAATGACATAACCATCATTGGTATTGGCACCCAGTTCAACCTGACGGCGTAGTGGTTTGTCACCGTCAACAACCCACAGGTAGCGTTGTTCGTTGTTGGCCAAAATGGCGTTTTGCGGCACGACTAGCTGTGCTTTTCCTCTTTGCAGTTGTTGGCTGACGTTGGCAAACATACCCGGCGCCAGTATCAGCGCTTGGTTCTGGATAGTGGCGTGGACTTCCACCCTGCCTGAGCTCTCATCGACAGCTGGCGCGATATAGCTTACTTCACCGGTAAACGTCTGGTTGGGAAAGGCCGAGACACTAACCATCACGGTTTGGCCAATCTGCGCCATGCCGAGATCTTCTTGGCTGATGGCATACGTGACGTTGACGGGATCTAATTTGTATAAACTGACCAATGCTGCGGAAGCATCAATATGGCTGCCGATGGAGTGGCTAAAGGTGGTTAGCCTGCCGTCAAAGGGAGCAACAATGGTGTAGTCTTTCAGGGTTGCTTCTTGCTGGCGGAAGTCAGCAGCCGCTAGGTTTACTTGTTCTTGAAGCTCGTCGACATCCTGCGGCGACAGGGCGTCGGGCTGCTTGGCAAGCAGGTCTCGGGTTCGCTGCAGTTTGGTTTTCGCCAAGCTGAGTGTGCTGCGAGCTTTGTCCAAGTCCGCTTTGGCTTTAGTGCTATCGAGTTCGGCAATGACATCGCCTTTGTTAACGGCATCTCCGTCATTGAAGGCGATCTTTTCAATTTTGGCCCCTGCACTGAATGTGAGGCTGGCATTATCAAGCGCGGTGATTTTTCCCACCTCCTCGATTTTTTGCGCGATGCTTCGGGTGGACACAGGCTCCACGGTAACTGGGATCGCTGAAGATTTAGCAGCATTGGCCATCGCGATGGTTGGAGCTAAACAAAGGACGGTCGTGGCAATCGTTTTGCAGGCTGAATATCTGGTCATAGGAGCATCTTCTTGCTGAATACTCCCGCATTTTTACTGCTATGTGTTCAGGGGATTGTCAGGTAAGCGTCAATCAAGCGTATGAAACCTAGAGATTTTATATTTTTTATAGCTTTTTAGCGCGAATCAGGAATAAGGCCATTACTTAAAATTATGAAGGTTAAAAATAAAAAAACGCCTGCATTTGCAGACGTTTTTATCAAACTAAAAACAACTTGTTGAGCTGAATTAGGGGGAGTGCAAGCTCTATTAAGCTGCTAGGTTCTTCGCAACGAAGTCCCAGTTAACCAGTGCCCAGAAACCGTTCATGTAGTCTGGACGTAGGTTGCGGTAATCGATGTAGTACGCGTGTTCCCACAGGTCAACAGTTAGAAGAGGAGTAACACCTTCTTCTGTTAGTGGCGTGCCAGCGTTAGACGTGTTCACGATGTCTAGTGAGCCGTCAGCTTTCTTAACAAGCCAAGTCCAAGAAGAACCGAAGTTGTTGATTGCTGAATCAGTGAATTTTGCTTTGAACGCTTCGAATGAACCGAACGCTGCGTTGATAGCTTCAGCCACTTCACCTGTTGGTTCGCCACCTGCGTTTGGCGCTAGGCAGTGCCAGTAGAAAGTGTGGTTCCAGATCTGAGCTGCATTGTTGAATACGCCACCAGTTGAAGTCTTAACGATTTCTTCTAGTGATTTTTCTTCTAGCTCAGTACCTTCGATAAGACCGTTAAGCTTAACCACGTAAGTGTTGTGGTGTTTGCCGTGGTGGTACTCAAGAGTTTCCTGAGAGATGTGTGGCTCAAGAGCATTTTTTTCGTAAGGTAGAGCTGGTAGTTCGAATGCCATTGCTCGATTCTCCATTTTGGTTAAGGGGCGTTTCCCTTGACATTGCTTCCAGTCGGCTAAGGCCAACTTATTATTTGAAACTGACAGTTGTCACTGAATTACTATACCGCTAGGTATTGGTCTAAATTGTGACAGTGAAATCATTTTAGCAAGTTTTTTCTTTATTAAAAGATCTGGAGGCTAAAAAGAAGTGAAAAATAATATCCTTATTTTCTTTAGGCGTTTTTTTCCGGCGCGTGACCAAGTAGAATGATGTCTGTGATAGTCAACTTATAAGCAAAGTCGTAAGAGGAAGCTATGGAAACCATCGACAAAATTAAACAACAGATTTCTGAAAACGCTATTCTGTTGTACATGAAAGGCTCACCAAAACTACCAAGCTGTGGCTTTTCTTCTCAGGCGGCACAAGCGCTGATGGGATGTGGTGAAAAATTTGCTTACGTCGATATCCTGCAAAACCCTGATATCCGCGCTGAGCTTCCAGCCTACGCACAATGGCCTACTTTCCCTCAGCTATGGGTTGAAGGTGAGCTAGTTGGCGGCTGTGACATCATCATCGAGATGTTCCAGAAAGGTGAGCTTCAGCCATTGGTTAAAGAAGCGGCTGAGCGTCGCGACGGCGAAGCATCTGCAGAGTAATCGCTAAAGGAAAAGTTGGCTTATAGATGAGGGCTGTGGCCTTGCTCTATTGACCGCTTTTTTAAAACACCCCGGGGATTGTTTATCGCCGGGGTGTTTTTGTATGAAGGTAACTCGATATTATTGATTAAAGCTGCTCGCTCAGCGCCCTCAGTGTTTCAATTGATGTCTGTGCTTGGTCGATAGTGTCCAAATTGGCATGGCGCTCGATATCGGCCAAGGGTTCGGCAAGGGCCTCACACGCCAGCATTTTGGACGCCCCCTTCATTCGGTGGGCAATATCAGCGGCAAGCGGTTGATCTTTAGCTGTCAGTGCTGACTCCAACAAGACCATATCGCGCTGATGCGTTTCCTTGAACTCGGCAATTAACTGTTCTGCCAGTGTTTTATCGTCGAACATTTCGATGAGTTTATTGATATCGAGTAGGTTTGGGGTTTCGTACTCAGCCTTTAACGTGCAATCTGCATTGTCGACATTTATTCCTTGACCTTGACCCTCCATGCCTTGATCTTCCATCTCTAGTGCCGCCGTGATGCCACCAAACAATGCCCCGAAGTCATCGGCTAGCAAGTCTGCTTCCTGGACGGGCGTGGGTTCGGATCTTGGCGGCAACCACTTTTCAATCCGCCCTTTGAGTTGTTCTATTGATACTGGCTTGACCACAAAATCACTCATGCCTGCGGCAAAACAACGACCATCTTCACCCTGAACCGCATTGGCGGTCAGCGCGATGATCGGTAAACCCTGCCCAAGGCAAGAGTGAGCAATTGCCTTACCGAATGTTGACGCTAAGCGCTTCATCGAATCTTCAGCACTTTCATCATATTGTTCGAATTGGGTATACAGATCACGAGCATGCTGTTCTTTTTGGCGGATGGTAGCGGCGAGCGTATAGCCGTCCATCTCCGGCATATGGCAATCAGAGAGTAGCAAGCCATATCGGTGCTGTTCTAAGGCTTGTAGAGCCTGAACGCCATTGTCCACAATATCAGCCACGACGCCTATTTTTTCCAGCTGTTTGGCGATCACTTGCTGGTTAATAGGATGGTCTTCGGCGACCAAAATTAATCGGCCAGTTTGCTCGGCATGCTCTCGGGTCTCAGCGATGACATCGTCATGCGATGTATCTTCTGATGGCTGAACAAGTGGTGCGACCTTTTGGGTCATAACATGGCGCAAATTATCAGGAAATAGTGGGTTGACCGACAGGCACCAGTGTTCATCTAATGGCTCTGGTGACAACATCGGGTTTTGGTTAATGATGACCACTTTGGTTGCAGGGGCATGCTGTGCAAACCAGATTTCTGGACGCGTCAGTTGCTGCCAGAGCGACAGGGTTAGGAAGGTAAAATTAGGCTGAGATTGACGAATATTTTCACAAACTGTCGATGGATTATCGAGGGTTGCGATCTCAGGCTGAATGCCAAGGCTTTGAAGGTATTGGCATAGCTCTTCCCGTTGTAAGAAATAGCCGAAAACACTGGCGGTTTGCATCTCAAAGGGCTGGGTTGATACATTGTGCGGATGGAGAGTGACAGGCAAGGGAAGGGTGACACTGAAGGTGCTGCCTTTGCCTTCTTCACTGTCCAAATCAACACTGCCATTCATCTGCTCAACGAGCTTGCGGGCGATGGCTAGCCCCAACCCTGTACCGCCAAACTGTCGGCTGGTGGATTGGTCGGCTTGGGCAAATGGCTGGAACAGTGCTTGTTGCTTTTCGCTCGAAATACCAATACCGGTATCTCTAACGCTGAACCGGACTGTTTGGCTGCATTGCTCGCGATTTTCATGGTTTTCTATGACATCGACTTCAAGAGAGATCGTACCTTGCTGGGTGAATTTAATCGCGTTGTTGAGGAAGTTGTTCAGGATTTGCTGCAGGCGAATATCATCAAGGAAATGGCATTGCGCCAATTTCGGGTCTTGCCAGTAGTGGAATGCCAGTGACTTTTGCTGAGCATGGATTGACTGAGGCTGGATGATACGCGGCAGGACGGTGCCAAGTTCGACTTCTGCTGGGTTGAGATCCAGCTTGCCCGCTTCGATTTTTGAAAAGTCCAGCACATCATTGACGATATGTAGCATATTCCTTGCTGATTGGGTCAGACCGCCGTGCAACTTTCTGGTTTCCTCGTTGAGTGGTTGATCATACATCAGCTCGAGCAGGCCGAGAATACCACTGATCGGAGTGCGCACTTCATGGCTTATCGTGGCCAGAAACTGGGATTTAGTCTCGGTAGCACTCTCTGCTTTTTGCCGGGCACTGTCGAGCGCGAGCTGTTGTTGCTTGAGCAGTGAAATGTCAGTGATCACCGTATTCCAATAGAATCCGGTTGTTTCGTGGGGCGTGATCCGGCTTTTGAACTGTACCCACATCGGTGTGGGGGCTGGTGTGTCGATGGCTTGTTCATGATCCCAATGGCCCTGCTGGCAGGCATTGAGCATGCTTTGCTCCAGCTCTTTGATATTTTCAATTGCCATTTTGTCGAACAACGCTTGTGGAGCCTGGAACAGTTGGCTAGCCGAGACTTGCAGCAAATCCTGGATGCTGGCACTGACAAAAGTGAACTGGAATTGCAGCGGTTTGGCTGGGTCGGGCTGGATATGCTGCAACACAATGCCATCCAGGTTATCAGCGAGGTGTTGAAGGCGCTGCTCGGCTTTTTTTGCCCGCCGTTCGGCGGCTTTTCTCTGCAGGATCTCTTTGGCCATCTTGCGGTTCCAGCCAATGATGCTGACGATCACCACAATACCCAGGGTTGAAATTAATCCGGCCCATTTAGCCACTTCCAGTGGGGCTAGCCCTTCTTGATAATCAAAGGTCAGCCATTGGTGTTCTAGCCGTGAATATTCTTCTTGAGGGATAGAGCCAAGTGCCTTATTGATAATATTCAATAAAATAGGATGGCGGTAGTTGACAGCAAAGCGCAACGGAAGCAGGTTTTCCTGCTGTATCTGCCCCTGCATTCTAAACTGGCCAATGTAATCGCTTTGCAGCAATGGTGAAGCGTGGTGTAGCGAGGTCAGTACCTGATCGACATCTTCTTGTTGCAGTGCCCGGAACGCCGATTGCTGATCCGGGAAGGGTTTCATCTCGCAGTTTTGGCACAGTATGGGGAGCAAGCTTTCGCCTGCCGTACCGCTGATGATGCCGATGTCGGAGGAGCCACGGTTGAGCAGCTGGGCCAGCGCAGAATCGGCATTACCGAACATAACCCATGGCTCGCTCACGTAAGGGGCAGAAAAGTGCATCTGCAGGGCATCTTCGGGGGTTTCGGCTAATGCCGATAACATCATGATTTCACCATCGACAAAGGCTTGGCGCAAATCGGCGTAAGAAGGTTTTGATATAACCTCAAACGCGACACCTAATTCATTGGCGATGATTTTGAGCAAGTCTGCGGTTAGCCCAGTATGGTGTGCCTGCTCGCTGATAAAATCATAAGGTGCCCAGTCACTGTGGACACCAATCGAAATCGTCGGGTTGGCGTCTAGCCAGAGCCGTTCTTCCTGAGTTAAATTCAGATGCCCATATTGGGCAAACATATTGCGTTGATCGGGTGTTAACCACTGATTGTAAATTGACTTGATACTGCCATCTCTGAGATCTTGCAGCGCAAAATTAATCCGGTTTAATAGTCGGTGTTTACCTTTCTGGGTGGCGAAATGGAGATGATTGGTCGGTAAATCGGGTAAGATGGATAAGGTAAGTTGGCTATCCCCGAGCTGCTTGATGAGGTTTGATAGGACAACCGCATCGCCGATATAGCCCTTGGCTTCTTTCTGCAAGATACTGCTTATCGCGATGGCACTATCTGGAACTGGGCGTAATTGTGCCCAAGGCAAAATAGCAGGCAAGAGCTCCTGCAAGGCGAAACCCTGCTCGATGGCAATGACTTCGCTGTCGAGCTCTTGGTAGTGATTAATCGGCTTGTTCAGTGTGACGACACCACGTCTCAGAGAAAAAATCGGCTCGCTGAAGGACATAAACTCTTGCCGGCTTGAGGTTGAGGTGACACCTGCCAGCAATTCAAGCTCGCCAGCCTTAAACGCGTTGGTAACATCCTCAAAGGTCGGATAGAACACGACTTGATAGTCAAATTCAGCGAGACGAGATACCTGGTTGAGCACATCCATGAGCAATCCGCTATAGCTATCCGGCGCAGCCCGGTAGCCGGCGGTCGTGACATGTTGCTCTATCGCCGGATCAATATAAATGTAGGGGGGGAGATTGAACCCAGGAAACCCGACGCGGACCAGCGTTTTTTTTTCCTGCGGTACTAGAGGGGAGTCAATGTCAGCTGTACTTGCCACTGTTATTTTACTTGCCACAGTCACTTCACTTGCATTAGTCGCTTGGCTAGCCGTTACGCTTAACGAGCTGAAGACTAAACAAAAAGCTAACACGGTATAATAAACAATTCTTGGCAGTGTATAGGGTGGCATACTTTACGTCCTTGTAAAGAAGTTGGCTGAAGAGGTCCAGTTAGTCCTGCTATGTGGTTTCGTCTAATACAATCCCGGCTTGATCACTTGTCGCTCTAGGTTTGGCCATGTTCGACACTGCGATGCGCTGTAGGTTAGCAAGCCCTTCACTGACTGGGGCCTGACTATTTTGGGGCAGCTGTTGGTAGCGCGAGACCTTCTCTTGTTTATCCAGTTCTCGATGTGCCCAGCAAACCAGATAGACGGTCTCGGTATCGATGATTTCTTTATCTTCAATCAACGCCAGTATGCCCAGCGCTTTTTCAGTTTGTTCAATTAACAGTGCCTGGATAGCCAATAGCGCTTTTTGCACACCTTTGCCACGGAGCCTGCTTTTGGGATCGTTACAAAGCCGGTTCCAAGCCCCATCAAGTCGCCAGTTTTTCAGCCCGTTGCTGTCCTTCTTTTTCTGTAGTGACATCAGATCGGCGAACAAAATCATTCCGCGGCGGCCGGGGGTATCCCACATGGAGTGGGGGAGCAGTTGTGCGGTTTTGATTAGCAAGGGAATAGCCTTGTCCTGCTCTTGATGAATAAGATGAACCCAGATCAGGGTTAATGTTTGTTCGATATTACCGCTGTGAAGTTGGATGTGGCGGAGAATAGACTCTTCGACATCCTCCCATTGCTCGGTGAGGGTGCAGATGGTGGTTTTGAGTTTGAGCAAACGGACATTAAATGGATTGAATTTTATGAGCCGGTTAACCTGCTCCAATGCTTGTTTATAGTTTTTCTGTGCGACCAGGATTTCGGCTTGTTTTATTTTGGCCTGCAGGACGTCGTGAACCTGGAGTAGGCCAGCCAATATGGCTTGTGCATCATCGTATTGCTGTTGTTCGGTTAGCAGGTCGGCGACAAATAAAATGCCACTTTTTAGTGCCGCGGTATCCGGCGCCTTGGCAAATAGCGGTTTCACACTGGCTAAGCCATCGGTTTGGTACGCCTGCTGCAAGGTTTCGCAATACCCCCGCTTGAGCAAGCCGGCCGAAACCCGCTTGATAATATCTTCCGAGCGGATGGGCTTGATCAGGTAGCCATCGGGCTCGTGCTGCGAGTAACCGAAAAAGACCTCTTGGCTGTCGTTGCCGGTTACGATAAAGACGAGGGCACGACGCGATATCAGGTTTTTGTATTGAAGGTATTCCAAAAGCTGCAACCCGGTACTGCCAGCACCCAGGTTATGGTCGATAAGCAGGATATCAAACTTGCGTTTGCTGCAAGCGACAACGGCACCTTTGGCATTGGCGGTACTGATGATGTTGTTCATCGGTACGCCAAGCTTCATCAATAACGCTCTGGTTGCACTTTGAATGACGTTGCTATCGTCAATAATTAGAAAAGAGGACTGCGCGATATTCTCCATATACCATCCCTGATATAAAACTCCTTGAGTATACTATAGAACAGATACTGTCTAATTAACCATTTAATTTTGTTAGTGTTATTGGGCGCAAAAAAAGGCCAGCCGAAAAACGGCTGGCCAATGTGATTGTCAGGTTTAGGACCTAAGTTTCGCTGTGTTATAGCACCATAGATGCAAGCCAACCGAATGCAATCAACGGCAGGTTGTAGTGCAGGAATGTCGGTACAACCGAGTCCCATACGTGCTCGTGCTGTCCGTCTGCGTTCAGGCCCGCTGTTGGACCCAGCGTTGAGTCAGAGGCTGGTGAACCTGCATCGCCAAGTGCCGCTGCGGTACCTACCAAGGCAACGGTGGCCAGTGGAGAGAATCCAAAGGTCAAACATAGTGGTACGTAGATAGTTGCCAGAATTGGGATAGTCGAGAACGAAGAACCGATACCCATGGTCACCAGAAGGCCTACAACGAGCATCAGCAATGAAGCCAATGGTTTGTTGTCACCGATAATATCTGCCAGCGAGTTAACCAGTGTTTCAACCCCGCCAGTGGCTTTCATGACAGAGGCAAAACCGGCTGCTGCAATCATGATAAAGCCGATCATCGCCATCATGTGCACACCCTTGGTGAATACATCGTGGGTTTCCTTCCACTTGATCACACCACCGAAGGTGAAAACCATAAAGCCCACCAGGCCGCCGACGATCATCGAGCCGCTGTACAGTTGGGCACCGAGAGCCGCTACAATTGCGCCTACAGCAATGTAAACATGCTGCAGGTTGATTGTTTTGTGTTCAGGCTCTGACGCTAGGATTTTCTCTTCAGAGTACTCGCGTGGTTTACGGTAGGTGAAGAAAGTCGCCAACAGCAAGCCGAAAACCATCCCTAATGCAGGCAGCAACATGGCAACCGGCACTTGGCCAGCAGTAACGTCTAGGCCATTATCGTGTAAGTTCTTCAACAGGATGTTGTTGAGGAAAATACCCCCGAAGCCAACAGGCAGAACCATATAAGGTGTTACCAAACCAAATGTCAGCACACAGGCAATCAGGCGGCGGTCAATTTTTAGCTTGGCGAAAACGTGAAGTAGGGGAGGGATCACAATTGGGATAAACGCAATGTGAACTGGGATCGCATTCTGAGAAGAAATGGCTAGAAGTACAAGAATGATTAAAACAGAATACTTAACGCCCGTGGCAGCGGCTGCATTGTCATGGCCACTGATACGTTTGATCACTTTTTGTGCGAGGACATCGGTAATGCCAGAGCGAGAAATCGCAACAGCAAATGTTCCTAGCATGGCATAGCTCAATGCCGTGGTGGCGCCGCCACCCAAACCGCCTTCGAAAGCAGAAATGGTTTCCGAAAGAGGCATCCCGCCAATCAGGCCACCAATAATGGCACTGAAGGTAAGCGCTACTACTACGTTTACTCGCAATAATGCGAGTAAAAGCATGACGCATACCGATATTACTACTGGGTTCATAAACTTAAGATCCGTCCATTGTGTTATGTCGTGAATTGCTTGAAGCTTGCACGTTATGTGCAATGTTTCTTATTTGTTTTGCTCAAAGGAAATCAATTTACAACATGTAGAATAAAAATTCATGTTGTGAGGGAATTTTCTTTTATTGTGCTGCATGTCTAAGCCTTGTCACATTACCCTGTCTATACTGGTTTCGCCATTTTGGTATGAATATTCGGCAGTAGTACATAGATATTACTGTTTGACCTTACTTTGACCCCGGCTATCAATAGAGAAGGTAGCCGAAGTCAACAACATGGAGTTTGTTATGAGTGTTCTAGTTGGCCGTCCGGCTCCGGACTTTACTGCAGCAGCAGTGCTTGGCAACGGTGAAATTGTTGATGCCTTCAACCTACACAGCCATATTGCAGGCAAGCCTGCGGTGCTGTTCTTCTACCCACTTGATTTCACGTTTGTTTGCCCATCGGAACTGATCGCCTTTGATAAGCGTCTTGCTGACTTCCAGGCCAAAGGCGTGGAAGTGATTGGGGTTTCTATCGATTCTCAGTTCTCTCACAATGCGTGGCGTAATACCGCCGTAGAAGACGGTGGTATTGGCCCTGTTCAGTACCCGCTGATTGCGGATACTAAGCATGAAATCTGCCAGGCTTACGATGTTGAGCACCCAGAAGCTGGTGTTGCGTTCCGTGGTTCATTCCTGATCGATAAAGAAGGCGTGGTTCGCCATCAGGTCGTTAATGACCTACCGCTTGGTCGTAATATCGATGAGATGCTGCGTATGGTTGATGCGCTTCAGTTCCACGAAGAGCATGGCGAAGTGTGTCCAGCCCAGTGGGAAAAAGGTAAAGAGGGTATGGATGCGTCACCACAGGGTGTTGCAGCGTACCTGTCTGAGCACACTGACGACCTGTAGGTTTGTATGTGCTGGTCTGCCGCCAAGTACTTAGTGAATTTAGGTGGTGAGCAGAGATAAAAAAGGCTAGCTGAGAGGCTAGCCTTTTTGGTTGAGACTTATGTCAATCGAGTTATTTTATCAGCGTGTCACTACCTACCACCACGCCTTGTCCCGCGTTTGCTGAGAAGGTGGCGACTTGTAGTTGAGCTTCATTGGTTGCAGCTTGAGCTTCAGAAGGTGAAATAGGGTTGCCTTCACCGTCAACAAGCTGTGGACCAATTACTGTACTGTGCTGGGCTTTTGAAACATCAGCATTGAAGCGGGCAATGTGTTTAACCTCTCCGTTAACACTATCGGTCAGTTCTGATAGGCCGAGTTGTTTAACCAGTGGCTCAGTCCCGCCGATACCGAATAGGCCGGTATCATTCGGTACGACACTGTCTCCTTCTGCCTGCATCACATAAACCGGACCGTTTACACCGCTTGCTAGGTTGTAGGGATCGACGGTATCCAATACGGTTTGGGCGGCATAGGCGAACGAGGTGAACGTGCTATCAATTTTGCCTTTGGTAGTATCGTCCAGGCTGTTATAGAACGTCGTGAAGCATGCGCCGCCATCTTCAGCACTGCCACAGGCTGCAACATATGCCGCTTCATCGGCACCAATAAGTAGTGAGTGCTTGATGGTCGGGCCAAAGGTTGCAGACTCAAGCAATAGAGATGGGATGCCGCCACCTGGGTTGGCAAATGCCCCTGAGGTGAAGTTAAACATCGCATCCGCAGCAGGTATGCCCATGTTGTCATTACCCAAGCGGTAAGTACCAATACCAGTGATCGCACCAAGTGAATGACCGAAGAAGCTGACATCCATGACGTTCAAGCTTGGGAAGTTAGGAAGGCCACTGCCAGCCATTACAGTGAGTGATGTGCGAAGGCCTAGGTCATCAATGATACTCTGGCGGATATTGTCACGGGCAACGTTCAGGTACTCCAGGTTCATGTAGACGTCTGCGGTTTCGCCTGTCGTCACAGTGCCGTCTTCAAGCGCGCGCTCACCGTGCAACGGATGGTCAATCGCGACAATAGCTTTAGGTGCTGCTGGTAAACCAATAGGAGCACCGGCATTAGCCATGCCAATATGCTGGGCACCAAATAGGTAAGCCGTTTCTTTAACCGACGTGATACCGTGCTGGTAAACGATAGCACCCGGTGTTGCGTTAGGCGGTAGGATCATCAGCACCGGTACTTGATCGACAGACTGGATTTGCGGTAGCGGGCTGTATTGGGTCACCAAACGCTCTTCATCTAGCTGCGAACCATCGGCAAGGGTGACTTTCAAACCAATTAGTTTGATGAACTCAGCACTGTCACCGGCAAGCAGCTTGGCAATATCGATACCGTCCAAAGAAGCCTGAACCGCAGCCTTATCAGCATCAGAGCCGTTGGTCATAACATTGCTGATTTTGGCCAGGCTAGGTACTGCACTTTGCCAAGGGGTCTTTTTCCATGCTTCATCTTCGGTGTTGCTGTTGAGGAAGTTCGGCAGACTGACAGTACCGGTGTAGATTTTGATTCCATTATCAATGTAGCCATCGGCTAAAGCATCAATAGTACTTTGGTCATTACCAACAAGTGTCTTTAATGTTGTATTGCTATCAAAGAAGGCTCTAATATCAGTAACTTCACTGATATTCATCTGGTATAAGCTGGTCAAATCCACATTATTTGGATTGGCTTCACCCTTCAGAATATCTTCAGCTTTACCGCCAGCCTGAACCGTACCTATTGTCTGGGCAATGATGGCTTTTGTGGTATCAAGCACATCACCGACAGAAGCGGTTGTGAACCAGCTTGAGTAGATGATTGACTCTGAATCGATGCCTTTTGCTGCTGCGATAGTGGCTTCTATTGCATGGGTGACTTTTTGCGCGTCAATAAGGTCACTGCTTGGTGGCTTAACGGTTGTTTTCAATGCAGCATATGATTCAGACATACCTACAGGTTCGCCTTCGCCATCGACCAAGGTGTCGGTTACCGCGAACATGTATTCAGATTTTGGATTCAGTGGATTTTTTGGGATAACGGTTAGGTTACCCTCTACGGTCACAACTGTGTAATCAAACCCATTTCGCAAAACCTTGACCACAGAAAGGTCGCCAGACAGTGGGCTGGTGGTCTCAATCAGGTGAAAGGCACCTTGTGCACTCACCATATTCAAATCGCCATCAAATGGCATGAGGATAGGCTGTGACACACTCCATCCATCTGTTTTACCCAGTGCGGTTAGTGGATCGGACAGATCAGTGTTGTAGTTATCGTCACCCACACTCCCTTCAGTGGAAAGTGTCCCATCAGTGCTGTCCATGGCCAAAAACGTTGGCAGGATAGGCGCCGTCAATACATCAAATTTGATTTTGGTATCGGCTTCTAGGCTTTTTACGATGTGATCTTCGTAGCTGACTTTATTTTCGACTTTGGCGTCGTTGCCGCAACCTGCCAGTGCCAACGAGGCTGCAATGCTTAGTGCTAAAATACTTTTTTTCATTATGGTGTTCCCTTAACTGAATTTATGTCTACCTAGCGGTTTAGAAGATGTAATTAATCTGCGCAGAGGTTAGGTACGCATCATTGGTGGCGTGGAATGTCTCGCCGCTTTCTTCGAAGCTATTGCTCTTGCCGTATAGGTAGGTAAAGCCAAAGTCGAACGTCATCTGGTTGCTGTAGTTGTAGGTAAAGCCAGCTGAATACCAGTAACGGTCGGTATCAGGGATACTTAGGGTTGACTTGCCTGCTTGCTCATCGAACGCAAAGCCGGCACGCAGGATCCAATCAGGGTTTAGGTTGTAAGTGGCACCAATGGAGTAGCGGAAGTTGTCATCATAATCTTCTTCTTTCAATAGGCACACATTGTCGACACATTGATCACTGGTCGCACGGAGCTCATCGAACTTGCTCCACTGTACCCACTGTACGCCGTAGTGCACCGCCCATTGGTTGTTGAGCTGATGGAAGCCGCCAAACTCAGCGATAGCTGGGGTGATCACGTTCAGTGATCCTGGTACGGTATCGCCAGCATTACCATCTTTTAGAAATGCACCGGTGTAGTCGGTGAAGTCACCATCAAACTTCAATTCAACTTCCGAACGGTAGCTCAGTCCGAATCGGTTGTCTTTGTTTACTTCATAAAGGAAACCGATGTTCCAGCCCCATTCCCAAGTATCCCCTTCTAGTTTTAGGAAATCTGCGCTTGGGTTTGATGGGTTCAGGCCACCATAATGGCGAAGTAGTTCGGCATCGGCATAAACCAGATTAACCCCTGCACCAATACTGAAATTCTCGTTAATACGGTAAGCAATATTCGGGTTGAGGTTCAGGGTCAGAAGGTCAGTTGTACCGGCATCGGTGCCATAGTGGAAATCAGAAGGGTATTCGGTGGCAAAACCGTAGTTGGTAAACATCGCCAAGCCCCAAGCAAACTGATCGTTGATGGGTTGAATGAAATAGCCAGCAGGTACCACGGCGGTTGGCGCAACATCTTTGGCTGTTTCACCGATAGTTTGCGCCTCGATATCGATTTGTGGGTCGATATAAGAGATTGCACCGGAAAACTGCATCCGGTCGAACATCGTCATCGCTGCTGGGTTACGAGCAAGTACCGATGCATTGTCTGCGACTGCTACTTCCCCAGAGAAAGCGCGCCCAAGGCCGGAGGCAGAATGTTCGTTAACTTGGAAGCCGGCGGAATGAGCATTGATACTGAGTAGCGCTGCGGATACGGCGAGAGCCGTTAGAGTAATTTTCTTAGTCATTATTATACGTGCCTTTTATGAATGGTTACTTCTTGTTCTTCGATCCATGAATGAAAAACGCAAAAAGGTGTTACTGAACCACGGGGTTTCGGAAGGGGCCCTTGACGACAGGGGAACAGCATAATTGTTCACACGAAGGGACACATAAACGATAAATAGCCAGGGGTTATCGTTCATGTGGTGATACCACTTGAAACAATATGAAACAGTTGGGGCAGTATAAAACGGGAATTTAGAATTGTTAACCTAGTGTAACGCATTGTTTTTGAAAAACATGTCTAATTGAGCAATGTTTAATTAGGTTGTGTTTAAAACAATCGCTTGAAACTGTGACATTGTTTGAATGGAAGTGTGACCAAGCCCATATTTAAAGGGCTTGGTCGGAGGTCTGATGAGTTTGTCTTGTTTGAATTATTCGGCGGCGGCGCTATCGTCTGTTTGACTTTCTAGCAGTGGCCAACCGCCCAATTTTTTCCATTTGTTAACAATCTCACAAAATAACTCAGCCGTTCTTTCGGTATCGTATAGTGCGGAATGGGCTTCTTTGTTATCAAATGCGATCCCGGCAGTGGCACAGGCTTTGGCTAATACGGTCTGTCCGAACGCCAAACCGCTCAATGCGGCGGTGTCGAATGTCGCAAATGGGTGGAATGGGTTGCGCTTTAACTTCGCGCGCTCTGAAGCCGCCATGACAAAGCTGTGGTCGAAGTTAGCATTATGGGCCACCATGATGGCACGAGAGCAGCCTTGTGCTTTTTGTTCTTTGCGGATCTGCTTGTAGATTTCCTTCAGGGCCGCTTCTTCCGATACCGCACCACGTAGTGGGCTGAACGGGTCGCGAATACCGTTGAACTCCAAGGCTTCTTTGTGAATGACTGCGCCTTCGAACGGGGCGACGTGGAAGTGCAGGGTCGTCGCCGGCTTCAGCCAACCATCTTCATCCATCTGAAGTGTGACGGCACAGATCTCAAGCAATGCATCTGTCTTGGCACTGAAGCCTGCAGTTTCTACGTCAATGACGACTGGGAAGTAGCCGCGAAAGCGACTTTTCAAAGTATTTAGTTCGTTATCTTGGCTCATAAACCGGCAAATCAATGTAAAATAGTCGGCCATTATGTCAGATTCGATGGTTGAGCTAAACCTTTCCCTGTCCTGATGCATAATCGTGCAACAGAAAAGGCGGGTTACTGGGTATAAAGTTTTTTCGTTATTTTCCGATACAATAACGAGCCGAAAATTTATCTCGCACGAACAGTCAGTGTGAAGGGCAGGACAGCAGCAATGGGTGGAAAAATGGCTATCTCGAAAATTCAATATTGCACAATGGCATCACTGCTCGGCATGGTGATGGCTAGTGCAGCGAGCGCTGCACCTGTTTATGTCGCCCAGCCGTCACAGTCGACGTGGAAAGTGGCGGTAGATACTCCGCTTGAATGCCGGATGCTTCATACGATTCCTAATTATGGTGAGGCCCAATTTACGTCGAAAGCCAGTAAGAAAATCAACCTCGATTTCGAATTGAAGATGCGCCGGCCGATGGGGGAGACTCGCAATGTTAATCTTGTCTCGATGCCACCGCGATGGATGCCGGGAGATGCGGCACAGCCGATCACCAACCTGACTTTCTTCAAACAGTTTGACGGCTATGTGGGGGGGCAAACGGCTTGGGTCATATTATCTGAGCTGGAAGCAGGGCGTTACCCAACGTTTAGTTATCAGGACTGGCAGCAACGAAACAAGCGTATTGATGTAGCGTTGTCGGCGGTTACCTTCCGTCCGGCTTATGTTCAGTTCAGCCAGTGCCTGGATAATTTGCTACCTTACAGCTTTGAAGATATCGCGTTTACGGTGCTGCATTATGATCAGGGTAGCGATCAACTCAATAAAGCTTCGCAGCAACGTCTGGCCCAGATTTCTGACTTTGTTCGTTACAGTGATGATGTCGATTTGGTTTTGGTTGCAGCGTATACCGATGGGCAAGGTGGTAAAACGGAAAACCAGGCCTTGTCTGAGCGCCGTGCTGAACGTCTTGAAGAGTATTTCATGGCGATGGGCCTTCCGGAAGATAGAATTCAGGTCGAAGCCTACGGCGAGCGCCGTCCTGTTGCAGACAACAGCACGCCAATTGGCCGCAATAAAAACCGCCGGGTTGTGATATCACTAGGGCGTACGATTATCTAGAAATCGGTTAATTTGCGCCTATATTCGCGAAAATTGATTCCTTGGCTAACTTTATAGGGTGTAGTCGAACATAGGTCGTTCACAATGAAATCGTTGCTGTGTATTGGTCTCTTTGTTACTTCTCCTTTTATGGTGCTGAATGCTGTAGCTCAGGACTGTGGCCCTATCACCAAAGTTGATGGTGTACCCTATGAAGTGAAGGCGGAGAAAGCCCAAACGATGGGATTAAACCGGGCAGAATCATTTACCGTTTACACGGTTTCGGGAAAAGCCAAGTTAGATCAGTTGGTGTACAGTAAGATCAAAGAGAAAAATCTTGAATATTACTCTGTTGCCTATGTGGTTCCACGTAGTTACGACAGCAATTACCAAGCGATAGTGACAGGCTATTACAATAAAGTTGAGTAGCTGAATTTCTTGAAAAAGGTGGCTCTGCCACCTTTTTTTATGTCTCTTACCTACCTTCCAGTCTTATTTTTGAAGCGAAGGCCTTGCTTTCAACAGACTAAATTTATTGGGAATAATAACTAAGCAAGGTAGTGGCTATGAAAAGTATATTATGGATCATGCTGTTTGGTGCTGGCTCGGTTTTTGCCGCTAATGATGTGGTTGTAGATAGTGATGTCACTAAATTAGAAAGTGAATTATCCGCAGAAGTGAAATCACAGCGTATTACCCACGATCAAGCTGAAGAGATGGATCTTAACCGAGCTGAAACGTATGAAGTGACCAGTACGGTGAGTGTCGATAATTTGGAAATGCAGATTTCTGAAAAACTGAAAGACAGTATCATGCCTTATTACTCAATCGAGTATAACGATCCGACCAGTGATGATGAAAGTTTTACGGCAGTCGTTACAGAGTATTTCGGTAAGGTTGAATAGCAGCAATCGTTCCAGAATTTGATCGAAATCGCCCGCATGAGCGGGCGTTTTTATTTTAGTGAAGCTGGGATTCGATGTGCGCCTTTAGAGGCAGCCATTCGATGGGGTGCCGAGCCGGTTTTCCGCAATAAATAGGGTTGAAAAAGACTTTTAGGTTCCCTTCTTCATTGCGTGCCTCAATGCGAGCAAAATCCCCCTCTGATAACTCAAAGATAAATTCCGCTTCACTGTTTTCAACACATGTGGCGATCTTGCCATTGATCATCAGTTGCCATTTTACGCTCTCTTGGCAGGCACCGCTGAAGAGGATTGGATAGTGGGCATCGACGGCTTGACCCCAAAGCACAGGCTTTCCCGTTTGCTGTTGTGAAATCTGGTACTCAACCTCACAGTCTTTGGTGATAAAACTATGCCCTAGTTTAAGTGCCGTTGTCACCGAGGCCGAGCTTAATGAGTTAGCCTGAAAGTGTGTAATGGGTTTGCCCGGCCGGATATATTCCGATCTGACTTTGGCGTGGAAATCACTGCCGCCGACCGCAAAAAGTCGGTAACCGCGGCTCCACAGCTCGTCAAAGGCTTTGACGCTTTTGGCATCATCGATGCTCAGTTTGCCTTCGCGATAAGGGCGGCAGACCTCGATGGTGTCGAACAGGGTAATATCGAAATTATATCTTGCCCCTGTGTGCGGGTTGAATGGGTGGTTGAGAGAAACCAGTGCACCTTGCTCCTTGGCTGCCTTGATACACAGCTCTGCGGCTTCATGGACTGTTTTGGCCTGCTTGGTGAGCGAATGAATGTCCAGCGGCTGGGTTAAACCAATGAAGTTAATATGGCCATTATCATCCAAGGTCAGTTCCATGGAGTGCGTCGGTAGCTTGTCATCACGCAGTGAACGAACGGCAAGGTTATGATCCGTGATGGTATAGAAATCCAAGCCACTTTGGTTGCACAGTTCATCAAGGTGTTCCAACGACTCGTTGCCATCGGAGACATGAGTGTGCAGATGGAAATCACCCTTGTACCATCTTGGCGCACTGCTCGTTGCTGCACTTGCAGTCGATGTAAAATCAAATGCCATGTTCGTACTGTTGACATGGATCTCACCTTGATGAAGAGCAATCAAGCCATTCCCATTGAGAGGATGAAAATGGGTGACCACTAGCTTCCAAAGACCTGACTCTTCAAGCAAAGGCAAATGGAAATACGCCAATTTGGACTTGAAGGTTAGCGAGCTGACAAATAGGCCTGATGGCGAGTAGATGCTGACAAGGACGTGCTCGAATGGTACGTCTACCAGCTGAATGTTCAGTGGATGATCAGCATTGGCGACAAAGTGATATGTCATCGATTTTGGCGAGTATGGATCAAGGTTATTTCTGACCGTTTCTGGATCATTAAACTGAACATTGATTGTGAGCGGTAAGATAACGGGTGTTACGGTATTCACTGAGATATCCATATGTATTTCAAGCTAATTTAAAAAGTCCGATTAGTTAAATGTACTTTTCTTGTCATTGAACATGATGCGGATATACAAGGCACCGACAATCGATGATATCGCAAAAATAATGACTGACAGTGCTGCTGCCCTTGAATAGTCCTGGTAGACAGAGAACTCTTGGAACAAGTTGACCCCGAGCATCTTCACGGCATTTTCACCCATCAAGAATGGGGTGGTGAATGCGCCCATGGTGCTGATAAACACGAAAGTAGCTGCAAGATAAATTGTGGTTTTGATATGCGGGATCACTATCTTGAGTAATATATCGAGGTTCCTGAGGCCGATGTCCTTACCGGAATCAATCTGGTTGTTGCTGATTTTGTAGAGTGCACTCATGATCAGCAAGGTGGCAAAGGGGATATTGAACCACAGGTTCATGATAATAATCCCTGTATCGGTGTGTAGTAGTTGCGGCAGAAAACGTTCGCCGGTCAGCTGATAACTGATACGGGTCAGGCCTCCACCGTTGCGGATCACCGACATAAAGGCAAATACTGCGATCACTCCCGGAACAAATTTTGGCAACAGAATAATTTTTCCGATCCAAAAAGCATTTTTAGATGAGGTAAACCTCAAGTAAACCGATAGTATCAGTGAGAACAGCACGGTCAGTGCCACAGTCCATAGCACAATAGAAATGGTGTACTTGATATTGGTTTGAACGTTAGTGTCTGTCAGCAGGCTGATATAGACATTAAAGTTATAACCGCCAGCCCCATCAGAGAGGCTGGTAACAAAAGAAGAAAATACGGGGTAGGCAACAAAGCACAATAAAATTGCCATCGCTGGCATCATTAGACTTATTCCCAGTACTGCTTGTTTGTCAAATTTACTCACGAGTTTATTCATTGCCACTTACCCCATTTTCAATTACTTGCTTAGCGCGGCAACTTTATTTGCCCACTGGCGTTTCAGTTGGTTTTCTAGGTTACCCAGTGTGTAAGTGCGGTATTCACTGACTTCTAGGCCACTAAGTGAATTAACCACGTCATCATCTAGCTCTGCATTGGCAATAACAGGGATAGCTTTCTGCTCTTTTACGAACAGGTTCTGTGCTTTAGATGAAACCACGTAATCAACAAATTTCTTCGCCGCATCTTTGTTGTTTGAACTCTCAGGGATAGCTAGGGATATCAAGCTCCCGGTGAATGCGGGTTCAAGCTGGGTGATCGCGATAGAGTCAGGGATCAAGCCACGAGACTTCTGATCCAGTACCATGTCAGCCCACATCGGGGTCATGTCTATTTCGCCAATTGCGAGAAGATCAAGCGCACCTTGGTTCTTGAACGGGTAATGAACACGGTTGGCCGTTTGGTACATGAAAGGGTGAAGCTCTTCCAGTAGCTCAAAGCCATCAGACCATTGTTGTGACCATTTATCGTCACTTGACGTCATCGCTTCTTGTGGCAGGGTGTTGTACACCGAGCTCACAAGGAATGAGTCACATGCTCCACCGGTACCTGGCTCACAGTAGGCAAAGCGTTGTGGGTTGTTTTTGATCCACTCTACCAACTCGGCAGATGTTGTTGGGACGTTTTTCACATCATCCTGATTGTAGGCCAACACTACGGTGGTTCCGCGGTAAGGGATAGAATAGCCTTGTGAGTCTGCGTTATCCGCAATGACGTTTTTCAGGTTTGGAATAGACGCTTCATCCAATTTCTCAAGCGCTTCAACGCCAGCTTGTGAAATGATATTGGTGAGCTCAGATTGAGAGACTTCCAGCAGGTCGATACCAGAGTTGCGACCGGCTTTATGAGAAGCAATCAGGCGGTCAGCCCCAACCATGCCACCGGTACCTGAAGGCAAGAACTCAAGGTTGACCTTGATCGTTGGGTGGCTTTTTTCGAAATCTTGGATCACTTTGTCCCAAGTCGATTTAACGTTGTCAGAACCACCTGAATAAAGGTTGATGGTTTCAACCGTACTTGCAAACGAGGCACCAGAAGCTAACAGGCTGATAGCGACAGCCAGACGAGAAACGGTAGATTTCATCGCAGTATTCCTTTAGATATCGATTAAATAGACATTGAGTTATTGATTTTCAAACCAACGGTTTCATTGGCTTGGATATGTGGGTATTCGTTGGAGGTCATTGCTACACGAATTTCGCCATATTGGGTGTCGAGAATTAGCTTGGAGTACAAGCCGAATGACATTTTCGACTGCACTGTACCGGTGAAGTCATAATTGTCCTGTGCGACTGAAATGTGCTCGGGTCTGAATGCAATGGTTTCAGCTCCCTTTTCAATGAAGTTCATTTCACCGATGAATTCAGCAACAAAGCGCGTTTGTGGCTGGTGGTAGATTTCATCAGGTGTACCAATCTGTTCGATGCGGCCCTTGTTCATGACGATAATGCGATCAGACAGGCTGAGGGCTTCTTCTTGATCGTGGGTAACAAATAGAATCGTGATCCCCAATTGATGCTGGATCTTACGTAGCTCTTCACGCATATAGCGGCGGATCTTGGCATCAAGTGCCGAGAAGGGTTCATCCATCAACAAGACTTTTGGCTTTAGCAGAAGCGAACGGGCAATCGCGACACGTTGTTGCTGGCCACCTGAAAGCTGATCGGGATATTTGTCTATGTGATCGTCCATTTTGAGGATCTCAAGCATCTCGCGAACTTGGGCTTTTATCGCCTGTTTATCGACTTTACGGAGCTTGAGGCCCAGTGCGAGGTTCTCAAACACCGTCATGTGTGGCCACAGGTTATAGCCTTGGAATACCATAGAGGTTGGGCGCTCGTCTGGGCTTAGCGATGAGATATCATTGCCATCAAGACATACTTCGCCCGAATCGATATCATTGAAGCCACCAATGGCACGTAAAACCGTGGTTTTGCCGCAACCTGATGGGCCGAGTAAAGAGACGAGTTCACCGTCGCTAACATGGAAGTTGACGCCCTTGACGCCATCGCCACTTGGGAAAACTTTCTTTAATTCATGAACTTTCAACTTATGAGCCGGCATCTTACATCCCTTTACTTTCGAACATTGATTTAAACAGTACGCTGCGTTTTGCGATGAAATACACGGCGGTTAGCAGGAGAATGATAGGTACGATATACACCATGGCGAATGCCGCTGCGGCTGGCATTGGGGTATCGAAGATAACGCCATACATCGCTGTTGGTAGTGTTTTGTAATTTGGCATGCCGACCAATAGTGTCCCGGTAGATTCTTCTAAGGACTCTAGAAAGGTAAAAATCGTGGCAACAGCAATCCCCGGAGATGCCAGTGGCAGTGTGACCCACCAGAAGGTTTGCAAACGGCTTGCGCCAACATCACGGGCCGCTTCTTCTTGAGCCCGCTGAATGTTCTTGAATGCGGCACTGGTGATCCAGGTCATGATGGTTAGCGAGTTGATGATATGGATAATCATCACACCGGTTAGGGTACCGATAAGGTCGAACTTATAGAAAACGACACCGATGCTGATGTATAGGCCCATTTTCGGAAATGCATTCGACAGCAGGAATGAGAACAGGAAAAAGTGCTTGAAGGGGAACGACAAGCGAGCCAGTGCGTAGGCGGCTGGAATACATACCAGCAAGGATAAAGCGGTAGAGACAATGGCAATCATGTACGAGTTGTAAAAGGCACTCGTGACACCATCTCGTTCCATAATAAATTGAAACCAGCGTAGAGACATTTGCTCTGGGATATAGTTTCTCTCGAATGCATTGTATCGAAATGCTTCCATGACCATATTAGTCAGCGGACTAATAAAGAAAACAACAAATGATATAAGCAGCAATAGCTCTAACCAATTTGTATTCCTAACAAAGTAAAGTGACGCTCTGTAAAACTTCATCGTGCCAGACCAAATAAAAATGTCCGGCAATAGTGACGGTGAAGTATTTAATTTTTGCTACACCAGTGTTAAGAAAATATTCTCACGCCATGAAACGACTTAACTATTATTACTGTTTTATTTAATATTTAATTCGTGATGAATTTAAGTTGTTGTGTATGAAGGGTTTGGATGGTTGTTGCTTCTGGTTTTTGCTAGCTTTAATGTGCGTTTAGTTATGATAAAAATATTTTTATCATTTTCTGTTTTTTATGATGACCTGTATTTTACGGGTGAGCATTCTTATTTTATTAATCTATAGTTAATACTAAGAGTCTTGCTTTTTCTTTTTACGTTGTTTTTGCAATTATTCTGCAATATTGAAATACCCCAGTAAAATAGGAAAAGATAAATAAAAATAGGGTCAAGGGGAATTATAGTGTTGAAAATATTGCCAGTTTGGATAACTGGCAATATTTATAGTGAGTAGCATGAGAGGCTTTAAATCTCTGTTTTTTCTTTGTACTCACACAAATCTTCAATGATGCAGCTGCCACAACGCGGCTTTCGTGCCACACAGGTGTAACGACCATGTAGGATCAGCCAGTGGTGGACGTCCACCTTGAACTCTTTCGGAACGACTTTCAGCAGTTTTTCTTCTACCTGATCGACGTTTTTCCCCATAGCGAATTTAGTACGGTTCGACACACGGAATATATGGGTGTCGACAGCAATCGTCGGCCAGCCAAAGGCGGTATTGAGCACCACATTCGCCGTTTTGCGTCCAACCCCTGGAAGAGCTTCAAGCGCCTCACGGCTTTCAGGTACTTCGCCACCGTGTTTATCAAGCAAGATCTTACAGGTCTTGATGACATTCTCAGCCTTAGAGTTAAATAAACCGATGGTTTTGATGTATTCCTTGACGCCATCTACCCCTAAATTAAACATGGATTGCGGGGTATTGGCGACAGGGTAGAGCTTGTCAGTGGCTTTGTTGACACTGACATCGGTTGCTTGGGCAGAGAGCAATACTGCGATCAGCAATTCGAAAGGGGTGCTCCAGTTTAGTTCGGTTTCTGGGTGGGGATTCTCCGCACGTAATCGTTCCAGAATTTCGACGCGCTTTTGATTGTTCATACTTACTTCCAGCGATATAGCCAACATTGTTCTGCTGGTGATCCATCACCAGCAGTTTAAGATTATTTTAATTCGTTGTCGTGACGCGGGCACGCTCAATAACAGGCTTATCCTGCGTCTTGGCGGCTTTCTGTTCACGCTTGTTATCAATAACATTTTTCAGAGCAATCATAAAGCCTACACCAATGAAAGCACCTGGCGGTAGGATGGCAAGCAAGAAGCTACTGTCAAAGCTAAATACTTCGATACGTAGTGAGGCAGCCCAATCACCGAGTAGGCGGTCAGCTCCGTCAAACAGGGTACCGTTACCCAGAATTTCTCGCATCGCGCCCAAGACGACCAAGGCCGCGGTCATACCTAAGCCCATCCATAATCCGTCCAGTAGGGCTGGAATAGGATCATTCTTTGATGCAAAGGCTTCTGCGCGGCCGATAATAATACAGTTGGTCACAATCAGTGGGATGAAAATCCCCAGAGATTGATACAAGCCATAGGTAAAGGCGTTCATTAGCAACTGTACGCAAGTTACCAGTGAGGCAATGATCATCACAAACACCGGAATACGGATTTCCGACGGTACCCATTGCCTAACCAAAGAAACTATCAGGTTTGAGCCAACCAGAACGGCTGTGGTTGCCAACCCAAGGCCGAGGGCATTGGTCACAGTGGCTGAAACGGCAAGAAGCGGGCAAAGACCCAATAACTGGACAATTGCCGGGTTATTGTTCCACAAGCCATTTTTCATCAGTTCTTTATTCATCATCTTCATTCACCCTGACAGTTCAGTGGCTGTTCGAAAAGGCGCTGCTGGTTTGCTTGGTAATAGAGCGATACGTTTTTCACGGCACCTACGACCGCACGCGGGGTAATGGTCGCACCGGTAAACTGATCAAATTCGCCCCCATCTTTACGTACGGCCCAGCGGGGATCTTTCTCACCGTCTAGACGCTTACCAGTAAAGCTGTAAATCCAGTCGCTGATTCGGGTTTCGATTTTATCACCAAGCCCCGGGGTTTCATTATGGCTCAGGATCCGAACGCCGGTCACAGTACCCTCAAGGTTGAGCCCGACGATAAGCTTAATGGCACCACTGTAGCCATCGGGGGCAATCGCCTCGATAGCCATACCGACTTTCTTACCGTCTTTCTCTGCAATATAAGCAGGCATTGGGCTGTCGGTACCTAAATACTGTTCGCTGGTGATCAGGGTACAGCTTTTGTATAACTCATTATCATGGCTTTCTGCCGGGATAACCTGGTTGAGTACTTTGAGTAGCTCTTGTTGCTGCTGTTGCTCGATTTTCCCAGCGGTGAGCATATTGGTTACCGAGACTAAGCTGGTGGCCAAAATGGCAAAAATAGCCAGGGTGCCACCATTTTTCTTCATTGCATTGATCATGGTCGCTTCCTTAGTGGCCAAACGTACGTGGGCGGGTGTAGTAGTCAATCAGTGGTACGCACATGTTGGCAAGCAGCACACTGAAAGCCACCCCATCAGGGAAGCCACCAAAGGTGCGGATCAAAAACACTAATACACCAATCAAGGCACCGAAAATCAATCGGCCTTTGACTGTGGTCGCAGCAGAAACCGGATCGGTTGCGATGAAGAAGGCACCGAGCATAGTTGCCCCAGAGAATAGGTGGAATAGCGGCGAGGCCGTATTATCCGGGCTGATCATAAATGCCAAGGTGCTGATAACAAACAAGGCACCCAGCATACCAACGGGGATATGCCATTGGATCACGCGCATTTTCAGCATGATCAGGCCACCGAGCAAGAAGCCAAGGTTTACCCACTCCCAACCGATACCACCAATCAGGCCAAAGACCGGACCGGATAGGATTTCTGTTGCAGTATGACCCGTAGTCAGTGACGTTTTCAGGGTATCGAGTGGTGTGGCCATCGTCACACCGTCTACAGACATGCGAAGCTGGTGAACACTGAATCCATCTTGGGTGAAGCCCGTTAGGATAGCATTCATACTATCAACTAAAGTGACCGGCTCGGCAGCCAATGACTGTGGCGGCAGCCAAGTGGTCATTTGCAATGGGAACGAAATAAGCAGAACAACATAGGCGACCATCGCCGGGTTGAACAGGTTCTGTCCCAATCCGCCATAAAGATGCTTGGCGATAACAATCGCAAACAAGCAGCCGATCACGCTGATCCACCAAGGGGCCAAAGGCGGGATGGAAAGGCCAATTAAGACGCCAGTCAACAGTGCGCTATTATCGCGCAGATAAGGCATTAAAGGGCGCTGGCGTAATTTCAAAATGACCGCTTCGGTTGTGACACACAGTGTCGCAGCCAATGCGATCTGGAGCAGTACGCCCCAGCCAAAGAAGTACCACTGGGCGGCAACGCCCAATGTTGTACAAAGGATAACAGTGCGCATTAAGCTACGGGTGCTTCGGCGACTGTGGGCATGGGGAGAGCTTGCAATATTAAAAGCCACAGTTAGTTTTCCTCATTTTTTTCTTGTGCTTCTTTAGCGGCTTTGCGCGCTTTTGCACGGGCAACGGCAGCAGCGACAGCGGCTTTTTTCGGATCAACGTCAGCGTCGTCAGTTTGCTCAGGCTTAGCTTCTTCAGCAGGTGCTTCAGCTTGTGCCTGTTGGGCAGCCTTGCGGGCTTTGGCGCGAGCAACGGCAGCAGCGACAGCGGCTTTCTTCGGATCAACGTCAGCGTCGTCAGTTTGCTCAGGCTTAGCTTCTTCAGTAGGTGCTTCAGCTTGTGCCTGTTGGGCAGCCTTGCGGGCTTTGGCGCGAGCAACGGCAGCAGCGACAGCGGCTTTCTTCGGATCAACGTCAGCGTCGTCAGTTTGCTCTGGCCTAGCTTCTTCAGCAGGTGCTTCAGCTTGTGCTTGCTGGGCAGCCTTGCGGGCTTTGGCGCGGGCAACAGCTGCTGCGACAGCAGCTTTCTTCGGATCAACGTCAGCGTCGTCAGTTTGCTCTGGCCTAGCTTCTTCAGCAGGTGCTTCAGCTTGTGCCTGTTGGGCAGCCTTGCGGGCTTTGGCGCGAGCAACGGCAGCAGCAACCGCGGCTTTCTTCGGATCAACGTCAGCGTCGTCAGTTTGCACTGGCTTAGCTTCTTCAGCAGGTGCTTCAGCTTGTGTTTGCTGGGCAGCCTTGCGGGCTTTGGCCCGGGCGACGGCAGCAGCAACAGCGGCTTTCTTCGGATTTGCGTCAGTTTGTGTTGTGGTTTCAGCTGGTTGCTCAGGTTCACCGCCTGATTGCTGTGCGGCTTTACGCGCTTTAGCACGAGCTATAGCGGCAGCAACAGCGGCTTTCTTCGGATCCGCATCAGTCGCTGCCGGTGCTTGGGCTGCTTTACGGGCTTTAGCACGGGCAATTGCTGCTGCAACGGCATCTTTTTTACTGTCAGCCGGCTGGCTGGAAGCTGTCTCAGAAGTACTTTCAGTCGCATCTGCTTGTGAGGCTAGCTTGGCTGACTTGCGTTCTCGGGCCTGACGCTTACGCTCTTCACGCAGTTTTGCCATCTCACTGCTGTCAGGCACAGCGCTGGTGATCTTAGGTGCTGCGTTACCAGCATTCGCGGCTTCTGCTTGCTTGGCCTTAGCACGGGCAATAGCTGCAGCAACAGCGGGTTTTTTATCAGCGGTTTCTGTGGTTGCCGCAGCTTGTTTCGCTTTGACGCGGGCAATGGCAGCAGCAACGGCGTCATCACCGCCTTTCGCGGCCATATCTTTGCGGCGGTCTTCGGCAGCTTTCTTGAAGCGGTTTTCACGGGCCGCTTTATCACGTTCGAATCGCGCTTGCTTGGCTTCAAAGCGCTGCTTCGCGCGTTCAGCATTTGCGGCTTCTTGCTGGTTAGCCCAAATTTCGGCTTTGGCCTTGCGATAATAGTTAACCAGTGGAATTTCACTAGGACAAACGTAGGCACAGGCACCGCATTCGATACAATCGAACAGGTTGTACTCTTCACATTTATCGTAGTCTTTATCCTTGGCATACCATTGCAACTGTTGTGGCAGCAGTGATGTCGGGCAAGCATCGGCACAGGCACTACAGCGGATACATGCCATTTCATGGGTATGAAGTGGCAGCTCGCGACGTTTTGGCGTCAGAATACAGTTGGTGATCTTGGTGATCGGGACATGGGCATGCGGTAGGGTGAAGCCCATCAAAGAGCCACCGATAATGACCCGAGGGTATTTCCTATCTGGCTTATAACCAAAGTTATCGAGCAGGAAGGAAATCGGTGTACCTAGGCGTGCAAACACATTGCCGCGCTGTTTGAATGCTTCACCGGTTAGGGTAACGACACGCTCGATCAATGGCTCGCCGTCTATAATGGCTCGCTTGACAGCAAAGGCCGTCCCGACGTTTTGTACCACGACACCGACAGCGGATGAGCGTGATTGACTCGGTACTTCACGGCCGGTAAGCACTTTAACCAGCTGCTTGGAGCTACCGGAAGGGTATTTGGTCGGTATCACTCGGATAATAATGTTGTCTTCTGGCGAGACGCATTGTTCAAGCGCTTTGATCGCATCCGGTTTGTTATCTTCAATACCGATCAAGGTGAGTTTTGGCTTGACGATATGACGGAGGATCCGCACACCTTCGATCACTTCTGCTGCATAGTCCTGCATCAAGCGGTCATCGGCAGTAATGTACGGTTCACACTCGGCTGCATTAATGATCAGAATATCGGCCAGACCTAAGCTACCTTGCAGCTTACGACCGGTTGGGAAACCTGCGCCGCCAAGGCCGGCAATCCCGCTCAGGCGGATCGCATCGATCAGCTCTGCAGGTTCAAGTGATTCGTAGTCGGCAATCTTGTGCTGTGATCCCCATAGATCTTCGCCATCGCTCTTGATAACAATACTTAAATCGCTCAGGCCAGAAGGGTGAGCAGTGGTTCTCTGTTCTATCGCCGTCACGGTACCAGATGTCGGGGCATGAATAGGTACACACATACTCATGTCACTTTTGGTTAGTGGCTGGCCCTTTAGTACTTTGTCGCCGACACTGACGAGGATCTCGCCCTTGGTCCCGATGTGCTGCTTGAGCGGCAGCACCAGTTCGTCTGGGATGCCGGCAGGTGTAATTGCAGTGCGGTTTGACAGTGTTTTATTTTCGGATGGGTGAATACCGCCTGGGAAGTCCCACAGCTGACCCTGCTTGATTTGTTCAATAATAGACAGCATGTTACTTCACCGTACTTTCAGTGTTATCTACTGGAATGTTTACCACTGGGATCTGGTTTAAATCCCACTTCCAGTTTTCTGTCGTTGTTTCTAGCGGTACCATTTCAATACAGTCGGTTGGACAAGGTGCAACACAAAGATCACACCCGGTACATTCATCCTTAATGACGGTATGAAGCGCTTTAGTGCCACCGACAATGGCATCAACAGGGCAAGCCTGGATGCACTTGGTACAGCCAATACACATGTCTTCATGGATGAAGGCCACTTTCTTGATGCTTCTCTCAGCATCATGGGCCGACTCTTGAGCTTCAACGCCCATCAAGTCTGCCAGTTTCTCGATCGCTTGTTGGCCACCAGGCGGGCACTTGTTTATGGCATCACCATTGGCGATGGCTTCGGCATAAGGGCGACAGCCTGGGTAGCCACACTGGCCGCATTGTGTCTGCGGTAAAATCGCATCAATTTGCTCGACGATAGGATCGGCTTCGACTTTGAATCGGATCGAGGCAAAGCCCAAAACAAGGCCGAAAATAGCTGCCAGGGCTGCAATAGCAATCACAGCAATGATTAATCCACTCATGTTACAGTTTCACCAATCCAGTAAAGCCCATAAAGGCAAGTGACATCAGGCCTGCTGTGATCATGGCAATCGAAGCACCTTTAAACGGAGCGGGTACATCTGCGGCAGCAATCCGCTCACGCATCGAAGCGAACAGGATAAGTACCAGAGAGAAACCAGCAGCCGCACCGAAACCATACACAACCGATTCAATAAAGTTGTGGCGCTCATTGATGTTGAGCAGGGCAACACCTAAAACGGCACAGTTTGATGTTATCAGTGGTAGGAAGATGCCGAGAAGGCGGTAAAGGGTTGGGCTTGTTTTGTGAACCACCATCTCAGTGAACTGCACGACGACCGCAATCACAAGGATAAAGCTCAGAGTTCTGAGGTATTGGATCCCCAGAGGTACAAGAATATAGGTTTCGACTAAGTAAGCACACACTGACGCAAGTGTGAGTACAAAAGTCGTAGCAAGGCCCATCCCAATGGCTGTTTCCAGTTTTTTGGAAACCCCCATGAAGGGACAAAGTCCTAAAAATTTAACCAGTACAAAGTTGTTGACCAACACTGTACCTACGAGAAGGAGTAGGTATTCAGTCATACCGCATAATACTATTTGCAAAAGATCTTTATATTATCTTCCTTTGTTGCACCTATAACAACTCCCCAGAAGCAGGGTTTTTCCACTTCGACGACCTTTTCGCCATTCATTGCTGCAAAGTTAATGCAAGATTATGTGTTATTAACATTTCAGTGGATGATTTTATAACCCAGCGACTTGAAGTCACTGGGGGTTAGGCTCGTTAATTTTTGAGTGACTTGAACGGTTGGTCAGAATCGGGATGAAATGACCTCTAGTTCATTGCTGGTTGGTTTATGCACGCTTAATCTTTTGTACGCAGAAATTTCATGCATTAGTCATTTTACTGTCTAAAAAAGGCTTGATTTCCACCAGCCCAGTCAGCACAAGGGTTTAGCTTAGTTATCCACGGAAACTGTGGATAAGTGTGTTAATTGATCCTTGGGAACTAGGGGTTGAGTTCATCTCTATGCCGTTGCGGTTAAAATGTGAGCAAAATCGGATATGCAATAAACCACTGTTATAGGGGGAGTGGCAGAGGGGAATAATGTGCTGGTAGAAAAAGTTAGAGTGATTACTTTAGCTGAAATGTAGATACAATTATGCTGTGAATTGATATAAATCAAATCTTGGATAAGTTGTGGAAAGCTTTCTCAAATACAGTTTTGAAGGTAATAAATAAAAGTAAAACTGACCGGAGGGTAAACAGGCTAGGGTTGCTGCGTGGGCGGTGATAATACGGTGTAAAGCTGATATCGTCAAGAGAAAAACGATGCTTATTTGGGCAGAAAGAACCACTCCAGCGAGCAATGCCCACTGGAGTGGTATTAGGGCGTTATTGTGCTAGCTGACAGCCCTTATCAGACAGTGAGTTTTGATACATCACTTCACCTTGAGGTTCATAATCAGAGGCATTGATTATCTGTTTGTTTTCAAAAAAACGTTTTAAGACATCGGCGTCAACATTACCGGTATCGATGAATTGGAGGATTGGGTAATTATCCCCCCCGTTAGCATTAAAGCTTGGAATGGTGAAAATGTAGTTATCATCAGGGCTATAGGCTTTATCGCCAAGGGTGTTGATGTCTACGGTGCCAGCCTCACAGTCAACCGCCATGCTAACACCAGAGAATTGCGCATAGGCACCAGATTCTATCTGTTTGGTGGCGACATTCCCAAGGTATTCGCTTACCTCTGTACCTGTCATCTCGACATAGCCAACAGTGTTACCGAATGGCTGTACAGTTAACACATCTCGGTAAGAAACCTCATAGCCAGTAATGCCTTCACTATTGATTGAGTCACGTACTCCACCTGAGTTCATGATACCGAAATCTGCATTGGGCACTGATTCGGTTTGAGCGGCAGCAATAAGTCGTCCAAGGTTGGTTTGCTGAGAGCGCACAATGCTTCTGTCACCTTCGAGCTTGCCATTGAGGGTTGCGATGATATCGCCAAGGGCCTCGTCACCTTTATTTTGGAATTCTTCAAGAATAGAGAACAGCGCTTGGTCTTTTTCGATCTCGTCACCAATAAAGACTTTATCGCCGCTTTCATTCTCTTCTTTCAAATTGACCGGAATGAGTTCATAGCTGACCAGTGTTAGCTCGCCGTCGTTAAGCTCAAAGTCTGCTCGGCCGACATATTTACCCCATTCATGGGCTTGCATTATGTACGTGCCGTTTTGCTTATCGGGTACGCAATCATCACCCGGTTTAAAGTCGGTGTCGTAATTATTTGTCCCTGGCTCCATACATACCGGGTTTTGTGAATGGCCCCCAATGATGGCATCTAGTTTTCCGGCCGCGAGTGAGCGAGCAAGGGTGACATCACCAGGTGCGTTACTACCATTATCCCCATCTTGATAATGCCCCATATGGGTTGTTGCTAATATGACATCAACCGTTTCATTAGCCTCAATCTCAGAAATGACCTTTGCAGCTTCTTCTGCGGTATTACGGAACTCGAGATCAGAGACATATTCAGGGTTACCGATCCGGCCGGTATCTTCTGTTGTTAGGCCGATCACCGCCACTTTTACGCCATTTACATCAAATATTTCATAGGGTTTGAATAAACGTTCGCCACTGTCTTTTTCGTAAATGTTGGCAGACAACATCGGGAAAGAGGCCCATGCGCGTTGTTTTTCCAACACATCACGAGGATTATCAAATTCGTGGTTGCCTACAGCCATTGCATCGTACTGAATATGGCTCATACCGACGAAATCAGGTTCGGCATCCAATAGATCAGATTCTGGCACACCCGTATTGATATCGCCGCCAGAAAGCAACAGTACTTCGCCACCCTCAGCGGTGACCTCTGCACGAAGTTGGTCGATTAAGGTTTTTCGCGCGGCCATACCATATTCGCCATCAGCGTTATGCCAGAAGCGCCCATGGTTATCATTGGTGTGTAACACGGTGAATTTTAACGTTTCATCATCATCGCTGGAGCAGCCCGCCAATGACAGTAAAATCGATGCGGTTAATGCACTTTTAATAAAGTTTTTTTTGTTTATAAATTTCATGATAATAGTTTTGCCGTATGCTGAATTAGGTCTTTAATCGCTGTTTCTATGGTTATTTTTATGAACATAGAAAAAGGCAAAGGTAGCGGTTTACTGCTTTAAAACAACGGTCAAAATGGTTGAACATGGGTCGGATCACTCCGTAGGCCAAAATGACTGTTAATAGTGTAGTTAGTATCGATAAAACAACAGGTGATGTTATAAGTGTTTGATTGTTAAGTTTGATTTTGAGTTTTGTGATGGCAGCAATAGAATATTACAGGGTATTCAGGATAGGCCGCAGGGGGGATGTTTCAAGCGTATACCCTGAACCAGTAGCTTAAAGTCACTTGGGTATATTCCTTGAGCTAATTATTGACATGCTCGATAGCTGCTGCACAATGTTATTTACACTGATCATATAGCCAGTATGGAATCATGATGGACAAGTCTAGCTCTAAAACCTTTACACTTTCTTCCCGCTATTCTCCTTCTGGTGATCAGCCTACGGCTATCCATCAGTTACTTGAAGGACTGGATGCCGGACTGGCACATCAGACCCTATTGGGGGCGACGGGTACTGGTAAAACCTTCACCGTCGCCAATGTTATTGCTGAGACTGGTCGTCCTACGATGATCTTGGCGCCGAACAAGACATTGGCTGCGCAATTATACGGTGAGATGAAGGAGTTCTTCCCGGATAACGCCGTCGAGTATTTTGTCTCTTATTACGATTACTACCAACCTGAAGCATACGTACCAACGACGGATACCTTTATTGAAAAAGATGCGTCGGTGAATGCTCATATCGAACAAATGAGGCTCTCGGCGACTAAGGCGATGATGGAAAGGCGTGATGTCATTATCATCGCTTCAGTCTCGGCTATCTATGGCCTGGGTGATCCTGACTCTTACCTGAAAATGATGCTGCACGTTCGTCGTGGCGATATGCTCGATCAGCGAGATATATTACGCCGGTTGGCGGAGTTGCAATATAAGCGTAATGACATGGCGTTCGAACGCGGGACATTTCGGGTACGAGGCGAAGTGATTGATATCTTCCCTGCAGAATCTGAAAAAGATGCCATCCGTCTTGAGCTGTTTGATGATGAAGTTGAGTGTATTAGTGTCTTCGACCCCCTAACGGGAACGGTGTTAAGTCGTGACTTACCGCGCTGTACCATATATCCGAAAACCCACTATGTGACCCCCCGGGAGAAGGTACTTGAAGCCATTGAGGGGATCAAAGTTGAGCTGGAAAGCCGTAAAAAGCAGCTATTAGAAAATAATAAATTGGTTGAAGAGCAACGTATTAGCCAGCGAACCCAGTTTGATATTGAAATGATGATGGAGCTGGGTTTCTGCTCGGGGATCGAAAACTACTCCCGCTATCTCAGTGGCCGTGCCGAGGGTGAGCCGCCACCGACCCTATTTGATTACTTGCCAGCTGATGGCCTGCTGATCATCGACGAATCCCATGTCACGGTCTCGCAAATTGGAGCTATGTACCGTGGAGACCGCTCGCGCAAGGAAAATTTAGTGGAGTATGGTTTCCGCCTTCCTTCAGCATTGGATAACAGGCCATTGAAGTTCGAAGAGTTCGAGTCTTTGGCCCCCCAGACGTTGTACATTTCGGCGACCCCGGGTAAGTACGAAATCGAAAAGTCTGGAGAGGATATTGCAGAGCAGGTTGTAAGGCCAACAGGCTTGCTGGATCCGGAGATAGAAGTACGTCCGGTCGCGACGCAAGTTGATGACCTTCTGTCTGAGATCCGGATCCGAGAGGCTAAGCAAGAGCGGGTTCTGGTGACGACCCTGACCAAAAGAATGGCGGAAGATCTGACCGAATACCTAACTGAACACGGGGTCAGGGTGCGCTATTTACACTCTGATGTCGATACGGTTGAGCGGGTGGAGATCATTCGTGACTTGCGCTTGGGCGAGTTCGATGTACTGGTGGGGATCAACTTACTGCGTGAGGGGCTAGACATGCCGGAAGTGTCGCTGGTGGCGATCCTTGATGCCGATAAGGAAGGCTTCTTGCGATCGGAGCGTTCGTTGATCCAGACCATTGGCCGCGCCGCCCGTAACTTAGAAGGTAGGGCTATTTTGTACGCCGACCGGATCACCGGTTCAATGGAGCGGGCGATGGGTGAAACAAGTCGTCGCCGTGATAAGCAGAAAGCCCATAACGAAAAGAACGGCATTGTCCCACAGGCGCTCGAGACGAAAGTGTCTGACATTATGGAGCTGGGGGCACCAGGCAAGGGTAATAGAGCCAACCGTGCTGCGCAGCTTCACAAGGTTGCCGAGAAGAAAGGCACGTATACCACTATGTCGCCTCAGGAGTTGGAAACTGAAATTCTGAAGCTTGAAAAAGAGATGTACGATGCCGCCCAGAATCTGGAGTTTGAAAAAGCGGCTGAGCTAAGGGATAAAATTCACACGTACAGAGAGCAATTTATTGCTAACAGCTGATTGCTCGTAGCCCAGTAAATGGTTGCGGTAAATAACAGGCAAAAAAAAGCCAACCGATAATGTGTTCGGTTGGCGTCATTGTTTTAGTGAAATAATTCCACAAACAACGTCAGTTGGCTAGGTTGACTCTCAGGAAGAGTCATATTTACTAAAGCAGTATGCGTGCCAACTTTTTGTAGTCCTCTTTAATTGCACTTTTTTAAGGGCTTAACAGCAAAATTAGCCGTGTATATTAATTATTTGTGGACTCTATTTCGCATTTTGCAAAGCAATATGCGATTCATAATGCTAAGGGCTCTATAGTCAGCTATATTTGAGCGATAACGTAGAAAAAGTCACATCGTTTTTTTTCTTTTGTTTACAATTAGTAAAGATTGATGGGACTTGGAGGGGGCAATGGAAAGCAGATCACACCAGCGCTGTATTTTGATGGTTGAAGATACAGCATCAGTTGCAGCGTTATATAAGTCATACCTCAATCCTTTGGGGGTTGCCGTGACGATTGTTGGCACGGGGACTGAGGCGCTGGAGTTCGTCAAAGAGGTCACTCCTGATCTTATTCTGCTCGACTTGCGTTTGCCCGATATGGAAGGCATGCAAGTACTTGAGGTCGTTAAACGGGATAACCCTGACATCCCTGTAGTGATCATGACGGCACACGGTTCGATCGATGTTGCGGTCGAGGCCATGCGCTATGGGGCCAAAGATTTCCTCATTAAACCCTGCGAGGCTGATCGCCTCAGGGTTACCGTCAATAATGCCTTGAAAGACGAAGATAGAAAGGCCAAGGGCGAAACCACTCAGTCCGCTTCCAAACAATCTGGTGCTCAGTACCAAGGTTTTATTGGTAATAGTTTGCCAATGCAGGCGGTTTACCGCGTCATTGAGTCAGCGGCTTCAAGTAAGGCGACGGTGTTCATCACTGGTGAAAGTGGTACCGGTAAGGAAGTGTGCGCTGAGGCGGTTCACGCAGCAAGCCCTAGAAATGATAAACCTTTTGTTGCACTTAATTGTGCCGCTATCCCTAAAGAGCTGATCGAGAGTGAATTGTTCGGCCATGTGAAGGGGGCCTTTACCGGCGCATCAACCGATCGCCAAGGTGCTGTTGAACTGGCCAATAATGGCACGCTCTTTCTCGACGAACTTTGTGAAATGGATTTGGATTTGCAAAGCAAATTGCTGCGATTCATCCAAACCGGTACGTACCAAAAGGTCGGCTCTTCCAAAACCAGTACGGTTGATGTCCGGTTTGTTTGTGCGACTAACCGTAATCCTTGGTTGGAAGTCCAGGAGGGACGATTCCGTGAAGATCTCTATTATCGCTTACATGTCATCCCGGTGACTTTGCCACCACTGCGAGAGCGAGGTGGTGATGTGATGGAGATAGCACATGCCTTATTGGCGTTGATGTCAGTTGAAGAAGGCAAGGATTTCACCCGTTTTTCGCCGGAAGTAAAGACACTGTTTGAGCAGTACCACTGGCAAGGCAATGTTCGTGAGCTGCAAAACGTTATTCGCAACATCGTTGTGTTAAATTCCGGTGAAGAAGTCGCACTGGAGATGGTACCTCCACCGATTAACCAAGGTGGCGTTAAAATTGCATCACATCAACCGGTTGTTGCTGGAAATATAGGGGAGGAGCTTCCTCTACAAGAGCCCAGCGCGACACTCATTATAGATAAGTCGCAGGTTGAGCCACTATGGATTGTTGAAAAGCGCGCAATTCAGGCCGCTATCGATGCTTGTGATGGCAATATTCCACGTGCTGCGGGTTTGTTGGAAGTTAGCCCGTCAACAATTTACCGTAAATTACAGACCTGGCAGGAAGCACAAGGTTAGTTGTAGGGAGAGAGATACATGGCAATGACAATTAATGCTGAGACCATCAAGCGTATGGAAGATGAAGTCGGGCAGGAAACTCTGACATTACTCCTCAATGTATTTAGCGATGAATTGGTACAGTACCAGCGACAGCTTTCAGAACAGCCTTCAATAAAGCAGGTACGAGAAATCAGCCATGCAATCAAGAGTAGTGCTGCCAGCTTTGGCGCTGATGATCTCGCTGATATGGCACAAGAATGTGAATCACGTGTCAGACAAGGACAAGATGAGTGGATTCTAGACCACCTGCCTGAATTCAGGCAGATGGTAGAAGGCATGGCGATTGAGTATAAGCGCTTAGCCAGCCATGACAATCCGGTGAATAGCCTGTTTTAACTTCTCCCGATCATGTCGCCACTGGTGGTTGTTCGATGCGAGCGAGGCAATGTGCTGGTTGTATTTCTCATCCAGCTCCTCACATCGGGTGTCAGCAAGCACGGTATCTATCTGGCGTCCTCCCATTGAACGCTCGCACCAATTAAGCATCTTCGGTAGGTCCATCATGCCTGCCGGGCCGTTTTCTTTATCTAAGTTTGTTACAAACACAATTCGGGCTTGGCATTTTTTCAGGGCCTGTTCAATCTCCTTGAGCAGAAGTGGCGGCATTACGCTGGTCAGGAAACTGCCGGGGCCAAGCAAAATAATATCGGCTTGCTGTATGGCGACAACGGCTTCCTTGGTCGCTGGCACTGCCGGTTCGATATAAAGCCGCTGCGGCACATCAGCCAATTCATCGACATTGGTTTCCCCACAAATGATCTCCCCACTTGTTGTCATCGCTGACAAATCAGCGGGATGTTCCGTCATTGGCACGATATGGGTTTTTACTCGGAGCATATCGCGGATTAAATTGATGGCTTCGAGTGGGCGTACTGAAAGGTTATCCAGCGCCTTTAGCATCAGGTTACCTAAGTTATGACCATTCAACTCGCCATTGCCACGGAACCGGTATTCAAAAATCATAGACCCGACAGACGGTTCAGTAATAAGTTGGTTGATACAGTTGCGTGTATCCCCCCAGGCGATCCCGCCTTGGCAGGCTCGGATCCGGCCGGTTGAGCCACCGTTATCGGTCGTGGTTACAATGCCGGTTACATTCTCGCCAAACTCTGATAGGGCTGAGAGCATACGGCCAAGACCATGGCCACCACCGATGGCGACAATTTTGGCATCTGTAATATTTTTCACTGTCGTGTTTATCATCGTTTGCTGAAAAATGTGAACTGAGTAGATTACTTGCAGTGTATCGCGTTAGCCGTAATGAATACAGATTATGTGCTTATGATGGTATATCTGTCACGGAATGTGGGCGTAGAGCGTATGAAAAAAACGCCCTCAAGCATGTTGAGGGCAAAGTGGTTAGTACGGCAGTTGAAAGGGTGAGCTTGGTTAGTGAGGCTGCTGCATAATGCTGATCAGGTAATCATATGTGTCTAGGCAGCTAGGGGCGCTTAATAGCATTTGCTTTTCACTGGCAGGGACCGGAAGTAGCTCCAGCCAGCGCTGACACAACCAGCTAAGGTTATCAAAATGTTTGTTCTGGTGAAGGTCACCGAGCTCTGGGTGTTTGCTGAACATTTGCTTGAGCTTTTCAGCCAGAATTTGCTGATCCTGGCGTACTTCAGTTTCTGGCCATGGTGGAATGAACTGGCAATCACCACAGAAGAAGCCTTCCTCAGTTTCTTCCATATGATCTATCGTGAAATTTTCGTGTCCTGCAACGGTAACGATTAAACAACCGTTATTTGGCGAAACATCAAAGTCTTCGACAGTGACACGGGTACCAATTTGAAAGAAATGGTGACCATGTTCATCTTGGTCAAACATACAAACACCAAAACTTTTACCTTCTCGCAGGGCGGCTTTGAATGCAGCCATTTGTGGCCCTGGAGCAATACGAAGAGGGATGCGTCCACCGGGTAAGACGTGGCGTTTTTGGAATAGTAGCGGTATGTAAGTTTTCATAGTCTAATCCGGTTGCTGATTGTCTGATGAAATAGACACTGCAAATGGGATACCAAAATTACATACCGCTTAAAATCGGTTTTCAGCGCGTTTGACTCTATTTATCTTTTTAAAATGCAAAAAAGTACCAATTCGCAATTTGCATTTTGCGAATTATTTTTGATTCGCAATTATTTTCATCACATTATCGCTTGGTAGTAATTCAAGGTGGCTCTGCTCATCAAAGTACCAGCCTTTGATTAATCCTTTCTCCTGCATATCAATAAAGCCGCTGATGACAAGCTTGGCTTGCTCGTGGGCATGAGCCGAATCTAACCCTTCTTCACGCTGTAAGTAGAGGGCAACATCATCGACTGTCGCTGATTCAATAATATTGGACATAATATCCTCACTTTTAGTAAGAAAATTTACGGGTATTCCCTTTAGTAGTATTGTCGTGAAATCTACTGAAAGGTAGAATGCTGCACGAAAAAAACTGAGAGTTTGCCTGTATGGCGATTCCTCTGATATTTTTATAACTAATACGCTGTTGTGCGCATTTTGGTTTTATCCGGTGCTGTACAATTGCCATGCTCCGAGCTTTTTTCACTAAGTGCCTCATCATGGGGGATATGTGACTCAAGCCAGTGACAAGTTGTCACCAGGGTCGATAAAGAAATGCATCGGCCTCCCGTACTTGGAAAGGTGTTCCGTGGCGAAACAATTTGAAGATAATCACCATCGCAAGTTCTATTACTTGCGTTTGTCGGTTACAGACGTCTGTAACTTTAAATGTACTTATTGCCTGCCTGATGGCTATCATCCTCAACAGAAGAAAAAGCCATCATTCCTAACGCTGGATGAAATCCAGCGTGTGACTGGCGCGTTTGCTGAATGTGGCACGTCAAAAGTGCGCATTACTGGCGGTGAGCCAAGCCTGCGCCGTGATTTTACCGACATCATCCGCACTGTTGCTGAGCAACCGGGTATCCGTAAAGTCGCGACGACGACCAATGGCTACCGTATGGCAAAGCATGTCCATGAATGGCGTGAAGCCGGCCTGACCCATATCAATGTGAGTGTAGATAGCCTTGACCCTAAGATGTTCTACCAGATCACCGGTGAGAACATGTTTAATCAGGTCATGGAAGGCATTGATGCGGCGTTTGATGCTGGCTTTGAGCAAGTCAAGGTCAATACCGTACTGCTAAAAGACCTCAATTCCCAGCAGCTGCCGCAGTTCCTTGATTGGATCAAGACTCGGCCAATCCAGCTGCGCTTCATCGAACTGATGCAGACCGGTGAAATGGATGACTTGTTCAATAATCACCATGTCTCCGGTGTCAGCATCCGCAATTACCTGATTGCCAATGGCTGGATATTGAAGCTGAAAAGCAACAATGACGGTCCGGCGCAAGTATTTTGTCATCCTGATTACAAGGGTGAGATCGGCCTGATCATGCCTTATGAGAAAGACTTCTGTAAGAGCTGTAACCGTCTGCGTATTTCTGCTTTGGGCAAACTGCATCTGTGCCTATTCGGTGATCACGGTGTGGATTTGCGCGACCTGCTTCAGCGGGATGAACAACGTGATGAGCTGATCGCCCGTATCCAAGCTGGCTTGGCAGAAAAAGCAGTCAGTCACTTTCTTGATGATGGCAACACCGGTATGACGCCAAACCTTGCCTCTATTGGTGGCTGATCGCCACCTTTTAAAATTTTCTTTTTTTTGGGACAGACGGATGAACCAATTTACGCATATTAATGCTTCAGGTGAAGCAAACATGGTTGACGTGTCAGCAAAGAATGACACGGTCCGAGAAGCGCGTGCCGAAGCGTTTGTGCATATGGCACCGGAAACTCTTGAGCTGATCGTCTCAGGCCAGCACCACAAAGGCGATGTATTCGCCACTGCCCGTATTGCCGGTATTCAGGCTGCGAAAAGAACATGGGATCTGATCCCACTTTGCCACCCTTTGCTGCTGTCGAAAGTCGAAGTGCAGTTGGAAGCGATTGAAGCAGAAAACATGGTTCGCATTGAGTCTTGTTGTAAGCTGGCTGGTAAAACCGGTGTGGAAATGGAAGCACTGACGGCAGCCTCTGTTGCGGCATTGACCATTTATGACATGTGCAAGGCTGTCCAAAAGGACATGGTAATTGGACAAGTTCGCCTGCTAGAAAAAACCGGCGGCAAATCTGGGCATTTCAAGGTGGAATCATGATTAACGTACTATTTTTCGCGCAGGTTAAAGAGCTTGTCGGTGTTGACCGCCTAGAAGTTGCGGCTGAATTTACTACTGCTGAAGCTTTACGCCAATACCTAGTTACGAAAGGCGATAAGTGGCCGTTGGCATTAGAGCAGGGCAAGCTGCTGGTGGCGATTAACCAGACAATCAGTTCGCTGGAAAGTGAAATAAAAGATGGCGATGAAGTCGCCTTCTTCCCACCCGTAACAGGGGGCTAGTTATGATTTCTGTTCAGTTCGACGATTTTTCTGTTGCTGATGAATATGAGCAACTTGCACAAGGGACAGATGCCGGCGCGGTAGTAACGTTTGTCGGCAAAGTACGTGACTTCAATCAAGGTGATGCTGTCACAGGGCTGTCGCTGGAGCATTATCCGGGGATGACCGAAAAGTCCCTGGCTGCCATCGTAGAGCAAGCTTATGAGCGTTGGCCTTTGCTGAAAACTCGCGTTATCCACCGTGTTGGTGACCTTGCATTGGGTGATCAAATCGTGTTCGTTGGCGTGACCAGCGCCCACCGTGGGGCGGCATTTGAAGCCTGCGAGTTTATTATGGATTTCCTAAAAACCCGCGCGCCGTTCTGGAAGAAAGAGCAAACACCTGACGAATCTCGTTGGGTAGATGCCCGCGAAACGGATACCAGCGCCGCCGATCGCTGGCAACAAAAATAAGAGATATTGTCTTGCACCGGTAAACTTCCCGGTGCAAAGTCTCATCGCTCATCGCTCATCGCTCATCGCTCATCGCTCATCGCTCATCGCTCATCGCTCATCGCTCATCGCTCATCGCTCATCGCTCATCGCTCATCGCTCATCGCTCATCGCTCATCGCTCATCGCTCATCGCTCATCGCTCATCGCTCATCGCTCATCGC
>NZ_JAKJSK010000032.1:0-1033 GCF_050336935.1 Photobacterium satsumensis
GGCTACGAACCAGGCGGTCGGAGGTTCGAATCCTCCCGAGCGCGCCATAATTTGTGTGGTGAGGTGGCCGAGAGGCTGAAGGCGCTCCCCTGCTAAGGGAGTATACGGCTTATACCCGTATCGAGGGTTCGAATCCCTCCTTCACCGCCATTCTTTTCTTGTTCAAGTTTTGCTTGATAAAGAATGCCTGCGCGTCCGTAGCTCAGCTGGATAGAGTACCTGGCTACGAACCAGGCGGTCGGAGGTTCGAATCCTCCCGGACGCGCCATTATTCCTAAGTATCAACGGATTGTTACTTATGCCAATGACGGAAACGCATTGGTCGTTAGGTGTTTCCTAACCAAAACAAATTTTGCGCGCTCGTAGCTCAGCTGGATAGAGTACCTGGCTACGAACCAGGCGGTCGGAGGTTCGAATCCTCCCGAGCGCGCCATTATTTACAACGTATTGCCGCAAGGCGGTACTATAAAACCGAATTAGTGTGCGTCCGTAGCTCAGCTGGATAGAGTACCTGGCTACGAACCAGGCGGTCGGAGGTTCGAATCCTCCCGGACGCGCCATTATTTCAACGTATTGCCGACAGGTGATGCGATAAAAACAGATTTTGCGCGCTCGTAGCTCAGCTGGATAGAGTACCTGGCTACGAACCAGGCGGTCGGAGGTTCGAATCCTCCCGAGCGCGCCATTATTACAACGTATTGCCGCAGGCGGTACTATAAAACCGAATTAGTGTGCGTCCGTAGCTCAGCTGGATAGAGTACCTGGCTACGAACCAGGCGGTCGGAGGTTCGAATCCTCCCGGACGCGCCATTATTTCAACGTATTGCCGACAGGCGATGCGATAGAAACAGATTTTGCGCGCTCGTAGCTCAGCTGGATAGAGTACCTGGCTACGAACCAGGCGGTCGGAGGTTCGAATCCTCCCGAGCGCGCCATTATTTACAACGTATTGCCGCAAGGCGGTACTATAAAACCGAATTAGTGTGCGTCCGTAGCTCAGCTGGATAGAGTACCTGGCTACGAACCAGGCGGT
>NZ_JAKJSK010000033.1:0-976 GCF_050336935.1 Photobacterium satsumensis
TACCATCTTCTCTTGGCTTATCGCAGGTTAGCACGTCCTTCATCGCCTCTGACTGCCCAGGCATCCACCGTGTACGCTTAGTCACTTAACCATACAACCCCAAGAGGTTTCGTAYGGYCAACAACCAAGGTTGTCCATCTGAGTTRTGATGGACTGTTGTTTCGCCGGACTCTTACACAAGACACTTGAATGTGTGTTGCTTGAGAACTCGTTTTTATCTTTCGATAAAAACTTWAAATAAATCAATCATTCGATTGAATTTACTAGTCAGCTTTCCAGATTGTTAAAGAGCATGTGTTTCGTTATCCCCAAAGGGATAAAAAACCACTTTCTAACRACTTTATCAATAAAGTGTTTAGAAAGTGGTGGAGCTATGCGGGATCGAACCGCAGACCTCCTGCGTGCAAGGCAGGCGCTCTCCCAGCTGAGCTATAGCCCCATAATGGGTTCTTTTTCTTTAGCMGARGCATAAAGGAAAAAGTGGTGGGCGATACCGGGCTCGAACCAGTGACCCCCTCCTTGTAAGGGAGGTGCTCTCCCAACTGAGCTAATCGCCCACGATAGTTGCTTATTTGACTCCGCTTTAAAAAGCAGAAGCAAACTTGCTTTCCTTCGTGGAAAGGAAATGGTGGGTCGTGCAGGATTCGAACCTGCGACCAATTGATTAAAAGTCAACTGCTCTACCAACTGAGCTAACGACCCGTGGCGTCCCATAGGGGAGTCGAACCCCTGTTACCGCCGTGAAAGGGCGGTGTCCTAGGCCTCTAGACGAATGGGACTAAGTGTTTCTTGCCAATGTTGTTGGGCAACATTGGCGCTCTCTTACATTTCGACCAAGCAATCTGTGTGGACACTGCATAAAACGCAGTCATATCGTTAAGGAGGTGATCCAGCCCCAGGTTCCCCTAGGGCTACCTTGTTACGACTTCACCCCAGTCATGAACCACACCGTGGTAAACGCCCCCCCGAAGGTTAA